>NZ_KV794411.1:228399-302674 GCF_001808725.1 Streptococcus sp. HMSC074F05 | reverse complement strand
TAACGAATGACCGATTTCTGTCCCACTCTCCCTTATTCCGTTTTTTCTTTTCTTATCAAGCGTAACCGACGCTTTAATTTTTGTGAAACTTCTCTATGCCGAAAGTCCACTTCTTCTGATTTTAACTTAGAGACAATTTCTCCACTGCGCGTTTGGAACTTAGCTTCTCTAGCAAATTGGATACTGGCGTTTAAAATACAACCAATAATCATGATTTTTGCCACCAAGATGAACCAGAACATGATAACCGCTAGGACGACCGAACCGAAGAAACGAGCATCTAAGAAATGACTCACATAACGATCCACATATTTCCAAAAGATATTCAAGATCGCATACAGGACAGCAACAACAAAGGTCGCCCCTGGCAATACATATCTAAATTTTGGAATTTTAACATTTGGAAGGGTGTAATAGAGCAAGACCAGACTGACAAAAAGTAAGAGGTAGATGGTCGGCTCTGTCAAATTCAGTAAGCGCACATAAATCGTCCGATCAAATGAAAAGGTCTGATAGAGATAACGAACGATCATTTTCCCAAACATGGAAAGGATCAGCGAGAGTCCAAACAAGCCCTGCAAGGCAAAACTGATCAGAAAGCTAAAGAGTCGCCCCCAGATAATACCACGCTCCTTTTCCACCCCATAACTCTTGTTATAGGCTTTTTGGAGGTAGGCAATGCTCTGAGAGAAGATCCACAAAGCAGAAATAATCGAGAAACTCAGTAAGCCTGTCGAAGGTTTGGTCAAGACACTCGAAATCATCTGTGCCACTATTCGATATAAGGAGGCTGGCAAGACTTTTTGTAAGCTTAAAAGAATCTGAGTGGGACGAATATGAAAGTAGGGTAAAATATTGGCTGCAATCAGCATCAAAGGGAAAATGGAGATCAGCAAATAATAGGCCACCGCAATGCTAGTGATGTCAGACTCTGCACTCTGATAAAACCGCACGAAGCCCTTTATAAATGGCTGTCCCAGTACTTTTTGTAGGACCTTTTTCATTCGTCACCTCCCCATTTTACTAAAAAAGAGCAAAGAGCGAAACCAGACACTTGCCTTCAGCTCCATTCTTTCCTCTCTAGTTTTAGTATGTTCCTTCTTCACCTTGACTAGTCAAGATCACTGGACCATCTTTTGTAATCACAAATTGATGCTCGTATTGACAAGAAAGGCCACCGTCAAGGGTCTTATGGGCCCAACCAGTTTCCATATCTGTATCAATCTCCCAAGTACCGGTATTGATCATTGGCTCAATCGTCAAGACCATCCCTTCACGCAAGCGAAGACCACGTCCAGCACGACCATAATGTGGGACCATTGGTTCTTCATGCATGGTAGGCCCGACACCGTGTCCGACCAAATCACGCACCACGCCATAGCCTTTGCTTTCCGCATACTCTTGAATTGCTGCACCAATATCTCCCAAGCGATTCCCAACGACTGCTTTCTCAATTCCTTTATAGAGACATTCTTTGGTCACGTCCATCAAATCTTTGACTTCTTGGGAAACATTTCCAACCGCATAAGCCCAGCAAGAGTCCGCCAAGCCACCACTATAAGACTCAGTGTATTTCTTCATTTGCGCCACATTATCAAAATCTAATTTCGATACATCCAAAACAGATTTATCCAGTGGTTCTGACAAGACCATGTCTACCTTGAGGAGATCCCCATCTTTGAGAATGACGTGACGTGGAAAAGCATGGGCTACTTCGTCATTCAAACCACAGCAAGTCGCATAAGGATAGTCCATGAGACTACCTTCTACACCGATCTGAAGCGGCAAGACATTGGCTTCTTTACAGCGACGACGGACATATTCTTCAACTTCCCATAGGTCAAGCCCTGGCTTGATCAAGTCACGTAATCCAATATGGATGCTGGCAAGGAAATCTCCTGCACGATCCATGGCTTCAATTTCACGTTGTGATTTTAATGTAATCATTGTCTCCTCATTTCTTTTGTTTAATTAATCTTAATCGTAATGGTTGCTTTCGCGACTAGCTGCAGATCTAAATACAAGCTAAAATCAACCAAGGCCGAACGTCTAGTTCGCCGAACAAGTTGGGGTTCAATGCGGATCACATCATCCACCTGCACAGCCTGTAAAAAATTGATGATCAACTGTTCGACAATCAAGCTACGCCCACTGTGTTGCATCATCTTGCGAACAACCTTCATCAGCACTTCAATCATGACCCCATTGGCCAAAACACCGCTTTTCTCCAGCATACTCGGTTCCACTGTGAATTGGTAATGGTCGTTTTCTGTTTGAATCTTTTGACCAATCTGCTCACTGAAGGTTGGTAAGCTCGAAAATTGCACCTTGCTAATCCGATCCATGACATCTCGACGCGTAATAACACCCAGCAAGGTCTGGTTATTACGAACAACAGGAATCATTTCATAATCTTCAGCGATCATCCGTTGGCTAATCGTCGCAATGCTGGTGGACAAATTAGTGGTAAAAATGGTCCGTGACATCACCTTATCAAGGGTCGTCTGAGGAGCCTTATCTCCAGCATCTCTCATGGTTACGACGCCCACTACCATCTGGTGCTGATTGACAACCGGAAAGCGACTAAAGCGATTCTTTCGAACCAAATCTAAATAATCCCGGACCGTATCCGTCTCAGAAAGATAGCCGTACTCATGGAAGGGCCGATAGACCTGCTCGACTGTCAAGATATCCGTCTTGATCTGCATATTAGACAAGGCCTTATTGATCATAGTCGCGACGGTATAGGTATCGTGTGAAGTTCGGATGACTGGGATTTGTACCTGATTGGCCAGATCAATCACATCCTCACTCACTTCAAAGCCACCTGTCACTAAGACCGCATTGTCATGTTTAAGAGCCAATCGTTGGATGCTAGTACGGTCACCCACGATCAAAAGCCCCCCTTCAGACACATAGTCTAGGACGTGCTTTTCCGTCATGGCACCAATATAAAATTTATTAAATTCTTTTTCGAGTCCCTCTTCACCTGCTAATATTTCAGAGCCGGTGATTTCTAAAATTTCCCGATAGGTCAAATGCTCTAGTACAGCTTTTTGCGATTTGACACGGATGGTCCCGCTTCTAGGACGCGTTTCGACAATTCCTTGATTTTCAGCTTCTTTAATGGCACGATAGGCCGTTCCATCACTGACATTCAAAAAATTGGAGATACTGCGGACACTGACCCGTTTTCCAATCGGTAATTTTTCGAGATAGTCTAAAATCTCTTGGTGTTTACTCATAGAAGTCCCCTCTACCTAGGCGGAAATCATAATAATAATCGCGCATTTTACGCGTATAGCGGTCACTCCCTTTGAATTGACGAAAGAGACGAAAACCAGCCTTCAAAGCGACCTTTTGACTCCCTGCATTTTCAACATGGGTGACAATCTTAAGCTCCTTCAGTTGAAATTTCTCAAATGATAGATAGACCAACTCTTTGACCGCTTCTGTCATCAGACCCTTTCCCCAAAAATCTTTGCGTAAAAAGTAGCCTAACTCAGCCTCACCCTTGATTTCATCCAACTTTTCAAACTTGATCGAACCGATCATCTGATTGGTTTCCTGATCACAGATCGCCCAAACCCCCAAAGGATTTTTCATGAAATAGTTGGCTAGTACATATTGAGTTTCAGAAAGATCGGCTTGTGCAGGAAAGATAAATTGTAGGTTATCAGGATTCGAAGCAATCTTATAAAAATCTTCCGCATCCTCAAAGAGAAAAGGTCGTAAATACAACCTTTGTGTTTCAATTAGTGAATAGGCAGCTAAGTGCGTCCAAATATTCATTTCAAACTCCATTGTTCGTGTATCCAGCCGCCACTATCAGATCCCTAGTTCTGTCACTATTCCTCTACCAACTGGATGTCTGCTCCAAGTTGGGTCAATTTATGAATAATATCTGAATACCCGCGAAGGATGTATTCCACATTTGTAATTTCTGTTGTTCCAGAAGCCATGAGACCTGCAATCACTAAAGCCGCACCAGCTCGAAGATCCGTCGCTTTCACACTGGATCCTGTCAGTTGATTTGGCCCTTCATAGATAATGTGGTCGTTCAAGGTCGAAATGGTGGCCCCCATTTTAGCCAATTCTGGCACATGGTTGACCCGTTTTTCATAAATCGTATCAACAATTCGACCACGTCCTGCAGCCGTTAAGAGCAAAGGTGTGATCGGTTGTTGCAAATCAGTCGCAAAACCAGGATAAGGAGACGTTTTGATCTGGATGGCCTTCAAGCCCGTCTGCTTTTCTACAAAGATGCTATCTTCAGAAATGGTCATGCGCACACCCATTTCCTCTAACTTAGCAATATAGCTCTCTAAATGCTCATACAGGACATTATTGATCTGAATACCTTCCCCAATAGCAGCTGCAAGGGCAATATAGGTTCCTGCTTCGATACGATCTGGAATCACCTGATGTCTCGTTCCATGCAATTGTGGAACACCATCAATGATAATAATGTCTGTTCCTGCTCCACGAATATGAGCTCCCATGTTGTTGAGCAAGGTTACCACATCGATAATTTCAGGTTCTCGAGCCGCATTTTCGATCACTGTCCGACCTTCAGCTTTGACCGCTGCCAAAATCGTATTGATCGTTGCACCGACACTAACAGTATCCATGTAAATGTTAGCTCCTTGAAGAGGCTTGCCATCAGTCGCAAGTTTCATACTAGAGCCATCCATGGTCATAGCGGCTCCCATCGCTTCAAAGGCCTTCAAATGCAAATCAATCGGACGTGGTCCAAGGTCACACCCACCAGGAAGCCCAACAGTTGCTTGACCATAGCGTCCTAACAAACTGCCATAGAAATAATAGGAAGCTCGCAAACTATTGATCTTTCCAAATGGCATGGGCATATTCTTCACCCCACGTGGATCAATGATCAAACTGTCTTCTTTACGCTCGATCTTAGCCCCCATGATGGTCATGATTTCAATCAGACTCGCCACGTCGGAAATATCCGGTACCCCATCAAGGGTCACGATATCGTCCGCCAGAATGGTCGCCGGAATCAGGGCTACTACACTATTTTTTGCACCACTAATGGTCACCTCTCCTTTTAGAGGGCGACCACCATTTATTACAATTTTTTTCATCTTAATAATTTATTAGCTCTTTCAAGTCTTTTTCCTTTTACTATCGTTTTTTGTAACGGAAATAAAAGGGACAACGTATTCAAAATACTGCATCTATTATACCACAGATCGACCTATTTTTCCATCTGTAGGAATTTTCAAAACGAAAAAAAGCTAGGATCAACTTGACCCTAACTTTTCCATTTCAACTAATTATTTTACAGCTTCTTTCAAGGCTTCTACCTTGTCCAAACGTTCCCATGGAAGGTCGATATCTGTCCGTCCCATATGGCCGTATGCTGCTGTTTGACGGTAGATTGGACGTTTCAAATCCAGCATTTGGATAATCCCTGCAGGACGAAGATCAAAGAGCTCACGTGCTGCTTTTTCAAGCTTACTTTCAGCGACTGTTCCAGTACCGAAGGTATCAATACGAACAGAGACAGGTTGAGCAACCCCAATGGCATAAGCCAATTGCACTTCTGCTTTCTTAGCAAGACCTGCCGCTACGATGTTTTTGGCAATGTAGCGAGCTGCATAAGAAGCAGAACGGTCTACCTTAGTGGCATCTTTACCAGAGAAGGCCCCACCACCGTGACGTGAATAACCACCATAAGTATCCACGATGATCTTACGACCTGTCAAACCGGAATCCCCTTGAGGTCCACCGATAACAAAGCGACCAGTTGGGTTGATGAAGAATTTGGTCTCCTCATCTAGATAAGAAGCTGGAATCACTTCCTTGATGACCTTGTTAATCACATCTTCGTGGATTTGTTCATTGCTGACATCTGGATCGTGTTGAGTTGAAATAACCACTGTATCCACGCGCACTGGCTGGTCATTTTCATCGTACTCGACAGTAACCTGTGACTTGGCATCTGGACGAAGATAGCTAATTTCCCCAGACTTACGAAGCTCTGCCAAACGACGAACCAACTTGTGGCTGAGTGAAATCGGTAATGGCATGAGTTCTTCTGTTTCATCCACTGCAAAACCAAACATGAGACCTTGGTCTCCTGCTCCGATCAAATCAAGTGGATCTTGATCTGCATTCCCACGAACTTCCAAGGCTTCATTAACCCCTTGGGCAATATCAGGAGATTGTTCCACCAAAGATGGGTGTACTCCTACAGTTTCAGCTGAGAATCCATATTCCGTATTAGTATAACCAATCTCTGCAATGGTATCACGAACCACACGATTAATATCCACATAAGCAGTCGTTGAAATCTCGCCAAAGACATGCACGGAACCAGTATAAACAGCTGTTTCGGCAGCCACGTGAGCTTCTGGATCTTGCTCTAAAATAGCATCTAAAATAGCATCTGAAATTTGGTCTGCAATCTTATCTGGATGCCCCTCAGATACTGATTCAGACGTGAAAAGTTTACGTTCTGACATAAAAATGTCCCCCCTTAAAAAATATTGTTATAGAGTTACAAAGTACTGATAGAAGATTTCTACCACCTTATCGGGACCATATAACACTTCATTATAACACATTACATATGATATGGAAAATGATTTTTCAAAAAGCCCATTAAATCAGCTTTTTCGGTCTATGCAATACCCAGTTAAACTGACTTAAACAGTCCTCAAAGTTCCTAAAAAGTTCACAAAAAATACCCTCTAGGGTATCTATCAATTGACGAGTTCAGCAGGCAAGATCTAGCACCCTCACACGGTGCTTTTTTTATCTTCAAAAATGGTAGGCGTCCGCGTACCGATGGGTACTCGAAAACCTACCATCTACTTAAATGATAACAGTTCTTTAAAAATTTTCAACCCTATCTACTTTAATCCGTCTCCATTTTTAAATAATATAGTTCCAATAAATACCAAAACTCCCAGAATAAATGATAAAATATTTGGACCCATCCAATAAGGATCTGGCGTACCTATAATGGAAATAACAAATAAGATAGCTGCCGCATTTAGGAGTCCTTTACTTCCTTTTCTCATACCTATGAAAAGTAATATAGTCGCAATCATAAAACAAATATAATGGATGGCACCAATATATAAGATCAGTAGATACATGGGGTTTCCTAAAAATAAAGGAAAAATCATAATACCAAGGTGACAGACTGCTATTATAAGTGCGCTCCATAACCAAGGCGACTGAAGAATAATTCTTTTTGGCGAATTTTCTTCATCATTGTTTGATCGTATATCAGCATTCAACTGATCGTGTACATCTATGTCTCCTTCTACTTGAGGGTATTCCATCTCTGGTTTAGTTTCAATAGATGATAGATCTTGTACTTTCACCTTGGACTCCCAGCCATCTGCAACTTTCTCAAGCAAACCAAAAACACGACAAACAATATAAATCGATAGGAGAAGATAAAAGAGACCGTAAAAGCTTATACGAGAGATGAAAGAGTATACTATACCTATCTCAACAAGGGAAGATAAAATGAGCAAAAGAGAAAAGACTTTCTGAAGTTTCTCACTTGTACTTGTGATCATAACATTAATCAGAAGTAAAAGCATTAACTCCATTACACTGTATCGAAGTGTAAAAGCATAAATATCACTCGTTCTATCCATACCAAACAATATAAATAGTGGAGAAATATTTGTAGAGGCAACAAATAGTACTAAATAAGCTATCGATGATTTCCAACCATCTTTACTTTTCCAATTGTTTAAAAGCTCCCTCATTTCTACATTCTTTATAAGCAAGCAAATCCATATTAAACAAATGATATTTAGCACAAAGGAAATGTTCATCAAATCTGTTGGGGAAAAAGGGGGTAAAACAAACATAAGTTGTTGAGTAATTGAGAGGAGAAAAACAGCTATCAATCCTTCAACATTTAAACGTTGCTTCATAATTCTCCAAATTACCCAGCAAATAATCATTCCATTCCATATAGAAAAAATACTAGAGGTAGTGATCAGTGGTGTATTTCCATTTAAATTTTGGGAACTATAGTTCACTACTATACTACTACCATAAGAAACAAGATAAAGAATTGCTTCAAGAATTAGCAGTATACCATACCATTTTTTTCTAGACATAGATTCTCCTCCACTTTCTAAGAAAAGTATTTAACGATTCATTTATTTAAATTATAACACAATTTGTAACCGTTTTCTTAGTGCGTTATCAGTACTAAATAAATAAAAAAGATGGGATTGAACACCCTACCCCCTATCATCAGTCTTCATTTTTAAACAATACAGTTCCAATCAATACCAGCACTCCTACCACAAGCGGTGGTATATGATTAATCACCCAATCCGGATCACCCGCAGTAATAAATGAAAAAACATAAATAGCTACTGCTATATAAAGAGTTGCTTTATTGGCATTCACTATTCCATTCCAAAGCAGGATGGTTGCAATCACAAAGCTAATCATATGGATTCCCAAAAAGTACAAAAAGCCACCAGCCCACGCTCCCATTGAAAAGAGACCTAATAAAAGTAAAACTATATAAACAATGGCCAAGAACAAAGCAATAGAAAGGATTACAGAATTTCCAATTCTCTTCTCTGGCTTCATTTCATTGTTCGGAAAAAGACTTTCATCTGAAGCATATGCCTCATTTTCTTTATCTACTTCAGGATTTTTTTGTTGATCTGTCATAACTTTTTCCTAACATTTTTAGTTATTCTTTCCAATAATAGCGCTTAAAAATAGAGCGGAGAACTGATTTAACTATCTCTTTGATCGACCCGAATACTTTTTATTGAGTAGAGTTGACCATACCCATTTTTTGATTAAGAGCTTTTCTCTTCTTTAACCAGGAGTGTTCCGATTAAATCCAAAATACCTAAACATAAGGGAGCAATTCGAAATATTTCCCAGTCCGGATCAAAAGCCAAGATGATAGACAGCAGATAGAGTCCAACACTCGCATAGAGAAGGCTTTTATTCCCCTTCTTCATCCCTAGTCGAATTAGAGAGGCTCCAATCGCAAGACTTAATAAGTTTGGACCAAGGAAAATCAAAACGACAAATCCCCAACCATCACCCCAAGGTGCAAAGTAAAAGAAAAACAATACAAGATAGATAATGGATAAGTAAAATGTCACTGAAAGAAGAATAGAATGTAAGCTATTTTCTTTTGGAGGATTCTGAACAGATACAGAATTGGGATAATCTTCACTGATCTTGCTATGTTCTTTATTTTCCTCAAAATGTTTCTCTTGGTTTGTCATCACTTTCTCCTTCCTTTCTTATATTTTTATGTTTTTCCTTTAACACCATTATTCTTGATTCCATCATTCTTTTCATGATATCCATCTATTCAATGCTATCTCATAAACATTAATTTGGACAGGTTGCCAATTAGATTGCTAACATATCATGAAATAGGCTGGAAATCTTCCCTAAATAAAATCAGCCTCTGCAATAGCTCTTTTCACTTCTTCAATTGGTAAATTGACCAGTTCTACTTCTTTTTCACGGTAGAGGTATTCGGCATATTCATCGATGCGGTATTGATGAATATATACTACCCGCTTGCAACCGACTTGAAGCAACTGCTTGGTGCAATTGAGGCAAGGAAAATGCGTCACATAAGCTGTAAAGCCTTTGGGAATTCCACGTTCAGCTCCTTGCAAAATAGCATTGACTTCCGCATGAATCGTCCGGACACAGTGTCCCTCGACCATGAGGCAGCCATCCTCTAAACAGTGATCTGTCCCAGAAACAGACCCATTATACCCGGTTGCAATGACCTTATTATCCTTAACTAGAACAGCACCTACTTTCGCTCTATTACATGTCGCTCGATTCGAAATCAGTAAGGCCTGTGCTGCAAAATATTCATCCCATGCTAGTCGATTGTGTGTCACCTTTATATCCTCCATCTCTCCTCATATCGGTTACGATTATTTTCATTATAGCATGAAATCAACAAGAAAAAAAGGGAGTGGGAAAGAACTCTGACTAGTAAAAAAGAGTTCGTTTTCCCACCCCCGCACAGTTGATTAGGTCATCTTTAGAGCTTAAAAAGCGAATAAAGATACCAATCAACCACTGCGTCATACAGTTATTTCTATCATACATCAAAGGCTGGACAACTTTTGCCCAGCCTATTATAAACATTATTTACCAAGTTTTGCTTTAGCTGCATCTGCAAGAGCTGTGAAAGCTGCTGCATCGTTAACAGCCAAGTCAGCAAGCATTTTACGGTTAACTTCGATCTCAGCCAATTTCAAACCATGCATCAATTGTGAGTATGAAAGTCCGTTCAAACGAGCTGCCGCATTGATACGTGTGATCCACAATTTACGGAAGTCACGTTTCTTTTGACGACGGTCACGGTATGCATAGTAGTAAGAGTTCATTACTTGTTCTTTTGCAGTACGGAACAAGATATGTTTAGCTCCATAGTAACCTTTAGCTAATTTAAGAATACGTTTACGACGTTTGCGTGATACAACGCCACCTTTAACACGTGCCATTTATATTTCCTCCAATATTTCCTAGAATTCTTTACTTACGAATACGCGATTATTTCAAGCGAGTAAGCATTGCTTTGATACGTTTGAAATCTCCTGCATGCACCATAGATGCTTTACGAAGATGACGACGTTGTTTCTTAGTTTTTCCGTGGAAACGGTGAGAAGTGTAAGCACGGAAACGTTTAAGTCCACCAGAACCTGTACGTTTGAAACGTTTAGCTGATGCGCGGTGTGTTTTTTGTTTTGGCATGATATTTTCTCCTTTTTTTAACTTTCTGACAGATTATTTCTTGTCAGTTGCTGGCGCCAATTGCATGAACATTTGACGTCCATCCATCTTAGCTCGTTGTTCGATGATCGCCACATCTTGTGTCGCTTCAGCGAAGTCGGCTAAAACTTTAGCACCAATCTCTTTGTGGGTAATCATACGACCCTTAAAGCGAATGGATACCTTCACTTTATTTCCTTTTTCAAGGAATTTGCGAGCATTGCGAAGTTTTGTATCGAAATCACCCTTGTCAATCACTGGGCTCAAACGAACTTCTTTCACGGTCACAACGCTTTGTTTTTTGCGTTGTTCTTTTTGCTTCTTCTGGTACTCAAATTTGAACTTACCGTAGTCCATAATTTTCGCAACAGGAGGTTTAGCTTGAGGTTGAATGAGAACCAAGTCAACATTAGCGTCGTCTGCAAGTGCTTGCGCTTCGCTAAGTGGTTTGATACCCAATTGCTCACCTTCAAGACCGATTAAGCGAACTTCACGTACACGAATTTCATCATTGATGAATAAGTCTTGCTTTGCTATGGTTTTCACCTCTTTTTTATTATTCGAGAAAAACAAAGAACGGACCTGCAATACAGGCCCGAACTACATGATGTATTTCATTACTGAAACTTGATCCGTAGGGGCCAGGCAACTTGCGTCACAAGGCGAGAAGTTCTCACTTCTGCTTTTCTCAACTTTTATATGATATCAAGTTTTTTATTCTTTGTCAAGAAGTTTTTTTGCTTTTTCTTCAATAAAGGCCACAACGTCTGCAATTCCAACACCCGTTGTGTCAAAATGAATGGCATCTGCTGCAGGTTTCAAAGGAGACACAGCACGGTGGCTGTCCTTATAGTCACGTTCAGCGATTTCTTTTTTTAACAATTCAAGATCCGCTGTGATGCCCTTTTCAACATTTTCCTTGTAGCGACGTTCTGCCCGCTCCTCAACCGAAGCAACCAAAAAGATCTTCAGCTCTGCATGTGGCAAGACAACTGTCCCAATATCGCGACCGTCCATGACGATTCCACCCTTCTCTGCAATCTCTTGCTGAAGAGCCACCAACTTTTCACGGATAGGCGCAAGCGCTGCGACCCACGAAACATTATTGGTCACTTGGTTATCACGAATTGGATGGGTAATATCCACGTCTGCTACAAAAACAAGTTGCTCTCCTTCTTCCGAACGACCAAAACTAATTGGATATTGATCTAAAAGGGCTAACAAGTCATCTACCTGTTCGGCTGTCAGATTATTTTGTAAAGCTAGGTAAGTCGCTGCACGATACATAGCCCCCGTATCTAGATACGTATAGTCTAGATCCTTGGCAATGATCTTTGCAACCGTAGATTTTCCACTTGAAGCCGGTCCATCAATGGCAATTTGAATTTGTTTCATGCTGTCCTCAACTCCTACTGAATCTTAACGACATCACCAGGATTGGCATACCAAGATCCTGTAGACATATGAGAAGGATTTAACTGTTCCAATTGGGCAATGGAAATACCAGCACGCGCAGCAATCGCTGCTTCCCCTTCACCTGCTTGAACAGTGATCGTACCTTCTTCAGAGTTCTCATCTTTTGAACTATCGTCTTTAGCCGCTTGGTCAGTTTGTGCTGCAGGGGCTGATGATTTCTGTTCAACCTTAGTCTCTCCATTGTAGAAACCAGACATTTGTTTTGATTTATTGCTGCCACCTGTTGAAAGGAAAATCAACAAGCAGACCATCGCTACTACTACTACAAAGAAAATAATGGCTAAAATTGTCAATAGACGATCTGCCTTCATTCCATTTAACTTACTCGTTCTTTTCAATGTTTCTTCTCCATCATCGTAAATATCTTCTTCCCATGGTTCTTTTGCCATGACTTCCTCCTTGTTTTTTCTCGTAAAAATCATTACAATAGAAGTATGAAAGTTACGTTAATTCCAGATCGTTGCATCGCTTGCGGTCTCTGTCAGACCTATTCTGAATTATTTGATTACCATGACAATGGCATCGTTAAATTCGCTTCTGAAGAGGACGACCTCCTTGAAAAGGAAGTTCCTGTCACAAACGATGTTCTCGAGGCTATCAAAGAATGCCCCACTCATGCTCTCTTAAAAGATTAAGAGGGCTTTTTATTTGTTTGCATAATACATCTCGTAGTAATCCACATGGATGAAATTGTCCGTCAGGATTACTTCTCCCTTAAAATAAGGATTTAAGGCAAGCGCATTGATAAAGTATTTTTTCGGCCATTTTCGCATACAGAATGTCCGACTGCGCGAACCATCATTAAAAATGAGCTTGATCGATTTCTTATTTACTTCGACCTTTTCGATCGAGTCAATCTTTACCTTGATTGGAGTAAAAGGATTAGCTGTAATAATCCGTAAGATCCCATCCTCATAGATCGTGAAGTAACGATGGACCCCAATCGCAAGCAAGGCCATAAATAAAAAGAACGAAAACAAAACTAGCGTTGGCACACTAGAGCTCTCATACATCAAGGCCAGTCCAATAAAGACCGGAATCACTGCAATGGACCAATAAGTCACAAGAATAGATAAGTCCGGTTGCCAATGATAATGGACCTTTCCAAATATCTTAATCATGAGCGTACCCCCATCTAATAGTTTAGCATAAAAAACAAAAAAAAGGGAGCCAGACAGCCAAAATCACAAAGATTTTTACCTGCTAGCACTCCTTTTAATTAGATTTGTTGGTTGGGACTTTAAAGAAGTCTTTAGAAAGGTAACCTTTCCCACTAATCAAGTCGTATTCAACCATTTTCAAATCCTCTGCAATTTCTTGTGCTTCTCCTTCCAAGGCCTTTTTATCGACACTTGCTTTTTTCAGTACTTCTGTCAACAAAGCATAGTAAGGCGAAACTTTTGAATTGGTCTGTTCAAAGACCATAGCAGAGAAATCACTTGAATTGACCAAAGGATAGTTCAATTTCGGTGCATCAAAATTACTCCAAATGAAGTAATCTGTCTGATACTGACTCTCCGGATTATTCTTAAAGGCGGACTCAGGATAGAGACCTGGCAAATGATCCCCATAAAATACCACTGTAATCTTCTTATCTATTTTAGAAAGACTTTCCAGGAAGGATTGGGTATCACTATCCGTATGTGTTAACAATCTAGAATAATTTAATAATTTTGCATTCTCCTCATCTGAAAATTTTTCTCCAATAGCGGTTAAATCTTCTGGACTAGATTCAGACCAAGGGGCATGGTTCTGCATCGTAATAATTGAAAAGAATTGATTTTCATTTTTATTAGTTGACAGATTTCGTAGAATCGTATTATAAAGAGTCCGATCACTTAAATACGCACCTTGTTTTTCATGTTCTACCCCTTTTGCAGGAGAAGTAATAAATTTATTAAATTTTAAATCTTTATATACAACATTTCTAGAGTAATTTCTAGGATCATTAAAATGAATAGCAATCCTATCTTTCTCATTAAAACTGTTACTTATCGATGGTTTTTGTATTAACTTAGGAAATACCTCTGTATGTAATACAGCAACACTTTGAGACATATTGTAATATGGAAGTCCAAACAAAGTTTGAAACTCCATATTTGCAGTTCCACCCCCGTAACCATCTGATTGCATTAAACCACTTGTTGTATTATTCTTTATGGATCTTATATTCGGAATAACATCTTTATTTAACTTAACAGTATCAATTCGTGACGGATCTGAAAAGCTCTCACTCAAAATATAAATAATTGTATTATCTTGGATATTTGAATTTCTTGTCTTATTCAATTCCGAAGCTATTGATGCATACTTTTCTTTTATTTTATTTATCCGTGCTTTAGAGTATCCCTCGGGGATAGGAACCACTTCCGTCGACATTTGATTAAACCAAACATATGAAATTGATTTATATCTAGCATTAACAGTATTTCCCATCCAAACAATATTTTGAAAGTTATTTAATTGTGAAACAATCGGAACACCGTC
The DNA here is from genome assembly GCF_001808725.1 of Streptococcus sp. HMSC074F05. Taxonomy (NCBI): domain Bacteria; kingdom Bacillati; phylum Bacillota; class Bacilli; order Lactobacillales; family Streptococcaceae; genus Streptococcus; species Streptococcus sp. HMSC074F05. The sequence goes on along the minus strand of NZ_KV794411.1, from coordinate 287,929 downwards.
TCTAACTTGACCATTTTGTTCTTTATTACTCAATAAATCAAAAACATTAACATAAACTATTATAATGGTTAATAATAGCAGAATTCTAAAAAGGAAACTTCTCAAGATTCGTCCTTGAAAGAAAAGTTTTCTTAAAATAATATATAGCAATGGTAATAATACTAAACATAAAATGCTGTAAAGTACAATAGACGGATCTACAAAACCAAATAATTGATCAACAGATGACAACCAAGATAAATCACTTGGCAAAACTGGTTCATTCCTCATTGAAAATTTAATTGCATTAGCAATAGAAAAGACTGTACCAAAAGAAAGAATAATTAAAGTACTTAAAACAACCTTATTAGTTACCAAAAAAACTGAAATAAATAAAAGAAATAGTGTTATAAATTGAAATAACAAAGCTCCTGGTAGAAATGAATAACCTAAAAACTTTTCACTATTTCCCATCCCAATTTGCAAAGTAAAATTGAATACTATAGCAAATACAGCACTAAAGAATACAGATAAAGAGAAGGATGGTTTGTTTTTTATAAAATCACTTTGACCTTTCATAAACAAAAACGTGACAAAACTTAATAAAATAAACAAACCAAAAGTAGTTGGAAAGAGAGACCAAAATTGAGCTTCTGAATACTTTCCTAAATTATATTTCTCCCCAATCTTTATAAAAGTAGTTGTTTTTGAAATAAATGATGGAATTTTACTATCCGAAAATATTAATAAAGTCAAAAATTGTCCTAATAGTAAATATTCAAACTCTTTATTAATTGCAACAGTAACTCTTCCACGATGAGTTTTATTTTCGTAATATTTTCTAAAAATGAAACAAAGACTAGAAATTAATATAATTGAAAACAAAGTCCATAATCCATTTGTTTGAAGAAACGGATTATTTTTAAAATTCCATAATTTAAATTTAGGGTTATTAATGTTAGTAGTAACATCTACTAAATACGATAAACTTGTATATATAAAATACCCTACAATACATTTCAACAGAAAGAACCACTTAAAATCAAATTTTGAACTCAAATAAGCAATCAATAAAATGGCTATTCCAAAAATTAATCCAAAATTATTATTCAATTCCCTAACAGAAGTTGTGGATCCTATGGTATCAATTAGTCGACAATTTAAAAGAAAAACATCAATGAAATAGAATAAAAATAAAGTTGCAATGTAATACCATTGAGTTCTTGAAACTTTCGATAAAGCTGAGAGGATAAATTCTTTAAAATTAAACTCTTTTTTCCGTTTCATTATTTCACTTTCTTTATCATTCTTTTTAGTATATATTTCACAGCTCTTGCAGGCCCTATTACGATATACTTCAAGGCTCCTTTGATCCCCCCAATTTGATTAAAGTCCACAAAGGTATGGGGTTGAAGATCCTCACGATTGTTCAATTGCTTATTATCAATAAATGGTGTCAGAACATGTGGGTTTTGAGAGATCCTAAAGTCATATTTTTGGTCCCAAGCAATGTAGATCAACAAACGTTCGATCGCATGCAATATCGAATTTTGAGGTAAAGGTTCGGCTGGAACATCTGCTGCTGTCAAATTTAAAACAAAGAGTGGTTTCAAAGCATCGTATTTAAACCAAACAAAGGTTCCATAACTCATAACAAAGGTATTGAGATTTTTGAAGTCAATCGTCTTGGTCGCTCCCATCCGTTCCCAGAGCTTATTCATCTCTGGTGAAATAAGAGCCTCATTCCAAGCAACCACTATTCGATTGTAACGGAAGAAAGTTGGAATATCTGCGATAGTGATTCCGACTTTTGGATTGGCTTCCATATTGGCTAGGATTTGATCAGCCGGTTTGACCAACATCTCGATCAATTCTTTCCGCCAAGATTCACCTGCCCAGAAATCTGCTTCTTTGGATTTCTTGGTATGGAAATGACCAACATAATCGTATTTTGAGAGTTGCTCTTTTAAGAGCAGCATTGGCAACACATCTCGTCCAATGTTTCCAGTCACCACAACCGTCGCTTCTTGCGCCCGATTAGAAAGAATTTGCTCAATAGCCTGCTTCTTCTCTTCTACATCTGTCGTGATCCATAAGTCATAAGCGAAATGAAAGTCTTGAAAAGCATTTAGAAATTCTTCCAAGAGGTCCACATAAAAGACATGAAGATGAACTGCAACTTTTTTACCGAACTCTCCAGCTAATTCCTGATTTTTCAAGTACTTACGAGACAAGAGATAAGGATAGTCCGGACGATCAATCATAGACATGTGGTTGAGAATCAAGTCTAATGGGTAGTTCGATACACGCTCCAACTCGTCGAAAATATAAGGCATAATTCCTTCATTGTTTGCAATGGTTTTGACTTTGATGAAAGGAACCTTATGATTGAGAATCGCTGTAGGATTGTAGTAAGAAAAGTCCGGATAGAGCATCCCTGTGGTGTCTTCATGAATGGTATCAAAGACCGTCTTATAGTGAAAACCTGCATCCAAGAAATTCGTTGTGACCTTGGTTTCATAGTTATCAATCACATCTTGAACATTGGTGAAGTCCTGAACACCTTGCCAAAATTCATGGAAGGCACTAGATGTCAGCACCTGTTTTTTAAAACTAAGATAATAACTCTGAATATGCTCGTTAAAATCCTTGTCTTTCCGGTAATTGGTCATTCCCCAGAAATCCACTTCATTATCCTGTTCGAACTGCTGATAAATTGGTTCTAGATCCCAAAGAGGTCCAAAGCAGGTATCATTCATGAGGGTAACCGAATCAAAATGAGCCAGTTGATCAAAGCCGACTGTCTTCATTCCATCCCGCCAAGCCGCAAAGTCAAAGCCACTATTTTGGCGCTCTAGAATATCGTCTACCAGATGCTGTGCTAATAAATTAGACTGCACATCTTCTGGTAGTTGACTATTGGAGATAAAGACCACCCGTGAATACAAGGGGCGAATCTTTTCTAATTGATAGAGTACATGTCCACTAATAAAATTGAACTTATTGTAGTGAACATATAAAAGTAAACGTTGCATATTATTTCCTTATTCTTAAGAATTTCAAAATCTTTGTTGGAATGGTCCAACGGCGAGAATGGATGACGGAATTGTATTCATGAGATAATTTTTCATTTTTTTGAGTCAATTCTTGTACGTTTTGAGACAATTCATCCAGTTTATTTATTGAAATCTCTAAATCTTTTTGAAGATGATTGATTAAGTTTCCCATTTCAAAAATCCGCCATTCTTGTTTTGCATCATGCTCGGCTTGTATTTTTGCAATGTCTAGAATGCTCTGTTCAGGGTACTTATTTAGATACTCTAATTGTGTTTTTAACAAACCATCAATCCTATATTTCATTTTGACAGGATCTACCGGTCTTGAATCTGAATTACTTGACATTCTATACGCAACAGTTGCATCTTCAATAAAAGTAAGTTCTGTCAAATGAAAGAATTCCAACTGCATCGGAAAACCATCATCAACAGAATCCGGTGCTATCATGTGATTTACTTTTTGCATCAATTCAGTTTCAATCATCCATGACGAAGGTAACGTCATACCTTTCGTGGCTAACATCTTACTATAAGTATTTGCATATGCAATAGGACCATTTTTAAAAACATTTTCGTAGATAGTCTTATTTTCTTCATCTACAATATTAAATTCTGTATTACACCACTTAGAGTTTTCACTTGATTCTAATAAATCAAATTGTTTTTGTAATTTTTTTGAATCAATCCAAAAATCGTCTGCGTCACATCTTGCAATATACTTCGCTGTTACCTGATCACAAATATCAATCCAAGTTCTAGTTAATCCTTTGTTCCGATCATTAAATACAAGAGAAATTTTATCTGGGTATCGATCCCTGTAATCTAATAATATCTCCCTTGAATTATCTGTTGAGCAATCATCAACAACTAGAATATCATATGGAAAATCTGTTTCTTGGCACAAAAAACTATCTAGAGCCATTGAAATATATTGACTATAATTGTAACTTGTACAAACTATTGTTACCACTGAATCCTTCATAATAATCACCTATTCAATAATATCCCACTTCCCATTTCTCTGAATTAATCCAGAAGAAGAGTCCATAGCTGAAAAATCATCATTTGTTATATCCGTTCGATTCATTACAATTAGAGGTGCGTTAGCTTCTGTTGCAAAAGCTAACATTTCACGTGATTCTCCTAAAATAGTGACCTGTAATTTTAATTTTAAATTATTTATTGCATTTAAACTACATTTATATCGAAAAATCTTGTGTCCCTTTGATGTTGTTGGAAAATCATAAGTATTGTCATTATAAATCCAAATATTTCTATCAATATCTGTCATAGAGAAAACTAAGTAAGTAACTATATCTTCTTCTAAATCATAAGAAACTTCAAATTCTACCATATCGTTCTGATGGATAACTTGATCCGAAATCATTTTGACTTTTAGATTTTTTACTACACTAATATGATCCTTAATATCGTCAGTTTTCTCAGGATGTTTACTTGTAGTCGCATTATCAACACTATACTGATTTGCTACGTCTTCCGGGGCTCCTAAAGCCTTCACCAAGCCATTTTCAATCAAAACAGCCTTGTTACAATATTTCTTGACGGCTCCCATATCATGGGTAACCAGAATCGTGGTTTTCCCTGATTTCTTGCGTTCTTGGAAGTAATCGTTACACTTTCGCTGGAAGGCCTCATCTCCTACTGCTAGGACCTCGTCCAAAATCAAGATATCGCCTTGGGCCTTAATGGCAACCGAAAAGGCTAGACGAACCTGCATGCCTGATGAGTAGTTCTTAAGCTTTTGGTTCATGAATTCATGCAACTCAGCAAAGTCTACGATATCATCATACATGGCATCAATTTCAGCTGTTGAGAAGCCTAGCATAGCCCCGTTCATATAGACATTTTCTCGACCTGTCAGTTCTGGGTTAAAGCCCACTCCAAGCTCAATAAAGGACACCAGTTTCCCATCAATAGTGACGGTTCCTTTTTCTGGCACATAGATTTCAGAAATAATTTTCAAGAGAGTCGATTTTCCAGAACCATTTCTTCCGAGGATCCCGAAAAAGTCTCCTTTTTCTACTTCAAAAGAAATATCCTTAAGAACATGTTGTTCTTTGTATCCTTTGATTCCTTTGAAGCGATTGACCAGGGCAGTTCGAAGGCTATTGGTTGCCTCTGTTGGCAACTTAAAGTACTTGCTGACATGGTCTACTTTTACTGCAATTTGTTTATCTGTCATTAGAGAATCTCCGCAAATTTCTTAGCATGTTTGTTAAAGTAAGCAAAGCCAGCAACAAAAATAAGAATTGGCAAGACATAAGGAATCAGAACCAAGAACTTATTTTCCACCAAAAGCCAGACAGGGGTGTTGGCCTTATCAATCAAGAAATAACGCATGTCTTGAATAATTTGAGCCAAAGGATTCATCATGACCAACTTAGCCGCCCATGGATTGCGGTCTGCAATAAAGGTAATCGGATAGATAATTGGCGTCGCATATAGGCCTGCTTGCAGGAGTACTTCCCATACTTGACCTAAGTCACGGAAACGAACAAAAAATGTCGCTAAGATCAGTGCGCATCCTGTCGCCATCAAGAATAACTCAAAGAATAGCGGAATGACCATCAAGGCTGTCCAAGAGAATGTCACCCCATTGAAGAATGAAAAAATCAAGACCACTACAAGGTTGATAACAAAGTTGATGGCTGCTCCTGAAATCGCAGACAAGACAATGATGTGTTTGGAGAAGTTCAATTTTCGCAACAAGTCGCCTCGACTAACGATCGACACCATCCCCATAGATGTGGCTTCTGAAAAGAAGCCCCAGATTACATTGGCCAACAAGAGGGCAACTGGGAAATGGGGCACATCTCCACCCAAGCGTAAGAATCGGATGAAGACAATATACATGATCGTAAAAGTCATCAGGGGCTTTAAAATCGACCAAAGATAACCGATTGCTGATCCCTGGTAGCGTAATTTAAAGTCTGTTTTGATTAACTCTCGTAATAAAATTCGATTTTTCTGACTAAAAACGTCAAACATTATTTTTTACCTCGATATGCAAACTTTGTCAGAATCAAGCTGGTAAACACAACCGTATGAAAGGCTCGGTTCTTCCGGTAACCATACTGACGAATCCGTCTCAGACGTTCTTTTAGTGGAACATCCATAATGGTGACAAAGTTTTCAATAATTTCTTTAGTTTGGGAACTGACAGGCAGATCCAATAGATTTTTTGCTTGTTCTTGACTAGACTCTATGAGATTCCAATACTTGGCAAACAGCACATGGGGTCGGATCCAATTTTTAACCCGTTTTCTGAGGGTTCGAGCACCCAGAACATTGCTACTGTGCTGACGGTACAATTCTGTTGGTTGATCGATATAGATGAGCTTCCCAAAGGCAGTTGCCAACAAGGCCAAATACCAATCATGCATAAGGAGCGCATGTTTTTCTTGACCTGTCCATAAGTCAGCCAGAGCGTGGTTAATCATGGCAACTCCGCCAGTTACCGTATTTTCCGTCAACTCTTGAATCAGTTCGGTATTGGCATAATCAGACTGGGTGCGAATCATACTCTCATGCTGCACATTCAAGTTTTCATCGACCACTTTTAAATCTGTGTAGACCAGCAAAGGCACTTCTTGAGGATGCTTCTCGGCTTCTGCTACTTGAAGAGCAATTTTTTCAGGAAGCCAGACATCATCTTGGTCACTGAAGCAATAAAGATCTGCTTTCTCATACTTCAAGAGGGCATGGAAGCTCTTGATAACACCGAGATTTTCGATAGCTCCTTGGTTGATAAAGCGAATGCGCTCATCCTGGGCCACCAACTCTTGAATGATCTCCACCGTACCATCTGTCGATCCATCATCTCGGATCAAGAGTTGCCAGTCTTGATAGGTCTGGTCTTGGATACTTTTGACCTGCTCTTTTAGATACTGTTCACCATTATAGGTGGACAACAAGATATTTACTTTCATGATAAGAATAATTCCTCGTACTCACCTACAATTTTTTCCCAGGTAAAGTTTTGTTTCATATTGGCCTTGGCACGTTGACCCCATTCAGATACATCTTCTAAAGAATCTACCTGGTCAATCAAATGCGCTAAATTCCCAGTTTCTTTAGTCCAATATTGAGCCGAATCCTTAGCGACCGTTTGGTTAAAGGAGACTCCTAAAACTAAATTCAGATCCGTCTGGGCAAGAGCCTCTAGGAGACCAGGATTGGTTCCGCCCACTTCATGACCATGGATATAGGCAAAGGCTTCTTTACGGATATATTTCAATAGGTCTTGATCATAGACCGTTCCTACAAACTTGACGCGTGGATCCTGATCAAATCCAGTTCGAGCTCGGAGCTCCTCAAAATAAGGATTGCCTTCCTGGTTACAAATGATCACCAAATCCCGCTTGGTAGAAGAGGCCATAAATTCACGAATGGCGGTCTCGTAATTGTTTTCTGGGACAAAACGACCCAAGATCAAGTAATAGTTCTTCTCCTGTGTCTGCCACTTGTGATAGAATTCTCGGGCCTTATTATCCTGACTATTTAGGCTAGTAGGAGATAAGTCCGTTCCGTAGGCAATATAGGTCGTCTTGGACCAAGGATAGGCTTCCTTGATATAGGACTCAATACCTGGGTTGTCAGAAATCACCAAGTCAGCGTGGCGTGTCATGATTTTTTCAGAATACTTGAGATAGGCTTGAATTGGTTTAGCCCACTTGGCCCGCTTCCACTCCAGTCCATCTGGATTGATATAGAATCGTCCACCCATCTTATGGATCTTACGCGCAAAAGGCGCCACAAAGGCTCCGATTGTATTGCCCAAGACGTAAAAAATCGGCTGTTCAATTCCTTGTTTCTTAATAAGCTTCAAGGCATAGTTGATGGCCATCATATCATAGGCGATGACACGCGCAGGCCCAAGCTTGGGAGCTTTAATCGTAAAACAATCGACACCCTTATAGTCAAAATGATAATAAGCTTGATCATTAGAAAGGCAGGCAACATGATACTGGATATCTGAAGACACTTGATGCGAAACCAATTGGTCCACAAAAGTCTCAAAACCGCCATATTGAGCCGGAAGCCCACGACTTCCGATAAAAAAAACATGTTGCATAGAGTTCCCTTTCAAATCATTCACAGTCTATTCAATTATACCATTTTCTAGGCTTTTTGCCTAATCCAAACAGAAAAGCGACCCTTGAGGGCCGCTTCTATTTGTTCTTATTTCACTTCTTGTTTATAAAATTCTTTCAAAGCATCTTTCCAAGTTGGAATAACGAATCCTGTAGCCTTAGCCTTAGCCAAGCTCATCGTTGAGTTGAGAGGACGTTTTGCCTTAGCTGGAAATTGGCTGGAATCCACTGGCTTCACTTCTACATCCGTATCTTTGAGGATTTCAACTGCAAAGTCATACCAAGTTGTATCTTCTGCTGCATCATTTGACAAGTGGTAATAACCATATTCCTTACGGTTTTCAGCCAAATAAGTCATAAACTCTGCAAGAGTACGGGTCCAGGTTGGACGACCATGTTGGTCGTTGACGACTGTAAGTGTTTTGTGAGTCTTCGCAAGATTTTGCATGGTGAAGACAAAGTTCTTACCGTAGTTCCCGAAGACCCAAGCTGTACGGATGATATAGAAGTTAGAAACATGCTTCTCAACCAATTCTTCCCCCATACGTTTGGTACGACCGTACTCAGTTTGAGGATCTGGTTGATCATCTACTTCCCATTCTTGTCCCACCGGTTTATTCCCATCAAAAACGTAATCCGTTGAGATATAAACTAAGGTTGCACCGTGTTTTTCAGACGCTTTTGCTACATTTTCCGTACCAGTCACATTGATCGCATAGTCCAACTCTTTTCCTTCATCTTCTGCCGCATCAACAGCTGTATAGGCAGCACAGTGGTAGACTAGGGTTGGTTTCACTTCTGCGAATACCTCGTCTACTTTCTCTGCATTTGTGATGTCCATTTCAGCTACATCAACAGCTACATATTCTTCATTTCGTTCATCTAACAAATGGCGAAGTTCTGTTCCAAGTTGCCCATTTGCACCTGTAATTAAAATCATGTTAAGTTCCTTTCGAATGCTTTTTCCCTATCATTATAGCAAAAAAAGCAGAAAAATTCTGCTTTTACTTGCTTTTCTCTTTGATGACATAGATTGGACGTTTCTTGGTTTCCATGAATATCTTACCGATATATTTCCCTAAAATCCCAATGGTTAGTAATTGGAACCCTCCTAGGAAAAGAATCACTGTCATAAGGGATGGCCAACCTGAAGTAGGATCCCCAAAGACTAAGGTACGGATCACAATCAGAATCACCATGATAAAGGCCAAGATCCAAGATAAAAGTCCACCAATAAAGGCAATGTTTAATGGGGCATCCGAAAAATTGACAATCCCTTCAATCGAATACTTAAAGAGGGACCAAAAATTCCAAGACGTCTCTCCTGCTACGCGCTCTACATTTTTATATTCGAGGTATTCTGTCTCAAATCCTACCCAAGCAAAAATTCCTTTTGAGAAACGATTGTACTCCGATAACTCCATAATGGCATCGACCATGGGACGGCGCATCAAACGGAAATCACGCGCCCCGTCAACCATTTCCACTTGGCTAATATGATTGATCAATTTATAAAACATTCGCGAAAAGAAAGAGCGGATCGGTGGTTCCCCATCACGGGTTACGCGTCTCGTTCCGACACAGTCTAAATCCGGCTGTTCCTCCAACTTCTGCTTCATTTCGATCAATAACTCAGGAGGGTCCTGCAGATCTACATCCATGACGGTCACGTATTCACCACTAGCACGCTCAAGTCCAGCGTACAGCGCCGCCTCTTTCCCGAAATTTCGAGAAAAAGAAAGGTAGTGCACATTTGAATCTGTAACATGTAGCTTTTGAAGAACAGATAGCGTACCATCTGAAGAGCCATCATTTATAAAAATATATTCAAACTTTTCTCCCATCTCCATCCGAACACGTTCCATCGCTTGATAAAATAATGGAATCGATTCTTCTTCGTTAAAACATGGGACTACAACTGATATGGTCATCTCTTACTCCTTGGCTTATTCACTTTCTATTGTAACAAAAAACTAGGGTTTCCCCTAGTTTTTTGTTATATACTATAAAATTAATACTTAACCGTATATATTTTAATTCCATTCACATCAGCTATCTGTTCAAAATTTATCATGCCATTAGAAAGATCTTCAAGATTCCGATCAGTCATAATATACTTAATTTTCAGTGTTTTCAATTCAGTGATTGGTAGTGAAACAGTATAAGAATCTGGGCTATTCAATTTAAATTTTGCTTCAGAATTTTCATCTATTAGATTAAAACTAATATGTGCATAACGATTGTATACTTTCGAATCATCATTTTCTTTATCAATTTTCTTCCATAATTTGATATTCGGATATGCATTTGTAGAATTTAAAACAGAAGCTCCTCCTAATAATGGTACATTATTGTATGGTAATGCAGGAAGTCCTCCTTCGACGATCCATAATCCTGGATCAGAACTATTTATAGATTTAATACGTTCTACTAAAGGACTTTTTGTTACTACATCACTTCCAACACGAACTGGGTTCGCAAGTACACCAGCTAAGAAACTAATGGAAATTCCCATAACTAAGATTCCATTTAAATTTCTACGAAATACAAAATAAAGGATAGCAAACAATACAAAAATTGCAACTAAAGTAAATAATCTAAAGTAAGTCTGTTGATCAACTCCACCTATTGTTGTCAATAAGTACTCTCTAATCTCCCCTTTAGAAATAAAAACGATTCCTACTGATAACAGGATAGCAGTGATAAAAGAGCCAATCCTTGATAAACATCTTTTTGTTGAAATCGTTAGAAAACGAACTAATATTATTAAATTCAAAATTCCAAAGACACTCAGTAATCTTGCAGGGGTTGTAAAAGACAATAACGTAATTCTTGCAAAAATTTTGGGAATAGAAAATGAGATATATAACAAGAATAGGGCATCAATCATCATTAGCATACTTAACAATTTATCTTTTGTTTTAATAATTGCTAAAATTGCTAAAACCTGTGTGACTGGAAACAGATCATAAACTGAATCCATTGCACGCTCATCAATAATATCAGTTATAGGATAGAAAATCTGATAAACATAGTCAAATATCCATTTAAAGGCTCCACCTCCAAAAGAAACCCTATTACCTGGATAGACAGTATTCATTGTTGTTTGAACAGTAGGCCATGCCTTACTTAATACTATATATGAGGAAGTAATGATAAGGACTATCATTAAAGTAAGCAGTGATAAATCAAGTTTATAATTGAAATTAAAAGTCTTGTAATTTTCAATGATAATATAAACTAATAATACAAAGAAAATATAAGCCAATGGTACTTGCCAGGCCGGATAGAAGGTAAGAATATATACACTTCCCGCCCATGACATAATTACTGTATAAATTAATTTTAGAAAAGGCCTATTTTCTTTCAAATATTCATCAAATAAGACAATAAAAATACTACCTGCCGCAATCATTTCGATCATGCCATACCACCATTGAACGACGGCACTAAATGTTATCATAAATGATAGAAACAATGATAACTTTCTATTATCATTCGTCACAACCCGGCCCATTTCAAACACAGACATGAATAGAAATAGTATTTTGAAGGTCCATAAAAATGAAAGGCCACGCTCAAAACCTAAAAATAGGAATCCTAAGTTCGCTGGTCTAAATAAGGTAGCAAAATCCCATGATGCTAAACCACTCAAAATAAAAGTATCTGTACCTCCACCCCTTATCAAAGATGAGTAATAAGCATAATGATTAAATGATTGAGATAATTGAAATGGAAGACTTACCGACCACTCATCCGATCGTAAAGTCCTACTTACACCAAGTAATATATGATCTTTATCAGTATTATTTAAAAAGATACCTAAAATTCCCATGGATGACCCATTAATTTTAAATAAAACAGCAATAAATAATACTACTAAAGCTAAGATATACCTATATTTAAATAATAACTCTCTAATTTTTTTGGAAGAACTTATCAAAAAAACAACAGATAATAAAGCGACGAATAACATTAAAATCAACAAGATGTTTTCATATTTTGTTATCCAATGTATAATTTTAATAGACGCATCTGGGGCACCTATTTTTTTTACAGTAGTTAATAATAACCAAATTGAAATCAAAGAAGTAAATAAACCTGCGATTCCAATATTTCTAAATATTTTATTCAAGATAACCTCACTATAGATATAAATTAGATTCTACAATAGCCAAAGGAATGGTAATTTAATAGCAATAATAGATATCACTTTTTATTCTTAATATGACCTTTACAATATACTTTTGAAAACAATTTCATTAATTTAAATCTATTCAACAAATCAGTAAATACAATGGCTACTTTCACGATTAATCTTTCACTTTTGATTTTTGGATTTAAAACTGAAATCTTACTTTTCATATCATGATTTATCACCCACTCATTTATTTTTTTATATTGTGATAAAAATTCATCACTACTCGAGTTTCTTCCGCCATCTAATAACCAATATAGTGTGAATTTTTTAATAAAGAATTTGATTAGATCTAGTTCGTAATAGTCTTTCGGAATAATTTTAGAAATTTCAGTCAATAGATCAATAATATTTACATCTGGGTTAAAACCTTTATTAAGTGTATTAGATGCACTATTTTCATTATAAAACCAAAAATAACCACAATAACTAATCGTATTTATATTTTTTGACTTTGAATACACTTTTAAACTAAATAATAAATCCTCACCCAAAGGAAATTCCGGAAAATGAAGATTGTTATCTTGTAAGAATTTTTTTCTATAGATGCGAGCACATGGTGAAATCGATCTATATTTCGACCATTTATCTTTACCCAATTGGATAGAAAATAGTTGTTTACCATCTTGGTTTACTCTCTGAAGACCACCAATAACTGCATCATCTATCCCACTTGATATTTCATCATAAAACACCTGCAAGTAATCTGGGTTTATATAATCATCACTATCGATAAACATGATGAATTCACCTTTTGCAAGCTGGATACCTTCATTTCTAGTATAGGCTGCACCTTTATTTTCTCGACTCAAAGTTCTAATATTTGGAGAAAATTGTTGGTATTCATTCAATATTTTAAACGAATTATCCTTTGAACCATCATCAATTGCAATAATTTCAAATGATTTAAAACTTTGATTCAAAACGGAATCTATACATCTTTTGAGATATAATTCTGCATTATATACTGGAATAATGACACTAATCTTAGGCGCTTCTTTCACAATCTTATCCTTTATATATTTTAATAGAACCCATAGTTTTGCAAATAATTAAGATATTCAAACTTTTATATTTTTATCAAACCTCGAGCACGCAATCTTTAACCATTCGTATCCTGACTCTTTTTATAAAAACGATTTAAACATTTCGCTAATACGTTTGGCCAAAAGAGTTTAAACATCATGTAATCTTCCTTTGTTCGAGTATTGTCACTAATGGTATTACTCGTTTCAGAGTCTTCATGAATACGATGACACATTAATTTCTTTGGAACATATACAAATCTGCCATCAAATTTAGCCAAATGGTACCAGGCAAGCCAATCTAGACTAACTCTCCATTCCTCATCAAATCTAAAGCCCTTAACCAATTCTAAATTATAAGTTACAGCAGGGCAACAAATTGGATTTCCAAAAGCAAGAATCCGATTTCTCCACCACTTAGTTTTAGGGAATAATGAGATTGTTTTTAACATTAATGATTTGATTTTTAGATTTGAAGTCGGTTTAATGACCTCTCCATTTTTTTCTTCAAAATAATCAGAATAAAGAATGATAGCATCTTGATGCTTCTTTATCCTCTCTTGAATTTCCATTAAATAGGTTGGCTCATAATAATCATCTTGATGGGCTATTGTAGCATATTGGGTAGTAACAAAAGATAAAGCATTATTCCAATCTTTCCCAATCCCGCCACCTACAGTTGTATTAAACGGAATGGCATATTTTTGGCAAATACTTTCGATAAATACACTTGGAGTAGAAGTATACAAAATGATATTACTTTTTACGGTTTGGCTTAATAACGAGTTTATACAATCCTCTAAAAAAGGACTATCCCCATAAGCACAGATTACAAATGTATGATCATTCCACTGATTCATATTTTTGAATCTCCTTCCTTCTCATAATTACAAAGACAATCCAACTAGCAATGGTGTAAAACAACATAACAATAACAAAACTAAGCCCTGCTCCAAACAAGCCAAACTCCCTCATCGCTATAGGCGTAAGAATATTCGTCAATAACGCCATTGCGACATAAACATAGAGTAGATAGACTTGTTTCCTCAATATAATTAAAAAATCACCTATGACAGAAGCTATAGAATATAAAAAGCCGGAAAGCACTAAAATAGTAAGTAATAAACTATAATTTGATAAATCAATACCACTTATAATATTCAAAATAGGAATCCCTATCAAATAAGCCAGTATTGATACTACTAGTCCCAAAATCATAAGCAATAATAAAATCTTACGAATCATAGCATTAAATGTATAAAATCTTTTTTCTGACCATTGTTTTGCCAAATCGGTTATTAACGGTCTTAGTGCTAATACAAATAAACTCATAAAGAAAACAGGCATGAATAGAATACTGAAATCCCTTTGAGCACCTTCACGTAATACGCCCTCTACTAGCAATTTATCAATCACTTGTTTTGGATAATTCAATACATATACCAATAAAAAGCCGTTGACAAACAATGGAAGGCAAGTTTTCATGATGCTAATTGATCGCTTAAATGTAGCAGATGAAATCTGATTAAAAGGTATCGTTCTTATTTGTTTGGATTGGATGTAATCACCCCCAAAAACAAAAAGAACATTAAAAAAACATAAACAAATTAAAGAAAAAATTAAAGAATTTGAAAGTAACAAACTAATTAGGAGAATGATTGTGCTTAAACTATAACGAAGCACCATTAATTTCCCTGCAATATCTAAACGTTCATGTTGTTGAAATAATCCTTGGAATAAATCAGAAAAAGCATCACATGAACGATAAATAACTGTTAGGATGATAATTAAAAATAAATCCCCTTTTCCAACATTATTTCCACTAAAAAATAAATACGGAAATAGTGAAACTAACATTAAACAAACTGTAATAACCCTAGTTAGCCAATATTCCAAATACGAGTACGTTTCTTTCAAATCAGTCGCCTGATAATTTCTAACTTGAAAAATACCAATGACAACCCATAGGTTTCCAATTGCATAAGCCAAACTAAAATTATCAGCATCACTTGCGGAAGTATAACGAGAGACAATAATCAAATACAATATTGAGACTGCAGCTGCTGCTATATTTCCTGCAAAATTCCAAAAATAAATACTCCTATTTACTTTATTGTTCATTTTCATTCTCACTTCTTAATAAAGCAATTGTTTGTGACAATTTCTTAATCTGTACTGATTGTTTTGATACAGTACGAGTTAATGAAAAAATTAAAAATATTAATAAAAATGTACTTAATAAAAAAATAAAGTTACTTAGCGTTTGAATACCAAGAAATAAAGATATTGCTCCAATCAAATTAGGAAACCAAATGACTGGAAGCGAAAGCAAACAAAGAATGAGCCAAGAAATGACATTTCTCAGTTCAACGACTTTCTTTGCAACTAGGCGTAGAATATAAACGATAAAAATAATTACAATAAGGGTTAACCAAATATTTAACATGTTATTTCTTATATCCTCCACCAATTCTAGCCAATAGCATTGCCATTGTCACTTTGATCATATAGTAAACAGACTTACTGAATGTAATCGATGATTCTCCGTGTTCTCGCTCATTCATTAATACAGGCACTTCTGCAACGGAATAGCCTGAGGTTAAGAGGGACACAATCGTCTCTGGTTCTGGATAATCACTTGGATATTGTTTAGCAAATTCTTCAATCACCTTTCGATCAGCCACTCGCAATCCTGAGGTTGGATCTGTTACCTTTTGACCGGTTAAAATCTTAATTAATTTTTCAAAAAATGAAATTCCAATCCGTCGCGCGAAGGAGGATTGGAAACCTTGATTTTCAATGAAACGAGAGCCAATCACCATATTCACATTCTTCTCTTGAAGGACTTGAAGCATCTTTCTGATAAATTCAGGATTATGCTGACCATCTCCATCCACTTGAACAGCATATTGATAGCCATTTTTAACTGCATATTGATAACCAGTCTGGACAGCACCACCAATTCCTAAATTAATCGGTAAATCGATAACGTTAAAGTTGTTATTGCGACAAATTTCAAGTGTATGATCTGTAGAACAATCATTGATAATGACATAATCAAATTCAGGTGTATGTTCTTCAATCATCTTGATTGTTTTTTCAATATTTCCACTCTCATTATAAGCAGGAATAATGATCAGTAATTCTGAATTTCTCAATCCTATTGTTTTCCCTTCTAAGCATATCACTTCATTATACAATAATCAGTGCATATTTTCTACTTTATACTGTCCCCTCCCCCTTTTCATGGTATAATAGAGTGAATCGATTACGGAAGGACACCTTATGTTAAAGCTGGGAATTATTGGTACGAGTTGGATTTCACATGAATTTATTACAGCTGCTCATCAGACAGGCCACTATCACTTGCATGCTGTGTATTCGAGAAAGATGAAGACAGCTCAAGAGTTTTGTGAGCCTTATGGGGCGGTCTCTTGCTACACGGATTTCATCGACTTCTTAGACAGTGAGCTGGATGTGATTTACATTGCTAGCCCCAATTCTCTTCATTTCGCTCAGGCCAAGCTTGCTATTCTGGCCAAGAAGCATGTCATCATTGAAAAACCGGCTGTGACCAAGCCTTCTGAATGGAAGGAACTGGTCAAGCTCGCTAAGGAGCACCAGGTCTATCTCTTTGAAGCTGCCAGAAATTACCAAGAAGCAGCATTTCAAGTAGTTAAAGACTTCCTCTCTAATCAGGAAATACTGGGCGCCAACTTCACCTTTGCCAAATATTCTTCCAAATTGCCAGCCCTTCTTGCAGGTGAGATTCCCAATATTTTCTCAGATGTCTATGCAGGTGGAGCTTTGATGGATCTGGGTGTCTACTGCCTCTACTTGGCGATTGGCTTCTTTGGAGAACCGATCTCCAGTCACTACACCGCTCAGCAATTACCCAATTCGGTTGATCTCTATGGTCAAGGTGTCTTGATTTATCCAGAGTTTCAGGTTGCCATTCAGGCAGGGAAAAATATCACCAGCCATCTACCTGCTGAAATCTACACCAAGACTGGAACGCTGACTCTCAATGCTGTAGCAGCCATCAACCAGGCTCGCTTCGTCAGCCATTCTGGGGAAGTTATCGACCTTCCGATCCAGTCCTGCCCGCACCAAATGCAAGAAGAGGCGGAAGCCTTTGCCCTTGCCATCGCTCATCAAAAGCCAGCTGCTTATCTTGAATGGTTACAAACAGCTGAGCAGGTCCATGAAACCCTCTACCAGATGCGTCAAAGCGCTGGAATACAATTTAAGGATGAAAAAGAATGAAAGAACAATTTCCACAAAGCTGGAAAGATCAGCTAGAAACACTCGGATTTGATACATTCACTGAAATTCAAGAGCAAATCTTCACCCCTATCTATGAAGGAGAAAATGTCCTTGGGATCAGTCCTACCGGTACTGGTAAGACACTTGCCTACCTCTTTCCAAGCTTGCTCAAACTCAAACCGAAGAAAGCCCAACAACTCTTGATTCTAGCTCCTAATACAGAGTTAGCAGGACAAATTTTTGATGTCACCAAGCAATGGGCAGAGCCTCTTGGGCTCCAGACCCAACTCTTCCTGTCAGGATCCAGTCAAAAACGACAAATCGAACGCCTCAAAAAAGGACCCGAAATCCTGGTTGGGACGCCTGGCCGGATCTTTGAACTGATCAAACTGAAAAAGATCAAGATGATGAATGTGGAAGCCATCATTTTAGATGAATTTGACCAACTACTGAGTGATTCTCAGTACCACTTCGTCGACAAGATCAGCCACTATGCTCCCCGCGACCACCAACATATCTACATGAGCGCTACAGCCAAGGTCGATCTAGATCAGCTAGAGGAAAATACTCTTCGCATTACGGTTGATGGAGTTTCTTTGGACAATATTCAACATTTTTATATGCAAGTGGATCGGCGTGACAAGGTTGAATTGCTCCGCAAACTCGCCTACGTCGAAGATTTTCGTGCTCTGGCTTTTTTCAACAGCCTATCTGATCTGGGTAGTGCTGAAGAAAAACTACAATACCGGGGTGTTGAAGCCGTGTCGCTCGCAAGCGATGTCAATGTCAAATACCGCAAGGTCATTCTGGAACGCTTCAAAGACCATCAGCTGACCCTCTTGCTGGCCACCGATTTGGTCGCTCGTGGAATCGATATTGAACATCTTGAGTGTGTGATTAACTACGATATTCCTCGTGATGTAGAGACCTATACCCACCGTGCCGGTCGTACAGGACGAATGGGGCGTGATGGCTATGTGATTACCTTTATCACCCACCCAGAAGAACTCAAATCCTTAAAAAAATACGCTTCTGTACGTGAACTGGTTTTAAAAAATTCCGAACTCTTTTTAAATGAATAAGAAAATCCTCTGCTAGTGAATGAACTGCAGAGGATTTTTACGTTAATTTCCATTGTAATAGATGCGATGGCTTTCAAGTTGATAATCCAACAATTCATCCACCGTTACAAAAGTATAGCCTTGTGATTTGAGGTAGTCAAGGACGGTCGGTAGAGCGTCAATCGTGGTTTGATGGATATCATGCATGAGGATAATCGAACCCGGTTTGACTTCTTTTTTCACTTCATTGAGAATAGCCGTCGTATTATGTGTCTTCCAATCTAGGCTATCCACATCCCACATGATGAAAGACTGGTCGACACTGTATTGGATGGCGTTATTGATGGCTCCATACGGAGGGCGCGTGATCTTAGTTTGAACGCCTGTCGCTTTTTGAATAGCTTCTTGAGTATCCAAGATCTCTTTTTTAGCATTATCCAAGCTCAATTTTGGCAATTGAGGGTGATCCCAGGTATGGTTCCCGATTTGATGACCTTCTTTGCGGACTTGCTTAGCAATATCAGGATTCGCACTGACATTTTTTCCGACCATAAAGAAGGTAGCTTTGGCATTGTATTTCTTTAAGATGGCTAGTGCCTGAGGAGTCGTGGTTGGATCTGGTCCATCATCAAAGGTCAGAGCAATCATCTTACGGTGGCGTTCTTCAATATAGGATTGATAAGAAGCTAGATCATCAGGAAGCAAGCGCTCTGTATCAATCACGTCATAGAATTTAGACAAGGGAACAGTGAAGGTATCATCTCCCTTAACCTTAGTTGGAAATAGAATGGTGAAATTTCCTTTTTCATATTGGAATTCCCATTGGCTCAAATCCAACTCTGAGAAGTGGGCAACCATTTGATCAATGCTTTCCTCATCCAACTGACGAAAGGCTAGATTCCCTCGTAATTCCTCCAAAAAGATCTGTTTGGCTCCATCTGGATCCGCAAAAACTTGGCTCAGGGTCAGAGGATTGTTCTCATCATCCAAGTAAAAGAGGGGCAACTTCACCGTCTCATCTTTGATGAATTTCCCTTTTTTGTACTGGTATTCAGACCGCTTAATCTGGATCGGGTGATAGCCGACAAAAGGCGCTTCTGCTTCTTCACTATGGTAGAAGGTCAAATGCTTTGGCTCTTTGGTTTTCTCATCGGATCCTAGACGCTGAAGGTCTTCTTGGATCTTCTCTTTAATAATTTCAACAGCTTGTCCATCCTTAGTAGGATAATAAGCCGTCACATAAGAAGTTCCTAAAATTCCTTCCTGAACCTGGGCATCTTTTCCTTTTTCAGAGCTTTTCTCTAATTGGGTGACCTTGGCAAACTGATCCTGATAGGCTTTTTGTTCACGAAGCCTTTGAATCTTTTGATACCCGATATACAAAAGACTCAGAAAAAGGAGATTTATAATGATTAATAAAATAGTTTTCGTGTGTTTGAATCTCATAACTTTATTATAGCAAATTTCTCTCGAAAAAACATTCCTTTTTTGTAAATGGTTTCATAAAAAAGAGAGAGTGGGACAGAAATCGGTAATTCGTTAGAATTCGATTTCGTCGTCCCACCTCCGCACAGTTGAGTAGGACTGTAAAAGCTGATGAAAGCAGCGTAGTAGAGCCCACTCAACCACTGCGTCTTGCTCGACAATCCAAAAATAATTGAGAGGCTAGGACTTTTGTCCCAGCCCCCTAATTTTTAATCCCTCTTATTTTTCGCGAATGACTTCTACTTTATACCCATCCGGATCTACAACGAAATAGTAATTCGGTTGCGTTCCTGGAAGACCTTTTGGTTCCGTCACTTCATAGCCTTTAGCCTTGTGTTCAGCATTCAAACTTTCTAGATCAGGAGTACTCAAGGCAACGTGAGCATAGCCATCTCCGATGACATATGGACCATGATCATAATTGTAAGTCAATTCCAGCTCATAGTCATCTCCAGGCAAGGCCAAATAAACAATCGTGAACTTGTAGTCTGGGAAATCTTTCCGACGTTTTTCTTCAAAACCAAAAGCATCTTGGTAAAAAGCGATTGATTTTTCTAAGTTTTCCACACGAAGGCAAGTGTGCAACATTTTTGAACTCATAGGTTTTCCTCTTTTCTATCTTTTAAAGATTATGAACGATTTTTTTTACGACTTTCCGTCTTAATGGATAATTTCACTTCAAAGATAGTCCCTTTTGGTTTATTATCTTTGACTTGAATAGTCCCTTTAAAGGCTTCTACGATCTGCTTAGCGAGGGATAATCCCAAGCCAAATCCACCTTTTTGACGAGTTCTGGCCTTGTCGACCCGGTAAAAACGATCAAAGATCCGTTTCTTATCCTCATCTCGAATCCCTGGACCATTATCCAGCACTCTCAAAAGAAGATTTTTATCCTTCAATTGAACTTCAAACTGGATCTCACCATCTTCATCGGTATACTTCAAGGCATTGTCATAGAGAATGGTCATCAATTGCTTGAGGAGCGTTCGATCAGAACAAATGACTTTGTCCACCTGATTGTCTCCTCGGAAGATTTTGCCATTTTCTTCTGCAATGATCTCAAAATTCGAGAAGGTCTGATCGAAAAAGCTTGGTTCGATATCTTCCATCTCTGGCTTCAAGCCGTCATCTCTTCGGGCAATATTGAGAAGGTTGGTAGTCAAAAGCTTCATATTTCGAACTTCATCCAAGCTGGATGCAATATTCTCACTCGATTCCATAATGGTCGCTTCAGGCTTTCTAAAAAGCGTTTCGAGGCGATTTTGCAGAACTGCTAAAGGCGTCCGCAACTCATGGGAAGCATTTTCCACGAAAGCCTTTTGCTTTTGCATACTCTCAAGAAGGGGCTTGACGCTGAGACGTGCTAAGAAGAGGCTAGCGAATAAGGAGATTCCCCAGAAGCAGATCATGATGAGGGCGATTTGACTTTCGTGCTCTTCACTGGTCTGCTCTAGCTGACTGATATTGGTCATGACAACCGCATACTTGATATCACTATCACTTTCATCATCAGATAAACTCAACTCTGCCATATAGGCCCGGTAACTTTCTTTTTTCCCATAGCTATTTGTAATTTGAAGCTGGGAAACCTTGTTGAGGAGCTTTCGACCAAACGTCACCGTTTTGAAGTTTAAAAACCCATTACCGGTTGTCAAGTTTTCATATTTTTTATTGAGCAAAACAACAGTGGTATTGGATGTGACATCCCCTTTAGGTTCTGATTTATCATGATCTGGGATCATCATCTCATGATCATTATCATCTCCTTTGGTATTTGACTGTCGCTGGTCTCGATAAGCAATCGCTACAAGCGAGTAGGGATCCTGACTGAGAGTCTTGAGGTTCTCATCAACAGTTGTATAAAGACTCGAGCGCATGACCTGAATGATAATCAAGGTCATGGCCGAGAATATCAAGGTAAAGAGCCCAAAATATCGGATGAAGTAGGAAAAATCATCTTCTCCGACGGTTTTCTTAATTCTGGTTAGCATCTTTTAAGATATACCCCACACTGCGCAATGTTTGCAAGCTCTCAACGAAATCGGTACCTTTTAATTTTTTACGGATTTTTGAAACATAGACCTCAACAACAGAGATGGTCGTATCACTGTCAAAGCCCCAAAGGCGATCGAAAATCTGTGTTTTTGGAAGGATGACATTTTGGTTTTGAAGGAAGTAGACCAGAAGATCAAATTCCTTCCCAAGAAGTTCCACTTCTTTCCCATCCACATAAGTCGAATTGGTAGATAAATTGACCTTCAAATTGCCATAATTAAGGGTGTTTTCATTGACCTTTCCTGAGCGCTTCAAGAGAGCTTGAATCCGCATCTTAAGCTCTTCTAGGTAGAAAGGCTTGGTGAGGTAATCGTCTGCTCCCAGCTCAAAGCCGTGCCCCTTGTCATCCAGACTTTCTTTAGCTGTCATGATCAAAACAGGGGTTGTCACGCCTTTTTCACGCAATTCTTTCAAGACATGGAAACCGTCCTTTTCAGGAAGCATGAGGTCCAGTAAAATCAAATCATAGATCCCGCTTTCTGCTTCATAAAGACCTTCTTCTCCGTCAAAGACCTGCATGACGTCCGCAAAATCATCTAAAAAATCAAATACTGAATTTGATAAACCAAGGTCATCTTCGACCAATAGAATTTTAATCATTGTCGTATCCTCTTCTCTTTCGTGAGCGAGTCTTTCTAATCTATTCTTAACCATTATAACACGACTTGCCTTCATTTCCTATACTTTAGAACCTGGTTTTATGATCAAATTCAGCCTGCCTGAGGAAGGCTTATTCTATGAATTTGTCGTGTTTTCTTTGTTACTTTGACTATCACTCGTCTTGTTTTTATTTTTTGAATTCTTCTTGTTGGACTTTTTAGAGGAACCCTGGTTCCCTTCTTGTCCGCCAGATTGGTTCATGCCGTTATCTGGACCATTCCCTTGTGGGCCACCATTGCCTTCCTGTGGCATCTGACCAGGTCCGCCACCTTGTGGGCCGCCTTGTCCTTGGCCACCATTTTGCTGGTTTCCTTGTGAAGCATGGCCATTTTGGCTATTTTGTTGCTGATTAGATCCTTGGTTCTGACCCGTTTGGACTGGTTGAGAAAATTGTTGGTTATTGGAGGATTGAGAGGCGATGACACCGACACCAAAGCCGCTTCCAGCACCAACTAACAATCCACCAACTGCTGCCATGCCAATCCACCACTTAGGACTTCGTTTTAGGACAACCATTTTTTCTTTGGATTCTTGCGTTTCGACTACTTGTTTTGTTTCTTTTTGATTCATCTTTTTACCTTTTATCTTTTTGTACAAGCACTTGTCTTTTAAAAATTTAAAGGGAGCTCGATCCTTTAGTAAAGCGATTATACTTCAGGAGTCTTAAGCCTGCCTAAATTTTTACTTAAAAAATCCTAAAACAAGTGTGGGCTATTGACAGGTTGAGCCCCTTATTGTAGAATAGTTACCATAAAATAAATACGAGGTTAACTGTTATGAAGAAAATCTTTCCCTTAGTTCTCATCTCCATTGGAGTGGCCATGATCTCCGTCCTATCTCAATTCACCATTCCCTTTGGTCCAATTCCTTTGACCCTGCAGACACTCATGATCGGGATCATCGGGACCATCTATAAACCCAGCCATGCCTTTGTCACAGTCTGTCTCTACCTACTTTTAGGCTTCTTAGGTTTTCCAGTATTTGCCGGCGGTGCTGGTGGCGCTTCGCATTTCCTTGGTCCTACTGCTGGTTTCCTCCTCTTCTTCCCATTCCGAGCATGGATCACGTCTCTGTTCACGAGTGCTAAATCCAGCCTTGTCACTATCTTTTTGGCCAATCTCCTCAGTAGTGCTCTCCTCTTTGTGTCAGGAGCTATCGGCTTTATGCTGGTCACGCATACCGATCTCCAAAAAGCATTTACTTTGGTCGTTGCTCCCTTTATCCTTGCTGACCTCATCAAACTGGTCATCATCACGATCACCAGCAAGGCAATTTTTGCCAGCCTCAAACACCACTGGTATTTCAAATAAGATACAAAGTCCACTAAAAAATCGATACAGAAATTTCTGTATCGATTTTTTTAAATCTATTTTGTCGCAAGGATAGCGGCTTCTACTGCTGCTTTCTCCCGCTCGATAAGATCAATACGAGCTGCAATTTCTTTAATTCCCATGCTGATGTTTCGGCTGATAGCCATATCAGACAATTGTGGTTCAAAGAAGGCTTTGAATTCTGCTAAGCGCTCTGCTGTTTTGAAGGTATTGGCTGGGTAGATGACAAACTTGTCAAAGCTCATGTCTCCGCCAAGGGCTGCTTTGACCCATTCCCAATTTTCACGCGCCCAAGTCCAGGCAGATTCTTGAGTGAACTCATGATGTAAGAAGGTGAAATACCAACTCATTGCTAAGTCTTGTGGTTTCACAACATCCTTGTTCTTCCACTCTGTCAAAATCTTTTCAACTGTGTCTGCATCGGTTGTATAAGCCAGAGCTGTAGACAATTGACGCTTGAAGTTACCATCTGTCGCTTGAGCATAAGTGTTCAAGTACAAATCAGTCAATTCTTTGCTTTCATGGTGTTTGATTTGGTTAATCAAGATTTGCAAACGAATAGCGGCTGGAAGCTTGCTGATATCCTCTGCATGGGCTGCATAGATTTCACTTGCTTTAGCGCTTGCTTTGGCATCGTCTCCCTTGATCATATTTGAAATAACCAATTGACGGACCATTTCATCTTCATCGGCTTCTCCGGCTTTTG
Source organism: Streptococcus sp. HMSC074F05 (assembly GCF_001808725.1). NCBI lineage: Bacteria > Bacillati > Bacillota > Bacilli > Lactobacillales > Streptococcaceae > Streptococcus > Streptococcus sp. HMSC074F05. The sequence goes on along the minus strand of NZ_KV794411.1, from coordinate 262,993 downwards.
GTTCAAAACCAAGGCGTTCAAAGTTGAATTGGTTGAAGGTTACGAGCAATTTCTTATAAGCTGCTTCTACTTCAGTTCCTTCATCCACAAAGAGGCTGAGACCTTGAAGGATTGATGAAACTGCTGATACAACCAAATAAGAACTTTCTTGGGTCAATTTCTCGATAACTGGTAAGAGGCTTGCATAAGAGATGACACCACTTTCTGCCAAGAGACGGCGTTCTTGAAGGATTTGTTGCTTGCTCAAGTTATCCAAGGAAGCCATGTTGTCTACAATCGCATCCAAGAGTTCTCCTTGGTAATCGGTAATGTAGTGGGCTGTATTTTCCGTATTGAAACGAAGCGGTTCACTATTTGCAGCAGCAAGGGCAGCATAACCTGGAATTTCAAGCGTTTCTGTTTCAAGTGTATCTGGAATACCAGACCAGTTGCTGTTCAATGGCACAACCCATTGACGGCCTTGGTCTTCATGTTCCCCAATGAAGAATTGTTTTTGAGTGATCTTCAAGGTATCATTTTCCACCACTGCTGTAAGGACTGGATAACCAGGTTGTTCCAACCAAGAATCCATGAAGGCTGCTACATCACGGCCAGATGCATCACCTAGAGCATTCCAAAGGTCACGACCGATGGTATTGCCGTATTGGTGCTTTTCAAAGTAAGCTTTGAGTCCTTTACGGAAAGCATCATCCCCTAACCAGCGGCGAAGCATATGCATGAGACGGCTACCTTTAGCGTAGACGATGGCTGGGTCAAAAAGAGTATTGATTTCATCAGGGTGTTTGACTTCCACATGGACAGATTGAACCCCATCAGTTGCATCGCGTTTCAAGGCCAATGGAACACCTGTTGTTTGGAAGTCTTCAAAGATATTCCAGCTTGGTTCGATGGCATTGACAGATACATATTCCATCATGTTGGCAAAACTTTCGTTCAACCAGAGGTCATCCCACCACTTCATGGTTACCAGGTTACCAAACCATTGGTGAGCCAATTCGTGAGCAACTACAAGAGCAACTTGTTGACGGCTAACTGCAGTTGAGTTTTCATCTACGAGGAGATAGACTTCACGGTAAGTCACCAAGCCCCAGTTTTCCATGGCTCCAGCTGAGAAGTCAGGAAGCGCTACATGAAGGGATTGAGGAATTGGATACTTCACGCCATAATAGTCTTCATAAAATTCGATGACTCGTACAGCGACATCAAGAGAAAATTCTAAGTTTTTCAACGGATGGGCCTTGGTTGAATAGATACCTACGAGAGTGCCATTTTTTGTGTTGGCCGTGATCCCTTGAAGATCTCCAGCAGCAAAGGCAAGGAGGTAAGAAGACATCCGTGGAGTCGTAGCAAATTTCCAAATGCCTGTTTCTTTGCGGTTCTCCACATCGATTTCAGGCATATTTGAAAGGGCAATTTCACCTTCTTCTTGGTCAAATTTCAAAGAAAGATCAAACGTTGCTTTGGCTTCAGGCTCGTCCACACTTGGAAAGGCTTCACGCGCAAAATGGCTCTCAAACTGAGTTGAGAGGACTTCCTTCTTCACACCATCAATACTGTAGTAAGATGGGTAAATCCCTGTCATATTGTCTGTGATCTTACCAGAATAGGTCAGGGTAACTGTCACTTGACCTGTGCTTTCCAATTCAACATAAACTGCTTCATTGGCATCATCAACCGTAAATGGACGAGCTTGACCTGCTACCTCTACTGTTTCAATGGTCAAATCCTTTTGGTGAAGCGAGATCTTGTCCGCCTTGGCTTGACCTGTGATCACCACACGACCGCTAAAGGTCTTAGTTTTACGACTTAAATCCAAAAACACTTCATAATGTTCTGGAACGAATGTTTCTACAAAATGTGCAACTGCTTGCATAATTTCCTCCTTTAAATGTTTCACGCTTTTCCAATCAAAAGCCCTAATAAAACTATTTTATCACAAAGTTAAGATAAAAGAAAAGACAAGCATTAGAATGCCCGTCTGATATCGAAAAGACTCCATGATCTTACATTTCGATAATTTTACCTGTTTCGAAGTAAACCACCCATTCACAGATGTTTTTTGCATAATCTCCGATGCGTTCCAAGAAGTTGATCACTTGGAAATAATCCCGTCCGGTCACGATGGACTCTGGATTTTTCCGAATTTCTTCTGTTGCTAATTCTTGGATGCTATCGAAGTAATGGTTGATGACTTCGTCTCGTGAAGCAACTTCATAGGCCAAATCCACATCGCCTTTGAGGTAAACATCTAGTGTCGCTTCGACAAAATCTTTGACTTCACGGCCCATCTTGCTGATCTCTTCCTCAACAGATTGAATACGGACTTCCCCTTTCATGCGAATGGTTGCCTTGGCAATTGATACTGCGTGGTCACCCATCCGCTCTAAGTCAGAGACCGCTTTTAAGACAGTCATCACGACACGAAGGTCTTGTGAAACGGGCTGTTGAAGGGCAATAATCTCAAAGGATTTACGCTCTAATTTCACTTCGTAGTCGTTGATCTCCGCATCATCTTCGATGACCTGGCGGGCCAATTCACGGTCATGGGTCACGAAAGCACGGACCGTACGGTTGATCTGACTCAACACTTCATTTCCCATTGCATAAAACTGGTTATGCAACTTCTCTAAATCTTCTTCAAATTGAACTCGTAACATTTTATTTTCTTCCTATCCAAATTTACCAGAGACATAGTCTTCTGTTTCTTTCTTAGCTGGGTTCAAGAACATTTCATTGGTGTCATTGTACTCAATCAAATCCCCATCCAAGAAAAAGGCTGTTTTATCGGAAATCCGACTTGCTTGTTGCATGGAACGTGTCACCAAGAGCATGGTGTAGCGGTCTTTTAGTCCATACAAGGTTTCTTCAATCTTGCCAGCTGAAATTGGATCCAGCGCTGAAGTTGGCTCATCCAAAAGAATAATCTTTGGACTGGTCGCAAGGACCCGCGCCACACAGACCCGCTGTTGCTGACCACCAGAAAGTCCGATAGCTGAATCATGCAAGCGATCCTTGACTTCATCCCAGATGGATGCGCGTTTCAAAGAGGTTTCAACTGCTTCGTCCAAGACAGCCTTGTCCTTGACACCATTAATCATCAAGCCATAGGTCACATTATCATAAATGGACATTGGGAAAGGATTGGGCTGTTGGAAGACCATTCCGATTTCCTTACGCAATTCGACCGTATCGGTCCGTGGTCCGTAGATATTATGTCCATTGTAGAGGATGGTTCCTGTAGTGGTGACCTCATGGTTGAGGTCGCCCATGCGGTTAATGGCTTTTAAAAGGGTAGATTTCCCTGATCCTGAAGGACCAATCAAGGCTGTGATCTCCTTTGGAGCAAAGTCCAAGGAGACGCTATTTAGCGCCTTCTTTTTATTGTAATAAACCGACAAGTCCTTGACTTGCAAAATTGGTTCTGTCATTCTATTTTCCTTTTTGTTGTCATTTTACTTTATCCAAAGTGACCCGATACATAATCGTTGGTCGATTGCAATTTCGCATTTTGGAAAATATTCGAAGTCTTATCGTACTCGATGAGGTTTCCTAGGTAGAAGAAACCGGTATAATCGCTAGCACGGGCTGCTTGTTGCATGCTGTGGGTCACGATGACAATGGTATAATTCTTCTTCAACTCAAGCATGGTTTCTTCTAATTGCGCTGTTGCGATCGGATCAAGCGCTGAAGCTGGCTCATCCATGAGTAAGATATCTGGCTTCACAGAGATGGCCCGCGCGATACAGAGCCGTTGCTGTTGGCCACCTGAAAGTGTCAAGGCTGATTTATGAAGATCATCCTTGACCTGATCCCATAGAGCTGCCTGTTTCAAAGAAGTTTCGACCAATTCGTCCAAGATCTTCTTGTCTTTCACCCCAGCGCGTTCATGCGGGAAGGTGATGTTTTTATAAATCGATTTGGCAAAAGGATTGGGCCGTTGGAAAACCATCCCAATGTGCTTGCGCATTTCATAAACATTGATATCTGGACGATTAACATCGATTCCTTCATACCAAATTTCACCCGTTACACGCGCAATATCGATGGTATCATTCATCCGGTTCAAACTACGGAGGTAGGTTGATTTCCCAGATCCTGAAGGACCGATCAAGGCTGTAATCTTATTCTTTTCAAACTGCATGTCGACGCCTTTAATGGACTCGTTCGTTCCATAATAGACATGCAAATCTTTGGTCGATAGAACCACCTTTTCTTCAGGAAAAGTAATGATGTGTCTCTCATCCCAATTGTATTTTGACATTTCTTCTCCTTTAAGCAGATGTTAGTTTTTTATGGAGGTAACTTCCGAGTTTGCGAGCTCCAAAGTTAAAGATCAAGATAAAGATCAAAAGAACTGCGGCAGAACCAGCTGAGACTTCGATCGAGTCTGGAATAGTCCCTTCACTGTTGACCTTCCAGATATGGACAGCCAAGGTTTCAGCCTGACGGAAGATCGAAATCGGGCTGGTCACACTAAAGATATTCCAGTTTGACCAATCAAGGGCTGGAGCCGATTGACCTGCAGTATAGATCAAGGCAGCAGCTTCCCCAAAGATCCGTCCTGAGGCCAAGACGACCCCGGTGATAATACTTGGAAGAGCTTCTGGTACCACAACATGAATCACAGTTTCCCAGCGAGACAAGCCCAGTGCTAGACCTGCTTCGCGCTGCGTATGGTGAACGTGCTGCAAGCTATCTTCGATATTGCGGGTCATCTGTGGCAGGTTAAAGACGGTCAAGGCCAAGGCCCCTGAAATGATCGAAAATCCGTATTTGAACTGGACAACGAAGACCAGGTAACCAAAGAGACCTACAACGACAGATGGCAAAGAAGACAAGATCTCAATACAGGTACGAACCAAATTGGTCAAGCGACCTTTTTTAGCGTACTCAGAGAGGTAAATCCCAGCTCCAAGAGAAAGTGGGAAGGAAATCACCAAGGTAATGACCAAGAGGAAGAAGGAATTATACAATTGAATTCCGATCCCTCCTCCTGCTTGGTAAGAAGAAGATTTCCCAGTCAAGAAGTGCCAAGATACATGGGGCAAGCCACGGACCAAGATATAAAGGATCAATGAGGCAAGAATCGCAACGATGATCCCGGAAATAGCATACAGCACTCCTGTCGCAATTTTATCCATTCGTTTAGCGTGCATAGTTCTTCTTACCTCTTTCTTTCGTAATCAGTTTAATCACACTGTTAAAGGCAAGACTCATGAGGAGCAATACCAAGGCGAGTGACCAAAGAACATTGTTATTGACCGTACCCATGACGGTATTTCCGATTCCCATGGTCAAAATAGAGGTGAGGGTGGAAGCTGGTGTAGTGAGCGAGGTTGGTACCACTGCCGAGTTTCCGACCACCATCTGGATAGCCAAGGCTTCCCCGAAGGCACGCGCCATACCAAAGACAACCGCTGTAAAGATTCCTGAGCGGGCTGCCTTGAGCGTGACATGCCAAATGGTTTGCCAGCGTGTCGCACCCATAGCCATACTAGCTTCCCGGTAATGACGGGGCACAGCTCGGAGGCTATCGGTCGTCATAAAGGTAACAGTTGGCAGGATCATAACAAAGAGGACAAAGACCCCTGAGAGGATCCCAAAACCAGTCCCTCCAAAGAGACTACGCGTAAATGGGACGACCACTTGAAGGCCAATGAATCCGTAAACAACTGAAGGAATCCCCACTAAGAGCTCAATGGCTGGTTGCAAGAAACGAGCTCCTTTGGGGGAGACTTCTGTCATGAAAACTGCTGCACCAATGGCAAACGGCGTTGCCAAGAGGGCAGAAAGCAAGGTTACAATAAAGGAACCTAGAATCATTGGTAGGGCTCCGAATTCCTTTGCAGCAGGATTCCAAGTACTCCCAAATAGAAAACTAAAGATATTGACTTTATTGACAAAGAAAGTCGATAAACCTTTTTGGGCCACGAAAATCAAAATCATGGCAACGACGACAACAATCAAACTCATACATAAAAAAGTAATGGTTTTCCCAAATTTTTCTAGGCGGGAGTTTTTTGATTTCGTCAGCATTTTTTTTGCTACTTCGTTCATTTTTTACCTAATTCTTTTATTTTTTTGACACATTCCCTTTTAAATCACGGGTGACTTTCATGTCATTGATCGGGATATAACCCATCTTACCAACAACCTTTTGCTGAACCTCATCGGTCATCATGTAGTCAATGAATTTTTTAGACAACTCATTGGGTTTTCCTTTGGTATACATGTGTTCGTAGGACCAGATTGGCCAGTTATTGTTGACAACATTGGCTTTGGTTGGTTGATAGCCATTAAGCTTCATGGTTTTGACACTGCTATCCAAATAGGTAAAGGCTAGATAAGAGATGGCTCCTGGCGTTTGAGAAACGATGTTTTTCACCATTCCATTAGAGTCTTGCTCTTGAGCCTGCTTGGGTTGTTTGCCATCCATGATAATGGCATCAAAGACAGCTCGGCTACCAGAACCAACCGCCCGGTTCACAATCGTGATTTCAAGATCTGGACCTCCCAATTGCTTCCAGTTGGTATATTCACCCGTAAAGATCTTTCGCAATTGCTCCGTTGTCAAATTGTCGATTGAGATATTTTTATTGGCAATGATGGCTGTTCCTGCTACGGCTACCTGATGGTCGACCAGACTAGAGGCATCGATCCCAGATTTTTCCTCTGCAAAGAGGTCACTATTTCCGATGTCCACAGCGCCTGATTGAACTTGTGAAAGTCCTGTACCAGAACCTCCTCCTTGTACATTTACAATCTTACCAGGATGTTCTTCAATGTAGCGATCTACTACTCCTTCAACCAAGGGTTGTAAGGCAGTCGATCCGACAGCAGTGATGGATTCTCCGCGATTGATCCAAGAAGCACAAGCAGATAAACTTCCTGCTAATGCGATCGTCGCTAGTCCTAGGATCAGCTTTTTAGACTTTTTCAAATCATGTCTCCTTGATATTTCACTATTTCACTTATGATTTTGACAAGTTTTTTCAAAAAAACCTGTACTCCCACTATATCATAGAACGAGTTCTTTGCCCAGCATTTTACCTAAAACGAAGCCCCTTTGGATAGAAATTTTTCAGGGTCTGTCCGGTCACTTTGGCAAAGCCCAAACCATTGCCTTCGACAAGGACCTGGTACCATCCATTTGGATGCGTTTCCTTCAATTGAACCGTCTCTCCCGCCACATAATGAACAAAGTCTTCAGGCGTGATCGAAACGGTCTCTTTTACCTCACTCGGTTTCAGAGCAAGGCCCAAGGCAAAACTAGGTTCAAATCGATTTTTCTTGAAGGTCCCTAGGTGCAAACCATTTCGGGCGATTTTTACTTTTCGCAAATCTGGTAAATCAAGCGGAACCAAGTAGAGTTCGTCACCAAAGGTTTCGAGGACACCTTCTAGAGTGATCTTCAAGTGTTTCTTAGAAAACTCCTGCCACCATTTCTTTTGCTCCGCAGATAATTGGTCCTTTTTGGAAGGGATTTTGGCAGGACGATTCTCTCCTAGATAACGGAACTTAGCAACAAATTGTCCCTCCCCTTTAAAGAGATGAGGATACATGCGCGCCGTTTCTGGATGGTCAATGCCTTCTGCCATACCATTGATCTTCTCGATCGTTTCCAATTCTAGATCAAAATTATCTAAGAGCCAGGATACGATCTCTTCATTTTCCTCAGGAGCCCAGGTACAGGTTGAATAAACCAAGGAACCACCTGGAACCAACATCTTGAGAGCATCCTCTAGAATTTCTCTTTGAAGAAGACTACACTCTCGAGGATAATCGATGGACCAATAGTCCATGGCATCTGGTTGCTTACGGAACATCCCCTCACCTGAACACGGGGCGTCTAGTACAATCAGATCAAAAAAGCCTGAGAAAACTTTGGCCAGACGATCGGCAGACTCATTGGTCACCAATACATTTCGGGCACCGAAACGTTCGACATTCTCTACGAGAATTTTCGAGCGTCCCTTGTGGATTTCATTGGAGACCAAGAGTCCTTGATTGTCCAAATAAGACAAGAGTTGCGTCGTCTTACCACCAGGTGCTGCGGCCAAGTCTAGGACCTTCATCCCTGGCTTCGGCTGGGCGACTTGGGCCACTATCTGAGCTGCTGGTTCTTGTGAATAGACCAAGCCCGTTGCGTGTTCGATGGATTTCCCTGAGACCTTTCCATAATGACCCCAAGGAGTATTGGGAATCGGATCATCAAATACTTTTTGTGCTTCTTTCAAAGGATTGGTGCGAAAGGCTGCTACTGCTTCTTGATCAAAGGTCGCAAAAAAAGCAGCAGCATCCTCACCTAGAAGATGCTGGTATTTTTCTTTAAAACCATGGGGAAAATTCATTTAACTTCTCCCTTTCTTAAGATAGGTTTGAATCTCTGTTAACTTCACCTTTGGAACCATCATAATGGGTTCGACTGTCTGGTAATTAGGTTTATCCCCATTTAGATTTAGGACGGTATAGCCTAACCGTTCGCCCATGATCGCTGCGGCTGCATAGTCCCATGGCCAGATATAGCTAAAGTAAGCTAAAATCCCACCTGAGAGAATTTTTGAAAAACTAATACCGGCACTGCCATAGACCCGGATTCCTAGTGAATCCATGCCAAGATCGGCCATTCCCCAGTCATTTTTCTCAAGCATACCGACATTTGACGCAATCAAAAGGTTTTCCAGAGGCTGATCTACAAAGGGCGTCAATTCAACCTCATTGCGATAAACTGGGAATTCTCCACCCCCGAAAAAAAGGTGATCCCGCATCACATCGTAGATCAGGCCAAACCGACCGATTCCGTCTTCGAAATAGGCCACCATGACCGCAAAATCTTCCTTTTGGGTCACAAAATTATTGGTCCCATCAATGGGATCAATCACCCAAACGGATCCTTCTGAAATCGGTGAACGAAGGCCATCTTCCTCCGCAAAAATCCGATCTTCTGGGTAGCGATTTGTGATTTTTTCAACCAAATCCTTTTGAACCTGTTGGTCCATCTGGGTCACCAAATCTGTCGGCCCAGTCTTTTTTGAGATCATCAAGTCATCATGGAGATGAAGACGCAAGTAGTCTCCAGCCTCTAAAACGATTTGTTTGGCAAACTCTAATTTATTCTTCAAGAGAAAACCATCCTTCCTCTTTTTGCTTTGCAGCCTGGGTCGCACGATAGAGAGAATAACCGCTCACTTCTTCGAACTCCCGTCCGAGACGTTTTTCTTCTCCGATACTAGGCACGACCTTCTTAAAAGCGCGGTAGGCTTCCATGTATTCTTTGGCCTCTACCTTACTTTCATAGGCTTCTTCAACTTTATTGAAAAAAGAAAGCACTGAAGCAAGCTCTTCAGTGCTCCACGATAAGTCCAGTGGGTAACTATAATTTTTTTGCATTCGACATACTTCTTAGTTTATTTCTGCTCTTAGAGTGGCAGAGCGTAACTCTTGTTTTCGATAACTCCGCGGCAAGAAGGCCCGAATTTCGTCTTCGTTAAAGCCGATTTGCATGCGCTTGTTATCTAAAATAATCGGTCTCCTTAAGAGACTTGGATTTTCCTCAATCAGATGAATCAAGGCTGAGATCGATAAATCTTCAACATCAACATCCAATTTTTGAAAAATTTTTGAACGAGTTGAAATAATGTCGTCTGTTCCGTTTTCGGTCAAGGCCAATATACTTGTCAACTCCTGTTTGCTCAAAGGACTTGTCATTATATTGTGTTCTTTAAATGGAACATCGTGCTTTTTTAACCAAGCCCGAGCTTTTCGACATGATGTACAACTCGGTGATAAAAATAATGTAATCATGTGGTTCACTTCTTTTTTTATATATAACTATCTAACTCTATTATACAAAAAAATTAGGTGCTTGAAAAGCGCTTTTTTGATTTCTAGACGATTTTTCTGAATTTCAGTGGAAAAAAGAAATCCCTTTCATTTTTCCCAAGAAGAGGCCCGAAAAAAGAGGCTGGGACAAAAGTCCTAGCCTCTCTATTATTTTTGGATTGTCGAGCAAGACGCAGTGGTTGAGTGGGCTCTACTACGCTGATTTCATCAGCTTTTACAGCCCTACTCAACTGTGCGGAGGTGGGACGACGAAATCGAATTCTAACGAATTACCGATTTCTGTCCCACTCTCTTGGTCCAGTTTCGTGAAACTGCTTCATCTTCTTCTAGTTGCGCCACTAGTTGATCGATTCCATCGAATTTGACCATTTCTCGTATCTTATCCAACCAATGAATAGTCAAAGTATGACCGTAGATATCTCCTGTAAAATCAAAGAGATTGACTTCGAAACGAAGCTCTTTCCCATCAAAGGTAATATTTTTCCCGACAGAAGCCATGCCACGGTAGGTCTGCCCTTTAAAATCGACATCAACTACATAAACGCCATCTGATGGGAGATAGGTCCGGTCAATCGGCGCTAAATTGGCGGTAGGATAGCCAATGGTGCGACCACGCGCATCCCCATGCACGACGATTCCTCGACTAGATAAAGGGTGACCAAGTAGACGGGCAGCTTCTTGGACGCGTCCTTCTAGGATAGCTTGACGAATGCGGGTTGAACTAATCTTTTCCCCCTGATCCAATACAGGAGAAATGACTTCCACTTGACCATCAAAATAATCAGCTAAGTCAGAGGCCGTTTTCTTATCAGAGCCAAAACTATAATCAAATCCAGCAATTAAAACTCGGGCCCTCAAGGCTTTGACAAATTGATCAACAAATTCTTTGGCGGTTTTAGAAGCAAAATCGGTCGTAAAATCAATGAGGAAGAGCTCATCCACTCCTAGTTCGTTTAATTTTTGGAACCGATCCTCAGGACTCTGCAAATGAAGCAGTAATTCTGGTTGGTAGCGAACAAAGGCTAACTTAGGAGATTCAGGAAAGGTTAACAAAGCGACCTTCAAGCCTTTTTCATCCGCGATCTGACGCGCCTTTTTAAAGAGTTCTTGATGCCCCAGATGCAGGCCATCAAAGTAGCCCAGAACCAAAACTGTCTCATTCTCCAAATGGATCTGGTTAGCAGTAGTAATCGTACGAATATTCATGAATTTATTGTAACACACTTTCTGTTAGAAAGACTTTTCGAGGTTTGTAAAGTTCTTCTCTTTTTTCTAAAATGGCTACCAATTTTCCTTGGTAAAAAGCAGCTAACTCTTTGGAGTCACTCTCAACTGGAATAAAGCGTCCCACTTGAACTTCGCCAACCTCTTCTACTGTCAGCTCTACTTTTTCCAGATCCCCGGTGCCAATTTCAAGTGGGTGAAGGAAGCTCAAATCTCCTTGTGCTACTTTTTCAGCCACTTCTTCTAAGGTCAGGGAATCTTCCAGTGACAAACCGGCAGCACTGGTCCGTGTCAGATGAGACATATGGGCTGCATAACCCAGTTTTTGACCCAAATCCACCGACAAGGTCCGGATATAGGTGCCCTTGCTGCATTTAACCCGGAAGCGAAAACGGGCTAGTCCTTCCTCGTAGCCAATCTCACTGGTACGCGTGAATTCATAAATCGTCACCTGTCGGACAGGGCGTTCCACTTCTTCTCCTGCCCGTGCATACTCATAGAGCTTACGCCCATTGACCTTAACCGCGGAGTACATAGGCGGTACCTGCTCGATCTCTCCCACCATTTGGGCAATCATACGATCGACCTCTTCTGCATCTAAAGGCACTTCCACTGGGGTCCGCTCCACGACATCCCCGCTGGCATCCTCCGTTGTGGTAGAAAATCCCAGAGTGATTTCTCCTTCATAGACCTTGCCTTCATCTTGCATGAATTCGACCATCCGGGTCGCCTTGCCAACTGCTATTGGAAGCACTCCCACCACATCCGGATCCAGCGTTCCCCCATGGCCGATCTTCTTAGTTCCTAAGATTTTTCGCAGTTTAAATACCACATCATGTGAGGTCATGCCTGCTTCCTTTTTTACATTGATAATTCCGTCCATCTGATTTGCTCTTTCTAACTGATTGTGTGACCATCCGGTCCACCGACCCTTTATTATACCATGAAACAAGACTTCTTGTCCCTCTTTCCCCCTTCTCATGAGCTCCTAAAAAATCCCGTAGCAGATTTCAGACTTTTTAAAATGGATTTGATACAATAGAAAGCGAAAGAAGGTGTAACATATGTTAATGTATGATGTTATTGTGATTGGATTTGGTAAAGCTGGTAAAACACTCGCAGCGAAATTATCAAGCCAAGGAAAAAAAGTCGCTCTGATTGAAAAGAGCAAATCTATGTACGGTGGTACTTGTATCAATATCGCTTGTATTCCCACCAAGACCTTGATTGTTGCAGCAGAAAAAGGCTTGGATTTTGAGCAAGCCATGAATGAGAAAAATGCAGTCACTACTCGTCTCAATGGTAAGAACTACGCAACGATTGCTGGAACTGGTGTAGACATTATCGATGCGACGGCTCGTTTCGTTTCTAACAAGGTCATCGAAATTCAAGCTGGTGAGGAAAAGGAAGAATTGACAGCTGAAACCATTATTATTAATACTGGTGCTGTGCCAAATGTCCTTCCGATCCCAGGATTAGCTGAAAGTAAATTTGCCGTGGATTCAACCGGTATTCAACGTTTGGAAAACCTACCTAAACGCCTCGGTGTCCTTGGTGGTGGACCAATCGGATTGGAATTTGCCCACCTTTACAATACCTTGGGCAGCCAAGTAACGGTACTAGACGCTTCTGAAGCATTCTTGCCACGGATCGATCCAAGCATTGCAGCTCTTGCAAAAGGCTACCTTGAAGAAGATGGCATTCAATTCTTGCAAGGCGTTCATACCCAAGAAATTAAGGATGGCGAAAACAGCTTAACCCTTGTAACCGATAAAGGAAACTTCGAGTTCGATATCCTCCTCTACGCAACAGGACGTAAGCCAAATACAGCTGGTCTTGGTCTTGAGAACACAGACATCCAAGTCACTGATCGTGGAGCGATTCAAGTCAACCGTCATTTGGAAACCAGCGTCCCTGGTGTCTTTGCAGTTGGGGATGTCAATGGTGGTCCTCAATTCACCTATATGTCCCTCGATGACTTCCGCATCGTCTTCAACTACCTCACAGGCGATGGTAGCTACAATCTCGAAACACGCGGAAACTATGCGACAACACTCTTCATTGCTCCTCCTTTGGCCCAAGTCGGCTTGACCGAGCAAGAAGCACGCGACAAAGGGCTTCCAGTTGCTGTTAAAGAATTGTCAGTTGCTGCTATGCCACGCGGACACGTCAATGCAGACCTTCGAGGTGCCTTCAAAGCCGTGGTCAACCCAGAAACTAAAGAAATTCTTGGAGTGACGCTCTTTGGAGAAGCTGCAGGCGAAATCATCAACCTGATCACCATGGCGATGGACAACAAGATCCCTTATACTTACATCGCAAAACAAATCTTTACCCACCCAACCATGGCAGAAAACCTAAACGATCTCTTTGCGATTTAACTAGAATAAAAACGCTGGAATTTTTCCAGCGTTTTTTAGTTTAAGAATCCACAGACAGCCTCTTGAAATGCTTTATTTTCTTCATAAAGAGCATGCCCAGAATGCTTAAGAATGAGGAGTTGACAATCCGAAATCGCTTTTGCTAGTTCCTTGGATCCGTCCACACCAATCACATCATCTTCAAGCGCACCAAGGACAAAGGTTGGACACTGAATTTCCTTTAAGACCTCAATGCTATCGTGAGTAAGGCAAGACTGAGACTGAATGGCAATTCTATTTTCATCTTTGATTCGCCCCAAGCGACCCATGATATTATAAAGGAACCGCCACTTTTGATAGCTCTTTTGCGTATAGGAGTGCTTTGCGATATCCAGCATGAGATGCTTAAAAGTTCCAGATTGACTAAGCTTTTGCCAATGCTCAATTCGCTCTCTAGCAAGTTGACTAGGTTTTGCAGTAGTCACGGCTAAGATGAGCTTTTGAACCTTTTCAGGGAAATCCACCACCAACCATTGGGCAATCATTCCACCTTGCGAAATCCCCATAACATAAGATGTATCTAAGTTCAGCGCCTCCATTGCTTCTGCTACATCTGCTGCCATATCCCGCGTTGTATAGCCCTGTCTCAGCTCATTGATTCGAGAAAAAACATAGATTTTGTAACGTTTGGCAAGTATACGGTATGTGATTGAAAAAGGCATAGCCATACCTTTAACCGTCTGCAATCCATCCCCCAATCCTGGTATGATCACTAATGGCTGTTTACCTTTTCCAAATGTTACATAGTCCATGCTCTTTTTGTTCAAATATAAGGTTTTCCCTTTTGTTGAAGACATTACTTCGTTTTCTCTCCTATTTTATCATGTTTATTCATGTTGAGTTTTTAAATACAGAGCAAAGCCGGCAGTTACTTTTTCAAATCCAACTGCCTGATAAAACTGATGTGCAGCATTTCGTTCAGCGGTTAATCCACTATTTAGAGCCAGCGCCTTAACCCCTTCTTTTACCGCTTGTTTTTTCAATTCATCGATTAGCCTACTAGCAATTCCTTGTCGTCTTGTTTCTTTTGCAACTGACAAAGCTAAAATTCGATAGTAAGACCCATCTGCTTCAAAAAAGAAGAGCTTTGCATAACCTAAGAAACCTAAAATTACTCCGTTTCTTTCAGCTAGAAGACAGCCATAATGTGGCTGAGAAAGTATCATTTCTAAACGTCGAGACAGCTTAGAAGCGGTTGTTGGATAGCCCAAGTCTTCGTATAAAGACAGTAGGGCTTCAGCATCTTTTATGGTTGCTTTTCGTATCTGCATAGGAGCCTCCTAGTCTTCCTTCAAGGCATCAAACTTAGCCTTCATGGTTGGATTCTTCCGAGTCAATTTTTTAACGGAAACATCATCCAACTTGTTGTTAGCGAGGCGGAGTTGGTTTTCTGACGTAGTCAAGAATTTCTTGACTTCTTCCATCCGTTTGATGGCCTTGTCGATTTCATCGATAGCCTTGCCAAAGTTGACAGAAGCCGAATTGTAGTTCTTAGCAAAGGCAACTTTAAATGCATCCAGGTCTTCTTCAAAGTGGGTGATGTCAATATTTTGCTCACGGATAAGTGCTAGTTCTTGCTTGTATTTTAGAGAGTTAAGAGCCGCATTGCGTAAGAGACCAATCAACTGGATAAAGAACTGAGGACGAACGACGTACATCTTCTCATACTCGTGGCTAACATCGACAATCCCTGTGTTGAAGTAGTCATTATCTGCTTCAAGCATACTTACCAAAACAGCATACTCACAGTTCTTTTCCCGACGGTCTTTGTCTAATTCTTTGTAAAAATCAGCGTTCTTATGCTTCTTCTCAGTTCCATCTGCTTCATTTTTCATCTCAAACATGATGGAAATGAATTCCAGCCCATTTTCATCAAAGTCACGGAAGATAAAGTCCCCTTTAGACCCACGTGCAGAGACCTTGTTGTCCTTTTCAAAATAGGCATTAGGGAAGGCAAAGCTACGAACCTTGTTAAACTCACTCTCCGCATACTGCTCCAGACTTTCCCCAATGGCCTTGGTTGATTGTTGGGCCTTGAAATTCTTGTAAAACTCAACTTGCTCATTGGCCGCTTTAAGCTGGGCTTCATAGTTTTGTTTCACCGAAGTCAGAGAAAGCTCGTTTTCTTTTTCTTGTAAAAGGAGCTGATTTTTGATCTGGTCTCTTTCTTTCTCTAGGTCAGAAAGCGTCTTTTGCAGTTTGTTTTCATGCTCCAAGCGCAAGGTCGCCAGCTGATTCTCAAGTTGTTGAACTTCTTTTTCTTTCTCTAGCAGACTTTGGCTAGCGGTTTGCTCCACCTCTTTTTTGGCCAATTCTTTTTCGGTATCAAACTGTTGAATCTGGTTCTGTAACTGGGCAATTTCTTGGTCCTTCTTAGCTAACCTCTCTTGCTGCTCATTTAGGGCCTTTTGCTCTGCCAAAGCCAATTCTTGCCGAATCCGCTCATGAATTTCCTTGTCAAACTCAGCTGTCCGTACCTGTGACAAGAGCTCGCTGTATTGACTTTCATTAACTGTAAAAACTTCCCCACAGTTGGGGCACTTGATTTCGTTCATAGCCTGCCTCTTTCTCTATTCTTAGTATATTATATCATGTCACCTGTAAAATCAAAACCAGCAAACGAGGCTTGCTGGTTTTAACTGAATATTCATTTCTCTATAGAGACTTTCCTTAAGTGAGGACGGACGGTAGCGACTCCCGTTGGGATTCCATACCTTAGATTTGAGCCTTACGTCTCAAATCTACCGAGCACCAGAAACTAATGTGTTTCTGGTGCTTTTCCTCACGGCGAAAAGTCTCAATCTATTTTGCACTAGTTACAAAATATCTTTTTCAATAGTCTCATTCAGTAATAACTTAAGATTGCTGGATAGAGGTTGATTGTTTATAATCTGAAACAGTGAACTTAGCTTCCTGATCTCCACTTATTTCTTCTCAATCGGCGCGACACTGGCCAAGAGTTTCTTGAGACCCACTTCTGGGAAGTTAATCTTAAGCTCTTGGGTATTGCCACTGCCTGATACTTCAAGCACGGTTCCTTCTCCCCACTTCTTGTGAATAGCAATATCGCCAATAGACCAAGCGACGCTCTCTTTGTCACTAGAACGGTTGCTATTGCCAAAGGGGAGGCTTGATGATGTGAGGGCACTTGGAGCTGCTTGTCTCTTGCGCTCTTGAAGGGCTTGTGACAGACTCATGCCTTTTCCAAAGGTCGTTCCGCCACCATTGCTATAAGAAGCCTTAAAGCTAGTGTTGGCCGGACGCGCTAATCCTTGGTAGGTTAACAAATCTGAGCTAATTTCATTGATAAAGCGCGTCGGACGGTTGTAGCTGGTCCGCCCAAAGAGCAAACGAGAATTGGCATTGGTCAAGAAGAGAACCTTCTCTGCCCGCGTGATCCCCACGTAAGCCAAACGACGTTCTTCTTCCAACTCATCCGGATCCTCTGCCGCTCGACTAAGAGGAAAGACGTTTTCTTCCATCCCAATCAAGAAGACCACTGGGAATTCCAAACCTTTGGCCGCGTGAAGGGTCATCAAGGTGACTTCTGAGGTCTCTTGCGCTCCATCGTCTGTATCGGCAATCAAGGCTAAGTCGTTCAAGAAACGACTCAAGGTGTCCACACCTGATTCGTCTTCAACAGAATCGCCATTTTCATCAAAATTCTTGGTAACAGATAGGAACTCTTGGATATTCTCGATGCGGGCCTGACTTTCCAGATTTCCCTGATTGGTTAGGGCCGTCATATAACCTGTATTGTCAAGGACTTCTTCGACCAACTCTGTAATGGTCAGCTGGTCCAATTTTTCTCTCAAATCAAGAATGAGATTGGCAAAGTCCCAGATAGACTGAGCTGCTTTTCCTTTAATGCCAGAGAGCATGATATTGGCTGAAGCATCCAGAAGTGAGGTCCCTTGCATTTGGGCAAAATCACGAATCTTATCCACTGTACCTGGCCCGATTCCACGCTTGGGTTCATTGATAATCCGCTCAAAACTGATATTGTCACTGAGATTAGCAATCAAGTTTAAATAAGCAATAACATCTCGAATTTCCTTCCGGCTGTAGAACTTGGTGCCCCCTACCATGGTATAGGGAATATTGGACTTGAGCAGTGCTTCTTCAATGGTCCGTGACTGGGCATTGGTCCGGTAGAGAACCGCAAAATCACGATGCTTATAGCCAGCTTCGCGACTCAGCTCTTCAATGGTTTTGGCAACAAAGACCGCTTCATCCTGCTCATCATTGGCCCGGTAATAAACAATCTCTTCCCCGTCTTCATTTTGGGTCCAAAGATTCTTCGGACGGCGGTTCCGATTGTTTTTGATCACATCGTTAGCTGCTTGGAGGATGGTTTTAGTGGAGCGATAATTTTCCTCTAACAAGACGACCTTGGCATCAGGATAATCCTTCTCAAAGTCCAGGATATTCTGCATATCCGCTCCCCGCCAGCCATAAATAGACTGGTCCGCATCCCCAACAACACAGATATTTTTAAAGCGAGAAGCCAAGAGTTTGACCAATTGGTATTGGGCATGGTTGGTATCTTGGTACTCATCTACATGGATGTATTGGAACTTCTGCTGGTAATAAGTCAGTACATCTGGATGCTGATCAAAAAGACGCAAGGTCAACATGATCAAATCATCAAAGTCCACCGCTTCTGACTGACGGAGTTCCTTTTGGTAAGCCTCATAACACTTGGCGACGATCTGGGTATACATATCTCCCGCTTGGGCAGCATAGGCCACTTCATCGATCAAGTCATTTTTGGCATTGGAAATAGTTCCCAAAATGGTTCGTTCATTCCATTTCTTAGGATCTAAATTCAAGGACTTCAAGATCCGCTTCATCAAGGTCCGTTGCTCACCTGGATCGACAATGGTAAAATTGCGATTGTAGCCAATATGATCCGCATCTCGACGGAGGATACGCACACACATGGAGTGGAAGGTGGCAATCAAGCAATCTTGAGTCGCTGGGTTTAACTGATAGGCCCTCTCCTTCATCTCCCGAGCGGCTTTATTGGTAAAGGTAATGGCCAAAATATTCCAAGGATTGACCATTTTTTCATCGATCAAGTAAGCGATCCGGTGGGTCAGGACACGTGTCTTACCAGAACCAGCTCCCGCCATGATCAAAAGGGGACCTTCTGTCGTTTGGACCGCCTCTGCCTGGCGATCATTCATACCATTCAATAAAGGATTCATCTCATACTCCTCATTCATTCAATCGTTCTATTATACCACATTTTCGCCCTTTCTCCTTTTGGAAACAGTTGGCATCATTTGAATTTTGCACTCAAAAAGGCTATAATAAAGGCTTAAGAAGAACTAATATTTCCTCATTAACAACGATCCAAGTTTTTCGCTTAGGAGGAAATCTACAGAAGCCTGGAGGAGTTATCAGTGAATCAATCACAAAGTAATTTAAAACTAGCCGAACGTGGAGCCCTGATCAGTATTGTCGCCTACCTGATTCTTTCCGCAGCTAAATTAGCAACAGGACATCTCCTTCACTCCTCCAGTTTGGTCGCGGATGGTTTTAATAACTTATCCGATATTATCAGTAACGTCGCCCTTCTCATCGGCATTCGCATGGCCCGCCAGCCAGCTGACCGCGACCACCGATTTGGTCATTGGAAGATTGAAGATCTAGCTAGCCTGGTAACTTCCATCATCATGTTTTATGTGGGCTTCGATGTCCTACGAGATACCGTTCAGAAAATCCTCAGTAGGGAAACCACTGTCATTGATCCTTTAGGGGCCATTGTCGGAGTTGGATCAGCCCTTGTCATGTTTGCGGTCTATCTTTATAACCGGACTTTAGCTAAGAAAGCTCAATCCAAGGCCCTCAAGGCAGCTGCCAAAGACAACCTGTCTGACGTGGTCACTTCTTTAGGAACCTCTGTTGCGATTGGAGCTAGTACTCTTAACTATCCGATTGTGGACCAATTAGTGGCCATCGTTATTACCTTCTTTATCCTAAAAACTGCCTACGACATTTTCATTGAATCCTCCTTCAGCCTCTCCGATGGTTTTGATGAAAGTCTCCTGGATAAATACAAGGCGGCTATTCTGGAATTGCCAAAGGTCAGCCGGGTCAAATCCCAACGGGGACGGACTTACGGAAGCAACATTTACCTAGATGTCGTCATCGAAATGAATCCAGACCTCTCTGTTTATGAGAGCCATGCTATTACCGAAGAGGTCGAGCGCCTTCTCAAGGAACAGTTTGGCGTCTTTGATATCGATGTCCATGTGGAGCCAAGTTCTATCCCTGAAGATGAGATTCTGGACAATGTCCTTCTCAAATTAAAGACCTATGAGGAACGCTTGCAGGCTCAGCAGGAATACCAAACCCTCCTAGCAGACAACTTCACCCTCATCAATGAGTATGGCCAAGAAAGCCACAAAGAGGACCTGGTCCGTTTGCAGGAAGAACATCAAATTCCCTTTAAGAATTTCGAAATTGAATCTATCAGTCAAAAGACCAAATTGATTCGCTATGAGTTAAATGACCAGATCCATACCAGTCTCTGGCGGCGTCATGAACACTGGCAAAAGGTCTTTCACCAAATTACCAGTAAACAGAAAAAATAGAACCCTCTACCTCAATCTAACCAGAATAAAAAGCTACTGCAATTCTTTTTTGCAGTAGTTTTTTTGTAAGAAAAAATAGCCTTTCGGCTATTCTTCTACTTTTATAAATCCAAATTTATTGAGGGGATAGAGACGCAGATTCACGACTCCTTCGATCTGATTTTTATGGATATAACCAAACTCACGGCTATCTTCTGTATCTCCACGGTTATCATTTAAGACTAGATAAGTATCGGATGGTACACGACCAGCCTTGGTCCCTTTTAACTCTGATAAGAAGAAATCATCCGTATAATACCCATTACTCGTTGGAGCCGCCAAGTGTTTATTCAGCATTTTATTTAGGTAAGGTTCTGGTGTTGCCTGTCCATTCAAATAGAGGACGTCATCTACGTAGCTGACTTCATCGTTTTCTTTGGCAATGACACGTCCAAGGTATTCTTTTCCACCGACCTTATATAAGACCAAGTCACTGCGATCTACCTGAGCATTTCTAGTCGCTACCACAAGATCTCCAGTTTTCACAGAAGCATTGGCCATTTTATCATTGATACTAAATGGATGAAATACAAAAATTCGAAGCAAAATCAGTGCCAAAACCAGTACACCGACAATGATGACATTTCTAATTAAA
Source organism: Streptococcus sp. HMSC074F05 (assembly GCF_001808725.1). Lineage (NCBI taxonomy): Bacteria > Bacillati > Bacillota > Bacilli > Lactobacillales > Streptococcaceae > Streptococcus > Streptococcus sp. HMSC074F05. Next base: position 242,270 of record NZ_KV794411.1, on the reverse strand, counting down.
TCTCTTCTTGGCATGTATGTCTCCCTTCCTTTTTATTTATTATACCATGTTTTTGATCTTTAAAAAAGAGAAAGTAAGCATTAGTGAGAATTCTTGTCAACACACACCAGAAGAAAAAGAAAAACCTCGCGGTCGATCCTTTCGGACCAACCAGCAAGGCTTTAAGATCAAATTGTCTATTAACGTACTGTACGGATACGCATTGTGTTTGTACGAACAGCTTCTCCAACTGGTACACCAGCAACGATAACGATATCATCACCAGATTTAACAAGACCAGCTTCAACTGCTTTACGTTCAGCAATTTCGAACATATCATCAGTTGATGAAGGAGCATCTGTCAACATTGGGATAACACCCCAGTTCAACATCAATCCACGTTCAGTCAATTCGTCAAATGTCAATGCCAAGATATCAGCATCTGGACGGTATTTAGAGATCAAACGTGCAGTGTGACCTGTCTTAGTCAATGTTACAACCAATTTGATATCCATTGAGTTTGTAGCATCTTTAACAGCTGAAGCCATAACTTCTGTCTTAGAGTTACGTTCGAATGAAGCTGGGTTCAAACGACCATATTCTTTCAAAAGTGTTTGAGCGTTCATGTCGATTTTCGCCATTGTAGCTACAGATTCAAGTGGGTATTTACCGTTTGCAGATTCACCTGAAAGCATTGTAGCATCAGTACCATCGATAACAGCATTGAAGACGTCAGATACTTCAGAACGAGTTGCACGTGGTTTTTCAGTCATTGTTTCAAGCATGTTTGTTGCAGTGATAACAACTTTACCAGCAGCATTTACTTTAGAAGTAATCATTTTTTGGTAAACTGGAACCATTTCGAATGGTACTTCGATACCCATGTCACCACGAGCGATCATGATACCATCAGTAACTTCGATGATTTCATCCAAGTTTTCGATACCTTGTTGGTTTTCGATTTTCGCAAACAATTGAACGTGGCTGTTACCAGTTTCTTCACAGATAGCACGAACTTCTTGAACGTCTTTTGCAGTACGTACGAATGAGATCGCGATGAAGTTGATACCTTGTTCCAAACCGAAGCGGATATCGTCGTTATCGCGTTCAGCAAGTGCTGGGAAAGGAATCTTAGTGTTAGGGATGTTTACACCTTTTTGTTTAGCGATGATACCATCGTTTTCAACTTCAACAACAAATTCACGTTTTGCAGCGTCTTTTTCTACAACGCGAAGACCCAATTTACCATCATCAACCAATACTTGGTGTCCAACTTCAACGTCATCAAAGATGTCAAGCGCACCAGCAACGTTCAAAGCAATCACTTCACGAGTTGATTTGATACCTTGTTTTGTAGCAACGCGGATACGTTCACCAGTCTTGTATGAATATTCTTTAGCTTCGCCTTCGAACAATTCAGTACGGATTTCAGGACCTTTTGTATCAAGAAGGTAACCAACTTTTTTACCAGCGATTTCTTCTGCACGTTTAACAGTCGCCATACGTTCACCTTGTTCTTGGTGGTCACCGTGTGAGAAGTTGAAACGGAAAGTGTTAGCACCAGCTTCGATCAATTTAGCAATGTTTTGTGCTGAAGCTTCAACGTCAAGTTTTTCAGCCCAGTATCCATCTTCACCGAATTTTTTACCACCACGGATTTCTACCGCAGGACCTAAAGTTGCAACGATTTTTACACGTTTGTTCATGATATATATGACTCCTTTTTAAATATATCTGTCTTTTTAAGACAAGGTTAACGAATTTATGAAATAAAATTAGATTGAAGACAAGCTACGGTTCAACTCGGCAAGACCAAGATCAGCTTTATGTGGATTGTTTACCACAATCTTACCATCTTCTGTCAAGCTAAAGAGGGCTCCTTCTTCTGCTTTACCAAGGATTGGGTTTTCAACCATTTTTTCATTACGGATACCAACGGCTACACCACCGATTCCTTGTTTCAACAATTTAACAGCGTGTGCTCCCATACGTGAAGCAAGAACACGGTCACGCGCAGTAGGTGAACCACCACGTTGGATGTGGCCAAGCTCAGTCACACGAAGGTCACTTTCATCACCAGCTTCTTTCAACGCTTTACCAAATTCATCTGCAGACATCACACCTTCAGCCAAGATGATGATGTTGTGGGTACGACCTTTTGCGTAACCTTCTTTGATGCTCTCAACAACATCTTCGATCTTGAATCCTTCTTCAGGGATGATGATTTCATCTGCACCAGATGCAATCCCTGCCCAAAGAGCGATATCTCCAGCGTTACGTCCCATCACTTCGATAACGAAAGTACGGTGGTGACTAGATGAAGTATCACGGATCTTATCGATCGCGTCCATTGCAGTTGTGACTGCCGTATCAAAACCAATTGTAAAGTCAGTTCCTACGATATCGTTATCGATCGTACCAGGAAGACCCACAGCTGGGAATCCAAGCTCAGTCAAGCGCATCGCACCATGGTAAGAACCATCTCCACCAATAACGACAACACCTTCGATCCCGTGTTTCTTCAATTGCTCGATCCCTTTTAATTGACCTTCGCGTTGTGCGAATTCAGGGTAACGAGCTGAATGAAGGAAGGTACCACCACGGGAAATAATATCTCCAACAGATGAGGCGTCAAGGGGCTGAATTTTACCAGCAACCATTCCCGCATATCCATCATAGATACCGAAAACTTCCATTCCTTCTGAAATTGCTTGACGAACAACTGCACGGATGGCAGCATTCATACCAGGGGCATCTCCACCACTAGTTAAAACAGCAATACGTTTCATTTCGTTGTTTGCTCCTTTTTTTCTTTTACATTCTACGTAATTATAACACAAAGAAGACTAAAATTCTCGTATTTTTCGCAGTTTTTACCGATAAATCGTTTTCATAACGAGATTCTTTAATTCATCTTCCAATTCTTTGTTTTTCTGGACGGTATAGCCCTTCAATTGAAGAGTTTTTTTCTCGTCTTCATAGCGTAATATCACAGGATATGGGCCCGGATATTTTTTCAAGATAGAAAGAATCGTTTTATCCTGACGATGATCGAGCAACTGGATCCAGAACTTTTCATTGGTTGCCAGTTGCGCCTCTGCTAGAATCATCTGCAAGCGCCCATCACGCTCTTGTATCTTCCCTGTCAAGTAATAAAAGCCACCTTCTTTTATCAAGGAGGAAAATCGATTGTAGGTTTCAGGGAAAAGGGTCACATCCAATTTTTTCTTGGTATCACTGACTTGTAAGAAAGCCATGAGATCACCTGACTTGGTTCGAATGGTTCGAATGCTTTGTACCTCAATGAGAATGCGTGCCTGCTCTCCTTGTATGAGTTGAGAAATTGGTTGGATCTCATAGGGACTCGTTTGCCCAATCGCAACCAATGGGTGGGTACTGAGACCGACGCCAATAATGGCCTCTTCCTTCTCATATTTTTCAGCCTGGCTAAAGTCTTCCGCTTCTGTCCAGGAATAGTTAGAATCTGCAAATAAACTACCTAACTCATCGGCAAAGACAAACAAATTCGGCAAATTGTGAAGTACCTTGCGTCTATTCTTCTCAAAGATATCAAACAACCCTAGTTCTACTAAAGGCGTTAACAGAGGTAATTTATGATACTGATTGGGGAGTCGTAAAATAAAATCTTCGACACTTTCAAAGGGACGATTATCAATGATCCAATACGCTAAATCTCTCGGGAGTCCCTTGATATTTTTCATTCCCAAGTAGATTTTTCGATCCTGGAACTTATCTCTGTAAGGGATGGTATTGATGGATAATGGCGCGACTTTAAAATCAAACTGGAGAGCATCTGTCAGATAATCGCTGCTCGAATAATTGAGCATGACATCAAAGAAAACATCTGGATAATGGACCTTGAAATAGGCCATCTGAAAGGCCAAGGCAGAATAGGCATAGGCATGGGAACGGTTAAACCCATAGCCTGCGAATTTTTCCATGATCGCAAAGACCTCTTTGGCTTTTTCTTCCGTATGCCCAAGTTTAAGAGCACCTGAGACAAAATCGTCTTCCATCTGATGCATTTCAGCTGCATTTTTTTTGCCCATAGCCCGACGTAAAATATCGGCTTTCCCTAGACTAAAGCCTGCAAAACGCTGGGCAACCTGCATCACCTGCTCTTGGTAGAGCATGATCCCATAAGTGGGCCTTAAGATTTCTTCAATCGCTGGATCTAAAATCTCAACTTTTTCTCGACCGTGCTTTCTTTTGACGAAATTATCAATGTAATCACTAGCTCCTGGACGATTGAGAGAGGTGGTCGCTACCACTTCTTCGAAATGATTGGGTCTCACTCGTCTCAAGAGGCGAATGGCTCCAGCCTGTTCAAATTGGAAAATCCCCTTGGTATCCCCAGCAGCAAACAAGGCCAAGGTTTCTGGATCTTCTAAATCAATGGCTTCAATCACGATCTCTTCTTGGTACTTTTCATAGACCGCTTCCTTCATTTTCTGAACGAAGGTTAAATTTCGCAGACCCAAAAAGTCCATCTTCAACAGACCATTGGCTTCAACCGCATGGGCATCATACTGGGTGACAAACATGTCTTCTCCATACTTGAGAGGAATGTGATCCGTCAAATCCTGGTCACTCATCACAACCCCAGCCGCGTGGATAGAGGTCTGTCTTGGTTGGCCTTCAATTCTTTTAGCAATTTCAAAGCCACGCTCAAATTCTGCTCGGCTATGAATCACTTGTCGAAAAGCTAGATTCTGTTCATAAGCTGTCGTCAGTGTATCCCTAAACCCAATCCGCTTGGTAATGGAGGTCAATTCGTACTCTGGTACCCCAAAACGTTTGAAGACATCGCGAATGGCTTGTTTGGCCCCAAAGGTTGAAAAGGTCACGATCTGAGCCGCATGGTAACTCCCATAACGGTCTCTCACATAACGGATAAATTCTGGACGATAGATATCAGGAATATCAATATCAATATCCGGCATGGTATAGCGCTCCACATTTAAAAAGCGCTCAAACAGGAGGTTCTTCTCCACTGGATCAATCCCTGTAATCTCCAGGGCATAAGCTACCAGTGAGCCGACAGCAGACCCACGCCCCATTCCCATATAATATCCCTGACTCCGTCCGAAACGAAGAAGGTCCCAGACAATCAAGAAATAATCATCAAAGCCCATTTGGTGAATAATGTCTAATTCATGCTCCAGACGTTCTTGATAGACCGGACTGGTCAGGTTCTTTCGAAGAAGACCCGCTTGAGATAATTCTCTCAGTTCCTCAACAGCTGGTTTCTGGGGATTGAAGCGAGGCAATTTCAACTGAGTATCAATCTCGTATTGAATCCCTTGGACAAGGTTTTCCAGATTTGTGATGGCTTGCGGAAATCGCTCTGCAAAATCATTCTTTAAATCCTGAGGAGTTTTTAGGACTGTTGTAGGATCAATTGGCCCTGTTTCTGTCAAGCTTTGATTGTCCTTGATGGCTGCCAGCATCTGCATGGCTTCCACATCCCCAGCCTCAAAAAATCGAACAGTATGTAGAGGAATCACAGGGTGACTAAACTCTTGGACCGGCGTATCCGCAAAAACTCCGATGAAGTAATCTAGACCAAGTGGCAAGTCTCCACTAGCAAAAGGTGCTGGGACAATGACTGCTACTCCTTCTGTTAGGTGCTTCGCATCCTGCCAACTGCTCTTCCCCATCATTTTGACGGTCGACATCTTCATCAGATTCTGGTAGCCCTTCGTTGACAGAGCGATCATCCGAAACGGAATTGTTTCATTGTCTACCTCTAGTCCAATTTCTAAACCGACCAAGGGGCTGAGCTTGTGGGCCTGACAGGCTTCGATAAATTCATAAGCACCATATAAATTATCTATATCCATGATTCCCAATGCGCCATACCCCATGCTTTTAGCCACTTGAACATAGTCTTTTATAGTCACAAGGCTTTCCATAAAGGTATAGACTGATTTGGTATCTAGCTGTGCAATCACTTTTTCTCCTCCCTCACTTGTCTATTTTTGGGACTCTTTATTGTACAAAAAAACACCACTGCTACACAATGATGTCTCAACAACGGAAGACATGGGATTCGAACCCACGCACGCTTTTACACGCCTACCGCGTTTCCAACACGGCCTCTTAAGCCTCTTGAGTAATCTTCCATGAATAAAAATATGGAGCCGGTGGGAGTCGAACCCACGTCCAAACACCTGCCAGCATATTTGTCTACAACCATAGGTTATGTCTTCTTTTAACAGCTACATGACACATAACTCAAGCCCTGTACCTGCGAGTCTATCAATCTCTTATCTAACTCCTAGACCAAGCTAGATCGTATCTCGCTATAATTAAGACCTGTCATCAAACACGAGCGATTCGAATCGGGTCACGCCTGCTGGTGTTTAGGCAGCTAAAGCGTAAGAATTATTATTTTTTGCAGTTATATTTAACTGGCGTTTTACATCCGCTAGATGAGTTGCAAAATATGCCTCATAATGCCTGTCGAATCCGTAACGACCCCAAAACGAATACAATTAGTATATCAAAATGTAGCCAAAAATGCAAAAGAAAAAAATTGAACAAGAAGGCTTCCACCGGGAAGCTCCTTGTTCAATTAACTGTTCTTATTGAAGATTCAACTTGTACTTGCTGATATAGTGAATCGTGAAGTACATAGAAACAATCTTGATGACTTCATAGATAAGACCTGGGATGAAGTTAGGTCCAAATTCATCAATATTTCCATAAACCAATGCAGACCCAACAGCATATGAATCTTTTAATGGATTGACTGCTGTACCGATGATACTTAAAACAATGCACAAGAGAAAGAAAAACAGAATAGCCTTCAATCCACGACGATTTTGGAAGAGTTGGCCAAGTGCGATCGATACATAAAATAGGAAGATCCCTGAAGCTGTGGTAAAAATCCACCAAACGATAATCCAATAAGCAATTGAATGACTAAAAGCCTCAGCGATAATACTAAATACAGGAGAGAGGTCTTGTCCAATGACAGCGCCCATCACAAGTATTGTGATAAAACCACTCAAAAATAGAAGGAATAGGCAGTAAAGACTCGCTACTAAAGCTCCCACAAATTTAGATAAAATGATCGCATGCGGGCTAGCTGGAAGGGTCCAGGTCAAGTAACCTTCGCGTCCGTATAAGTTGGAATAGAAACGACGGATAATAATATAGTAGTTACTAAGATAAAGACCAATGACTCCTCCAAAAATGAGAATCCCAAGAGTCCCCGTTATGATTTGCATACTATTGGTTTCCATATTCACAAAACCGTTTGTAGCACTTCCACCAATAACACCTGTAATCACTGACAAACCTAGTGCGATCAGGGTGATCAATAAATACCACTTAGCTGTCGATTTAAATTCATATTTTAATAATTTACCAAACATGGGTTCCTCCTAATAAACACGGAATTGATCACGGAAGATCTCATCGATTGATTTTCCGTGTTGATTGCGCATAACAGTCGTATTTTCATGCAAGAGGATTCTTCCTTGGTTGATGAAAATGGCCTCATCCAAAACTTGCTCAATATCCGCAATCAAGTGAGTAGAAATCAAGACAGAAGAGTTTGGACGTCTGTTTTGAATAATGGTCCGCAAAATATAATCACGCGCTGCTGGGTCAACCCCACCGATTGGTTCATCAAGAACATACAAGTCAGCTTCACGGCTCATCACCAAAATCAATTGCACTTTTTCCTTGTTCCCTTTTGAAAGGCTGTTCAATTTTTGATTTGGCTGCAAATGCAAATCGTTGAGCAATTGGTAAGCTCGTTGGACATTAAAATCTGCATAAAAATCTTGGAAATAGTTAATAGCATCAATAATTTTCATATTTTCATTCAGATAAGTTGTATCTGGCAAATAGGAAACCACTTTTTTAGAAGCTGGGGATGGTAATTGCCCATGAATATAGATATTTCCAAGGCTTGGTTGCAACAAACCATTAATCAATTTAATGATGGTTGTTTTCCCACTACCATTGGGACCCAAAAGGCCAATAATACGGCCAGGTTGGATGTTCAAACTAACATCCATGAGAGCAACTTCATGCCCATAATTCTTTGTCACATGGTCCAAGTAGACCAAAGGATACTGATTCATGTAAATCTCCTTTATTTTCTATTTATGCTATTATACCCTGTCCCCTTGATGATTGCAACTTTATCTGAAAATTTGCTAAGAATTTGTAAATACTTGTTCAAAAAAATAGGGATAAATAAATCAGAGGTTAGGGAAACCCCAACCTCTGATTTATTTTGATGCATAGAATGTTTAACTAATTCCAAGTGCGATCCGTGCATAACGGCTCATCTTTTCAACCGTCCAAGCAGGGTACCAGACCAACTTCACATCCACAGATGTCACTTCTTCTACTTCTGCTAAAACATCATGAATCTGATCTGTCAGAAGGTCCGCTAATGGACATCCCATGGTCGTTAGAGTCATATCAATGATGGTTGCTCCAGTTTCACCGTCAAAATGGATCTCGTAGACAAGACCTAAATTGACAATATCAATCCCAAGCTCCGGATCGATTACCTCTTCCAAAGCATTTAAAATTTTATTTTTAATTTCTTCAATTTGCTCAGTTGTATATGCCATATGACTTCCTTTTTCTGCTATTTACTCTCGATAGAATTTCTTGGCTCGGGTTAAAAAGGTCCCCCGGACCTGGGTCGCTTTTACATTTCTAGGCGACCGTTAAAAAGGTCCCCCGGACCTTCCTCGCTTCCGAATTTCTTGGCTCGGGTTAAAAAGATCCGCAGGATCTGGGTCGCTTCTTCATTTCTAGGCGACCGTTAAAAATGTCCCCCGGACATTTTTAATCCTCAATAAAATCACGCAATGGTTTGCTTCTGCTTGGGTGGCGGAGTTTGCGGAGGGCTTTGGCTTCGATCTGACGGATCCGTTCACGGGTCACGTTGAAGACTTTACCCACATCTTCCAAGGTCCGCATTTTTCCATCATCCAAACCGAAACGTAAACGAAGGACGTTTTCTTCACGGTCTGTCAGGGTATCGAGGACTTCATCTAATTGTTCACGTAGAACCACACGAGTGGTGTAGTCTACTGGATTTTCAATCACTTCATCTTCGATGAAATCTCCCAAATGGCTATCGTCTTCTTCCCCAATTGGCGTTTCCAAAGAAACAGGCTCTTGGGCAATCTTCAAGATTTCGCGCACCTTATCAGGCGTCATATCCATGCGTTCAGCGATTTGTTCAGGCGTTGGGTCTTGTCCCAATTCTTGCAAGAGATTGCGTTGTTCACGAACCAACTTGTTAATGGTTTCCACCATGTGAACAGGGATCCGAATGGTCCGTGCTTGGTCTGCAATGGCACGAGTGATAGCCTGACGAATCCACCAAGTCGCATAAGTAGAGAATTTAAATCCCTTGGTATAGTCAAACTTATCAACGGCCTTCATCAAGCCCATATTTCCTTCTTGGATCAAATCCAAAAATTGCATTCCACGACCAACGTAACGTTTCGCAATGGATACAACCAAACGAAGGTTGGCTTCTGCAAGACGTTGCTTAGCTTCCAAATCACCTTGTTCCACTAGTATAGCCAATTCTTGTTCTTCTTCATTGGTCAAAAGAGGAACAACCCCAATTTCTTTCAAGTACATCCGTACTGGGTCGTTGACCTTGGCAGAGTTGCTTCCAAGCAATTCCTCATCTGACAATTCTGGCTCTTCTTCATTGTTCAACACACGCGCACTTGGGTTACCATCTTTATCCGTGATCGAAATTCCTGCATCTTGAATGCGTTGCAAAAGATCTTCAATCCCATCTGCATCTAGTGTGAATGGAATAACCAACTTGTCATTAATTTCATCATCTGTTGCAGTTCCACTTTTCTTGTGGCTGCGAATAAACTCTGCAATTTGAACGTCCAATGTTGTAATATCTTTTTGTTCTTTAGCCATTCCTACTCCATTCTTCTTTTTTGAGCGATCAAACGCTCGAGTTCCAATAAAGCTTTTTCCGCATCCCCTGTCGAGGAAGCTTCCTTCACTTTATTTCCAATTTGTTGACTTTCTTTGCGAAGAAGCTCACGATTTCGCGTTTCTTCCACTTCTTCTAATTCACCATCCGCTATCTCTTCTGGCAAATCTTCTTCTAACATCCGGTACCAGGCGTGCTGGACCCCTTCAGGTTGCTCGGACAAATCCTGAGATGTGACTTCTCCATTTTGACAGAGTAATTGGTACAAGATCTGTAACTCCGGTGTGTCAAAGACAAAATCAGGTCGCAAACGGTAATCATTGAGCACCATTGGAAAATCTTTCATCCTACTTAATAAATGATTTTCCGCCTTGATCAAGCGAGTCATCCCACGGTTAGGTAGGAGATCGACTGAAAAATTCGACGTTCTTGATCGTCCACCACTTTGATCCTCCTGCCGTTGATGCAAGCGACTATTATTGACAATCTGCTCAATCTGCAAATAATCAAAGTCTGGCAATAAATCTGCCAACTTATAAATATAGGTGTTTTGCGCTGTGATGGAGCGCGTCTGGGCGATCATCGGTGCCAGCTTCTCGACAAACTCAATCTGTGCCTGCAAGTTCTCAATATACTGGGGTTTCCAGTAGTGCATCAAGAATTCAACCTTACTGATCCGCGAATTCTTCAAGAGGGAAGCTAGATCTTCTGGGGAGGTCTTTTTGAGGTACTCATCGGGATCCATCTGATCAGGGATACGGACGATCTCCAACTCCAGATCCTGCAAGACATCCAAGGCCTTAGCGGTTGCTTCAAGTCCCGCCTTATCCCCATCATAGGTCAAAATGACCTTTTTGGTAAAATGAGACAGGTGCTGGACGTGCTCTGGTGTCAAGGCTGTCCCCATAGAGGCGACTGCATTTTCAATCCCAGCTCGATAAGCCGCAATGACATCCATAAAGCCTTCCATGATATACATTTCATGTTGCTTTTTGGCGCTCGTCTTAGCTTGATCCAAATGATAAAGTTCATAACTCTTATTAAATAGACGGGTACTTCGACTATTCTTGTACTTGGCTTGATGACTGCCATCATCCGTTAGTTTCCACAGTCTACCAGAAAAAGCAATGACACGTCCACTATCATCCGTCAAAGGAAACATAATCCGATCCTGAAAGGCATCAAAAACTGTTCCAGCATCTGAGATTGTGAATAACCCCGAATCGGTAATCACTTTCTCAGAGAACTTCTCAGAGAGATTTCGATAGAGATAATTCCCTTCTGCTGGGGCTAAGCCCAATTGAAAATGTCGGATGACCTCATCCGTCAATCCACGTTCATGCAGATAATTTCGCGCTTCTTCTCCCATCTTTGTCGTCATCAGAATCGCCTGGTAGAACTTACTGGCTTCCTGATGAATCTCATAAAGTTCTTGGTTGGGATTGATAGACGTTGGTTGAGCCGGCCTTGCTTGGTACTGAAGCGCAATACCCGCTTTTTCTGCTACGATCTGGACCGCATCCATAAAAGCGACTCCACGGTATTCCTCAATAAACTTAAAGACATCTCCCGAGCGACCACATCCGAAACAATGGTAAAACTGCTTGTCTTCAACGACATTAAAAGAAGGAGTCTTTTCACCATGAAAAGGACAGAGCCCTAAAAAATTACGGCCAGCCTTGGTCAAAGAAACAACTTCTCCAATAACTTCAACAATGTTTACACTGTTTTTAATTTCTGCAATCAGCTCTTTATCAACCATAAACAGTGCCTCCATTTTACCATAGATTATCACTTTATATTTTATACTAAAAGTTAGTAAAAGTAAATTTTTTCCTACCGATTTCACACATAAAAGAAAAGATTTTCAACCTTTATCACTAATTTTAAAAAAATGAGGCATATTCCTTGTCAGTCGAATATTTTTCCGTTATACTATCAAAGTAAAAAATTATTATGAAAGGACATATTTAGGATATGTTAAAAGATTTGAAAGCTTTTCTCCTTCGTGGGAATATTGTTGACCTTGCTGTAGCAGTCGTTATCGGAGCTGCATTTGGAGCTATCGTAACATCACTTGTTAACGATATCATCACTCCACTTATTTTGAAACCAGCTATGAAAGCTGCCGGTGTTGATAAGATTGCTAATTTGTCATGGAACGGTGTTGCATACGGTAGCTTCTTGAGCGCTGTGATCAACTTCCTTGTTGTTGGTACTGTTCTTTTCTTCGTAGTGAAAGCTGCTGAAAAAGCTCAAAACCTTGGTAAAAAAGAAGAAGCTGTCGAAGAAGAAGCTCCTGCTCCTACTCAAGAAGAGTTGCTTGCTGAAATCCGCGACTTGCTTGCAAACAAATAATCAGATAAAAAGATCCGATCTTCTAGCTAGAAGATCGGTTTTTTTGTCTTTAACGGATGATAAAAACAAAAAACAGACCGAAGTCTGTTCTTGTATTCAATTAGAATTTTTTACGTTTACGAGCTGCTTCTGATTTACGTTTACGTTTTACAGAAGGTTTTTCATAGAATTCACGTTTGCGTGTTTCTTGAAGAGTACCAGCTTTAGTAACCGCACGTTTGAAACGACGAAGAGCATCGTCAAGAGATTCATTCTTACGTACTACTGTTTTTGACATATTTTTCACTCCCTTCAAGCCTAAAATCTTAATCATTTTATCACACTTTAAGGACGCTGTCAAGATCTTTTGAAACTTTTCTAGCCCTCCTAGCCTTCATATCATTTCTTTTTCCAACTTTTTCATTCTTCCCATTTTATGATACAATGGAAACAAAGAAAACCCTGAAGGAGATACCATGTCAGAAATTTATGATATTACGATTGTTGGGGGCGGACCAGTTGGTCTGTTTGCTGCTTTTTATGGCAATATGCGCCAAGTTAAAGTCAAACTGATTGATTCCTTGCCTCAACTGGGAGGGCAACCAGCCATTCTCTATCCAGAAAAAAATATCCTCGATGTACCCGGATTTACCAATTTAACAGGTGAAGAATTAAGCGACCGCTTGATCGAGCAAGTCAAACGATTCGATACACCGATCTTCCTCAATGAAACTGTAGAGGATATTCGAAAAGAAGGTGACCTCTTCACTATCACTACTTCTCGCCAAGTGCATCAGTCTAAAGCCGTCATCATTGCCATGGGTGGCGGTGCCTTTAAACCACGTGCTCTTGATATCGAGGGGGCTGAAGACTTCGATAATGTCCACTACCATGTTTCAAATATCCAGCAATATGAAGGACAGCAAGTGACCGTCCTTGGTGGTGGGGACTCTGCTGTGGACTGGGCTCTTGCTTTTGACAAGATTGCTCCAACTACAATCGTTCACCGTCGGGACAACTTCCGTGCCTTGGAACATAGCGTAGAAGAACTCAAACAATCTTCTGTCAGCATCAAAACACCATTTGTTCCTAGCCACTTGATTGGAGAAAATGGTCATGCCACACACCTTGAAATCACAAAAGTCAAATCCGATGAAACCGAACTTATCCCGATTGATCACTTATTTGTCAACTATGGCTTTAAATCTTCAATCGGAAACTTGAAAGAATGGGGTGTAGAATTGCAACGCCATAAAATCAAGGTGAACCAAAAACAAGAAACCAGCCTTCCTGGAATTTATGCCTGTGGAGACTGCTGCTTCTACGAAGGAAAGATTGATCTCATCGCTACAGGTCTAGGGGAAGCTCCAACAGCTGTAAACAATGCCATCAACTACATCTATCCAGATAAGAAAGTCCAACCGACGCACTCAACCAGTTTATAATAAAAAAGGCCTTTGGCCTTTTTAAATTGAAGTTAAACTATTTTAAGTTAATCGATTCTGCAAAGAAGTAAAAATGAGCTCCTATTTTTAGTATAAATCAAGAAAAAACAAAAACTTTCCGCTGTGAGAAAAGTGCCTGA
>NZ_KV794411.1:216408-228299 GCF_001808725.1 Streptococcus sp. HMSC074F05 | reverse complement strand
TGGGAAACTGTTTTAGCCTGAGCCCAGAAAATAAAGAGCGAAGGAGCTCAATACGAATTGAACACGGGCTGCGGCTTGTGTCAAAAAGATAAGTTTTCCTAGAACCTAAGGTTTCTGCGTCAAACTTCCTATTTTGACTTGATCCGCAGACGCCCTTAGTATCTTGATTTAGTCATGGAACTTCTATGAAGTTCGCTGACGTCCGTACTCACCTAAGGAAAGTTTTTAAAAAGACTTTATCCTCATTATGAAAGGCCCTTGGCCTTTTTTATTTGTCTAAATCGTCTGCGATCTTATTGATCTTACGCAAGCGGTGATTGACACCGCTTTTTGAAATAGGTTGTTGCAAACTATCCGCAATCTGCTGGATGGAATAATCTGGATGGTTCATCCGGATATAGGCAACTTCTTGCAAGTCACTTGGTAAACTACCTAGGCCGACCGTATCCACAATTTTACTAATATTATTAATGGTTTTCATGCTAGCTGTGACTGTGCGCTGGATATTGGCCATCTCAGCATTATTGGCCCGGTTGAGGTCATTGCGCGTCTCTCTCATGACCTTGATAGACTCAAATTCCTGCATGGCTTGCATGGCCTCTACCACAATTAGAAAATCAATAATATCTTCCGCTCGTTGCAGATAGGTCACCACTCCTTTTTTCCGCTCGATGGTTTTCGCATCTAGTAAAAATCCTTGCATGAGAAGGGCAATTCCTTCCGCGTGGTCTGTATAAACAGAATGAATTTCCAGCTGGTACTTCCCTTTTTCAGGATCCTTGATGGAACCACTCGACAGAAAAGCCCCTCGAAGATAAGCACGACTGGCTACTTCATCTTCTAAAACACTGGCATCAATGCCTGTCTCAATCCCAAAAAAGGCATCTGCCAAATGTAAGTCAGCAAGAATCTCTTCCACCTTTTCATCCAAGAATACTGTGTAGACACGATTTTTTTTCAAATTGGTTTTTTGGTGGTGGCGAATATCCGATTTGGCCTCATAGAAATGATGCAACAATTCATAGATATGGCGAGCGATCTTGGCATTTTCTGTTGTTACCGAGAGCGTCAAGCCCCCCATTGAAATCCCAAGACTTCCAGACATCTTGATAATGGCAGCCAATTCACTCTTTTCAAATCGCTTGAGAGACAATAATTCTTCTTTGACACGAACCGTAAAACTCATTTTCTCACCTGCACGATCTGCATCAACTCTTCGACTACTTTTTCACCATCATGAAAGGCTCCTCCATTGACCAACTTTAAGAAATCAGAAGAAATCACTTGGGGAACTTGCGAGTGCAACCCCTTAAAATCGTGCTCTACCTGCACCAAGTATTCATCAAATTTATTGCTGTTCATGTAAGCTGCCGGAACCTGATTGATATTGACAAGGACGGTATCGATGAACTTCTCTCCCAAATGTTTATGAAGAACGGCAACGTGGTCACTATCTGTGAAATGCTCGGTTTCTCCTCTTTGGGTCATGATATTACACACATAGGCTACTTGGGCCTTGGTTTCAAGGATGGCTTTCCCAATCTCATCGATCATCAAATTAGGAAGAATCGAGGTAAAGAGCGAACCAGGACCTAAGACGACCATATCACTTTCAAGAATAGCTTCCACCACTTTCTTACTAGCTTTTGGGCGCTCTTGATCAAAGGTATTGGTCACATAAACATGATCAATCATGCCGGTGTAGTTGGCAATGTGGCTTTCTCCTACCACTTCTTTTCCATCTTGAAAAACGGCATGAAGGGTCAAGGGACTATCACTGGAAGGATAGATCTTGCCGGTTGTATGAAAGAACTTGGTTAACAACTGCATGGCATTATAGGTCGAGCCTTGCATCTCTGAAATCCCTGCAATGATCAAGTTTCCCAAAGGGTGTCCGGCTAAAGGGCCATCATCGTCTGCAAAGCGGTATTGAAAGACTTTCTCATAAAAACGAGGCATATCTGACATGGCAACCAAGACATTTCGAAGATCCCCAGGTGGTGTCAATTTTTGGATGTTCTTCCGCAATTCACCTGAACTCCCGCCATCATCTGCAACGGTTACAATGGCAGTGATATCGACCGGTTTCTTTCTCAGACTATCGAGAATAACAGAAATCCCTGTTCCTCCTCCAATAACGGTTACTTTAGGTTTTCTCATGAGCGATTCACCGTTTCTTTCCGTCTGTCCTTGTCTCTATGACTGCAATTGACCTGCCAATTTTTTTCTAAATCATGCGCTAAGCGCTCTGCAAAGGCTACTGAACGGTGTTGCCCACCGGTACATCCCATAGCAATGGTGAGAACGGATTTACCCTCCCGTTTATAGGACGGTAAAATAGGAACAATCAAGTCATGAAGGTGACGATAAAACTCCTCTGATTCAGGGTGATCCATGACGTAATCATAGACAGCTGGATCCTGACCGGTTAAATTCCGAAGTTCCAATTTGTAGTAGGGATTTGGAAGAAAACGCACGTCAAAGACAAGGTCAGCATCGATCGGAAGGCCATATTTAAACCCAAATGACATGACCTCAACCCGAAAATCTGGCTGATTATCTTGACTGGCAAATTGTTCTGCGATCGTTTTTCTCAAATTACGAGGTGTCAACTCAGTCGTATCCACCACATTTTGACTGATATTTTTTAAAGGGGACAAGAGTTCGCGCTCTAGGGTAATCCCATCTAAGACACGGCCATCTGCCGCTAATGGATGGCTACGACGGGTTTCCTTGTATCGTGCTACCAACTCACTATCAGTGGCATCCAAGAACAAGACCTTGAAATCGAGGTCTTCTTGGTTGTCCAATTCATCCAAAATGGTGCGAATTTCATTGAAAAAAGAACGGCTCCGCATGTCCACAACAACGGCTAATTTATTGTTATCCGGGCTGTGGCGCATGAGCTCAATAAATTTCAGCAAGAGCGCCGGTGGCATATTATCGATGGTAAAGTAGCCCAAATCCTCAAACGATTGGATAGCGACGGTCTTGCCAGCACCGCTCATCCCTGTTACCATGACTAGTTGAATCTTACTTTCTGTCATTTTCTCCTCCCAAAATAAAACAGAGTGGCCTACAGTTTCCTGCTTTCCACTCTGTCTTTTTGTCTTTGAATGGTTATTAGGCCTTGATTTCCGCAATAACTTCAATTTCAACCTTCACATCACGTGGCAGGCGTGCTACTTCAACAGCAGATCGAGCTGGAAACTCTGTGGTAAAGACTGTTTTATAGACCTCATTAAAAGGTACAAAGTCATTCATATCACTTAAGAAACAAGTGGTTTTCACCACGTGGTCGAAGTCTGTCCCGGCCTCTTCCAAAATAGCCCCAATATTCTTTAAGACTTGCTCTGTTTGTTCTTGGATGGTTTCACCAATGATTTCTCCTGTTTCAGGTGACAAGGGAACTTGTCCGCTTGCAAAGAGAAGATTGCCTACGATTTTCCCTTGAACATAAGGTCCAATTGCTGCGGGTGCTTTATCTGTATGAATTGTTTTTGCCATAGTATTCTCCAAGTCTATTTACTTCTGCTGGTTTTCTTTTGCTAATTTTTCCCTTTGTAAGCGCAACTTGCGCTTAGGATTTAGCGTATTAAAGAGTTCTTCTAGTTTTTCAGCATTCCAAACATCGGCTGCTGAAACAAAATTTCCATTTTCATCTCGAAAAGAGATTGGTTTATCTCCCACTGAAAAAGCCTCACTTCTTATTTGGAATCCTTGATCCTCTGGGGATCACCCTTAATCTACAAACTCAAATTCAAATTTACCGATCCGGACAATATCGCCATCTTTTGCCCCACGCGCACGGAGAGCTTCATCAACACCCATGCCACGCAATTGACGAGCAAATTTCATGACCGCTTCATCACGATCGAAATTCGTCATATTAAAGAGTTTTTCAAGTTTTTCACCAGACAAGACCCAAGCGGCATCGTCATCCCGACTGATATCAAAGGCTGGCTGGTCTTCATCAAAGCCATAGTAGACTTCTTCTTGGGCCATTTCGTCTTCTGAATACAAGAGGAATTCTGGTGTTTTGTCTAACAATTCTGCCGTTGCTTCTAACAAGTTGTCCAAACCTTGATGCGCCAAACTAGAGATCGGGAAGATCTGTGGCAGTTCATCAAACTCATCGTAATTGGCTGCCAATTTCTTCTTGAACTCTTTCAAATTTTCTTGGCTCTCTGGCATATCCATCTTATTTGCTACGATAATCTGAGGACGTTCCATCAAACGAAGATTATAGGTTTCAAGCTCTTTATTGATTTGAACATAATCTTCATAAGGATCGCGCCCTTCACTGGCAGACATATCGATGACGTGCAAGATAACACGAGTGCGCTCAATGTGACGAAGGAACTGGGTTCCTAATCCGACACCTTGGCTGGCCCCTTCAATCAATCCAGGAAGATCTGCTACGGCAAAGGATTCCCCTGACGGTGTCCGAACCATTCCCAAATTTGGAACGATGGTTGTGAAATGATAAGCTCCAATCTTCGGCTTAGCTGAAGTGATGACACTAAGAAGGGTTGATTTCCCAACAGAAGGGAAGCCAACTAAACCAACGTCTGCCAAGACCTTGAGTTCTAATTCGAGTTCGCGTTCCTGACCAGGCTCTCCATTTTCAGAAATCTCTGGTGCTGGATTTTTAGGAGTGGCAAAACGAATATTTCCACGTCCGCCACGGCCACCGTGTGCGACAATGTACTCTTGTCCATTTTCAACTAGGTCTGTAATGACCTTGCCAGTCTCAGCATCTCGGACGGTCGTTCCTTGAGGGACTCGTACATAGAGATCTTCTGCTCCCCGTCCGTGCATCCCTTTGGTCATTCCTTTTTCCCCATTTTGGGCTTTGAAATGCCGGTTATAACGGAAGTCCATCAAGGTACGCAAGCCTTCGTCTACTACGAAGATGACATTGCCACCACGACCCCCATCACCACCCCAAGGTCCGCCATTAGGGACATATTTTTCACGGCGAAAGGCCACCATGCCATCGCCGCCATTTCCAGCCTTGACCTTAATCTTGGCTGTATCTAAAAACATACTCATAAATAGATGATTTCCTTTATTTCTGCGTGCGTCTTAATAAGAAAGAGCACCAATTGCTGTTGCAAAGATTGCACCAACGGTGACAATCAACATGATCACAATAACCACCATCGTGATCATTTCAAATGGTGTTTTTTTACGTTTTCCGTTATCTCCAAAAGCCACTTCTAATACCTCGATTACTATAAATTCATTAGCCCTATTTTACCACGAAATAGGGGATTTTTCAAATCGAGCCTACACAAAAAGACCAGACAGATGTCTGATCTCTTTTTCTCTTTAGGTGTGTCTTTCTCAGAGCGAAAGATAGGAACGCTCATGGGCAGGATCGGTAAGACTGGTCCCTGACTTTTGAACACACAAAGCTCACACCTAGACACATTCATTTTTAAAGTCCGATTTCTGCTTGAACAACTGCAGCAATGGTATCTACATAGTAGTCCACTTCTTCATGGGTAGGTGCTTCTGCCATCACACGAAGGAGGGGTTCAGTTCCACTTGGACGCACGAGGATGCGGCCATTTCCTGCCATTTCCGCTTCCATTTTTTCAATGATTTCACGGATAGCGGGTACTTCCATCGCCTTGTCTTTCATACTATTTTCAACCCGGATATTGACCAGTTTTTGTGGATAAATGGTTACTTCAGCAGCCAATTCAGATAATTTCTTGCCGGTTTCTTGCATGATTTTTGTCAATTGAACGCCTGTTAATTGACCATCACCTGTTGTGTTGTAATCCATGATGACTACGTGACCAGATTGTTCACCACCAAGATTGTATCCTGATTTGCGCATTTCTTCGACCACATAACGGTCTCCGACAGCTGTGATTTCTTTTTGAATCCCCTTCGCATCTAATGCCTTGTGGAAGCCGAGATTGGACATGACTGTTGTGACGATCGTATTTTTTTCGAGCAAGCCCTTGCTTGAAAGATAAGAACCGATGATGTACATGATCTTATCCCCGTCTACGATCTCTCCATTTTCATCAACAGCAATCAAGCGATCGCTGTCTCCGTCAAAGGCAAGACCAATCGCTGCACCTACTTCTTTGACTTTCTCTTGCAAATGCTCTGGGTGAGTAGAACCAACCCCATCATTGATGTTCAAACCATCTGGGTTTTCACCGATGACAGTCAATTGAGCTCCCAAATCTGCAAAGATTTGACGGGCACTAGTAGAGGCTGCACCATTTGCTGTATCTAAGACTACGTGCATGCCCTCGAGTTGGACACCTGTAGATACAAGGAATTCTTGATACTTACGCAAGCCTTCTGGATATTCCATGACCGTTCCTAAACCTTGGGCACTTGGACGTGGAAGGGTATCTTCAGCAGCATCAAGCAAGGCTTCAATTTCAAGTTCGCGATCGTCATCCAATTTGAAACCATCACCACCAAAGAATTTGATGCCATTGTCCAAGGCTGGATTGTGGCTAGCAGAAATCATAACCCCGGCGCTGGCTTTTTCCGTACGAACTAGATAAGCAACACCTGGTGTTGCAATCACACCCAACTTGTAGACGCGAATTCCAACAGATAAGAGGCCAGCAATTAAGGCATGCTCTAGCATTTCACCAGAAATACGTGTATCACGTCCAACAAATACCAATGGCGTTTCTTCTTCGTGTTGGCTCAAGACATAGCCACCGAAACGGCCTAGTTTAAAAGCCAATTCTGGCGTTAATTCTACATTTGCTTCTCCACGGACACCGTCCGTTCCAAAATATTTACCCATTCTTTATTACCTTTTTTACTTTCTAATTACTTGAACTGGAGGAAGTCGACGACGAACTGCTTGAACTTGACGTAGACGAGCTACTCTTTGTGGTCACTTGAATCCGTGTTTCACTCGGATTCACCAGACCTGGTAGAACATTTCCTTGAGCATCTACTGCATTTAAGGAAATAGTTCCGCTATAATTTCCACTAATGATCTCACTGGATGGGAAGACCGCTTGGACATGATCAATGCGACTCAAGGTTTCTTGATCGCTGGTCACTTCTACCTTGGTGGTTTCAAGAGTAATATCCGATACCGTTATTCCATCCACAATTTGATTGTCCGGGATCGTGGCCCTGACCACAAACGATTTTTTCGCTTTCTTCCCGATTTTTACAGAAACTTTTTGAGGCTCTACGGTTGCGGTCAAACCAGCCGGAAGATCTTCTACAATCAACGGTACTTCGACGGTGCCTTCCTTGGCCTTACGAAGATCCGCTACCACGCGAAACTTCCGAGTTCCCGGCTGCATTTCGCTTGCTAGAGCGACCCGGTTTGAACCCTTTAGAAAGACTGTTACTTCCGATGTTAACCCACTGACAAAGTATGTCTTGTCATTGTACTTGGCATCAATCGGAATATTGGTCAAGGTATTGGTGTAGGTCTCTGAACTCACTTGTCTAGCGCTGCTATTATTTTGAAAATTAAAGGAAGATGCATTGATAAACAAGATAAAGGACAATAAGACGGAAGAGAAAACATAAAGAAATTCTTTTTTCGATCTCATTTTGTCACCCTCCCAAATAGACGCTCTTTCCAACTAGTCGTTTTATTCTCTTCAGGAACCAAGAAGGCTCTCAATTCTACCTCGAACTCGTCTAAGGTTAAATCGTGTCGGAAAGTTCCATTATAGGTCACAGAGATCCCGCCCGTTTCTTCTGATACCACAAAGGTAAAAGCATCGGAAACTTCAGATAAACCAATGGCTGCGCGGTGACGCGTTCCGAACTCTTTTGAAATTCCAGTGTTTTCTGTCAAGGGCAGGTAGGCACAAGAAACAGCGATTTTATCATTGCGAACAATGACGGCTCCATCATGCAGGGGAGTATTAGGAATGAAGATATTAATCAGCAATTCTCCTGAAATATCTGCATCTAATGGAATCCCTGTGGAAATATATTCCTGAAGGGTTCTGGCTCCTTGAATGGCTACCAAGGCACCAATCTTACGTGGGCTCATATAAGCTACTGCCTTTACATAGGCCTGTACCATCTTCTCTTCTTGACTGACTTCACTCGTCGTAAAGAATTCTGTCGCCCGACCTAAACGCTCTAAACCAATCCGAATCTCAGGGGAGAAAATCACAACCAGGGCGATAACCCCATAGGTAATCACTTGATTGATCAGCCATGAAATAGTCGTGAGACCTAAGAAATTGGCTAAAAACTGCACCAAGAAAAAGATAATAACACCACGAACCAAAATCATGATCTTGGTCCCGACGATGGCCTTGATCAAAAAATACAACAACCAAGCCACCAGGGCAATATCAATGATATTGATAATAATACTCCACCAATTCGGGAACAAACTGGTCCAAAATTGTGGATTTGTAAACTGTTGAATATTCATATTCTCATACCTACCACTTCTCTAAAAGACATCATCCTATTATAACACGTTTCAACAGATTTTTCTGTAACCTTCTGATGCTTTTTATGATAAAATATGATTTATGAAGATAAATACAACCTTGGGCCTTCTGGCAGGAAAGCTTTCCGGCTCTATTCTACAAAAAATGGGGCGGGGATCAACCCTACCAGGTAAAGTAGCCCTCAAATTTGATAAAGATATTCTCAGTCAACTGGCCAAAAACTATGAGATTGTTGTGATTACAGGGACAAATGGGAAAACCCTGACCACTGCGCTGACCGTAGGTATTCTTCAAGAAGCTTTCGGACCGATTTTAACCAATCCAAGCGGGGCCAATATGATCTCTGGGATTACAACGACCTTCTTACGAGCTAAGCATTCGAAATCAAATCGACCGATTGCGGTACTTGAAATTGACGAGGCCAGCCTCTCTCGGATTTGTGATTATATTAAGCCCAGCCTTTTTGTGGTCACTAATATTTTCCGGGACCAGATGGACCGCTATGGAGAGATCTATACGACCTACCAAATGATTTTGGATGCTATTCACAAGGTCCCAACTGCAACAGTCTTGTTAAATGGTGATAGTCCGCTCTTTAATAGTCAGACCTTATCCAATCCGATCCAATATTATGGATTTGATACTGACAAATCAGAGCCACAACTAGCTCATTACAATACGGAAGGAATCCTCTGTCCGCATTGCCACAACATCCTCCAGTACAAGCTCAATACCTATGCTAATCTTGGGGATTATATCTGTGAGCACTGTGGTTTCCACAGGCCTTCTCTGACTTATGCCGTATCGGATCTCCTCTCATTAACCCAGCGCTCTTCCCAATTCCGGATCCAAGGGCAAGATTACCACATCAATATCGGTGGTCTCTACAACATCTATAATGCCTTAGCAGCTGTTTCCGTTGCTGGATTCTTTGGGGTTCAACCTGAAGTGATTAAGCAAGGATTTGATCGCAGTCGCGCTGTCTTTGGTCGCCAGGAAACCTTTAAGATTGGGGATAAGGAATGTACCCTAGTCCTGATTAAAAATCCGGTTGGTGCGACCCAAGCCATTGAAATGATCAAACTAGCCCCTTATCCCTTTAGCTTGTCAGTTCTCCTCAATGCGAATTATGCAGATGGGATTGATACCAGCTGGATTTGGGATGCCGACTTCGAGCAAATCACTCAGATGGACATTCCAGAGATCAACGCTGGCGGGGTGCGCCACTCTGAGATTGCTCGGCGACTTCGGGTCACTGGCTATCCTGCAGAAAAGATCACAGAAATGGCTGAATTAAAAGAGGTTTTCCAACGCATCCAGCAACAGGAAACCCCTCACGCTTACATTTTAGCTACCTATACAGCCATGCTAGAATTCCGTGAACTTTTGGCCCAAGAACACCTGATTGAAAAGGAGATGCACTAATGACTTATACTTCCCTAGAATCTTCTGATCAGGCACAGTATCCCTACAGCCTGCGTATTGCCCATCTCTATGGCAACTTAATGAATACCTATGGGGACAATGGGAATATCCTCATGCTCAAGTACGTTGCGGAAAAGCTTGGAGCCCATGTCACTGTTGATATCGTCTCTCTCAAAGACCGGTTCGACCCTGATGCCTACGATATCGCCTTTTTCGGCGGCGGGCAAGACTACGAACAGACCATTGTATCCGAGGATCTACCAGATAAAAAAGAAGACCTCGAACGCTTCATTGATGACGATGGTGTAGTCCTTGCTATCTGTGGTGGCTTTCAGCTTCTAGGCCAATACTACATTGAAGCTTCTGGCAAACGCATTGAGGGACTTGGCATTATGGGCCACTATACGCTCAACCAAGTCAACAACCGCTATATCGGTGATATCAAAATCCATAACGAAGAATTTAACGAAACCTATTATGGTTTTGAAAACCACCAAGGTCGGACCTTCTTGGCTGAGGATGAAAAACCGCTGGGTAAGGTCATCTATGGAAATGGGAACAACAAAGAAGATGGGTGCGAAGGGGTTCATTACAAGAACGTCTTTGGCAGCTACTTCCACGGTCCTATCTTGTCCCGAAATGCCAATTTGGCCTATCGACTAGTGAGCACTGCTTTAAAAAATAAATATGGCAAGGACCTTTCCCTACCGGCTTATGAGGAGATTCTAAGCCTAGAGCAGCCGGAAGAGTACGCTGATGTGAAAAGCAAGGCCCCTGCTGAACAATAAGGAGATAATGATGAACAAAAATAATCTACACTACATTGCTTTATTACTTTTAATTTTA
This sequence comes from Streptococcus sp. HMSC074F05, assembly GCF_001808725.1. NCBI lineage: Bacteria > Bacillati > Bacillota > Bacilli > Lactobacillales > Streptococcaceae > Streptococcus > Streptococcus sp. HMSC074F05. The sequence goes on along the minus strand of NZ_KV794411.1, from coordinate 217,596 downwards.
TTGATTGCTGGTATTTCCCTTGCAAACATGCAATCAGTCACTGTGAATTTCCTCTTGGTCCAATTTAAATTGCCCTTGATCATTCTGATCTTGCTCTGTGTCCTCTTGGGTGCATTTGTCATGACCTTGGTTAATTTTTCAAAGGGCTTCTCCCTAAAAAAAGAACTCAAGAGCACTCAAAAGCAACTGGAGGAAGAAAAGAAAGAAGTTAAAATAGAAGAAAAAAATAACAACTAAAAAAGCACCGATCGGTGCTTTTTTTATGCTGATGTACCTTCTTTTGCTTGTAATTTCTTGGCGACTACTTGTGCTAAGAGTGAAAAGAGGATGACGCCAGCTCCTATCAAGAGAAAAGATTCTACACGGACACTTGGCAACCAGGTCATCAAGCCTTTAGCCACAGGCATAAAGAGAATGGCCAAGGTAAAAATGGTGCTTAAGACCCGGCCCAGATAGTCTCCTTCTACCTTGGTTTGAACCTGGGTAAAAAAGTGGATGTTAAAAATTGTCATAAAGAGCTCACAGACTAGATTTCCAGAAAAGGAAAGAAGAGGCGGAAGGGGCAAGCCCATCATGAAGACTCCTACTCCTGTTAAAATCAATAAGAAAAGTAGCATTTCCATGCTTGATTTAAATTTATTAGCAATCAAGGCTCCGATGATAGAGCCAATAGCGCCCAAGGTTAAGATGGTCGCATATGCTCCTTTGACCCCGTAAAGGCGATTCGAAAAAGGAATCAAAAACTCAAAAGCTGCAAAAAAGAAATTGACGCTGGAAGCCACCAACAAGAGAAAGAAAATCTCTTTCTGATGCCAGATATAGTGCAATCCATCCTTCATATCCGAAAAAATATCTTTTCCCGTAAGCCGTTTCTTTTCCTGAACCTTGGCTTCTTCTTTCGGAAGGAAAGCGACCAGAACAAAGGCGATGAAAAAAGTTAGCGCATCTAGTAAGAGAGTCGCATGGAGACTGGCAAATTGTAAAACAAGGAAAGAGAACACAGGAGAACTAACACCGACCACTTGTAAGGTCAACTCCAAGCGGGCATTATAGGTCACAATCTCATCCTTTTCTACAACTTCTGTGATAATGGCTTTATTAGCCGTACGAGAGAAAGCAAAAGCAATGGCCTGGACAATATTGGCAACAATCAGGCCTGCAATCATCAAGCTATCATTTGTGATAAAA
>NZ_KV794411.1:196211-216308 GCF_001808725.1 Streptococcus sp. HMSC074F05 | reverse complement strand
CATCAAGCTATCATTTGTGATAAAAGAAATTCCCAAACAAAGGAGACCACAAACCAAGTCGGTCGTCATCAAAATCTTGCGACGGGAAAAACGGTCTGAGATCACGCCTCCAAATGGATTGACTAGAATGGAGGTGACGAGTTCAGAAATCTGATAAATCCCCAACACTGTCTTTCCTACCGTCCCCATCGAAGCCAGCCAAACACTGTTCCCATAGTCATAGAGCATATTTCCCATTCTATTGATCGCCCCACGAGCAATCAACTGGATAGCATGTCGATTCATAAAAAACCTCCTTCATTTTCTGAAACTATTGTATCAGTTCATGAAAGAGGTTTTCATTTTGTCCCCTATTTGGGAAAATTAATGCTTTACAAATTTATCAAAGGATCCCTACTGTTCTTTTGATTGAAGTTGCTTAGCTACTAGCTGAGCCAAGAGTGAAAAGAGAATAACCCCAGCTCCAATCAAGAGAAATGATTTCATACGGACGCTTGGCAACCAAGTCATCAACCCTTTGGCGATGGGCATAAAGAGAACAGCCAAGGTATAAATTGTGCTCAATACTCTACCTAGATAATCATCTTCCACCTTGGTTTGTACTTGAGTAAAAACGTGGATGTCGAAAATGGTCACAAAAAATTCACAGACCAAATTTCCTGAAAAGGAAAGATAAGGCGGAAGGGGCAAGCCCATTATGAACACTCCTATCCCTGCCATGATCAGTAAAAACAGGAGAATTTTCATACTTGATTTCATTTTATTGGCAACAAGTGCTCCTAGAATAGATCCAATAGCTCCCAGCGTTAAAATAGTCGCATAAGCTCCTTTAACCCCGTATAGACGATTCGAGAAGGGAAGTAAAAACTCAAAAGCCGCAAAAAAGAAATTGACGCTAGAAGCCACTAATAAGAGAAAGAAAATCTCTTTCTGATGCCAGATATAGTCTAACCCATCCTTGATATCAGAAAAAATATCTTTCCCGGTAAACTGTTTCCTCTCTTGAACCTTAGCTTCTTCTTTCGGAAGGAAAGCCACTAGGACAAAGGCAATGAAAAAGGTCAGTGCATCTAATAAGAGGGTCATATGAAGACTGGCAAATTGTAGAACTAGGAAAGAAAAAACAGGTGAACAGACACTAACAACCTGTAAGACTAACTCCAAGTGGGCGTTATAGGTCACAATCTCGTCTTTCTCTACTACCTCGGTAATAATGGCTTTATTGGCAGGTCGAGAAAAACCAAAGGCAATGGCCTGAACAATATTGGCAAAAATAAGAGCCGCAATCATCAAGCTATCATTTGTGATAAAAGAAATCGCCAAACAAAGGAGTCCACAAACCAGGTCGGTCGTCATCAAAATCTTGCGACGAGAAAAACGGTCTGAAATCACTCCTCCAAAAGGATTCACGAGAATCCCTGTCACTAACTCAGAAATTTGATAGATCCCTAATACCGTCTTTCCTATAGTCCCCATCGAAGCCAGCCAGACACTATTTCCATAGTCATAGAGCATATTTCCAATTTTGTTAATAGCTCCACGACTAATTAATTGTACCGCATGTCGGTTCATAAAATCTCCTTTATCACTGTCCTATTTAGGGACATTCATCTATTACAAATTTATCAAAGTGTTCTTGATAGTAAGCTACCTGCTCTGGAAGACCTAGCACACCAAAAATATGCATAGCCTCTTGCATTTGCTGACTCCCTTCTTTCTCTTGCCCCTTCTGATAGAGGGCAAATCCCTTGAGGTAATGAAAGACATTGCGCTCGTAGAGTTTGATGCTCTTGCCGATAATCTTTTCCACATAGGCTTCAAAATAACTAGCACTTTCAAAAGAACGGTGTTCTAAACAATGCTGGTAACAATTGAGGGCTAGAATCAAGACCAGTTTTCGATGGCGACCAATTTCCTTGTAGAAATCTTCCCGCTCCATCACTTCTCTACCAAGCCGAGTGACATAATCCACATCATAAAAGCTATAAAGATTGCCAAAGAGGATCAACTCATACATGGTCCATTCTTCCGTCTGAAAGAGATAATCCGCCACCTTGTCCAGATCACTTTGCTTCATCGTGTAGCTGGCATCTCTCTGGCAAATCAAGCCTTGTAACAAAATCCAGTTCAATTCAAAATAGAGGGGATTGGTCGAACTTGTAGACTTTTCAAGTTGTTCTCCTTGAAGCCTTTGAAAACCAGCAATATCATTTGAGTAGTAAAGCGGAATAATCTGAGCCATCAAGGCCACATGCTCATGGTGTTGGAAATTTCTGGCCTTATCCATAAAATTCTCAACAGTCACATGGATATTGTCCAAAATTTCAAAGAAGCGCGACGTAGCCAGATCCGACATCCCCAATTCAAAACGGGATAACTGGGAGGTCGAGCAAGCTTCTCCCGCAGCTTCTTTTAACGAATAATTCTTACTGATTCGAAATTCACGAAAAACTTTGCCTAAATCTTCCATTTGATTACCACTTAAATTCCTTTAAGTACCTTTCTAACTCTTGCAAGTATCCTTCGTAGAATCCGTGATCTTCTTTAACGGAAACATCTAATTGTCTTAAGTAAGAAATCAGCCAATCAACCAATAGATCATACTGATGAAGAGGTAGGCGTTTCATCTGCTCTTCAACAAAAGAAATGGCCTCTGTAAAGCGCTGCTCTTCTAAAACTTGCTGAAGATAGTGATTCCCGTTGATGAGTTTTCCTTCCTCATCCTCATACTGCCCCAAATCTAAATTCTGAATCTGCAGGCGCAAAGTTGTACCAATTATATCGGCTACACCTTTAATCTGCTTCATAAACCAATCATTTTCAGTCATCACAATGTTCTCCTTAGGCAAATTAGAAAACTACACTTTCTCCGCTAATTCTTCCCATTCTATCATGGCTTCTTCTTGGGCGGCGGTCAGCTGGTCGATTTGCTGCTGGCTCTCCATGAGTTCGCCGGTTTCATTGGTGGCCTACAGCTTCTTTTAACGAATAATTTTTACTGATTCGAAATTCCCGAAAAACTTTGCCTAAATCTTCCATTTATTCCACCTGCTCTGACAGTTCTGCCCATTCTTCCATAACTGCTTCCTGCTGGACAGTCAGTTGGTCCAGGTCACTCTGGAGTTGAACTAAGTCGGCTGCATCGTTGGTGCTATGCATGGTTTCGGTGATGTCTTGGATTTTTTGATCTAGCTCTTCCATCTCTGCTTCCAATTGCTCAATGCGGCGGGTGATTTTGCGGAGTTCCTTTTGATTTTGCTTTTGCAGGTGATAGTCATTGCCAGTGACTTCTTCCGTTGAAGAAGCGGGCTCAGCTTCTGCTTGCGCTGCAGCAAGGGCCTCTAACTCTGCTTTCTTCTCCAGATAATAGTCATAGTCTCCTAGGTAAAGGGTCGAGCCCTCTTCTGAGAGTTCCAAAACCTGTGTAGCCACCCGATTGATAAAGTAGCGGTCGTGGCTGACAAAGAGCAGGGTCCCATCAAAATCAATCAAGGCATTTTCCAGTACTTCCTTGCTATCAATGTCCAAGTGGTTGGTCGGCTCATCGAGAATCAAGAAATTGTTGTTTTCCATGGACAGCTTGGCCAAGAGTAGACGCGCCCGCTCTCCACCTGACAGCATGCCGACGGTTTTCTTGACATCGTCCCCTGAGAAAAGGAAGGCTCCTAGGCGATTACGAATTTCTACTTCTGGTGTCAGTTTAAAGTCATTCCAGAGCTCATCCAAGACACTATTGTGAGGGGTTAGTTTACTTTGGGTCTGGTCATAGTAGCCCACCTCGACATTGGCCCCAAAACGGGCTTCCCCCTTGATAAAAGGAATCTGCCCGACAATAGACTTGATAAGAGTAGATTTCCCGATCCCATTTGGTCCGACAATAGCGACCGCATTCATCTTACGGATATCCAGATTGATCGGCTCGGACAGGATTTGATCATCATAGCCAACGGCCGCCTCTTCTACTGTCAAAACGACATTACCAGAGGCCTTATCAGAATGGAAGGTCATATGGGCAGACTTGGTCCCAGCTTCGGGCTTGTCTAGGCGCTCCATTTTTTCCAACTGCTTGCGACGAGACTGGGCCCGTTTGGTAGTCGACGCCCTCACCAAATTACGGTTGACAAAGTCTTCAAGCGCTGCAATTTCTTTTTGTTGCTTCTCGTAGTTCTTGGCTTCGGTCAGAAGCTTTTGCTCTTTTTGCTCGACAAAGCTGGAGTAATTGCCGACATAGCGATCTAAAGAATGCTTGGTCAAATCCAAAGTAATGGTTGCGACCTTGTCTAAGAAATACCGATCGTGGCTGACAATGAGAAGGGCCCCGCTATAATTGACCAAGTAATTTTCCAACCAGGCAATGGTCTCAATATCCAAGTGGTTGGTCGGCTCGTCCAGTACCAAGAGATTTGGCTTCTCCAAGAGCATCTTGGCTAGGGCTAGACGGGTGTTTTGCCCTCCAGACAGCTCTTCAATCTTCATCTGCCACATGGACTCATCGAACTTGAAGCCGTTGAGAATCGCGCGAATATCTGCCTCATAGGTGAAACCACCAGCTTGACGGAATTCTTCCGATAAACGGTCATAATCCAGCATGAGTTTGTCCAAGTCAGCCCCAGTTTTTTCCCCCATCTCCAGCTCCATCTGCCGCAAACTTTTCTCCGTCTTACGAAGATCGTCAAAGACATGAAGCATCTCATCGTAGATGGTATTGGACGACTCAAAGCGACTATCCTGGGCTAGATAGGAAAGAGAAAGGTCGCGCTTTTTATTGATTTCCCCAGAAGTCGGCTCTTCTTCTCCCACCAAGATTTTTAAGAGCGTGGACTTACCGGCTCCGTTCTTTCCAACCAGGGCAATCCGGTCCCGTTCATCCACTTGCAGGCTGATATTATCAAAAAGAACCTCCCCTGCAAAAGAGCGTTCAATTTTGTTGGCTTGTAAAATAATCATGTTCCTATTTTACTATCTTTTTACGGATTAAACAAGGGAAGACGAAGCATCAAAAAAATCCCGAGCCCCTTGAGGCCCAGAACTTTTAGCAAGTATTTTTAAACTCATTCTTCCTTGTATAATTGTCGGACTGCTTCTACATCTGAATCCTGGATACTGTAGAAAGAGCCAGCTGGTTGCATGACCGATTCTCCATCTGTGTGGTCCAACCCAATCGCATGGCCTAGTTCATGCTCAGCTGTATTGACAATCCGATCATAACTATAGTTATAGATATAATTTAACAGATAATGGCGATTGAGGCGAACTGTGATGTGGGTGAACCGATTGGTTAAGAGGTTAGTTTGAGAGGCAGTCTCTCCTGCTGCAGAAACGGATGCGTTGTCCATCTCGGTCAAGACCACATTGGCTTCTTTTTCATTTGTGACCAGCTTGAAAGTAAAGGCACCTGTTTGGTTCCAAGCCTCAATGGCATCCCGATAGGCTTTTATAAAAGTTTGACTGATATTGGGATCTAGATAAACCGTGGCCTCTGCTTTTTCCCAGCGAGCACCACTATGCTCATGATTGTCCGTCTGCGTCGTCTGTGAGCTAGGTGCCATCCCAAAGCGCGATACAAAGCCCTGATCACCAAATAAATTTCCAACTTGATAGACAACCTTTTGGGCAGCTCGCCCAACCCCATCCATACCAGAACTAGGAGAATCTGTGAAATAGATGATCCCCACAAGGATGAGAAAACTGATCGCAATGGTCCAGAAAAATCCCCAAAAGAGACTCCAAGCCATGCGAAGGATTCCTCTGAAAAACCGAAAAATAGTTCTCATACATTCTCCTTTCTCTTAAAGAAGGTATGCAATTGTAACACTCCATGCTTAAAAATAACTTAAATAAACCTGCTTTTTTGCTTATTGATGGATGGTTACTTTTCCTGTCTGGTAATCCAGGCTCATTCCACTTTGAACATTGGGAACAAAGACATTGAACTCAAGAGTCCCGTCACTCGATTTGGCTTCGATGTGAGAACCTAAAGGAATCAGATCTTCCGGCTGATTGTAGATCAAAGTGACCCGATAGCGGACCCGCTTGTTCTTATCTAAGGCTTTTCGAACCAGGGTCTCATAGTAGTTTTGACCAGTGGAATGAGGATCATTGGCTTGATTGGACCAAGCCGTTTGCACGGCGATATTTTTGGGATTGCTAGTAGAAGCGTCAAAGCCTTTGAGATTGCCGATCAAGGCGTAACCCAATAGATGACCCCGATCCACAGCATGGTCGTACTCGCCTGACAGATTATGAACCTGATGCCAACCAGCAGGTTTCCAATCGGTTAGGCCACTTCCTGTTGCATCGCGATCTCTGTACTGACGAGTCGCCTTAGTCATGATGGCATTGGCAACTGTCGGTACGGTCTTTCCATTGACTTCTTTTGTCTTGTTATCCGCATAGGGTTGACTAGCCACACTGGCATCCAGATCTGTCCGATTCCCCTTAACGACAAAGGATCCAGCGCCATTCCATTCCAAGTCATTTCCCAATTGTGAACGGGCAGATTTCGTTAATACAGAGCTAGCTAACTCTTTACTAGGTGTTTCCTCTTGGCTACTGGTCACCACCGAAACAACCTGATCTGTCGCTTCTTTTACCGTCGGTTGATTAAAATAATAGCCACCAATAGCTAGGGCCGTTGCCACCACAAAACCTGCTAGTGTTTGTTTGGTTCGTTTGCTTACTGTTTGTTTTGCCATACCTCTCTCCAAAAAAGAGCAGCGCTAGATGGGTCACTGACTCGATTCGCTGCTCTCCTTTTTACTCAATGTTATTTAAATCTTATTTGCCGGTTAGCTTTCCAATGATTTCTGACCAAGTATCCGGAGAGAGAATGGACCATGGATTTTTTCCATCGCCAATCACTCCATAACCAATGACCAAACCAATTGCAAAAATGATGATGCCAATCACAGCCAACAGGAGGACAATTCCTAGCTGTTTTCCAACATAGCGAAGATTAGTTTTCATCGTCTTCTTCCTCTACACGTTTCACGTCTGCACCAAGTGCCACCAATTTCTCATGGAATTGATAATAACCACGGTCTAAGTGACTTAATTTGCTGACCTTTGTTTCTCCTTCTGCCACTAAGCCCATCAAGACAAGCGTTGCACTCGCGCGCAAATCGGTCGACATGACCTCTGCACCTTGGAAGCTTTCACCTCCTACGATACGAGCTGTATCCCGCATAATATCTGAGTGAACGCCCATTCGACGCATTTCTTCCAAATGTTGGAAACGATTCTCAAAGACGGTTTCAATCATGGTGGACTCACCCTTAGCCATGGCCATCAAGGCTGTAAATTGAGCCTGCATATCAGTTGGGAATCCTGGGTACGGAAGAGTTTTAACAGTCACTGGACGGAGCTTACTGATATCCGATTGAATCCGAATTCCATTTTCTTCTTCGGTTACCTTCACGCCCATCTCCTGCATCTTAGACAGCAGCGGACGATTGTGTTCCCAAATGGCATCTTCGATCAAGACATCTCCACCGGTCATGGCTGCCCCAATCATAAAGGTTCCAGCTTCGATGCGGTCTTGCACAACATTGTGGTCTGCCCCATGCAAGCTCTCCACACCGACGATGGTTAAGGTCTCAGTTCCTGCCCCCTTGACATTAGCTCCCATTTTGTTGAGTAAAAGAGCTAGGTCAACAATCTCAGGTTCCCGCGCAGCATTTTCAATCACGGTGACTCCATCAGCCAAGGTTGCAGCCATCATAATATTTTGTGTTGCCCCTACTGATGGGAAGTCCATATAGATATGTGCTCCCTTGAGACGATCTGCTTTCGCTTCAATATAGCCGGCCGTTTGTGTAATTTCAGCCCCCATGGCTTCCAGACCTTTGAGATGGAGGTCTATTGGACGACTACCGATCGTACAGCCTCCAGGCATGGAAACCTTGGCATGGCCATTGCGTGCCAAGACAGGACCCAAGACAACGATAGAGGCCCGCATCTTGCTCACATACTTATAAGGCGCTTCCTCTGATAATTTATCTTGCGCATCTACGACAACCGTATTTTCTTCTTCATTGAAGGTCACTTGTGCATTCAAGCCACGAACGACATTGTTCATTGTGAAGACATCTGATAAAACAGGGACGTTTTTTAAGGTCGTCACGCCCTCACTTGCAAGGACTGTTGCAGCAAGAAGCGGAAGGACAGCGTTTTTTGCTCCTTCGATTTTGACAGTTCCAACTAGTCGATTATTTCCACCATTAACGATTATTTTTTCCATACGGGATTGTTCTCCAATTTCTTAAAGTCACGACTTCTATCATACCATATTTTTGATAAAATGTGGCTAGAATTGGCCAATAAAAATCTGCCGACTCATCTCATACACGCTGATAAAAAATGAGCTGGTTAGATAGCCGATTCCAATGCTGAGCATCAAGATCAAAAAACGGATTTTAACAGCATTTTCAGTACTTACTTTTAAAAACTTTTCCCATTGAACCAGGTTCAACAATAGGTAATAGGCAAAAAAGATAAACAATAAATGGCTTGAAAAGTTAAAAATCATTTGGATCATACAGCTATTATACCATATTTGATTCTCACTTTCTTCTTTTGATTCTCACTCAACAAAAATAAGGCGAGGACAAGACCTCTACCTTATTTTTTAATATGTTATAAACGATTTCCGACATTAATCCGGTTAATGGCGCGTTGAAGAGCAATTTTAGCACGACGTTCCATATCAACCGAATGCTGATCTTTGGCTTCTTCAATCGCTTTTTCAGCTCGCAGTTTGGCACGTTCTGCACGACTAATGTCGATATCTCGAGCACGTTCGGCAGAATCGGCAACAATGGTAATGAGATTACCTGCTACTTCGATAATCCCCCCATTGACTGCAATCCAATCAATATGTTTGTCATCGTCGACACGACGAACCTTTACTTGGTCTACAGCCAAAACCGCAATGGTATTGATATGATGAGGTAAAATCCCTAATTCACCATCAATTGTCTTGACAGATACAAATGCGGCATGATGATCATAAACCAGTCCATCCGGTGTAACGATTTGGACGTTCATTTGACTCATCTTTCACCTCTTCTTAGAATCCCATTTTTTCAGCTTTGGCAATCACATCTTCGATCGATCCAACACCACGGAAGGCATCTTCAGGAAGATGGTCATATTTTCCGTCCAAGATTTCTTTAAAACCACGAACAGTTTCTGCAACAGGTACGTATGAACCAGGTTGACCGGTAAATTGTTCCGCAACGTTGAAGTTTTGTGACAAGAAGAATTGGATCCGGCGAGCACGAGCAACCAAGGTCTTTTCTTCGTCAGACAATTCATCCATCCCCAAGATCGCAATGATATCTTGCAATTCATGGTAACGCTGAAGGACACGTTTGACCTCAGATGCTACTGCATAGTGTTCTTCTCCTACGATTTCTGGAGAAAGGGCACGTGAGCTTGATGCCAATGGGTCCACCGCAGGGTAGATCCCCAATTGTACCAATTTACGTTCCAAGTTGGTTGTTGAATCCAAGTGGGCAAAGGCGGTTGCTGGCGCTGGGTCTGTATAGTCATCGGCTGGCACATAGATGGCTTGAATGGATGTAACAGAACCTTTCTTGGTTGACGTAATCCGTTCTTGCAATTGCCCCATTTCAGTTGCCAAAGTAGGTTGGTAACCAACGGCTGAAGGCATCCGTCCCAAAAGGGCTGATACTTCAGATCCGGCTTGGGTGAAACGGAAGATATTGTCGATAAACAAGAGAACGTCCTGACCTTCGACATCACGGAAGTATTCCGCAATGGTCAAACCAGTCAAAGCAACACGCATCCGTGCTCCAGGTGGCTCATTCATTTGTCCAAAGACCATGGCTGTTTTTTCAATAACGCCAGATTCTTTCATTTCCCAGTAAAGGTCATTCCCTTCACGTGTCCGTTCCCCAACACCGGTAAATACAGAAATACCACCGTGTTCTTGGGCAATATTATGGATTAATTCTTGAATCAAGACAGTCTTCCCAACTCCGGCACCACCGAAGAGTCCGACCTTCCCACCTTTCAAATAAGGGGCTAAGAGGTCAATGACCTTGATCCCTGTTTCAAGAATTTCTTCTGAAGTAGAGAGCTCGTCAAAGGATGGAGCTTTTTTGTGGATGGAGTCACGAGGAGCATCCTCAGCAAAAGGTTGATCCAAGTCAATGGTATCTCCAAGAACATTGAAGACACGTCCCAAGGTTTCTTTTCCGACTGGAACAGAGATTGGACGACCTGTGTCCAAGACTTCCATTCCACGTGTTAAACCATCGGTTGATTCCATGGCGATGGTCCGTACGACCCCATCACCAAGTTCCAAAGCTACTTCAAGAACGACTTTTGATTTTTGTTGGTCATTTTTATAGACTACAAGCGCATTATTGATCTCAGGAAGTTTATCTCCAACGGAAAAGGCAACGTCTACGACGGGACCTACGACCTGAGAAATTTTGCCTAAACTCATGTCATTCTCCTATTCTAAGTAATTTCTACTGCTCAAAAGTTCTCTTTCAAGCATCTGTTTTTGTATTTAAAATTGTATCCGACAACTATTCAAGGGCGCTAGCACCTGCAACGATTTCGGTAATTTCTTGTGTAATCGCTGCTTGACGAGCACGGTTGTATTGAATCGTTAATTCATCAATGACTTTCTTGGCATTGTCTGTTGCAGTTTGCATGGCCATCATCCCCGCAGCATTTTCAGCTGTTTTAGCATCAATAATGGCACCATAGATCATGCTTTCAGCAAATTGAGGAAGCAATTGATCCAAAATGGCATCTCGACTAGATTCCAATTCTAGATTCAATACATAGTCCTCATCCGCTTCATTTGGGTCCAAATCAATAATTGGAAGCATTTGTTCCACCCGCATTTGACTCGTCAAACTGTTGACGTGGTGGTTGTAACAGACGTACAACTCATCAAACAAGCCTTCTTGATACATTTGGACTGTTTTCGAAATGATCTTGCGAACTTCCTTAAAGCTAGGCTGATCAGGCAAACCACGCAATTCATAAACCGGCTGAATCCCACGGGCACGGAAGAAATCCGCACCGACGCTTCCAATACAGATCACTTCAAAGTCATCTCCAGTTGGATGGTATTCTGCCTTCATTTCCATCATGGTTTTAAGGATGGAGGCATTGTAACCTCCAACCAAACCACGATCGGATGTAATCACGATATAAGCTGTCTTTTTTACCGGGCGACTCACCAACATCGGATGGGACTTGGTATTTTCTGTTTCATGTCCATGGAGCAAGTCTGTTAATAACTTACGTACCTTAGCAGCATAAACCTGAAAATCCTTGGCTGCCTGCTCAGATTTACCAAGTTTGGCAGCGGACACCATCTGCATGGCATTGGTGATTTGACTGGTGTTTTTTGTGGATGCAATTTTATTTTTAATATCATTTAATGAAACTGCCATCTTCCACTCCTATTTCTATTTGAAATTTGACTGGTTGACAAATTCAGTAAGGGCTGCATCCAGTTCTTCTTCTGCTGGAAGATCATGTGTCGAACGAATCGTCTCAAAGATTTGATGATAATGTGCTTCAAAGTAATCAAACAACTCTTCTTGGAAACGAAGAATGTCGTCTACTGGAACACTATCTAAGAAACCATGAGTCAAGGCATACAAGATCACGACTTGTTTTTCAACTGTCAATGGTTCATGAACAGGTTGTTTCAAGACTTCCACTGTCCGACGACCACGGTTCAATTTCGCTTGAGTCGCAGCATCCAAATCACTACCAAATTTCGTGAAGGCTTCCAACTCACGGTAGGAAGCGAGGTCGATACGAAGGGTACCCGCAACTTTCTTCATAGCCTTGATTTGAGCAGATCCACCAACCCGGGAAACAGAAGATCCGGCATCAATGGCTGGACGAATACCGGCATTAAACAAACTATCTTGCAAGAAGATTTGTCCGTCTGTGATCGAAATCACATTGGTTGCGATATAAGCGGAGATGTCCCCTGCTTGGGTTTCAATGATTGGAAGAGCTGTAATAGAACCCCCACCCAATTCATCCGAAACTTTCGCAGAACGTTCCAACAAACGGCTGTGGAGATAGAAGACATCCCCTGGGAAGGCTTCACGTCCTGGTGGACGACGGAGAAGAAGGGACAATTCACGGTAAGCTACGGCTTGTTTTGACAAATCATCATAGACGATCAAAACATGTTTACCGTTATACATGAACTCTTCTGCCATGGCAACCCCAGCATAAGGTGCCAAATAAAGCAATGGAGACGGTTGAGAAGCCGAAGCGGTTACCACAATCGTATAATCCATAGCTCCGTATTTACGGAGAGTTTCTACTTGCGTACGAACTGTTGATTCTTTTTGACCAATCGCCACATAGATACAGATCATGTCTTGACCCTTTTGGTTCAAAATGGTATCGATGGCAATCGAAGTTTTCCCTGTTTGACGGTCCCCGATGATCAATTCCCGTTGACCGCGTCCAATTGGAACAAGGGCATCAATGGCTTTCAAACCAGTTTGTAGGGGTTCTGAGACAGATTTCCGTTGCATAACACCAGGAGCTGGTGTTTCAACTGGACGGAATTTATCTGTCACAATCTCACCCAAACCATCTACTGGTTGGCCAAGTGGGTTGACAACACGACCAATCAAGGCATCCCCTGCAGGGACTTCCATGATTTTACCTGTACGACGGACAGAGTCTCCTTCACGAATATCCGTGAAATCACCCAAGATGATGATCCCGACATCCGTTGTCTCTAAGTTTTGGGCCATCCCGTATGAGCCATTTTCAAAGATTAACAACTCACCACTCATGGCATTTTCAAGACCATGAGCACGGGCAATCCCGTCACCAATGTAGGTTACAACACCTGTCTCAGTGACGTCAAAGTTTGGCTTGAAATTTTCAATTTGTTGCTTAATTAAAGCGCTGATTTCTTGTGCGTTAATCGCCAAAATTCACACCACTTTCTATTTCAATTTAGATTTTATAACTTGCAATTGGTGTTTGAGACTGGTATCCAACGTTTTATGATTGGCTGTCACGACAAAGCCACCAATTAAATCTGGATCGATCTTTTGTTGGATCGAGCGAACTTGAATCCCAAATTTTCTTTCGATAATGGGGATTAGCTTTTGCTCTTGAACAGGATCCAAACCAGCAACCGTCGTAACAGTGACGACAAAAGCGTTGCTCAACAGTTGAATCTGATCCAAACAAATCGTTACAATGTCATAAAATAAGGCTTCACGATGATTGAGAATAACCACTTCAATCAAATGGTCGAGTAATTGTGAATCCGAGGGTTGAAAAAGTCTGAGACTTTTTGCTTTCTCTTCATCCTCTACACCGATATGAGCTAAGAAGTTAGCAAGTCCAGTCTCTTCAAAAATACCCTTGATTTGAGTCAATTTTTCAAAGACTAGGTCTTGTTCTCCTTTTTCAAAGACCAATTGAACAAAAGGCTGGGTATATTTCTCAATCACCATCAGTTGCTTTTTGTCCATTAGGCTTCTCCTAATTCATCAAGATAGCGATCGATCAGTTGGCGTTGACCTTCAGCATCCAGCTGTTGGCTCAACAATTTGCTGGCAAGATTGACAGTGAGATCTGCCACATCACCTTTGATACTGTTCAATGCTTCTTCTTTGTTATGCGCAATTTCTTGTTGCGCTTTTTCTTTCAAACGTACTGCTTCTTGAGTGGCTTCTGAAAGGATCTGAGATTTATTCTTTTCTGCAGTTTCCTTTGCATTTTCGACGATAGACGCAGCTTCTTTGCGGCTACCTGCCAACTCTTCTTCACGTTTACTTGCTAGTTCCTCAGCTTTTTGACGAGCTGATTCTGCTCCATCAATATCATCTGTAATCTTTTTGGCACGCGCTTCTAAAATTCCATTGATATTGTTCCATGCAAATTTCTTTATTAAAAAGATTAATAATAGGAAGGAACCAGCAATGAGAATAAAGTTACCAATAATTTCACTCATTGATACATGCATTCTTCTACTCCTCCTCTACTTACTCTTCACCATTAATTTTCTTACCAATATAAATTGATGACAACATGGTAAACACATAGGCTTGGATACATGAAATGAAAATCGAAAACGCTGTCCACGCCATGCTTCCAATAAAGGCAAATGGATACCAATAAACAGCTTGATGCGACAAAGTCACAAGCAAGCTTGCTAGTACCTCACCCGCAAAGATATTTCCGAAGATCCGAAGTGCCAAGGAGGCAAAGTTCGTTAATTCTTCCAAAATATTCATGGGGGTCATAAATCCGGGTGTCACAAAAGCCTTTAAATATTCCTTCACACCACGTCTGCGAATTCCTTCTACATGGGCGATTAAGGTGATCAAAAATGAAAAGGCAAAGTCATAACCCAGGTTAGCGGTTGGTGATGTCCACAAATTGTAACCATTGGTCGTTTCGATTTTAGCCATCAATCCAATGTTATTGGCTACTAAAAGAAAGAGGAAAAGAACAAACAAGAACAAGGAATAGTCCTTTATGTAATGTTCCCCAATATTTCCTTTTGTAAAGCCTACGACAAAGTCATATGCGTATTCCAGCACATTTTGTTTGCCTTTTGGTCGGATCGACATTTTTCGACTGGCCCAATAAATGAAGCCAAAAACGGCGAAAACAGAAATCAGGGTCATAGCAAGTAGGGTCAAATTAAAAGATACAGGTCCAAGAGTAATCGTTGGATTGATACTTTCTTCCAAGGTTTGACACCTCCTTTTCTAAAATAGAAGCGTCTATTTGATAATAAAGGCCATAACCAAGGTTACGAAGAAAGTACCTTCGACAAAGGCAACACCAAGAATCAAGAGGCTACGCAATTGACCGATAATTTCTGGTTGACGAGACGCAGATTTCAATAAGCTACTCATCATCAAACCTTCTGCCAGTGATACACCAAAACAGGCTAAACAAAGACCTAAAAATGTTAAATTCATGATGAATTCTCCTTTTATAAATTTTACTTCCTTAGTTTACTCCTAAAAGATATAATAGTCAAATATTTCCTATAAAAGTAAGCGTTTTAGTGAAATTACGTTATTTTTTTAATATGATAATTTTTCCTATCTACGATTGATTTCTTTTAATTTTTAGTCGCTTTGTCCACCTCTATTCATTTTTTCTTCTAAAAAACTCTCACCTGCTCAGCAGATGAGAGAATTCGATTATTTAAAGATAGACGTTTTGAAACTGTCTGTTTGTTGCAGTAATTTCTTAAAGATTTTTTCTTTCAAGGCAAGGGTATTGTCAAATTTGACAGAACCATTCTTCAAACTGGCCTGATCTTTTTCAACCGCAGTTGCAAAGGCTTGTTTTAAGTCCTCATAAGAGCTATAAGTAGTCCCATCCACTTCAATAGCCTGAAGTCCATTTTTGGCACTGGTTACCACTTCATTGAAGTAGGCTTTCTTCCAGTCTTCAAGGGTACTGAATTTCCCATCAGAAATCTTTTGAATGATGTAATCATCCCCTAGAGTCGCATGACCTGCTTGTTTGGATTCTTGTTTATACTTGTTTGAAGCATAGCCTAAGAAGCCTTTTTCATAACCATAGTAGCCCCAGAGTCTAAAGGTATTGTGTTTGAAGGACATGGCTCCAGGAGCCCCTTCACTGGTGTTTCCACCATAGATCCCTGTCATCATCGGCACCGTCACATAGGCTGAGCCAAAGTCTAATGGATTATAGACACCATTTCCAGGACCACGATTGGTCATGAAGTTGTTGGTGATGAGATCATCTACTGAATGTAAGGTGATGGCTTTTTCCTCATCACTCAAAGGACGCACCTTATCAAATTGATTCTTGGTATTAGCCCCTCGGTATTGTTTATCAACCTTCTTGAACCATGCATTGTTCAAGTCTTGACTGCCTTTATTGAGGACGGCTTCTCCTTCTAGGTAATCCAGAAGCATGAGAGTGTCATTATAGCCTTTCATATACCGATCAATTTCGTCACGTGACTTCAAATCATTTGGATTGGTATTGTACCATTGGTTTCCATCGTTAGGACGCTCATAGGCCATGTTGAGACCTAAGGCCTTGTATTCCCCGTTTGGATTGGATACGGATGGTGTTTGCAACATTCCTTGGGCAAAGGCTTCAATATCAGTTCCTTCGCGGTGTCTCCAACCACCTAAGTAAACCATACGGTCATTGACGTGCGTCGTTTCGTGCGTGAAGGCAGAGACCCCAAAGTCACTGATCATATCGGTCACCATGAAGAAGACAGAGTCATCTTTATATGGATTTCCGTAAATTCGCGCCACTGCTCCCATCCGCCAATCTGTCGCATGGTAACGATCGGTTGGACCATACAATTCACGGATTGGAGCCACATCCTTGCCACTGTTGGTATGTCCATAACGGTCTGTACTAATGCCCTTGTAGTTTTGGTTATCAAGGACAGGGGTCGGCACCATATTGTTGCTCTTCAAGAGCTGATTGCGAACCTTATCCGTTGCTAGACGTGACCAGAAATCTAGGTAATTCTGTTGGCCTTTCGCTACCTTGTCAATTTCCTCTTTGAAGGCATTGCGTTCTGCTTCCGTGTTCTTGCCATATTTCTCGAAGGAACTATAGGCCATAGTGTTGTAAGTTGAAATCAAGAACATATGAGCATCTTTTAAGTTCAAGAGTGGCAAGATCATTTTACCGTGAACATCATTGTTTAAGCCCTCATAGGCTCTGTGTTTAGCAGACGCGAATGCTGGATTGGTCGTCTCACGCTCCACAATATAGACATTGTCTTTGGTTGCTTTGATGAACCAATCGTTCAAGTCTGTCTCTTTTGTAAAGAGCTCCATATTGTACTTCAAGAAGTCATTGAGGTTGCCAGAAAGAGT
Source organism: Streptococcus sp. HMSC074F05 (assembly GCF_001808725.1). Lineage (NCBI taxonomy): Bacteria > Bacillati > Bacillota > Bacilli > Lactobacillales > Streptococcaceae > Streptococcus > Streptococcus sp. HMSC074F05. The sequence goes on along the minus strand of NZ_KV794411.1, from coordinate 199,428 downwards.
CGATTTAGCCACGACTTCACGGAAAGCATCGTGGGTACGAGTCCCTTTGATGTAGTCTTCTTTTGAGCCGATTTCAATCAAGCGGTCTAAGACATCAACATTCTTCCCATAGAAGTCTGGCTTGAACAACATGAGTTGCTTGAGATTGACATTATCGAATTTCACCCCGTAATAACGGTTGAGGTAAGAAAGACCCAAAAGAACAGCAGCCTTATTATCATCAATCTTCTTAATGAGCGCACGTTTGGCAGCTTCATCTGTATTTAATTGATGATCTTGGTTTTCAACCAGTTGTTTGACAAAGTGAGTCAGATTGTCCTTGACTTCTTGGAAGCTTTCTTCGAGGTAAAGGTTCTTGATGGCATTGACTTTGTTAGGTCCTGTTCGACCTAAGTGAGTGTAGATTGGATCTGATTGCAATTCTACTGGACTTAGTTTTCCTACGATGGCACCAATGAGATCGCTCCGGTCTTTGTCCACCATATTCGGTGTGTAGATCACTTCACCGAGCTCTGCTACACTGTACTCTTTGACTTGTTTGACCTTAGAATCTTTCGGCATCATGCTAAAGATATCTTTGGTCTTATCCGCGTAATGGATCAGGATGTGATCCGCATCCGCTAGTTTAGTGACAAAATCATTGCCCTTCATAGCGGTCACAGACAAGACTTCCTTGGTCAAGAGAGGACTCGTTGCAGCCAATTTATTCCCTTGGTCGACAATCCATTCTTTGTTGTAGAATGGTTGCAATTTAGCAATATTGCGGTAAGCTAACTCACGAGTCGCATCGTAAGCAGTGATGGCCTTGTATTGATCGTCTTTGCTAACAAGGTGATTGAGCGTATCTTCAATCGGTTTGCTGCTGGTGAATTTATCAGCAGTGATTCCCATTGCTTCGATTTTCTGCTCAGCTTCTGCCAGCGAGATGCTTGGGATTTTACGGGAGTTGTTAAAGGTTTTCTTCCCTTCACTCACGCCTTCCACACTGTAATTGCGCTTGGTTCTTGAATAGGTGAAGTAATCATCAGCGTCGATATCCGAATGTCCGAAGACCATCTCACCAGTTTTGACTTTCATCATGGTGATGTTGTCTTCAATAGTCCCCAAGGCCCAGTTGGTCCCTAGTAATCCACCAGATTGAACCGCTTCTTTGAGTTCAATTGAACCTTTAGCAACGGAGTTTCTGAGAACCCCTTCTTTACCGACTGTGTGGTTATTTCCACCATTTTGAGAGGAATAAACGAGACCTGCCGCTTTGGCTTTGTTCCCAGTGATTTCAGCATCAACGTAAGCTTTTTCAACAACACCTTTCCAGTTCTCGCCAACAACACCCGCTAGATAGCCACCTTTGTTCCCAGCAGCGTGCAGTTTCCCGATAAAGGCAACGTTGCTGACCTTCCCACTACCATCAATTTTATTGACAATTCCTGCTACGTCATTGTTCCCGACAACACTTCCTGTTACTTTAACATTCTCGACAGTTGCATTGTTTTTGATAACACCTGCGATTGGGGCTACTCGATCTGTCCCAGGTAGGTCGATATTGACATTTTCAAGCAAGAGATTCTTAACCGAGCCACCTTCGATGTTCCCAAACAATGGTCTTGTAATGTTATGGATGGCAAATGTATTCCCATCCGTACTTTCCAAAATTCCCTTGAAGGCATTGGTCACATAGGATTTCCCTGCTGGCTGGACATTAGCCGCATTCATATTGCTACCCAGTTTAAAGGTACCAGTCGGATTGGCTTGCATAGCTTTTACAAGTTCGTTGAAATTGTAGTAGATATCACCTTCATGTGCTTTGGGTTTCGCAATATAGTGGACATAGACCTCACTGAACTGGTTGTCCGCAGTCCGTTGAATGAGATCAGGAGCTTTGGCTGTTACTTTGTAGAGGGTCGCGCCATCTACCGTCACTTCTTCAATTTTATCAACGGCTAGTTTTGTAACCTTATTATCATGGGTAGTGACCTTTAAGTAGTAAGGCTTCACATCTGATGGTGTTTCAGACAAGAGGCTGCTATCGGTCTCAAGACCTTGGTCATCCACGCTAATCAGACTGGTTTCCTTGATGTTTTTGATTTCAACTTTTTTAAGATCAATTCTCAGTGGTTCTTCCTTGAGAACTTCTTCTTCATCCCCATTTCCACGGTCATAGACCATGGTCGTTGCAAGCGTATAATCCTTGTAGTAGTCCAAGTCCGCTAAAGCAGCTGCTAAGTCCGTCTCTGAAAGGGTCAGGGTTTTCACCACTTGATCACCCTTCTTCAATACAGCCTGGATGGACTTGATGGTCACACCGTCTGGTTTATCCAAATGATAAGTAGCTTTGGCACTGCGCTTCAACTCTTCCTGATCAATGTTGGTCAAGGTTAAGGTTGGCTTTTCAAGTTCTTTAGTCCCTTTTTGAATGATCTGATCTTGCGCTTGTTCTACCACTTCTTCGGAAATTGTAGGAGCATCCGTTGTCTTAACTCCCTTAATGGTCTTGTAAACCTTGGTGATTTTCTTCTTCCCATTTTTACCGACTTGAGAAACCCTTTCGGATCCTTTTAGCAAGGTGGCATCTTGTTCGGTTACCGTCTTAAATGGAATTTCCTCATACGAAACATCCTCTGTTTGGCCTTCAATCGCCTTAGTCCCACGACTAATTTTTTCTGTCACAGGAGCTTTTACTGTTTCAGTTGTCGTGCTCACGGGTTCGCCAATCTTCTCACCATTGACCGTCTTATAAACACGACGAATCTCCTGGCTACCAGCCTCGCCTTTCTGAAGAAGGCTTTCTTCATCTGTGTAACGATTGGCATCCGTTACATACTCTGTTTCATATGGAAGGATTACCGTTTCTGTCTCTGTTACCGTCCCTTCCGTTACTTGATAGGTTGGGTTCTCCGGTTGAACAGGAGCTTCACCGACATGGCCTTCTTCCTGTGTCCCTTTTGCTTCCACCACACCTGTATAGGCTGGATTCTCCGGTTGAATTGGAGCTTCGCCGACATGGCCTTCTTCCTGTGTCCCCTTAGCTTCTACTACACTGGTATATTCTGGGTTCTCCGGTTGAACAGGGGCTTCGCCGACATGGCTTTCTTCCTGTGTTCCCTTAGCTTCCACCACACCTGTATAGGCTGGGTTCTCCGGTTGAACAGGAGCTTCGCCGACATGACCTTCTTCTTGTGTTCCTTTGGCTTCCACCACACCTGTATAGGCTGGGTTC
>NZ_KV794411.1:127445-196111 GCF_001808725.1 Streptococcus sp. HMSC074F05 | reverse complement strand
TTCCACCACACCTGTATAGGCTGGGTTCTCTGGTTGAACAGGAGCTTCACCGACATGACCTTCTTCCTGCGTCCCCTTTGCTGTTACAACTGGAGAAGGGCTGGGTTGAGGGGTTGGTTGGGCATCTTCTTTTGTCCCAACAGCAAGAATTTGTGAAACTGGTTCTTTGGTGACCTTACTTTCAACTACTCTACGAACTTCCTGTCCCTCTACCACACTGACTTCCGTCAATATAGTCCGCTCCCCATTTTGACCAGCAGTCAGCACCTTGGTTTGCCCTTTAGGTAATGTAGGATCAGCTTGTTTGACAGTTTCAAATGGCACAGGCTCAGTAGAGACTTCCAGGCTTGGTTTTTCAACTTGAGGAAAGGCTGGAGCGACTTCTGGGGTCACACGCGCTTGTGCTTCCACTTGTGGAATACCTATACTTGTTTTGATCGTTCCTTCTACAGAAGGTTTCGTTTCCTGCATAGTCTTTGGCTCTTGTAAGCTCGTCTTTTGGACTGACGGGTAGCGCAGATAACCAATATAGTCATAGCCGTCAATTTGAATCACGCCATTTGCAAGATCTTTGCTCGATGCGATCGCAAGATCCTGATTATAGGCGCGCAAAACTTGATTTTGTAGGGCTGCGACTTCAACTGGAAGTAGAAGACTTTGTCCCATGGCTCCAATCAAAAGGACGCCCATGACCTTCTTCCGGTGCTTTTTAGAGAGTAAGAGGACCGCAAAGGAAGCAGTGGCTAGACTTAGGCCAAATAGGGCGACTTCCTGACTTCCTGTTTGAGGAAGAACCGACTGAATTGCTTCCTTCTTCTTATAGACGAGATAGAAAGTATCTTCATTTTGATACTCTTCAGGGATTGCATGAATCACCTGTTCTTTTTCTTCAGCAGTTAGCTCTTCTTCTGTCACATATCCTAAGTGCACATGAGTAGGGAGGGTCACCTGATCTGCTTGGACAGGACGAGCCCCTAACAGGCTTCCTCCTAATAAAAAGGCTCCAATGGCTACCGGACCAACACCGACAGATAATTTTCGAATCGAATATTTGGTCATTTTTTCAAACGTTTGTTTCGCTTTTTTCATCCTAAAATTCCTATATAGTAATATTTAACCCTCGAGCAAGGACCTGATTATTTTTAGAGAGGATGGGATCCTTTCCAGAAATAAGAACCTTCCCGGGATTTTTTACCTTTACCTATCTTATCTTTTTTCTTCTATTTTAGCAAGCTCTAAAACTCAAAAAAATAAACCGTTTTCTTTATAGGAAGAAAGCAACACAAAAAACGCCTCGAAAGGCGTTTGTATTATAGATCTATTTATAAGGATTGGTACAAATCATTGTATCGTTGACTAGCCGTATCCCATGAGAAGTCACGCGTCATAGCTTGCTCTTGCAGACCATACCAAGCCTGTTTGTCATTGTAGTAGACAGCCAAGGCTTCATCAACTGCCCAGTTAAACCAATAGCCAGATAAATTATTGAAGCTAAAGCCTGTTCCACTTCCATCAACAGCATTATACGGTTGGACTGTATCTCGAAGTCCGCCGACTTCATGCACCAGAGGAAGGGTTCCATAACGCATGGCCATCATTTGAGAAAGGCCACATGGTTCAAAGCGGCTTGGCATCAAGAAGACATCCGACGCTGCATAGATTTCTTGGGCCAATTGGACATCAAATGTGATATTCGCTGAAAGTTTATCTGGGTAGGCTTGACCAAACCAAGCAAAGGCATTTTCAAATCCAGGGTCTCCTGTCCCCAGCAAAACAATCTGAATATCCTTTTGCAAGAGTTGATGCAACTCTTCTACCACCACATCAAAACCTTTTTGACGTGTCAAACGAGAGACGATCCCAAACAAAGGAACATCATCGCGAACAGATAGACCAACACGTTCTTGAAGAGCTCGTTTGCTGGCTGCTTTACCTGAAAGATCTGAGAGACTGAAGTGATGAGTCAAGAGTGGATCCGTTTCAGGATTATACAGATCCGCATCAATCCCGTTAACAATTCCGGTCACCTTGCCAGACTCCATTCGAAGGATCTGATCCAAGCCACAACCATATTCAGCAGTCATAATCTCATGCGCATAGCTAGGAGAAACGGTTGTTACACGGTCAGCATATAGAATACCGGCTTTCATCCAGTTCAGGCAATCATTCCATCGAAGTGTTCCATCTGCATAGCGTTCAAATCCAACTCCGAAAAGATCCCACAACATTCCTGGGTCGAACTGACCTTGGAATTCCAAATTATGGATGGTCAACACTGTCTTAATTCCATGATAAGCTTGAATCCAACGGTATTTTTCCTTCAGCAAGAAAGGAATCATCGCTGTATGGTAATCATGGGCATGAAGAACATCTGGAATGAAATCAACCCGTTCCATCGTTTCTAAGGCCGCGAGCTGGAAGAAGGCAAAGCGTTCGCCATCATCGAAGTCACCATACACATGGCCCCTAAAGAAATAATGTTGGTTATCAATAAAGTAAAAGGTGACTCCATCGCGCACAATGCGTTTCACACCAACATATTGACTTCTCCAGCCAACCTTGGTCTCAAAATGCAAGACATCTTCGATTTGATCTCCAAACTTAGCCTCTACCATATCATAGTAAGGGAGGATCACGCGCACATCATGACCACTTTTCGCTAAGGATTTAGGAAGAGCGCCAATAACGTCTCCCAAACCACCTGTTTTAGAAAACGGTGCTCCTTCAGCTGCAACAAATAATAGTTTCATTAGACAATATCCTCTGTAACAATCGTTCCTTTTTTAACCACGACAGGTGTTTCCTCTGTACCACGAATCGTCACGCCAGCAGCCACTTCGACCCCCTTATCCAGGATAGCATGTTCAACGATTGCATTTTCACGAACCACTACACCAGGGAAGAGAAGACTACTGCGGACCTCTGAACCTTCATGAAGGCGTACCCGACGTGAAACAATGGAACGTTCAACGGTTCCTTCTACAATACTACCTGAAGCAAATTGAGACGTTTTAATATGTGATGTCTTGGAATAATACGTTGGTTCTTCATTCTTCACTTTCGTATACACTTTTTGATTTGGTGAAAAGAGCTTCATGAATTTTTGGTTTTCCAACATATCCAAGTTTGCATGGTAGTAAGATTCAACTGAATGAATATTGGCTAAGTAACCTGTATATTCAAAGGCAAAAGCATTGTATTCCACCGCCAAATCACGCAAGATATAGCGCAATTTTTGTGGGTATTCTTTCTTAGCTTCTTCTTCAATTTTTTCAATCAACCAAGGAGTGTCCACAATAAAGACATCTGTTGACATGTTGTAGACTTCATCCGGATTCTTACCATCAAAAAGTTTTTGATCTGTAACATGGTCTGATTCATCAATTTCCAAGACAGCATTGACTTCAGAGATATTTTGAAGATGCAACTTCTTATAAACCACTGTAATCGGACGATCGATGGTATTATGAAGGTGGAAAATCTGATTGAGGTCAATATTCATCAAAACATCACAGTTTAAAGCAACTGTTTGGTTGGAACCAGACCGTTTCAAATAGGTCAATAATTGTTGGTAGTATTCTGGCCCTACCGTTGTATTTTCAACTGGAGTATTATAGATTCCGAGGTAATAGTGGCTCAATAAAGTAGACAAGCCCCATTCACGACCTGAACGAATATGGTCAAAGACCGAACTAATATTTTCTTGTTGGAAAATCCCAAAAACACTACGAATACCAGCATTCGCAAGACTAGACAACGGGAAGTCAATCAAGCGGTATTTCCCATCAAATGGTAGGGATGCTACCGGACGATGGCTGGTCAAAGTGGACATATCATGATACCCAACTGTATTTCCTAAAATGGCTGAATATTTATCAATCTTCATCTGTTGCTACCCCCACTTTTTCATTGTAACCGACAACTTGTACTTCCTCTGTTCCATCAATCACGACACCGTCTGCAATGACTGCACCTTCTCCGATAATCGCGCGTTTCACGACAGCTCCTTTACCGATAACGGCATTGCTCATCACGACAGCATCTTCAACAACTGCTCCTTCACGAACTTGAGCTTCTGTTGATAAGATGGAGTGTTTGACTGTACCGTCTACCGAACAACCGTCGACGACAAGAGAATCTTCGATGTGACCATGTTCTCCAAAGAAGTTTGGTGGTGAAATAAGGTTGCGTGAATAGATTTTCCAGTGACGATCGCGACTATCCAAGGCATTATTTGGATCGATATATTCCATATTGGCTTCCCAAAGAGACTCAATCGTACCAACGTCTTTCCAATAACCATTGAATTCATAAGCATAAACACTTTCGCCTGATTCTAGATACGTTGGAATGACATTTTTACCGAAGTCTGACATATCGATATCGCTCTTCTCAGCAGCAACTAACATATTGCGCAGACGAGCCCAGTCAAAGATGTAAATCCCCATGGAAGCCTTGGTAGATTTTGGTTCAGCTGGTTTTTCTTCAAATTCGACAATCCGATTATTGGCATCTGTATTCATGATTCCAAAACGGCTTGCTTCCTTCAAAGGAACATCTAGGACGGCAACAGTCAAGCTCGCATTATTATCCTTGTGTGCTTGAAGCATGTCATCGTAATCCATCTTGTAGATATGATCCCCAGATAGAATCAAGACATATTCCGGATTGATGCTATCGATATAGTCGATGTTTTGGAGAATCGCATGACTAGTTCCTTCGAACCACCGATTTCCTTCACTAGCTGAATAAGGTTGGAGAATAGACACACCCGTATTGATTCCATCCAAGCCCCAGCTGGAACCATTCCCAATATGGCTGTTAAGGGCAAGTGGTTGATACTGTGTAATCACACCAACATTGTGAATTCCTGAGTTGGCACAGTTTGAGAGAGCAAAATCGATAATCCGATAGCGCCCACCAAATTGAACCGCAGGTTTCGCGATGTTTTTGGTTAATTTTCCAAGACGTGTTCCTTGCCCTCCGGCAAGAATTAAAGCGAGCATTTCATTCTTCATTGACTACTTCCTCTTTTTAAAGCTTGGACTCCCTTAGAGTCAACCGATCATCATTTTTTATCTGATGTTTTAGATTTCGTTTTGCGAACCTTCCGTTTCACCTTCCAAATGCTAGCTCCTAAAGCCGGCAAAGTAAAGGTCAAAGTTTGTTCATAATCCTTCCACAGTCCATCTTGAGACTGAACTGTCGGATTGTGCTCTTTCCAGACACCTCCCCATTCTTCTAATTCTGTATTCCAAATTTCTTCATAGACCGCTGATATAGGCACACCAATCGTAAAGTCCTTGCGTTCTACTGGTGCCATATTAAAGACGCACACCAAAAGATCACCCTTACGATTTTTCCGGATCATAGACAAGACGCTCTGATCCCGGTTATCTGCATCAATAATCTCTAAGCCATCAAAGCTATCATCAATCTCCCACAATTCCTTGTGTTCTTTGTAGAAATGATTGAGCTGAGAAGTGAAACGACGCATCTTAGCATTCATTTCATCCTCTAGATTGCCCCATTCCAGTTGCTCTTCTGACTTCCATTCCAAAAATTGACCAAATTCTGAACCCATAAAGAGTAATTTCTTACCTGGATGGCAAATCTGATAGGTCAAGAGGTTACGGAGTCCAGCAAATTGATTGTAACGATCTCCCCACATCTTATGCATCAAACTCTTCTTACCATGCACCACTTCATCATGTGAAAATGGTAGTAAGAAGTTTTCAGAAAATGCATACATGAAACTAAAGGTTACCAGGTTAAAGTCAAATTTCCGGTAGATGGGATCTTCTTCGTAGAATCGAAGGATATCATTCATCCACCCCATATTCCATTTATAGTCAAAGCCAAGTCCACCTTCTTCTTCAGGACCCGTGATCTTTTGACCAGCAGAACTTTCTTCTGCAATCATCATGACATCTGGGTGTTCGTTCTTGATAATCGCATTCAAACGTCTAAGGAAATGAACGCCTTCGTAGTTGAGGTTTCCACCATCAATATTTGGTGTCCATGGACCACTATCGTAGTCAAGATAGAGCATATTGCTCACAGCATCGACCCGAATCCCATCTAAATGATAGGTATCAATCCAAAACTTCAAACTAGAAACCAAGAATGACTGGACTTGATTCTTCCCTAAATCGAAGTTCAAGGCTCCCCATCCGTAGTTATGGGCACGATGTTCATCCTGGTATTCAAAGGTTGGTGTTCCATCATAATAAGCCAAGGCATCATCATTGATAATGAAATGTCCGGGTACCCAATCTACGATCACTCCGATATTGTTGAGGTGGCATTCTTCCACGAAGTCTTGAAACTCTTCTGGGCTACCATAAGTCTGCTCGAGTGCAAAATATCCCATGAGCTGATAGCCCCAACTCAAGCCCAATGGATGAGCCATCACTGGCATAAATTCCACGTGGGTATAGTTCATTTCTACCAGATACGGAATGAGTTCATCTTTTAGTTGTTTGAAGGTATAGGAACTGTGATCCTCATTACGTTTCCACGATCCTGCGTGAACCTCATAAATATTAACAGGTCGTTCCTTAAAACCAAGTTTTTTGCGGCGTGCTCTCCAGAGACCATCTTTCCAGTTTTTCTCTGGAATGGTCTTGATAATAGATCCTGTATTGGGTCTCTTTTCCATCCATAACGCTAGAGGATCGATTTTTTGCACCTGATGACCATTTTGTCGAGTCACCAAATACTTGTATATATCTCCCTCTTTTGCATCGGAACAGAAGACTTCCCAGACGCCTCCTTCATTACGAACCATTGGAATTTTACGAGCTTCCCAATCAGTGAAATCACCAATCAGATCCACCGCCTGAGCATTGGGAGCCCAAACACGGAAGGTAAAGCCTTCTTGTTCCCCCCTTGTTTCCTTGTGAGCTCCTAAGTACTCTTGAAGATGGAAATTATCCCCTCTTCCAAATGTCCATAAGTCTGTGCTTCTATCCATATACTCACCTCTTTGCTTTTGAAAGCGTTTTCTATTTGTTTTTATTTTACTATAAAATCACTTAATTTTCAAGTTGATTCCTGTAAAATCATGTAAAATTATCAGGAAAAGTTTTTCCATTTTCTTTCCCGAACCTTTTCTATCCTTCCTTGGTCATCCTCCTTATCTTACTTACGATTATACTATATATACGAGGAAAATCAAACAAAAACCGAACATTTAAATCACTATTTTTATTACTAACTAGTTTATTACGAATAAAATGAACATTTTTATGAACAATGTAAAAAAAGACTAAGACAGATTTGTCTTAGTCTTGTTGAATTCTTAGTCTACGTTCACGTATTCTTTTGAAAGTTCAAGAACTTCTTCCATTGTTGAACATTCAGTAAGAGCACGGTTAGCGTATTCTTGCATTTTAGCTGTGTCGAGTTTCTTCATCAAGCTACGTGTACGAAGGACAGATGTCGCTGACATAGAGAACTCATCCAAGCCCATTCCGACAAGAAGTGGAACGGCAGTTTGGTCACCGGCCATTTCACCACACATACCAGCCCATTTGCCTTCAGCGTGAGCCGCTTTGATCACGTTGTTGATCAAACGAAGGATAGATGGGTTATATGGCTGGTAAAGGTATGAAACTTGTTCGTTCATACGGTCAGCAGCCATTGTGTATTGGATCAAGTCGTTTGTACCGATTGAGAAGAAATCAACTTCTTTAGCAAATTGGTCCGCAAGCATCGCAGCAGCTGGGATTTCAATCATGATCCCTACTTGGATATCATCTGCCACAGCAACACCTTCCGCAAGCAATTTAGCCTTTTCTTCTTCAAGAATACCTTTAGCTGTACGGAACTCAGTCAACAAAGCAACCATTGGGAACATGATCCGCAATTTACCGTGAACAGATGCACGAAGCAATGCACGCAATTGTGTACGGAACATTTGATTACCAGTTTCAGAGATAGAAATACGCAAAGCACGGAAACCTAAGAATGGGTTCATTTCTTTAGGAAGGTCGAAGTAAGGAAGTTCTTTATCCCCACCGATATCCATTGTACGAACAACCACAGGTTTACCATTCATACCTTCAAGAACAGCTTTGTAAGCTTCGTATTGGTCATCTTCCGTTGGGAAGTCTTGAGAATCCATGTACAAGAATTCTGTACGATAGAGACCAACAGCTTCTGCACCATTATCGTTTACACCTTCAACGTCTTTAGGTGTGCCGATGTTGGCAGCCAATTCGAAGTGTTTTCCATCAGCAGTCACTGTTTTCGCATCTTTAAGGAGAGCCCATTCAGCTTTTTGTTTGGCATAAGCTTCACCAGCTGCTTTGAACTCTGCAATTTGTTCTTCAGTAGGGTTGATCACCACTTCACCAGTGATCCCTGAAACAGCCAAAACATCGCCATCTTTGACAAGTTCTGTGATGTTATTTGTACCAAGAACAGCTGCGATTTCAAGTGTACGAGCCATGATAGCTGAGTGACTGGTACGTCCACCGATATTCGTAACAAAGGCTTTTACGTACTTTTTGTTCAACTGAGCTGTATCAGATGGTGTCAAGTCATGCGCCACCACGATTGCTTCTTCATTGATAGAAGCAGGGTTTGGCAATTTCTTACCAAGCAAGTTAGCAAGGACACGTTTGGTAACGTCGCGAATGTCTGCTGCACGTTCTTGCATGTAAGGATTGTCTTCCATTCCTTCAAAGATTGCAATGAACATGTCAGTGACTTCTTTCAAGCCAGCCTCTGCATTGATTTTTTTCGTACGAATCGTTTCTTTGATCTGACCAATCATTTCAGGGTCAGCGAGAACCATCATATGCGCATCAAAAACTTGCGCTGCTTCTTCACCAAGGCTTGCTACTGCATTCTCCCGAATAAGAGAAAGCTCGTTTTGTGAAGCTTCAAGAGCTGCATCCAAACGAGCTTCTTCTGCACTTGTATCTTCGACTGAAATAGTCTCAAATGATAAGTCTGGTTGAATGAGCAAATATGCCTTAGCAACGGCAACACCGTCAGATGCTGCAATTCCTTTTAGCATTTTTGTCATATTTTTAAGCCAATCCTTCTTTAGTCATTGTTTCTGAGATAGCTGCGATAGCATCATCAGCGTCAGCACCTTCTGCAGAGATTACAACGTCTGCTCCTTGACCAACACCAAGGCTCATAACACCCATGATTGATTTCAAGTTAACTGATTTACCTTTGTATTCAAGAGTAATATCTGAAGCAAATTTGCTAGCAGTTTGAACCAACAAAGTTGCTGGACGTGCGTGGATACCTGTTTCTGCCACGATGTGGAAATCTTTAGAAGCCATAGTTTGACTCTCCTTTTTAAAAATAGTTTTTGAGTTACCTTTTGATAACCCTTACAATTTGGTATTATATCATCTTTTGAAATTTTTTTCAAGATTTTTATCACTGACTTACAGAAAAAGACTGCGAAAAATCCCAATTTAGATACATTTTAAGAAGCACCTGAAGAACAGAGAAAATATCTTTTCAATTTTCTACTATATTATAAGTAACATTTTCCTCCGCTTTCAATGAAAAGAAGCTGTTTAACCACAGGATATTGATTCACCAAAAAATTATAACTAATTAAAGATGCTTTAAAGCCTATTCCTATCCCATTTCTTCGATTTTCACACTTTTTACTCACCACAATATATTGTGCTTTGAAAACTCCATTTCATCTCTTTGCACAATATTTAGTTTTATTTTGTTGACAAGTTGCTGGATTTTGTTTATACTGTTTACAGATTTATATTTCGATAGGAGAAAGGAAAAGAAATGGTAACCATTTATTCAAAAAATAATTGTGTTCAATGCAAAATGACCAAGCGATTCCTCGATAGCAATCATGTGGAATACCGCGAAATTAACTTAGATGAACAGCCAGAATTTGTAGAGCATGTTAAGAACCTTGGCTTCAATGCTGCTCCAGTTATTCAAACACCGGATGAAGTATTTTCTGGTTTTCAACCAGCTAAGTTGAAGAAACTTTCATAATAAACACAGTATTTTGCTTAAATAGGGTCTAGCGTTAGCAACCTAACACTAGACTTTTTACTTGGAAAGAGAGGACTTCTCCTCTTCATTTTTTTGAACTAGAAAAGGATTATTATGGGATTAAAATCTCTTGAAGATGTGACGTATTTTCGTCTTAACAATGAAATCAACCGTCCAGTAAACGGCCAAATCATGCTTCATAAAGATAAAGAAGCTTTGGATGCGTTCTTTAAAGAAAATGTTGTACCAAATACTAAAGCCTTTGACTCGATTACAGACAAGATTCAGTACCTTCTCGAGCACAATTACATTGAGAGAGCTTTTATCGAGAAATACCGTCCTGAATTTTTAGAGGAATTGGCCCAATTTATCAAAGATCAAAACTTCCAATTCAAGTCCTTCATGGCGGCCTACAAGTTTTACAATCAATATGCCTTGAAAACTAATGATGGGGAATACTATCTTGAGAGCATGGAAGATCGTGTCTTCTTTAACGCTCTTTACTTTGCTGATGGCAATGAAGCTATTGCAACTGATATCGCAAATGAAATCATCCACCAACGCTACCAACCTGCTACACCATCTTTCTTAAATGCAGGTCGTGCACGTCGTGGTGAATTGGTATCATGTTTCTTGATTCAGGTAACAGATGATATGAACTCTATCGGACGTTCTATCAATTCAGCTCTTCAACTTTCACGTATTGGTGGTGGTGTGGGAATTTCCCTCAGCAACCTTCGTGAAGCTGGAGCACCTATCAAAGGGTATGAAGGTGCTGCTTCTGGTGTCGTACCAGTTATGAAGCTTTTCGAAGATAGCTTCTCTTACTCTAACCAACTTGGTCAACGTCAAGGTGCTGGGGCTGTATACCTTAACGTCTTCCACCCAGACATCATCGCCTTCCTTTCTACTAAGAAAGAAAACGCCGATGAAAAAGTTCGGGTTAAGACCCTTTCACTTGGTGTCGTCGTGCCAGACAAGTTCTACGAGTTGGCCCGTAAGAATGAAGAAATGTACCTCTTCAGCCCTTACTCTGTAGAGCGTGAATACGGAGTGCCATTCAACTACATCGACATCACTGAAAAATACGATGAGTTGGTTGCTAATCCAAACATTCGTAAGACAAAAATCAAGGCGCGTGATTTGGAAACTGAAATTTCTAAATTGCAACAAGAATCTGGCTATCCTTATGTAGTCAACATTGATACAGCTAACCGCGCAAATCCTGTCGATGGTAAGATTATCATGAGTAACTTGTGTTCAGAAATTCTTCAAGTCCAAGAACCAAGTTTGATCAACGATGCGCAAGAATTCCTTCAAATGGGTACTGACGTTTCATGTAACCTTGGTTCAACAAACGTTGTCAACATGATGACTTCACCTGACTTTGGTCGTTCTATCCGAGCTATGGTACGTGCTTTGACTTTCGTTACAGATAGTTCTCACATCGTCGCTGTTCCTACAATCGACCACGGAAACAGCCAAGCTCATACATTTGGTCTTGGTGCTATGGGACTTCACAGCTATCTTGCCCAACAATTGATCGAATATGGATCTCCTGAGTCTATTGAGTTCACCAGCATTTACTTCATGCTCATGAACTACTGGACTCTCGTAGAATCAAACAACATCGCGCGTGAACGTGGTGTTACCTTCCACAACTTTGAAAAATCAGACTATGCCAACGGTACTTACTTTGATAAGTACACGACTGGAGAATTTGTACCAAAATCTGATCGCGTCAAAGAACTCTTTAAAGATATTTTTATCCCAAGTGCAGAGGATTGGGCAGAACTGCGTGCTAAAGTTCAAGCAGATGGTCTTTACCACCAAAACCGCTTGGCTGTCGCACCAAATGGATCTATCAGTTACATCAATGACGTATCTGCTTCTATCCACCCAATTACACAACGGATTGAAGAACGCCAAGAGAAAAAAATCGGTAAGATCTACTACCCTGCAGCAGGATTGTCAACAGAAACGATTCCTTACTACACTTCTGCCTACGACATGGATATGCGAAAAGTCATCGATGTCTATGCTGCGGCTACTGAGCATGTAGACCAAGGTCTTTCACTGACTCTCTTTATGCGCAGCGATATTCCAAAAGGTCTTTACGAATGGAAAACTGAAAACAAACAAACCACTCGTGACTTGTCTATCCTTCGGAACTACGCCTTTAACAAGGGTATCAAGTCTATCTACTACGTCCGTACCTTTACAGATGATGGTGGAGAAGTTGGCGCCAACCAATGTGAAAGCTGTGTCATCTAATCCGCTATCCTAGATAGCTATCAAAAGTCGGTTCGCCGACTTTTTGTGCGGTATTCTAACAATTGTGTTAGAATAATAATGATTGTATGATCGAATGAATTAGAAAAAGAAAGAGATTTCAAATGGAAACTTACTACAAAGCCATTAACTGGAATGCCATCGAGGATGTCATCGATAAATCTACTTGGGAAAAGCTAACCGAACAATTCTGGTTGGATACACGTATTCCTTTGTCAAACGACTTGGATGACTGGAGAAAGTTATCTCTCAAAGAAAAAGACTTGGTTGGTAAAGTCTTTGGTGGATTGACACTCTTGGATACCATGCAATCCGAAACGGGTGTGCAGGCTCTTCGTGCGGATATTCGTACTCCCCATGAAGAAGCTGTCTTTAACAACATCCAATTTATGGAATCTGTCCATGCTAAGTCATACTCTTCTATCTTTTCTACTTTGAATACTAAGTCAGAAATCGAAGAGATTTTCGAATGGACCAACACCAATCCTTTCCTTCAAAAGAAGGCAGAAATCATCAACGAAATCTATCTCAATGGGACCCCTCTTGAAAAGAAAGTCGCCAGCGTTTTCCTTGAAACCTTCCTCTTCTACTCTGGTTTCTTCACACCTCTCTACTATCTTGGAAACAACAAATTGGCCAACGTAGCTGAAATCATTAAGTTGATCATTCGGGACGAATCTGTTCACGGAACCTATATCGGCTACAAGTTCCAACTTGGTTTTAACGAATTACCAGAAGAAGAACAAGAAAAACTCGAAGAGTGGATGTATGATCTTCTCTACACCCTCTATGAGAATGAAGAAGGCTACACAGAGAGCCTCTATGACGGTGTGGGCTGGACAGAAGAAGTCAAGACCTTCCTTCGCTACAATGCCAATAAAGCCCTCATGAACTTGGGACAAGATCCGCTTTTCCCAGACTCAGCAGATGACGTTAACCCAATCGTCATGAACGGAATCTCAACCGGTACCTCTAACCACGACTTCTTCTCTCAAGTCGGAAATGGTTACCTTCTCGGTGAAGTAGAAGCTATGCAGGATGACGATTACAACTACGGCCTATAAGACAAAAACCTTTCCAGATGGAAAGGTTTTTAAATATAGACAACCTATTGTTTTACATAAAACAGATAGATGATTTTCAAAAAATGACTTTTATTTTTTGAAGATTAAAAACTTTCCGCCGTGAGAAAAGTGCTAGAAACAATCATGTTTCTAGCACTCGGGAGTTTTGGAACCTTAGGTCCAAAACTAAGTCAAGGAACTTCTTTGAAGTTCGCTGACGTCCGTACTCACCTAAGAAAAGTTTTTTAGAAGACTTTATCTTCAATCTGAAACCTTTCCAGACGGAAAGGTTTTTTTGTTGCAATCTTTTTCTAATTGGATCTGCTTTTTTTTTGAAAAAAGAGGTTGGACAAACATCCAACCTCTCCGATGATTACAATTTACCTGCTACAGCATCCAACAATTCTTGGATTTTAGCTTGGTTGCTTCCTCCTGCCATGGCCATGTCTGGTTTACCACCACCACGTCCATCGACGATTGGAGCCAATTCTTTGATCACATTACCTGCATGGACCTCTTTTGTCTTGCTAGCTACAAGGACATTGACCTTGTCACCGATAGCTGCGACAAGAACAAGGACGTCAGAGTAATCTTTTTGTTTCCAGTTATCCGCAAAGGTACGAAGAGCACCTGCATCTGATACAGAAACTTGGCTGGCAATGTAACGGTGTCCATTTGCTTCTTGAACATTCTTGAAGACATCGCCTGCTGCCGCTGCTGCCGCTTTTTCCTTCAATTCTGCATTTTCTTTTTGCAATTGACGGAGTTGTTCTTGAAGACCTTCCACCTTGTGAGGGACTTCCTTAAGTTGAGGTGCTTTCAAGGTTGCTGCGACTGCTTTCAGTGCATCTTCTTGTTCACGATAAGCTTCGAAGGCTTCCTTACCAGTCACTGCCAAGATACGACGAGTTCCTGATCCGATCCCTTCTTCTTTGACAATCTTGAAGAGACCAATTTCAGAAGTGTTGCCTACGTGAGTACCACCACAGAGCTCAACAGAGTAATCACCGATCGTTACAACACGGACTTCTTTACCGTATTTTTCACCAAAGAGGGCCATGGCTCCCATTTCTTTAGCAGTATCGATATCTGTTTCAATCGTTTCGACTGCGATCGCTTCCCAAATCTTTTCATTGACTTGTTGTTCAATAGCGCGCAATTCTTCAGGAGTTACGGCTTGGAAGTGGGTAAAGTCAAAGCGAAGGAATTCTACTTCGTTGAGAGATCCTGCTTGGGTTGCGTGGTTCCCAAGGATATTGTGAAGAGCGGCATGGAGCAAGTGAGTTGCAGTGTGGTTCTTCATGACACGATGACGACGATTGGTATCGATCGCCAAGGTGTATTCTTGGTTCAAGGCAAGAGGAGCAAGAACTTCAACAGTATGAAGTGGTTGTCCATTTGGTGCCTTTTGTACATCTGTTACAGTAGCTACGACATTTCCTGTAGCATCCAAGATTTGACCATGGTCCGCAACTTGTCCACCCATTTCAGCGTAGAATGGAGTTTCTGCAAAGATCAATGATGCAGTCCCTTCTGATACAGCCTCTACTTCTGCATTGTCCGCTACGATAGCCACCAACTTAGAAGGCAATTGGCTGGCATTGTAGTTGAAGCTACTTTCAACTGTAATGTTTTGAAGGGTTTCATTTTGCATCCCCATAGATCCACCTTTGACAGCCGATGCACGCGCCCGTTCTTGTTGTTCCTTCATAGCTGCTTCAAAACCGTCACGATCGACTGTCATTCCAGCTTCTTCAGCGATTTCTTCTGTCAATTCTACTGGGAATCCGTATGTATCATAAAGTTTAAAGACATCTTGACCAGCAATCACTGTTTGACCTTTGGCTTTCAAGTCTTCAACAATGGTTTGGGCAAAGTGTTGACCAGAGTTCAAGGTACGAGCAAATGATTCTTCTTCACTCTTGATGATTTTTTCGATAAATTCTTGTTTTTCAAGTACTTCTGGGTAGTAGCTTTCCATGATCTTCCCAACAGTTGGAACCAATTTATACAAGAAGGTTCCTTCAATCCCCAATTTTTGACCATGCATAGAAGCACGACGGAGGAGACGACGAAGAACGTAACCGCGTCCTTCATTACCTGGAAGAGCCCCATCTCCAATCGCAAATGAAAGCGAACGGATGTGGTCAGCAATCACCTTGAAGCTCATGTTATCGCCATCTGGATCATAGGTTTTACCAGACATCTTTTCAACTTCACGGATGATCGGCATGAAGAGGTCTGTTTCAAAGTTAGTCTTGGCCCCTTGGATAACGGCTACCAAACGTTCCAAACCTGCACCCGTATCAATGTTCTTGTGTGGCAATTCCTTGTACTCACTACGAGGAACAGCAGGGTCAGCGTTAAATTGTGACAAAACAATGTTCCAGATTTCGATGTAACGGTCGTTTTCGATATCTTCTGCAAGCAGACGAAGACCGATATTTTCAGGGTCAAAGGCTTCTCCACGGTCAAAGAAGATTTCTGTATCTGGTCCAGAAGGCCCCGCACCGATTTCCCAGAAGTTGTCTTCGATTGGGATCAAGTGACTTGGATCTACCCCAACAGCGATCCAACGGTTGTATGAATCTTTGTCGTCAGGGTAATAGGTCATGTAAAGTTTGTCTTTAGGGAAATCAAACCATTCAGGGCTTGTCAAAAGTTCATAAGCCCAGGTAATGGCTTCATCACGGAAATAATCTCCGATTGAGAAGTTCCCCAACATTTCAAACATGGTATGGTGACGAGCAGTCTTCCCTACGTTTTCGATATCGTTGGTACGGATGGCTTTTTGAGCATTGGTAATCCGTGGATTTTCAGGTTTGATGGTTCCATCGAAGTATTTCTTAAGAGTGGCAACCCCTGAGTTGATCCACAAAAGCGTTGGGTCGTTTACTGGAACCAAGCTAACAGATGGTTCTACTGAGTGGCCTTTGCTTGCCCAGAAATCAAGCCACATTTGACGGACTTGTGCACTAGATAATTGTTTCATATTTTTCTCCTCATTTTTTTAAGATTAATTGGTGCCTGCTTCTAACATTTCGACATAATCGATGGCGACACACAGTGAGATGACTAAATCAGCGTATTCATCCTCATACACCGATACTTGATAAGTAGAGGTTAGATGAAAGAGTTCTTTGCTAATCTCAGCGACGATTTGATCCCGATCATCAAACAATTTGAATTCTAGGTCCCAGATATTTCCCTGTACCCGCAGTCCCAAATCTTCGATATCGTATTTATCCCTGAAGAGCGTCAGCTTTTTATGGATAAAAAAGCGATCCCCATCCTTCAACTCAACCACAAACTTGGGAAGAAAGCTGATTGTTTTTTTGGTGATATGGCTCACTTCTTGTCCATTCTTATCGTAGATGGTAAAAGTCTTGGGAATCTTAAGAAAAGATCCCTCAACCTGGTACTCAACATTTCCCAACTCATCTTTGATATCGAACCGCTCGCCACCCAATCGAAATTTTTGTTTCACTTGATAGGTTCGCATCTTTTGATCTCCTTTAAAAAGCTCCAGACAACTGCCCATAAACAAAAGACAAGCCACTAAACGAAGGGCGAAAAACCGCGGTACCACCTTCATTCAATGAACTTGTCATTCTTCATTTTGTATGCAATTGTCTCAGCCGAGTAGCAAAATCATTTCCCTTCCATGGCTCGCACCCCCGCCACTTCTCTGATTCCGAGTAACAATGATTTATTCTCAACTATTTCATTATACAAGTTCCAAAAGGAACCGTCAACTATTTTTTAGATGATGAGCTGCTACCGCTCGTTTGAACACCGATATTTTGCAAATATTGGTTAAATGTTGATTTGAAAGCATCATCTTTTACCTTGATATTTGCATTGGTCATCGCTTTTGCAATAATGCTACGGATGTAGTTAGTATCTTGCTTACGACCGTCAACAATGATCTCTTTCAAACGTTTTTCATATTTCTTCCAGTCAGAACCTTTTTCTGTTTTCTTATTCAATTTAACGATATAGTAGCTAGCAGAATAGTTTTGACCTGCTGAAACTGTGATGACATCTGAAATCCCGTTTTCATCCAACTTAAAGGCAGCTTCTTTGACTTGAGATGGAATATCCGCTGTTCCTGAATCAAATTTGACTTCGCCACCTTTATCTTTGGTAGCTGTATCTGTCGAATTGTCTTTGGCGATTTGGGCAAAGTCTGCACCTTCTGCTTTAGCTGCTTCCAACACTTCTTTTGCTTTATCTTCTGAATCCAACTTGATAATTTGCGCAGTTACTTCTGGTGTATATGATTCAAAAGCCGCCTTATAGTCAGATTCTTTGATATCTTTCTTAGCCGCTTGGTTGACTGCATATTCCAACAACATATTGCTACGGATTTGTTTCTTAGCTGTTTCTTCTGTCAAACCTTGTTGTGCTAAATAAGCATCGAATTGATTCCCCAATTGTTTCTTTTGTTTAGCCAATTCTTTATCGACTTCTTTATCAGAAACTTTTGATCCATATTCTTTTTCAAAGACTTTATTAATAGTCATTTGGAAAAGAACTTGTTGAGCTCCTTGGTTTGTTTTGATTTCATCATAGAAATCAGAAACTGTAATCGTGTCCCCTTTCATGGTCACGACGTCTTTGTTTGTACCATTTGTACATGATGCTAAAGTTAGGACTGATAGCAAGGTCACAGCACCTGCTACAAGTTTTTTCTTCATGAAAATTATTCTCCGTTCCTTTTTAAACTTCTTCTATTTTACCACAAATTAGAGAGAATACCTTAAATTTACCTAAAATGAGCTAGGTTCTGGCAAGGTTACAGTCTCTGCATTTTTACGAATCATCAAAATACCATCTCCAAGTGGCACTAAACTAGCGGTTAAATCTGGATGATTGAGAGTCGCATTAAAGAGATTTTGAAGCCCCCGGTAAATGGTTCGTTGCCCACGACGCACTTCCATGATGTCCTTAGCAACATCTCCTCCTTGGAAAATATCATCCAATACCACGACTCCCCCAACTTCTAAGAGTTCGAGAATTCGTGGTAAAAAGACGATGTACTTAGACTTAGCAGAGTCCATAAAGACAAAGTCATAGGTCTCTGTCAAATCCTGCAAGACATCTACTGCATCTCCTTCAAGCAAGGTGATTTGTTTTCTCTGATCGTATTTAGCCAGATTTTCCTTGGCAAAGCCAATCATTTCTTCATTCCGATCAATAGTGGTAATTTGTGCATGGGGAGCATATTCAGCCATTAAGAGAGCTGAAAATCCAATTGCTGTCCCAATTTCAAGGATTTTCTTTGGTTGTAAAGCTTGCAAGAGTAGTCTAAAGTATGCTACCGTTTCATGCGGGATGATCGGAATATTTTCCTTGCGGGCGAATGCTTCTAATTCCTTCAGGGCACCAGCTACCGGCCTTTGACGGGTCCGCATAAAGTCAACGATCTCGTCTTTAACGACTGGCCGACGCATATTGTGGTTGGCGTTTTTACTATAAGACTCTACCATTTTATGCGAGTCCTAATTTTTCTACTAGGGCTTCAAATTCATTCAAACGACGTTCAAAGACCGCAAAGGCTGCGTCCAAATAGTCTTCTTTTTCCATATCCACACCTGCTTTGCGGATAACATTGAGTGGATAATCAGAGTTTCCAGCCTTCAAGTAGTCGATATATTTGTCACGATCTTCTTGGGTTCCATGAACGATTTTTTCAGCTAGAGCTGAAGCTGCTGCAAAACCAGTTGAATATTGGAAAACGTAGTAGTTATAGTAGAAGTGAGGAATACGAGCCCATTCATATTGGATTTCAGGGTTGTCTTCTTTTGAAAGACCGTAGTATTTCTCATTGAGTTCTGCATAGAGGTTGTTCAAGAATTCACTAGTCAAAACAGTACCTTCTTGGTCTGCTTTATGGATAGCATGCTCAAATTCGGCAAACTGAGTTTGACGGAAGACGGTTCCACGGAAGCCATCCAAGAAGTGGTTTAAAATGGCAAAACGGGTTTCATCGTCTTCTACTTCTTCTAACAGACGTTCGGTCAGGATATTTTCATTGGTGGTAGAGGCGATTTCAGCAAGGAAAATGGAATAGTCCCCATAGACATAAGGCTGGGTTTCACGGGTATAGCTAGAATGCATACTGTGACCAGTTTCATGGACCAAGGTGAAGAGATTATCCAATGTATCTTGCCAGTTCAATAACATGAAGGCATTGGTATCATAAGAACCACCTGAATAGGCACCTGAGCGTTTTCCTTGGTTGACATGCACGTCGATCCACCGTTCGCTAAAGGCCCGTTTCACACGAGAAAGATAGTCCTCACCCAAAACAGCCAAGACTTCTTCTGCTTTGGCCAATGATTCTTCATAGGTAAACTTGTAGTCTGTATCGGATAATGGCGTATACATATCGTACATCTTCAAGTCTGAGATTCCTAGAATTTTTGAACGCAATTGCACATAGCGTTGCAAGAGTGGCAAATGTTTGTTCACAGCTGCTACCAAGCTATCATAAACACTTTCTGGTACAAAGTTTTCAGAAAGCGCTGCTTCACGAGCAGATGAGAATTTGCGAACTTTGGCATTAAAGTTGTGAACTTTCACATTGGTTTGCAAGGTTTTAGCATAGGTATGTTGATACTGTTCATAGACCTTGTAGAGGCCTTCGTAAGCTTCTTTACGAACGGCACGATCTTTTGATTCTACCAAAGAAATATAGTTTCCATGGGTTAATTGAACTTCTTCGCCCTTGTCATCATGCACAGTTGGGAAAACAATATCTGCATTGTCCAAGATTTCAAAAGTTTCACCACCAGCAGCAAAGATCTCACCAGCTCCTGCAAGTAATTCCTCTTCTTTTTGAGACAAGATATGTTCTTTTTTCTCTAGCAAACGATCAAAATAATGACCATATTGTTCTAAGGCTGGAACCTCACTCACAAAAGCTTTGTATTGCTCATCGGTAATGGCCATGAATTCAGGCTCATAGAAGGCAAAGGTTTCACCTAACAAGCTATAAAGAGACATCCCTTTTGATTGGTACTCTTGGTATTTAGCCACACGTGTATCTTGGTCATTTTTCATATGAGCATAGACGTAGACCTTTTCCAAACGACGGCTCAATTCCAAATATGCATTGGTTGTATCCAACAGTGTTTGCGCTGAATCCAACAAATGACCAGCGTAGTGGCTTGCTGCTTTAATATCCGCAGCTAAGCTTGCTGCTTCTTCTTCCCAAGCTTGATCTGTCGCAAAAATTGTCGACAAATCCCATTGGTATTTTTCATCAATTTCATTACGTTGTTTTACCATTTCGATTAATCCTCCAATGGTTCTATTTTAGCATAAAAATGAACATTTCGGGAGGATTTCTATCTTAGAAAGTTAGCTTTTCTGCTGAGCATAAAAACGTGGGGGATAAAGGATCTGAACAGGTTGGATCCCTTGCGACTGATAATAGGTCATAAACTGCTGGTAGTAATCTTCTACATCCTCTTCAATTTGAAGTAAGTTCTGTGAAAGGATCGGACGACAAAGAGGATAAAAGAAATCTAGCCCCAGTTCCATCAGATGGTGTCCCTGCAAATAGAGTTCTTCCTGAAGTTTCAGCCACTTTGGGTGACGATAAAAGAGTTGCTGCTGGATATACGTTAAAAATGTACGATCGAGCTCGACTGCCATTTGCTGCATGGATTGCGAAAGATAAGGGGTTCGTAAGACTTCCAGTAAAGACTTTTGACCAAAAGGGAAAATTTCTGTTTGATAATGCAATCGTCCTCGTAAATCCTCATGAATGAGGTATTGCAAACGTAGCTCTTTCTTTGTCAGATCCAATTCCCAAAGATGGAACCCGCGATTCTGACTAAAATAAAGAAAGCCAGCCTGCAGCTTTGTTAGTCTTTTCTTGAGCCACAAATTTTTACCAAGTAACCAATAGACCTGGTAACCATGGGATCGATAAGCATCACTTCTCTCCTTCAAGCGTTCTAAAGATAGGGAGCTGCACTGCACTTCCAAAGCTAAGTTCTTGTCTACTACCAAAAGATCGGCAATTTGTTGAAAGTCTGCTAAATAACTTTCTACCTCTGTTTTAGACTCCCTAGAGGCCCAGTTATAAAGACTTGCTTTCAATTCCAGATGTTCAAAACTCTCCGCTTCGTGATGATAGGGACAATGCTGTAATTCTACATGAGCAAAATGAGCCCTTAGAACCGAGCCATTTTTTAGACGCACTGGACTATGACAAGCCAAGCAATAGAAGGGACCTTCTGTCACAGCTGGGATCTCTTCCATACAGTTCCACCGCTTTTGATTGTTATCCATGGCAATAAACATCGCCCCACCTCCTCATCTATATCATTCGAAAAAAAATAAGAAAAAGGCTGGAAATTCCAACCTTTTCTTCCTTTTATTCTTCAGAATCTGAATCTGAATCATCACTGTCGTCATCTGCAACAGGAGATTTACTCAATTCTTTCTGCATATCTTTCAATTCTTTACGACGACTTTCCAACTCGTCTCGAGCATCTTTCAAGCTTTCGATCAAAGCTTCACGGTCTTCTTTAGGAACAACCGTGCTATCTGAACCGATGCTTTCCAAACCTTCATTAAAGATATCTTTTTGGTTTTCTAATTCTTGCTTCAAGGCACTAATCGTTGCATCGTATTGTTCTTTTGCGGAACCTGTCACTGAAGAGCCTGCTTCTTCAGTAATAGAAACAGATTGATCCATTAATTTTGCAAACAACTTTTTAAAGTCTCCAACTGTTTTAGCCTTGCTGATTTCAGCGTCTGTTAAGAGGCTAGAAGATGAAGTCTCTTCTGAATCTGTTGAAGTATCCTTGCTTTTTGAAGTGTTGGCAGATTTGCTCGTCACTTTAGTAGTTGATTGACTATTTGAAGTTTCCTTCTTTGTGTCTTGTTTATTTGAACAAGCAGCAAGGGAAACAATCGTCAAAAGAGCAGCTGTCGATAAGATCATTTTTTTCATAAAATGGTCTCCTTTATATTTATTTTACCTCATTCTACCATCGAATACTTTGACTGTCAAATTAATCACTAGTTCTTAATAATAGCAAAAAAGTTGGACAAAACACTGTGAAATCAGTGTTTCTGTCCAACTCCTCGATGATTAGTCATACAATTTTAACAATTTCATTAGTCTACTTTGCCACCAAAAAGTCCGTGAGCTTTCCCTTGGGGCATTTTTAAGGCAAAGCTCAGCAAAAAGACGATCCCTACAACCCCTGCTAAAAAGAAACTCATGACTTGGTAACCACCTCTTTCAATACAGAGGGCTGCGAGGGGTTGTAAAAGAATGGTTCCTAAATAACGAGCTCCTTGGACAATGGCCATGGCAAGAACCAAGTCTTTGCCATTCACCTGTTGGGCAATAAACCGTAAGGAGACCATAATCAAAACCATCCCTGTTGTATGCTTGGCTAAGAGAGTCATTATCACTTTTAAGAAGACAGGACTTGGAAAAGCATAGACAGCATATTGAGCGAAAATAATTCCAATTGGAAGAGCGATCAAAACCCGTAAAGGCCAGTGGTCCATGAATCGATCAGAGAAAAAGATCAAGGGGGCTTCCACTACGACGGAGATAGCCACAACTGTTGAGGCAATATGAACTGGTAGACCACTATCCATGAGTAGCTCAGGAATATAGGTATGACCAATATTTCCAACCCCTGAAGCCAAGCCAATCAACACAATAAAGAAGAGATAAGGTCCATTGTGAAGAAGAGGACGAATAGAGACAGGGTGTTTTTCCTTTTCTACGACTGTCTCTTTTTTCTTCATTCGAACCGCACTTAGACAGAAAATGCTGAGTAAAATGGTGATCAAAACCGTATAATAAACAGCTTGGGGGCTAAACTGATGATAGACCCAGCCGGCTATTTGGACACCGACCGAGTAGCCAATGGTTCCCCAAACGCGAATCTTCCCAAAAGCGTATGGACTTTGCGTTGCAAATACTTCCATCATGGGAGCTGTCCCATTCAAACAGACCAGAACAATCCCATAAAAAACGGTCAGCCAAAAGAGATTGGGGGCCCAAAGAAAACCGAAGACACCACCAATGATCACACTCAGACTGAGGGCCGTCATTTTTACGATTCCAAATCGCTCATTGATATAACCAAAGAAGGGTTGGGCTACCATGGATAAGAAAAAGGCAACCGATACCAAGGTCGACACTTGGGTTGCACTATAGTGCTTTCCCATCAAATAGACAGAAATGAGGGTCGTAAAGAGAGATGTGGACATAAAATAAAAACTATAGAGCAACATATAAGCCGCATAAGAATTTCGGAATTTTTTCATATGAATCCTTTCTAAAAATATCGGAATGAGACAATGACAAAACCCAACTGACAATCAGTTAGGTTTTATTTTACTCTTTATTATAGCGCTTTTGAGCCTCTTTTTTGCGTCTCTCACGACTTTGTTTTTCAATCGAGAGAATGATGACAAGAATGAGAATTGGAATCAAGATCAGGAAGTGATCCAGCGAAAGCCATTTACTGTGCTTAGCCGTTGGCTTTTTCCCACTTGCTGTTTCTTTGACAAGCTCTGGCTTTGCCCCTTCTTCTACCTTCATATCATCTCGGATACCTTCAGACAAGGTGTAGAGATCATTATCTACTGTCAGATAGCCATCTTTTACCGCAAGGGTCGGTTCTTTAGCACCTCTTTTGACCGTTGCATAGAAGGGTTTTTCAAGTGTATAGGTCTTGCCGTCAATCTTCTGGACACCTGCATCTAGCAATTTTTTATAGCCAAAATCTTTATAGGCTTTTTCGATCAAGGCATTGCCAAACGGGTGACGGTAATATTCCCCATCTTGGTCTGCCCAATCTCCTACGCCCATAATGACAGCAATTAAGCGCTGATTGCCCCGTTTGATGGTCGCGATATAGTTGAAAGCTCCACGAGGGCTTGAACCAGTTTTCAAACCATCCACACCTTTCAAGGCATACTTGGCTCCTGGCAATGAATAATTGTAGGTATCAAAGGTTTCCTCATATGGAGTCCCTTTTTTGACCGTGACTTGTGCTTGATTGGTATAGTTTAAAATATCTGGGTATTGATTGATAAAATGATAAACCAGAATCCCTAAATCACGCGCAGTTGTCTGGTTGGCCGCATCATTTGGATAATTGTTGACCTGATAGTAGCCCTGCAAGGTGGAGATGGCCGCCCCACTCGGGTTATTCCAGACCGTATTGGTCATCCCTAATTCCTTAGCCTTGGCATTCATGCGCTCGATAAAGGCATCTGGATCATTGTTGGACATGAGATTGGCCAACATGAGGGTCGATACATTTGAGGATGGAACCACTGTCATGGTAATCAACTCAGGAATTGTGTAGTCTACCCCAGCAACAATATTATTGTTGGAGATCTCATAGATCTTTCCGATCGCTTGGTCTGAAGCGGTCGCCTTGATCACTGTATCCTTACTGATCTTGCCATTTGCCATATCTTCAAACAAGAGATAGAGCGTCATGAGCTTACTCATGCTGGCAGGATCTCTGACTTCATCGATATTGTCTTTCCAAAGAACATTGCCCGTATTTCCGTCAATAATAAGCGAAGAATGTGGACGGTTAATGGCTTGGACATTGTCATTTGGATACATCTTTTGCGCCATATCCACCAATTCATCCGCACTCGCTAGAATTGGCTGGCATAAGAGACTCATAAGGAGGCAAATATGGATCAAATATTTTTTTATCATAAACTTTTCCTTTATAACAGACTAATCAGCTGGAGGCTAAAATAAGCTTCTAGCCCTCATGCCCTTTCCTCTTGTCTCCCAGTAGATGAAAAGAGCTAATCCCAGCAGATAATTACTTGTATTGTACCATATTTTGAAGCAGAAAAAAACCTATCTGGCCCGAATAAATCGGCGATAGGTCCTGTTTTTTATCGACTTAACAAGCTCAAGGCTTCCTTATCCGCAATAATGGTCACATTTGGATGTCCTTGAAGGGCACTAGCTGGCACTTTTTCTGTCCTTTCACCCTCTACTGTACCTTTGATTGCTTGGGCTTTTGATTCCCCATAAGCAAACAAGACAATTGATTTCGCAGCTAAGATATTGGCAATCCCCATCGAAATGGCTTGGGTTGGTACATCTTCGATCTTATCAAAGAAACGAGAATTGGCCTCAATGGTAGAGTCATCCAACTGAACTAAGTGGGTCTGACTATCAAAGGATGTCCCTGGCTCATTAAAACCGATATGCCCATTGCGTCCGATTCCCAAGATTTGGAGGTCCACTGGATGCTCTTCGAGTATTTTGTTATAACGGATCACTTCTTGATCGGCAGATTCTTCTACACCTGATGGGAGATAGCTTTCTTTGAATGGTTTGGCATCAAAGAGATTTTTCTCCATGAAATACCGATAAGATTGAGGATCATCTCCCGTCAATCCTACGTATTCATCTAAGTTCACACTGATTAGATTAGACAGATCCAGATCACTTTCACGAATTTGTTTATAAAACTCAAGGGGACTGCTTCCAGTCGCAAGACCTAAGGTTTGAGCACCTTCCTTTAAAGTTTCTTTCAATATATCAAAGGCAACTTTTCCACCCTCAATTTGGTCCTTTACTTCAATAATTTTCATTGGATAGACCTCCTATTTCTCTATGCTTTTATTATATGGTATAGACCAATTTTTGTCAAGTGAAACCGCTATCTTTTTCTGGCATTTTTTTCATTTTCAAGTCGATTCGTGATATAATGAAAGGTATGATTGTATCACTATTATTCATCATTTTTTTGATCGGACTCCTTGTCTTTCTCTTATCTTTCTTGATTCATCAAAGAAAGATTCTCAAGGTCCTGATCTTTTTGATGGGAATCTGCCTGATGCTCTTAGCGGTCGGGACTACCATCTATCTACTCACAAATTTAGTATAAAAGGAGCGCAAATGAATACCAACGACTTTGACTTTGATTTGCCTGAAGAACTGATTGCCCAAACCCCTCTTGAAAAACGAGATGCCTCTAAACTCTTGATCCTTAATCGAAAAACAGGGCAATTCCAAGACCGTCATTTTGATGCAATTTTGGATGAATTGGAGCCAGGAGATGCTCTTGTCATGAACAATACGCGCGTTCTCCCTGCCCGTCTTCATGGAGTCAAACCAGAAACAGGTGGTCACGTCGAATTCCTTCTCCTTAAAAATACGCAAGATGACTGTTGGGAAGTCTTGGCAAAACCTGCAAAACGCTTAAAGGTAGGGGCTACAGTCATCTTCGGAGATGGTCGTTTGACCGCAACTGTCGAGGAAGAATTGGAACACGGAGGCCGCATCGTTCGCTTCCACTACCAAGGGATCTTTTTAGAAGTTTTGGAAAGCCTTGGTGAAATGCCACTTCCTCCCTATATTCACGAAAAGCTTGCTGACCGCGAACGTTACCAAACCGTTTACGCCAAAGAAAATGGTTCTGCTGCAGCTCCAACGGCAGGTCTTCATTTCACCCAAGAATTGCTCCAAAAGATTGAAGCAAAAGGGGTTCACCTGGTCTATTTGACCCTTCATGTAGGCCTAGGAACCTTCCGTCCAGTATCCGTGGACAATCTTGAAGACCATGAGATGCACTCTGAATTCTACCAACTTTCTGAAGAAGCTGCTGCGACCCTTCGTCAGGTAAAAGCTGCAGGAAAACGCATCGTGGCCGTCGGAACGACTTCTATTCGAACCCTTGAAACGATTGGCAATAAATTTGATGGAGATATCCAAGCCGATTCAGGTTGGACCAATATCTTTATCAAACCAGGTTATGAATGGAAAGTCGTCGATGCCTTTTCAACCAACTTCCACCTTCCAAAATCAACTCTGGTCATGTTGGTTTCTGCCTTTGCTGGCCGTGAATTAACCCTCGAAGCATACCACCATGCTATTCAAGAACGCTACCGTTTCTTCAGCTTTGGGGATGCCATGTTCATCAAGTAAAGGAGTCTCTCATGAATAAAATTGAAAGTCGCCACCGCTTGATCCGCTCGATCATTTCTGAGCGTAGGATTCATACCCAACAAGAACTCCAAGAAGCCTTAGAAGCCAATGGCGTTCTCGTTACCCAGTCCACCCTTTCACGGGATGTCAAATCCTTGAATCTAGTGAAAATTAACGAGGGGGATAGTTCCTACTATGCCATGAACACCATCGCTCCTTCCCGTTGGGAAAAGCGCCTGCGGATGTATATGGAAGATGCCTTAGTCATGTTACGGCCCGTTCAAAACCAGGTCGTTGTAAAAACTCTTCCAGGTCTTGCCCAATCCTTTGGAGCTATCTTAGATGCATTGGAACTCCAAGAAATTGTAGCCACCATCTGTGGAGATGATGTCTGTTTGGTTATCTGCGAAGACAACCAAGGAGCTTTGGATTGCTTTGAAAAATTAAAAGAATTCACCCCACCCTTCTTCTTTAGTAAATAAAAAGTTTGGAAACCAAGTTTCCAAACTTTTTATGTTGTAGCTAAGCGTTGAATGGCTTCTCGATAGATTTCCATCGCAGCATAGAGATCGTCAATTTTTGCTCGTTCATTGGCTTGGTGCTCGGTCTGTTCTGCACCTGGGAAAAGAGCCCCAAAAGCGACACAATTTCCCATTGTCCGCGCAAATGTCGCACCACCAGAAGACATAGCTGGTGTCTTATCACCAGTTTCTTCCTGATAGACGGCCATCAAAGAGCTGACTAAAGGACTATCCAAAGGAACATATAAAGGAGCCAGATAATCAAACTCTTCATATTCCAACTGATAGCTAGCTGCAATTTCTTGCAAACGAGCTACCAAGGCATCCTTATCTGCTAAGACGGGGATCCGGATATCAATCCCGATTTCCGATTGTTCTTGATCGATCACAAGGGTCGCAAGATTAAAGGAAAGATCGCCACTTGGTTCATCTGAAATAGGGCCAAATAGAGCCTCACCAGTTGCATCCTCACCAACTGCATCTGCGATAAAGAGCAAAGCTGGATGGGGTTGGATGAGGGATAAACTTTCCGCTAAACCGACAATAGCATTCACTCCTTCAGCTGCATCTTTAGAGTGCTTGGAAACACCCAAAACAGTTACAGAATCTTCTGTTTGGCTATACTGAACCTCACTTTGATCCAAAACAGGAAGCAACTCTTCCAAACGATGACAAGCATAGGTCGCCTTGTCTGGAACAACATTGAGGGCCTGACCAGCCTGTAAGGGAAGATCATCCCAACCTGGACCATGCAATTTCACTTGTAATAAGCCTTTTTCAGCATAGGTTAATGGGAAAGAAGAATCCGGTGCAAATCCAAGATCTGCTTGCTCTTCGATTTGGTTGTAGCGGTTCATACAGCGCCACAAGGTTTCTTCATCCGTCCCAAAAATAAAGCGGATTCGTTTGGTAAACTGGATGCCATCATCCAGTAAACTCTTAACTGCATAGAGGGCAGCGAGTGACGGCCCCTTATCATCCTGCACACCACGACCTACTAAATAATCACCGACAATGGTCGCTTCAAAAGGTGGCGTTTGCCAATCTTTTAGATCACCGGCTGGAACAACATCCAAGTGACAAAGAACGGCCAGGAGTTCTTCCCCCTGACCGATCTCTGCATATCCATAGTATCCTTCAGGATCTATATATGTTTGAAAACCTAATTCTCGAGCAAGCTCTAAGGTTTTTTCTAGGACATCTTGGATAGCTTGTCCAAACGGTGTTCCATTTTCCCCTTCATTTAATATAGAAGGGTAAGAAATGATGGTTTGAAGCGAGTTTAAAAACTGCTCTTTTACATCGTTCTTTATTCTATTTTTCATGAAACACCTACTTTATTCTATTGCAAGAATGGAACCACAGTTCCTAGTAGAAGAAGGGCAATGGTGATCACAACAATCGCTACGACCAATTTACCCATGAATTTCCACCATGCACTCAAGTCAACACGTCCAAGAGCAAGAGCTCCCATTACGATACCTGAAGTTGGTGCGATCAAGTTCAAGACACCAGATGCAGATTGGTAAGCTGTGACAATCAAGCTACCTGGTACATTGACGAATTTACCAAGAGGTGCCATGATACCCATTGTTGCACTGGCAAGACCAGATGATGATGGGATCAAGAATGACATTGGCAAGTAGAAAATGTAAGTCAAGACAATGAACAATTGAGATGAAAGACCTTTCAGTCCTTCTTCACCCCAGTGAAGAATTGTCGCAGTGATCATACCGTCGTTCATGATGACTTGGATACCACGTGCTACCGCTACGATAAGAGCAACACTCAAGAGGTCAGCTGCACCATTCATGAAAGATGAAATGATTTTATCTTCTTTCAAGCCATAAATGATACCAACGAGGATTCCCATGAAGGCAAAGAGCATAGCTGTTTGTGGGAAGTACCATGTACCAAGAGCATCTGTGTTACCGATCAATTGACCAAGTACTGGAATTTTATGGAGAGATTCGTTGAAGGTTTCAAAGAATTTAATACCCAAATCTTTGAATGGGATAAATCCAGCAACCATGATAACGAATGTTGAGATGAAGACGACCAAGACACGTTTTTGTTTCTTGTTCATTTGTGAAGGAATCTCTTCGCCACTATCAACATTGAAGTGTTTCAAATCTTCTTCACGAGTTGCATAGGTGAGAGATTTGGTTGGGTCTTTTTGAACCTTATCTGCATAACGGTATACATAGTATGTGCTAAGTCCTGTCAATACGATCCAGAAGATCACACGAAGCAAGAGACCTGAAGCACTTGAGATACCTGCAGTATCAGAAGCGATAACTGTCGCAAATGGGTTCAATGTTGACGCCAAACATCCGATTTGGGATCCTAAGAGGATAATGGCTACCCCTGTCAAGCTGTCAAAACCAACGGACATCATAACAGGTACAAGAAGTGGATAGAAGGCCATGGTTTCTTCACCCATACCATAAGTTGTACCACCAAGGGCAAACAATGGCATCAAGATCAAAATCAACATTTTTTCGCGGCCTTTGTATTTACGAACGATAGAAGCAATCCCTACATCAAGGGTACCTGTTTCGTTCACAACTCCAAGGAAACCACCGACCATCAAGATGAAGAAGGCTACGTCAATCGCTGCACTAGTTGGTGCTTTACCAAGCATGGCATTGATTGGGGCCATCAAAACATCCCAAATTCCTTGAGGATGTGCTTTTACAGATTCATAACTACCTGCAATGATAGCACCTGCATCGTCAACCTTGTATTGACCAGCTGGAATAATCCAAGTTAACACTGCCATAATAGCAATGATAATTAACAATACGGAAAAAGATGAAGGCATCTTAAATCCTTTTTTCGTTTTTTCACTCATTTGTCTTCCTCCTAACGCAACAAAGTGTGAGTGATGTTTTACAAGAGCATCTTGTAAAACGCTTACCTATAGATTTATTCTATCACAATAAGCTTTAAAATACTAGTTTTTTCCTAATTTTTCATTAGTCTTTTTGGATGATTGTCCCACTTTCAGACTCAATTAAAGCGCCAAGGTTTTCAAGTGATGTAATAACTGCTTTTCCTTCTGGGCGACCATTGACAAAGGCAATCGCAGCTTCCACTTTAGGAAGCATGCTTCCTGGTGCAAATTGGTCTTGTTTGATATATTCTTCCAATTGAGCCACATTAACATGTTCCAATTTTGCTTGGTCTGGTTTGTTGTAGTTCACAAAGACATAATCGACACCAGTCAAGACGATGAAGAGGTCTGCTTCTACTAATTCAGCCAAACGTTGAGATGCAAAGTCTTTATCGATAACAGCTTCAACACCAGATAAGCTACCATCTGCTTCTTTCACAACTGGGATACCGCCACCACCGGCTGCCACAACGACTTGACCGTCGTTCAACAAAGTACGGATGGTATTGATTTCTTTGATATCCACTGGTTTTGGTGAAGCAACGACTTTACGCCAGCCACGACCAGCATCTTCTTTGAAAGTTGCTCCTGTTTTTTCAGCTTCTGCTTTTGCTTCTTCTTCTGAGTAGAATGGACCGATTGGTTTGCTGAGGTTAACGAAAGCTGGGTCGTTCTTATCAACAACGACTTGTGTCACAACAGAAGCCACATCTTTTTCGATTCCTTCTTCATGAAGAGCATTTTGAAGAGCATTTTGAAGCCAGTAGCCAATGCTTCCTTCGGTCATAGCAACTAAAGAATCAAGTGGGAAAGCTGGGTTCTTTTCAGAATTTGCAGCTAAGTGTTGAAGCAAGAGGTTCCCTACTTGAGGACCATTTCCGTGAGTGATGATCAAGTCATCCCCGTTTTTGATTAATTTGACTAAGTGTTTTGCTGTTTCTACAAGCGCTTCTTGTTGAGCTTGAGCAGAAGGATCAGATGAGAGAATAGCATTTCCTCCCAAAGCAACGACGATTTTTCTTGACATAAGTTTTCCCTTTCTATAAAAAATAGGGGCAGGACTAAAGCTAGCAGTCCAGCCCCTATAGCTGTTGGTATACGGTTATAAAGTCTTAAACTTTTGGAATGTACAAGTTACCAAGAGTAGCTGCCATAACCGCTTTAATTGTGTGCATACGATTTTCAGCTTGGTCAAATTGACGAGCATATTTGCTGCGGAACACTTCGTCAGTAACTTCCATTTCTTCTACGCCGAATTTTTCAGCAACATCTTTACCGTAAACAGTATTTGTATCGTGGAAGGCTGGCAAGCAGTGCAAGAAGATCAAGTCTTCGTTATCAGCTTTCTTAATCAAATCCATGTTTACTTGGTAAGGTTTCAAAAGGGCAACACGTTCTGCAAATTTGTCTTCTTCACCCATTGATACCCAAACGTCAGTGTAAAGTACGTCTGCACCTTTCACTGCTTCGTCGGCATCTTCAGTGATCAAGATATGAGCGCCACTTTCTTTTGCAAATCCTTCTGCTAATTCAACGATTTCTTTTTCTGGGAAGAGTTCTTTTGGTGAGAAGATGTGTACGTTCACACCAAGGATAGCACCTGTTACAAGAAGGCTGTTCGCAACGTTGTTACGTCCATCACCACAGTATACAAGTGTCAAACCTTCCAAACGTCCAAAGTTTTCTTGAACTGTCAAGTAGTCTGCAAGCATTTGAGTTGGATGCCATTCGTCAGTCAAACCATTCCATACTGGAACACCTGAGAATTCAGCTAATTCTTCAACCATACGTTGGCTGAAACCACGGAATTCAATACCGTCAAACATACGTCCAAGAACTTTAGCAGTATCTTCTGTAGATTCTTTTTTACCAAGTTGGATGTCGTTTGCACCAAGGTATTCTGGGTGAGCACCAAGGTCGATGGCTGCAGTAGTGAAGGCTGCACGAGTACGAGTTGAAGTTTTTTCAAACAAAAGCGCAATGTTTTTACCTGCAAGATAGTGGTGTTCAATGTTGCGTTTTTTAAGGTCTTTCAAGTGAGCTGAAAGTCCGATAAGGTATTCTAACTCAGCACGTGTAAAGTCTTTTTCTGCCAAGAAGCTACGTCCTTGGAACACTGAATTTGTCATTCTATTTGTCTCCTATTTTCTTTCTAGTATTGATCAGTAAGAAGAAAGAGCTGATCCTCAACGACCAGCTCTCGGTCTTCTCTATTAGATTTCTTCACGTTCAAATGGCATTGACATACAACGAGGTCCACCACGACCGCGAACCAATTCACTTCCGCGGATCTTAATCAAACGAAGTCCGTATTCTTCTAATTTCTTGTTGGTAACAGTGTTACGGTCGTATACTACTACCACACCTGGTGCGATTGTAAGAGTATTTGATCCGTCGTTCCATTGTTCACGTGCAGCAGCAACGACGTTGCCACCTCCACATGGAATCAATGTAACTTTTTCAACACCAAGGTTTTCAGCAAGCAATTCAGCCAAATCACCTTTTTCTTCAACGATCTTCAATTGTTCGTTTTCATAAGTTACAGAGAAGACGCGAAGGTTACCTTGGATTTCTGGGTGGATTGTGAATTTATCGTAGTCCACCATTGTGAATACTGTATCCAAGTGCATGAATTTACGGTTGTTCGCAAATTCGAAGGCCAATACTTTCTTGAAGCCAACGTTCTTCTTGAAGATGTTTACCAACAATTTTTCGATTGATGCAGCATCAGTACGTTGTGAGATACCAACTGCCAATACATCTTTAGAAAGTACCAACTCATCTCCACCTTCGATACGAGTATCTTCTTCACGGTTGTAGACAAGTTCAACTTTTCCACCGTAAACTGGGTGGTATTTGAAGATGTATTTACCATACAAAGTTTCACGGTTACGTGTATCTGCGTACATGTGGTTCAATGATACTGCATTACCAATTGTTGCAAATGGGTCACGTGTGAAGTACAAGTTTGTCATTGGGTCGATAGCAAATGGATAGTCAGATTCAACAAGGTCTGTCAATCCTTTTGCTTCTTCAGGAATTTCTGGAAGTTCAGCTTTTTGAACCCCTTCCATTGTTTTTTCAACCAATTCTTGGTTGTCTTCAATGCTGTGAAGCAATTCACGGATCGCAATTTTTGTTTGGCGTCCACGAATGTTCGCTTCTTCAAGGTATTCTTCGATGAACTGATCACGAATTTCTGGAGAAGTCAATGATTCAGCAGCCAACTGCTCAAGATAAAGTACTTCGATTCCTTCGTTACGAAGTGCTTCAGCAAATGCGTCGTGTTCTTTTTGAGCATCTTCCAAGAATGGAATATCATCAAAAAGAAGACGTTCAAGATAGTCAGGCATCAAGTTTTCCAACTCTTTACCTGGACGGTGCAAACAAACTTTTTTCAGTTTTCCAATTTCTGAGAAAACATGAATTGGGTGTGTAGACATCTATAGTCCTCCTTTTTTCTTTGAGCTTGTTCACAAGCTTATTACAATTGTTATTATATTCTTTATTGGTACCGCTTTCACAAAGGA
This sequence comes from Streptococcus sp. HMSC074F05, assembly GCF_001808725.1. Taxonomy (NCBI): domain Bacteria; kingdom Bacillati; phylum Bacillota; class Bacilli; order Lactobacillales; family Streptococcaceae; genus Streptococcus; species Streptococcus sp. HMSC074F05. The sequence continues at coordinate 161,846 of NZ_KV794411.1, read as the reverse complement.
TTCTACTTTTTGAATGCAAAGAATTTGGCGTTTTTTTGAATCCTTCCTATTTTTTAGTTAATATGAAGCGTTTTCTTTGCATATTTTGCCTTTTATATTATTTTTATGAATATATATTTTTTTGTAAAAAATAAAAAAAGATCAACGAATTAGTTGATCTCTTCAAAACTTTTTAAAAAGTAGGCTGTATCTAGAAAAGTTAGTTGTTTTCTCTCATACTGGATCTTATGAGAATCGATGAGTTTCTTTAAAACTTGATTGACGGTTTCTCTAGTTGTGGCTGCTAATTTGGCCATTTCCTTCATACTAATTGGAAATGGAAGCTGATTTCCTAGACCTTCATAGTCCTTGCACAGAATGGCTAAGGATTGAATCACGCGCTCACTGGCACTAGCTGTCACGACATTGCGCAAGCGCAACTCTTGAAATTCTAAGATGGAGGAGAGCTTTCTCATAATAAAGAGCAACTGCTCCTTGCTCTCTTGGGCATATAATTCATAGAGATTGACGGGAATCACGAAACAACGCAAATCCGTCACCGCACTAGCTGTATAGTGGTAACGCTCATCCTGGAACATCCCACCATAAGGGAACAGAGCCCCCTTCTTAATATAATCCATATAGGAGAATTGGTCAGACGAATCAAATTGCTCAATACGAGCAAAGCCTTTTGTCAGAAGAAAAATGCGCTCCCGCCTATCTCCTGCATAAAATAAAATTTGTCCTTTAGGGATATCCCTGGCATGAATTTCAACAGCTAATTTATCAAATAGCTCCACTGGTAGCGCAGAAAAGGCTGGATGCGAGCGGAGCAACTGGTAATCTTCCTTTGTAATCATGTCTATACTTCCTCTTATTACTATTAGTAGTATAACATACTTTTTATAGAAAAGGGAAAGAAGTCTCTTTAGAACAGAAAAGTAATTAGAAACACCAAGTGAATTTCATCCTACTTTGATAGAATAAAAGGTCTGAGCAAAACTCAGACCTTTTGTCGATTATTCATTCATATTGACACGATGCCATTCATTGATAACATAAGCCAATTGTCCCAATTGATAAAGACCAACGCCACTGATTTCAGAACTTTCTGGAGTCGTCCCTCCAAGTCCTGCAGTGTAGATAGCAACCAAATAAGGAGTCGATTCATGGACAATCGCATCCACATTAAGTGCTTCAGCAACATACCCTGGTTTTTGTTGAATCACCAAATCTGGCAAGAATTTTTTATAGTACTCACCTGGGAAAGACTCCCCGATCAGTTCTAGTAAATCTGCATATTTTTCTTGATGATTCCAAAGATATTCCAAGACATGGATGTAATAATCCGTTGTCGTTTTATTATCTTCGCTAAAGGTTTTAACCTCTGGTGAACGAGATTGACCATAGCGACTGAACAACTTACGCGCTTGCTCCATGCCTCCTAAACGATCTGCCAAAGCATAGGCTGGGGTATTTTCAGAGTAAACCAATGAATAGCGCTGCATATCAGGGATAGACATAGCTCCATCAAAGGCAGCAACGTAATTGTCATGCTCCCCTACATATTCATAGTAGGTATTGGTAATGTCAAATCGGTCTGTTAAATTCAGTTTGCCCTTTGCAACTTCATCCACCACCAACATGTTCAAGGGTAGCTTATAGGTACTACCTGCCGTCATTGGTTGAAGATCATTCATGGCAAATTGCTCTCCAGTAATGGCATTGCGATACGTGAAGGCAACTTGTGACGGATCAATCCCACTTTCCGCTAGGAAATCCTGAACAACCTCTACCAAACCCTTATTAGCATAATCATAGACAAGGCCATAAGCACTCATCGTTTCCATGTCTGCATCTACTACTGCTTGCTTAGCTTCAGGAGATTTGACACGTGGTTTTTTCGTCTCAGGGGTAGACTTTTCGATATCTTGTTCTTTTGCTTCTTTTGTTTTCTTTGCTTTTTTTTCAATTGCTGATGCTGTTGGTTGCGTAACATGCAAGTAGCCCAGTGCGCTTGTTCCCACTAAGCACAATAAAATACTGACCGCAATCATGATCGAGCGTAGATTAAAATATTTTTTCATACGAGATTAATTATAAAAGATTCTACTGAAAATAACAAGAATTATCAGAAAGAGAAAACGGTTTCTTTTTAAAAAGTTTTTTTCTTTTCATAAAAGGCTTATTTCCGTTTAAAGGAGCCCATAATTAGCTTAGCGATCTCACGCGCAATCGTCCGGAATAAGGAACTCAAGAAGGAATCTTTTGCCTTTTCAAGACTAGATTTTCTTGGACGACCCGGACTACGTTTTTGAGCCGCCTTATCTGCTGCAGCCTCTTCCTTTTCTGCTTCTTTTTGCTCTTTTTCTTTTGCTTCCTTGCTTGCTTTAGCTGCTAATTTTTCATAGGCAGATTCTCGATCAATCGTCGTCGCATACTTTTGATGGAAAGGCGATGTCGTGATCAAGGCCAATTGTTCACTCTCATTTAAGAGGTCAAAACTCGATTGAGGAGAGAGAATATAAGCACGCTCAACCACACTAGGCTGCCCCTTCTCATTGAGGAAAGAAACCAAGGCTTCCCCTGTCCCTAATTCTGTGATCACTGTTTCTGTATCAAAATCTGGATTCGGACGAAAACTTTGGGCAGCAACCTTAATTGCCTTCATTTCTTTTGGTGTATAAGCTCGAAGCGCATGCTGAACACGATTTCCAAGCTGTGCCAAAACAGATTCTGGAAGATCTTGAGGATTCTGGGTAATAAAGTAAATCCCTACACCCTTCGAACGAATCAGGCGTACCACTTGCTCGACCTTCTCAAGAAAGAGCTTGCTTGCATCCTTAAAGAGGAGATGCGCTTCATCAAAGAAGAAGACCAGTTTTGGCTTTTCAGGATCCCCAACCTCTGGAAGTGTTTCAAAAAGACGAGACAGCATCCAAATCAAAAAGGTTGAGTACAATTTTGGTGAATGAAAGAGCTTTGTAGCCGAAAGAATATTGATATAACCACGACCAGATGCATCGAGTTGCATGAAGTCATTTAAATCAAGTGCGGGCTCTCCGAAAAATTGGTCTGCTCCTTCTTCTTCAAGAACCAAGAGACTTCTTTGGATCGCTCCGACAGATTGTTTGGTGATATTGCCATATTGGGCCGAATAGTCTGAACTGTGTTCATAGACTTCCTTTAAAAGGCTTTGCAGGTCCTTCAAATCAGTCAAAGGCCAATCTTTCTCTTGGGCTACTTTAAAGACAATTGCGAGAATTCCTGATTGGGTTTCATTCAAATCAAGCAGACGAGACAGAAGCAATGACCCCATCCCTTCGACAGTCGCACGAACAGGATGACCAGCTTGGCCAAAGACGTCCCACAATCGAACAGGGAAAGCTTGTGGCTCAAACGGATCTGTGATCCCAAGAAGCTTGTAGCGTTCTTCCAGTTTTGGCGTCCATTGCCCGGCTTTGGCTAAGCCAGATAAATCTCCCTTGATATCGGCTAGAAAGACCGGAATGCCTTCTTTGCTTAATTTTTCTGTTAGAACCTTGAGCGTAACCGTTTTTCCTGTTCCAGTTGCACCTGCAATCAAGCCATGACGATTCAACATCCGCAAATAGATAGGCGTCTCAACGGCTCCTTTAGTAATGGTAATACTAGTCATTTCATTTCTCCCTGAATGTTTCAGTTTTCATTTTAAGGTTTATCTTTTCCTTGCCTAGGCCCTTCAAACCAGGCTTCAGACAAGTAAGACACACTCCTACTAGTGTATCATTTTCCTGACCAAACGCAAGAAATTATACTCCGATTTTTCGGATGCAAATAAAAAAATCTATAAGAGCCAATACTTGCTCTTATAGATTCCTTCATTTTATTATTTTGCTGCTGCAAACAATTCATTAACTTTATTCCAGTTGATCACTGAGAAGAAAGCTTTGATGTAGTCAGGACGTACGTTACGGTATTTTACATAGTAGGCATGTTCCCAAACATCCAAACCAAGGATTGGTGTTTTACCTTCAGAGATTGGTGTATCTTGGTTTGCTGTTGAAGTTACTTCGAGTTTGCCTTCTTTGTTAACAACCAACCATGCCCAGCCAGAACCAAAACGTGTCGTTGCTGCTGCTGTGAAGGCTGCTTTGAAGTCTTCAAATGAACCAAATGTAGCATCAATCGCTGCAGCAAGTTCTGCTGAAGGAGCTGTTTGTTCTGGAGTCATCAATTCCCAGAAAAGAGCGTGGTTCAAATGACCACCACCATTGTTGATCACAGCTTGGCGAATGTCAGCTGGAATGGATTCAACATCAGCTAACAAGCTTTCAAGGTCTTCTCCAATTTCAGGATGTTTTTCAAGAGCTGCATTCACATTGTTTACATATGTTTGATGGTGTTTATCATGGTGCAAATGCATGGTTTCTTCATCGATATAAGGTTCCAATGCATCATAAGCATATGGTAATTCTGGTAAAATGATAGCCATTTTATGGTCCTCTTTTCTTTATTACTGACTTGATGATAACTCAAACAGCTAAATTATTCAACTAATCTGCTTGCGATTTCATTCGTATTTAGACGCTATTCGCTACTTTCAACAGGGCCAAATCAAATAAGTAGTCTTTTTCATATGTTCCACTTTTAATCGCAAAATCCGTCTCGATGAAAGTCATCATAGCCTGCTTCAAAAAGGATAGGGAAAGCCTGCGGCTATCCCGTAAGGCAAACTTCACCTGGTAAGGATTGACCTTGCGTCCTGACAAGTCCGACAAGCTCGCTACAATTTGGCTTTCGGATTGGCCTTCTTCTGAGAAAATTTTAACTTGAGAAAACATTCGGAATTGCCCCAACAGAATAGCGATCAATTTTATCTCATCTTCTCCTTGTAAGCGGAGATCCTTAACCAAATTCCGGGCTTGATCGATTTGGCGTTTGAGAATCATCTGTGTCAGATCAAAAATATTATCTTGCAAGGACTTTGGAACAACCTCCTCGATATCTTGGAGGGTAATCTGACCATCTTCTTTGTAAGCCTGCAATAGAGCGAGATTCTTCTGTAACTCTCCAAAATCATAGCCAGATTTTAAGAGCAGCTGGTCCAAGGAATCGCCCACAAAGTGTAAGCCCAATTCTTGCGCCTGACCAGAAAAATAACGCTTTAAATCTTGCTCTTTAGGAGTGGTCGCTTCAATGATCTGGGCATCCCGTTTTAGGAGTTTGACCAAGCGGCGCTTACTATCTAATTTTCCTTCTGCAAATATCACCAAACGGGTCGATTCAGAAGGATTTTCCAGATAGTTTTCAAATTGCTTCAGATCTTCATCTGTTAAATTGCGTTTTTTGGCAGTGGTTAGATCCAATAAGTGGTCCAAAATCACGATTTTTTCATCTGCAAAAAAAGGAAGACTGACCAAATCCAGCTCGACCTCAGCATAGGAGGCTTCCTTCATATCAAAATAAGAATAATTCAAATCTGAGGGATCATAGCCTATTTTTTTTAAAATGTCTTTTTTTAACCATTCAAATTGACCTACATCCTCACCCGTCAAGACAAGAATAGGAGGCAGAGTTTGAACCGTCAGATGTCTAGTGTCGGTAATTGCTTGCATGAAACTCTCTTATCTCTATCAGTCTAGTGGATTTCGTGTTCAGCAGCCATTCTTTGTTCCAATGGTGGTTTTTCATCAGATAAATCAGGTGCTGCTACAAAATTAGGGATTTGCTCAAACGAGTTGCCGCCAAAGCTCCCACCTGGCGCTGTGACCTGTGGTTCAGAAGCCACTCCCATAGGAGTCTCTACTGGTTGTGGGAAGGTGTTTTTCCCTGGAAGCATCATAAGAATCAAGAGAGAAATAACTGTAATCCCCCAAAGAAATAGGAAAATATCTAGCCCCGTCAACAAATAGAGCAGAACCGGTCCAAGGTTCAAAAAGATCCAAGACCAATGGATTCCCGCATCCCGCAAGCGACGTACACAAATGGCTTGACTGGGTACTAAAATGAGGAAGTAAAAGAATGCTAAGAAAGCGAGCGCCCATAAACCTGTCTTAGAATGAACAGTTGAAAAATTGAGCGTTTCTTGAGCATTTTGATGGGATAAAGAGGTCACGATGTAAAAAACCCAAAGAGGCAAAGAAATCAGGGAATTCCAGAAAAAAGCTAGCCAAAAATGGGCCCGACTGGTCTTACTTGAAAAATCTGCATACTGTATCCAAAATTGCTTAAATGCGTTCATACGATTCTACCTTTACATTGATTTCACTTTCTATAATAGCAATTTTCAGCATAGAAAGCAAACCTCTCCTCGTCTCTAGTGGACCGTTTCTACCCTCCAATGGTCCCACCCAATCAAGCGAATTGCTCCCCTTTCATCGGTACGAAGATAAGAAATAGAGCGTTCCTCTAGACGATCGAGCAATTCTTTATGGGGATGTTGGTAGCGATTTTTCTTTCCAACAGAGATCAAGGCCAACTGAGGATGTAACTGATCTAAAAACACATCACTAGAGGAACCTTTAGAACCGTGGTGGCCTACTTTCAAGACATCTACTTGTAATTGTGGATCGTTTTTCAATAGTTTTTTCTCTCCAGCTTCTTCCAAATCACCCGTGAACAAAAATCGTTTCTGAAAGAACTGCCCATAGAGGACAATCGAATCATCATTTTTACCATCCCCCACTTCATCAGGGGATAAGACTTCTAGATGATGATCAAAAATAGGTAGTTGATCTCCTCTCTGGACTACTTTAATCGGACTATGAAGCTGTTGCAATTTCTCTCGAAATTGAGAATTAGTTAGACTACCTGGACTGACATACACTTTTTTAACTGGGATTTGTTTGGCAACCTCCACCATATCACCCATATGGTCCTGGTCTGTATGAGTCAAGACCAAAGCATCAAGTTTTCCAACACCTCGACTCTTGAGATAGGGAATCAAGGTTTGATCCGCATTGGCAGATTGACTGCGCTCTTGCCACTTTTCTCCACTTTTAAAAGTGACACGTCCTCCGACATCAATCAATATGGTTCTTCCTTTCCAATCGCGTAAAAAGATACTATCTCCTTGACCGATATCCACCATGGTAATCTCATTTTCTAAAGGATGCTTGGTCCAACAAAAGATGAGTAGAATCATGCCTATTAACAGGAAACGACGTTTTTTTTGCTTTCGAAGATCATACAAGATTCCTAAAAGAAGGAAGAGAGCAATCAGAGCTGGTCCCGTCGGCTGACCAAATACCAAAGGTAGCGACGTGAGCTTTGAAATCCAACGAATACACTCCTCTATGAGAAGAAAGAAACTGTTAAAAATTGTAAGGGGCTTTAGAATCGATAAGATAAATAGCACCGTTAAACCTGGAAGAAGGACAAGGTCAAATAAGAAAGAAAAGAGGAAGGTTAAAGGGAGTGACCACGGTTGAAAGACACTAAAGTAATAGGTCAAAAGGGGCAAAATTCCCAGGCTAATCCAGAAACTTTCCACTAGTAGCTTTTTCAGTCCTGAATAAGAACTGGTATCTACCAAGGTCAAAATAAAGGCGTAGGCACAACTCAAGACCCCTCCAGCTGTCAGAAGAAACTTGGGCATGAGCACCATTAAGATCATCAAGGTCATCGCCATATTCTCCATCCCTCGGATCCCCTTTTGAGAGAGGATCTTCTGCAAGAGACTACGAACCACTGAAACTGAAAAACCTGTCAAGCCAGCATAGACCAAAGAAATTGGAACCATCCAGATATCGACTGTCTCTTGCAAGATTCCTAGACGTAAGAGAGCTTTCCGGATCCCATTAATGAAAAAGCCGACCTGCATCCCAGATAAGGCGAATAAATGGATGATTCCCAAACTCGTGTAAAGCTGATCCATCTCTTCAAAATCCGTATCTAAATAGCCAAAAAGAAGGCCGGTCATATACTGGTTCATCGGTTGCGGAAAGTGCTCCTTGCTCCAAACAATAGCTTGGCGCCTCCATTTAGATAGCCAGTCAAAAACATTCCACGTTTGGATGGGAAGTGCGGATTGGATCGCTTCAATTTTTATTTGATAGTGAATCCCCTGTGTTTGCAAATAAGACCGATAGTCAAATCCTCTAAAATTTCGCTGCCCTTCTGGTTCCTCTATAACACCTTTATATGTCAACTCCAGCAAGTGGGTTTGACTTTGCCACTGCTGTTTTTCTTTTTCTGATTTTAAAGTGTAGAAGACTTGGTAGGTTCTTCCCTGATTTTTAGCACGAAAAGACAGGGCGTCCCCATTGATCTTGATGGTATCTGGAATCAGTCGTAAGTGGGATGGGGGCTGACTTTCTGCTTGTACTGGATGATCCTGTAGTCGCTGAAAGACAAAGAAAGCCGCAAAACAAAGGGTTGCTAAAGCAAGCCCTAGCAAACTTGAGCGATCCCCTTTATAGTGATGAAGCGCTAAAACTCCCACTACTACTAGACCGCTGATCGAAAGCCAAGATGGTTGATAGATACTAAAATACAGCCATAGGAGCACAAAGGCGAGATGGATAAGCGAAAAAGGAAGGTCTTTAATCCACCGTGAAAGCATCTCTTAGTTTCTCCAGTGTTTTCTCTCCGATTCCTGAAACATTCTTCAGATCATCCACTGATCGAAAAGGACCATTTGCTTCGCGATAGGCGATAATATCCTGGGCACGTTTCTGGCCAATGCCTGATACTGTCTGGAGATCTGATTCGGTTGCTCGATTTAAATGGACCTTGCCTGTTTTTTCTGCTGGCGCTGACGAAGTTGCAGGACTTTCTGAACTTCCAAGTGCTGGAACATCCTCCCCTTCTTTAGCAACATAGATCACTGCTTCATCGGTGAGTTTTTGCGCCAAGTTGACCGATTGGCTATTGGCATCTGCTGTCATCCCGCCTGCCTTATAAATGGCATCGTGGACTCTGCTATTGGAGCGCAACTCATAGACACCTGGTTGTTTGACGGCTCCTTTGACATCGACCGTAATGATCTCAGGTGCATCAGACACAGAAGTCGCCGTCTTTTCTTCTTTGGAACTAGCGGTCTGCACCTTTTCTTTGCTCGAAGTTGAACTCGAAGACTGATAAAGATCCGGTATGGTGGATGCACTTGACTGAGGTCGATGAAAAAGAAAATACCCTCCAAGTAAGAGTCCGATAGCAGTAAGAGCTAAAAAGAGCTTATATTCTTTGATTTTTTCGATGATATCCTCCATAAGAAACCTCCTCTCACTTTTATTATTCGTAAAAATAAAAAAAACTGAGAAAAACTCTCAGCTTTTTTACTTATTTTTCCGATGTTTGTCTGGATCCCATACAAAGCTTGCTAGGTAACTAAAGAGCAAGGTCAAGATGCCAACGACTAAGACAAGGGGAATCAAAAGGATTTTTAACAAACGAATCAAGATAAAAGGTTTTGTTGGGGTGTTGATCGCTTGTGCTTCCGCATCCAAGCGATCAAACTCCTCTTGGATACGGCGGGCAACTTCTGCCACTCCTTCGTCATTCATCTTTTTAATATCCGAAATATCAATGGGATGTCCAAAGTTCATATCAATGCGTTCACCCGTTGCCAACCCTTTCAAGTCTCTTGGACCAGTATAAGTCACTGGCATGATACGGACCTTCGCCATTTTGGCAATGATGGCAACACCGCCTTTGACGTCTTGAGAATGACGACTTCCACTTGGGAACATAATCAAAGAACGGTTGCTCTTTTTCAGCATATTGACAGGATACTTAATGGCTTCTGCTCCTGGATTTTCACGGTCAATCGGAAAAGCCCCACACATGCGAATCCACCAGCCAAAAATACGATTGGTGAAGAGCTCTTTTTTTGCCATAAAGATAAACTGCTTTGGCTTAGTCGCAAAGGCCATATAGACCGGATCCCACCAAGTCCGGTGAGGGGATACCAAGATGTAGTTCTCTTCCCGATCTGGAATATTGTCCTTATGATGGTAATGGGCATTCCCATTTAAAACCCAAAGAATAAAGGCAACAAGGCCACGTAAGTAGGTATAAAACATAGTTATTCCTCAAATCCATTTCATTCGTCTCTCTACAAGATATTCCATCCTGTAAAAGGTTCTTTCTTATTATACCGTATCCTGATTTTGACCGCAAACCTTTTTTAGATAAAAATTGTCTCAGCGGACCGATTCTAGATAGTCTTTTTCTCAAAAAAATGATATCATATTGTCTATGGAAACTATTGATTTAAAGGGCTTGTCCCTCAGTGAAGTCCGCAAGAAAATGGATCGCGGACAAACCAATGATTTTACAACGAATACAAGTACCAGTACCTGGCAAATTATCAAGCGCAACGTCTTCACCTTGTTTAATACCTTAAACTTTGTGATTGCCGTGGCCTTGGCTGCTGTACAGGCCTGGAGCAATATGATCTTTTTCGCAGTCATTTGCTTCAATGCCATTACAGGGATCATGACCGAGATGCGCGCTAAACGGATGATTGATAAGCTCAACCTCATGAGTCGTGAGCTAGTGACTGTCATTCGTGACGGGGAAAAAGATGCGATTCCACCAGAAAAGCTTGTTCTAGGTGATTTAATGCTCTTGTCTTCGGGTGAGCAGATCCCTAGTGATGCCGAAGTCATGTCTGGTATCGCTGAAGCCAATGAGGCTATGCTGACTGGTGAGAGTGATCTGGTCTTAAAAGAAGTTGGTGATGAACTGCTTTCTGGTAGTTATATTGCCAGTGGTCAAGTCTATGCCCGTGTCAAGCGAGTTGGAGCAAACAACTTTGCCAACAAACTGATGATGGAAGCTAAAACCTTGAAGCCTATCAATTCGCGTATTCTTTATAACTTAGCGAAAATTTCTAGCTTCACTGGTAAAATTATCATCCCATTTGGCCTTGCCCTCTTCTTTGAAGCATTGTTGATCAAGATGCTGCCAATCAAGGATTCTGTCGTGAATTCTTCCACAGCTCTCCTGGGAATGTTGCCAAAAGGAATTGCCTTACTGACAGTTACGTCTCTTTTGACAGCGGTTATTAAGCTCGGTATGCGCAAGGTTCTTGTCCAAGAAATGTACTCAGTAGAAACCTTGGCGCGTGTGGATACCTTGTGTCTTGATAAGACCGGTACCATCACTCAAGGGAAGATGACAGTCGAAGCTCTCTATAGCTTATCTGATCATTTTTCTGAGGAAACCATCAAAGTTATCCTTTCAGCTTACATGCAAAATAGCGAGGACACCAATCCTACTGCTCAAGCTATTCGCAAGGCTTATGGGGAGTTGGAGCATGCTTATACTGCGGAAAACATTATTCCTTTCTCAAGTGATCGGAAATGGGGAGCCATGCACCTATCCAACCTTGGAACCGTCTTTCTCGGTGCTCCTGAAATGCTCCTTCAAGAAAATCCAGCTCCTGTCGTCGAAGCACAAGCTCGTGGATCGCGCGTGCTCGTCTTGGCTCACAGTTCAGAACTGATCAGCATGCAGGAATTGAAACTGCCTGAAAATCTTGAAGGGATTGCGGTTATTGAGATTACAGACCCCATTCGTGAAGGGGCTTCAGATACTCTTGAGTATTTGCGCTCTCAAGGAGTGGATCTCAAAATCATCTCCGGTGACAACCCTGTGACGGTCTCTTATATCGCTCAACAAGCTGGCTTCAAAAATTATGAAAACTACATCGATTGTTCAAAAATTTCTGATGATCAATTAGTGGATCAAGCAGAAGAAACAGCTATCTTTGGGCGTGTGTCTCCTCACCAGAAAAAACTGCTTATCCAAACCTTGAAAGCAGCTGGTCGGACGACTGCTATGACAGGAGATGGGGTCAATGATATCCTTGCTCTTCGCGAAGCAGACTGCTCCATCGTGATGGCCGAGGGAGATCCAGCAACCCGTCAAATTGCCAATATTGTTCTTTTGAACTCTGACTTTAATGACGTTCCAGAAATTCTTTTTGAAGGCCGTCGTGTGGTGAATAACATTGGACGAATCGCTCCAATCTTCTTTATCAAAACGATCTATTCCTTCCTCTTGGCTATCATCTGTATTGCCAGTGCTCTCTTCTTTAACGTCAACTATTTGCTGATTTTCCCTTTCATCCCTATTCAAATCACCCTGATTGACCAATTCGTCGAAGGATTCCCACCATTTGTGTTGACCTTTGAACGCAATATCAAACCGGTTGAAAAACACTTCTTGAGACGTTCCCTTCTGTTAGCCTTACCAAGCGCCTTGATGGTCGTCTTTAGTGTCTTGTTTATTCACCTTTGGGGAGCAAGCCATGGTTGGTCTGCAGCCGATATGTCTACTGTATCCTACTACTTACTTGGCTCCATCGGTTTCCTATCCGTTATCCGTGCTTGCCTGCCACTAAATATCTGGAGGGCCCTCCTCATCCTCTTCTCTGTAGTAGGATTCTACGCATCTGCGGTCGTGTTGAAAAACTTGATCGAGATTTCCCTCCTTACAGCCACTACTTTCCCAGTTTATCTGGCATTGATGGCTATCTTTACAGGAGTCTTTATCCTCACTACGATTCTCCAAAAATATGAATTTGATTAAAAAAAGTTGAGAGTTTTACTCTCAACTTTTTTTACGGTGCATCAAAAGCAACAATCGCAGGTTTTTCATTAAATGCAGCAAATGGTTTTATTTCCAGTTCTAATTTGCCATCCCCTTTTACACCAAAATGTTGTACAGCACCTTCCATTGATCGACCCGGTGAAATTGACCCCATTGTATTTGTATTAGGATAAGTCTCCATTTTATTTCCACCAACAAATAGATCAATGTCAACCCCAACTGCTAGATCACTATCTGATAGATTTTTCACATTATAGGTCACTTTTAATACTTTATCGGGATTTGTTTTATCAAAATCATTCCGTTCATCAGTCCATTCAACATTTGTAATAGTGTACTCAGCTTGTTTATCAAAAACAATCTTCTCACCAATTGCATAGGTTGATTTCTTTTCACTACTCTTCTCAGTAGATGCCTTTTTCTCTGTTTTAGCTTCTTTTGAAGTATCATCAGACTTACTACTAGAATTTCCACAGGCTACTAGTATACTTGCTGAAAGCAATGTTACCCCCAAGCCAAACCATTTTTTCGATTTGTTCATTTACAAAACCTCCCATTTTTTTAATATATAGTAACATATTTAAATAAGAAAAGAAAGCGTTTTTACAAAAAAATATTATTTTAATATATCAAAAATTATCATCTTTCCCCGAGCCTCTTTTCATGCTATAATAGAGCCATGACAGATATCGAATTAAAAGACGGCGAGCGCGTCAACCAACTCTTTTCAAGTGATGTAAAAATCATACAAAATCGGGAAGTTTTTAGTTACTCCGTGGATAGCGTCCTGCTCTCGCGTTTTCCAAAATTGCCCAAGCGAGGATTGATCGTGGATCTCTGCGCTGGAAATGGAGCTGTGGGACTATTTGCAAGTACCCGAACAGAGGCTCAGATCATTGGTGTCGAAATTCAGGAACGTTTAGCAGATATGGCTACCCGCTCGATTGCCCTCAATGGCTTGAACCAGCAAATGTCCATGATCACCGATGACCTCAAGCATTTGCCTCGACATATCAAGGGGAGTAAGGTGGATATTATCCTCTGTAATCCTCCTTATTTCAAGGTAGATGAGCATTCCAATCTCAATGAGAGCGAACACTACCTCTTAGCACGGCATGAAATTACCACCAATTTAGATGAGATTTGCCATGTGGCCCAGCGGGTTCTCAAATCAAATGGTCGCTTAGCGATGGTCCATCGTCCAGATCGCTTTTTAGATATCATCGAAACCATGAAGCGTTACAATCTTGCACCTAAGCGGATCCAGTTTGTCTATCCAAAAGTGACCAAAGAGGCGAATATGTTATTGATTGAGGCGATCAAGGATGGCTCACTGGATGGTTTAAAAATTCTGCCTCCTCTCTTTATTCACAATGAAGATGGCAGCTATACAGACGAGATTCATGAGATCTACTATGGAAACTAAGGCTTACATGTATGTTTTAGAGTGTGCGGATGGCTCTCTCTACACTGGCTATACCACTGATGTCGAAAAACGCCTGAAGACTCACAATGCTGGAAAAGGGGCCAAATACACACGGGCTCGCCTCCCCGTTAAACTTCTTTACAAAGAATCCTATCCAGATAAACCCTCTGCGATGTCTGCCGAAGCTCTCTTTAAAAAGAAATCGCGCCAGGAAAAACTAAACTATATCAAAAAGAACCGTCGGACTCCATAGTCCAACGGTTTTTCATTTACAAAATGGTGATACGGTACTGATGACTCCGTGTCTCTTGAGGGTCCAACTGGATCACACCTTTTTTGTCTTCGAAGAAATCGCCCTCTTCTGCAGATGTGGAAATACCTGTCCAAGGCTCTAAGGCAATGAAGGGCCCCTTGTTATTAGTAGACCAAAGGACCAGATTTTCAAAATCTGCAAAATCAAATTCCAAACCTTTACCTGACTTTTTCGAGATAAGCTTCACAGATTTAGAGGCTAACTGATCTAAAATAATGGCATCTTTTTCAAATAGTTCATGTCGCAAAGGTAGGCTACGCTTATGATCGAAAAATGGCGTCCGCTGCAGGCGATCGACCAATCCAGTTTCTGTGAACAAGAGAGGGACACTACAGCTTTCTTCTTTTTCAAAAATCAACTCGTAGTCTTCATAGTCTTCATCTGCTAAAAGGGGACAATGAAAGGCTGGATGCCCTCCAATGAAATAAGGCATGACTTGATCAGACTCTAGATTTTGTACACGATAGGTGATGGTGATTTCTTTCCCTTGTAATTCATAAACGATTTCAACTCGAAAATGGTAGGGATAATTTTGCAGGCTCTCTTCGTTAGAGGTGATTTCAAAGACAAGACGATGGTCTGTTTGTTCTTTGAGTTCAAACTCTCTCTTCCTAATGAGACCGTGTCTTGGCAGCTGACCGGTCTTCACTCCATCTTTTAGATGATACTGTACTTGGCCATTACGAACGCTTCCGCAAATTGGAAACAAAACAGGCGCTTGTCCTGACCAATACTCTGGATCCCCTTGCCAGAGATATTCTATGCCTTCTTTACTTCGAATGGAGCTCAATTCCCCTCCAAATGTCTTACATTGTAGTTCTAGATCATCGTTTTTTAATGCAATCACCATGGACGCCACCTCTTTATAATTAATATAGTTATTATATTCATTATAACCTTTTAGCTAAGATTGTCAATTTTTATCTTTTTCGTTAAAAATTTTTAAAAAAATAAGAAAAAAACCTTGACAAAGCTCAGAAATAATTGTAAACTTAATATGTTAACAGAAACATTCCGTTTTAGGAATCCGTTCTTTCTGTTTTCTGACTTTTTTAGGATGCTCCTTATCATGATACATTTTTTCTAAAAGAGTCAGTTATCATTTAGGTCTCCTTATAAATATACAAGGGTTAACAGCTAGTTAACCCTTGTATTTTTGATTTTCATATAAAAAACGGCCTATTGCTAGACCGTCCTTAGGGCTTATTTATCCCCTTTGTTGCGGATGACAAAGCCATTTTTCTTTTCATTGGAAGTACGATGAGGACGTTTGTTGCCTTTGCCTTCAAAGTCTCGGCTATTTTTATTGGACTTGCGTTTGAAATCACGGCGTCCACCTTCACGGTCATCTCTGCGATTGCGGTCACGACGTTGGTCTCCACGACGGCCATTTCCACGGCCACCTTTGCCTTTTCCACCGAAGCCACCACCGGATGGTTTAAATGGCAATGGTTTTTCACGCGCAATTTCAACTTCTGGAAGGCTGTCTGGATCTTGAACGGTCAAGCTCAAAATATACATAGCCAATTCTTCAGGAGTAAATTCTGCAGCCAATTTGCGAGCATCCTTGCCAAACTTCTCAAAGTTGGTCCGGATTTTTTCATCTTCAAAGTCTCGCTCAATTTTCTTCAGTGCTACTTGTTTTTTCGCTTGGAAGGCTTCTTCTGCTGTTGCAGGTTTCATTCCCTTCATCCGCTTTTTGGTCAAGTTCTCAATGATTTGCAAATAGCCCATTTCATTTGGCGATACAAAGGTAATGGATTGACCTGTTTTCCCAGCACGACCTGTCCGTCCGATCCGGTGAACATAGCTTTCTGGATCTTGTGGAATATCGTAGTTGTAGACATGGGTCACACCTGAAATATCCAAGCCACGTGCCGCAACGTCTGTTGCTACCAAGACGTCCAAGTTCCCATTTTTAAAATCACGGAGGACACGAAGACGTTTGTTTTGATCCAAATCACCGTGAATCCCTTCTGCTCGGAAACCACGAATCTTCAGGCCACGAGTCAATTCATCAACCCGGCGTTTAGTCCGACCAAAGACGATGGCAAGTTCTGGTTGCTCCACGTCCATGAGACGAGTCATGGTATCAAATTTTTCGCCCTCTTTGACACGAATATAATATTGATCGACCAAATCGGTTGTCAATTCTTTGGCCGCAATCTTAACGTGTTCTGGCTCTTTCATAAACTGAACACCGATGCGTTTGATAGCTTCTGGCATCGTTGCTGAAAAGAGCAAGGTTTGGCGTGTTTCTGGAACACGGCTAATGATGGCTTCGATATCTTCCAAAAAGCCCATGTTGAGCATTTCATCTGCTTCATCCAGGATCAAGGTTTCAATATGATCGAGTTTCAAGGCCTTGCGCTTGATCAAATCTAGCAAGCGTCCAGGGGTTCCCACAACGATATGAGCACCTGACTTCAAGGCTTTGATTTGCTTTTCAATGCTTGATCCACCATAGACAGAGCGGACTTTGACACCCTTACTGCGTCCAAAGCGGAAGAGTTCTTCCTGACTTTGAACCGCCAATTCACGAGTTGGGGCAATGACAAGTGCTTGAATCACTGTGTTATCGACATCGATCTTCTCCAACGTTGGAAGACCGAAAGCAGCCGTTTTACCGGTCCCTGTTTGCGCTTGACCAATGACATCTTTTCCTTCAAGGGCCAAAGGAATGGTTTGTTCTTGGATGGGGCTTGCTTCTACAAAGCCAGCTTTTTCGATTTCTGCTAATAATTCAGCAGATAAGTTAAATTCATTGAATTTCAATTCTTTCTTCTTTCTAAAAAGTGGTGCGAAGCCACTTTATCACACTTCTTTTCAATGCGAAAACGCACTGATTGCATAGGAAGTCTCCTTCCCGGTTACCTGTCGCAAGACTCATCTAAAGGAAAACCCAATCGTTTTTTTATGGAATTCCCTTCTGCGAAAAATGTTTTCGCACTAGCGGATTTGGTTGATTAAAGTCGTTTTCCAAACGAAAAGACACCAAGATCCTCCTTGTGGGAGATTGACCAACATTCCTTTTCTAATTGTTCCATCTCACCAGCATTTCTCTCATACAAGTTTGCAACTTATCTAGTATAACACAATGGACGACCAAATGATAGTCAAAGGAGAATAATTTTATTTTTTAGGAAAAATTTTTAAAAACTTGAAAATAGTCAAGAGGGCAGTTTCCCCTAGATTTAGCTGACTTTCTTCTGACACCGTTCAAGAATCCCTTTAAATAGGAGTATAAAAACTTCGGAAAAACTTTTTTTGGTAGTTCTTGCGTTTTTACAAATAAATATGTATAATACAGTTAGTATCTAAAATATTTCTGTATAAAGAAATAGGATCATTTTATCTGATTCAACGATTTATTCTACGTTCTGATTTATTTAGAACCACTCAGTACTATTAAATCTACTCCTACTATTTCCAAGAAGATTTTGTACAGTCAATGAACTATTCACACTGCCCCTTCTTTGGAGAGGAGGGCAGGTGTCTAGATGGTTCCTATTTCTCAGATTATTCTAGATACGAAGAGGCTCGGATTTCTCCAAGCCTCTTTTTTATCTTTGTTTCACAATCCACCGCATAAACTTTCCCAAAATGAGCCATAATATAAAGCTACATACGGATACATAAATCCAAGCATTGGGATCCTTTGTCATAGGAAGAGGGATATTCATTCCAAAGAAACCGGTGATAACGGCTAAAACCGCCAACAAGGCTTCAAAGATGGTTAGGGTTGTCAAGTTGTCATTCAAGTTGTTGTTTAGGATATTGTTGTAAGATCCTGACAACTGTTGCAAGACATTGGAAATCAACTCAGTCATCGAAACCAACTGACGCGCTTCGATCATGGCATCATCAAACTGCTCTTTTTCAACATCATTCATCCTGCGATAAATGGCATGCGCTTTAATATGTTCTAGCAACATCCGATTTTGCTTGGCTGCTGCGACCAGATACACCATACCGGTCTCAAGGTCAGACAGGGCATAAAGATTCTTGGTCGTCGTTGTCTTTCGAAGCAAACGATTGAGTTCATCCTTGTGCTTATCTAAGCGATCAATAATCGGATAATAAGCATTACTGATCATTTCAAGACCTGCAAAAAGCAACTTATAGATCGACAACTCCCCATGGCTTTCCAAATAGCGAACCATTTGTTCAATGATATAGGCATTGTCCTGGTTACTGATGGTCACGAGTCGCGTATCTTGAACGATAAAGGTCATAGGGATGGTTTCGTAGTATTCCTTGTCCTTTTCTAAATCCAATACATTGTAGATAAATGTGATCGTACCGTTTTCTCGATTGTAATCCATATGGGCACGTTCGTTCTTATCCATCGCGTACTCAATGGTTTCTTTGTCAATCTCGTATTTTTTATAAAGATATGAGTTTTCAGCAATCATATCCGAGTCGATATTGATCCATTTCCGATCTTGACCCAATTGTTTTTCGATAAACATTCCGTCTCCTTTCTCAACTGTTCTCTATCAAAATGATATTTTTATTTAAAAACTGCACTGGCTAATGCTTGCTGGATTTCAATGACGCTGCTGTCACTCTTGAATTGTAAAACTTCTGAAGGCTCGACTGCAGAAGAGACCCAGATTTTTAATTCGGCATCCAAATCAAAATGACCGGAAGTTTCGACTGAAAATCGAGAGATCGAGCGATAAGGAAGGGATTTGTAGGACGTTTTCTTCCCTGTTACTCCTTGTTTATCTACCAAGATCAAACGAAACTCAGTAAAGACGATTAAATCACGAATCAAGCTAAAAGCAAGCGTCACTTGCTCTCCCGGCACCAAGATATCTTCCAGATCTCTTTCTACCTTATCGACATTTTTTTGAGAGGCATTGCCCATCAAACCACTTAATAATCCCATCATTTCTCCTTTGCAAGCGAAAACGGATAGGTTTCCATTTTCGTATTTCTATTTTCTAAGATAGATTTAGAATTGTTTCTTAACCCATTTTTTCTTCCAGCTCAACCTCTGGATACTTATCCGCAAACCAACGGAGGGCAAAGTCGTTTTCAAAGAGGAAAACAGGCTGGTCAAAGCGATCTTTGGCCAGGATGTTTCGGCTTGAAGACATACGCTCATCCAGATCTTCAGGTTTGATCCAGCGAACCGTCTTTTTGCCCATTGGGCTCATGACCACTTCGGCATTGTATTCATTTTCCATCCGGTGCTTAAAGACTTCAAACTGAAGTTGACCAACAGCACCAAGCATGTATTCACCTGTTTGGTAGTTGGTATAGAGCTGAATAGCTCCTTCTTGCACCAATTGCTCAATCCCTTTGTGGAAGGATTTTTGCTTCATGACGTTCTTAGCTGACACTTTCATGAAGATTTCAGGCGTAAAGGTTGGCAGTGGTTCAAATTCAAACTTGTTTTTGCCCACTGTCAAAGTATCTCCAACCTGATAAGTACCGGTATCGTAAACCCCGATGATGTCTCCTGCTACAGCATTGCTGACATTTTCACGGCTTTCAGCCATAAATTGAGTCACGTTAGATAACTTAGCGCCCTTACCAGTACGAGGCAGGTTGACGCTCATCCCACGCTCAAATTCGCCAGATACGATCCGCACAAAGGCGATCCGGTCGCGGTGACGAGGGTCCATATTGGCTTGGATTTTAAAGACAAAGCCTGAGAAATCCTTGTCATAAGGATCGACAAGTTCTCCATCTGTCTTCTTGTGGCCGTGTGGTTCCGGAGCAAACTTGAGGAAGGTTTCCAAGAAAGTCTGTACTCCAAAATTGGTTAAGGCTGAGCCGAAGAAGACGGGAGTCAATTCACCCGCAAGGATGGCTTCTTCAGAAAAGTCATTTCCTGCTTCTTGCAAGAGTTCGATGTCGTCTTTTACTTGCTCGTAGAAAGGGTTGTTAGCAAAAAGCTTGTCTCCGTCTTCTAGACTAGCAAAACGCTCGTCTCCTTTATAGAGTTCCAAACGTTGGTTATAAAGGTCATAGAGTCCCTCAAAGGCTTTCCCCATCCCAATCGGCCAGTTCATTGGGTAACTGGCGATTCCCAAGACTTCTTCCAATTCTTGTAAGAGGTCCAGTGGCTCACGACCGTCACGGTCCAGCTTATTCATAAAGGTAAAGACGGGAATGCCACGGTGTTTCACAACCTCAAACAATTTCTTGGTTTGGGCCTCAATCCCTTTAGCAGAGTCCACCACCATGACGGCAGCATCCACCGCCATCAAGGTCCGATAAGTATCTTCTGAAAAGTCTTCGTGCCCTGGGGTATCAAGGATATTAACCCGTTTGCCATCATAGTCGAACTGCATAACAGATGAGGTTACCGAAATCCCACGTTGCTTCTCGATATCCATCCAGTCAGATTTAGCAAAGTTTCCTGTTTTCTTCCCTTTGACAGTACCGGCTTCCCGAATCTCTCCCCCAAAGTAGAGCAACTGCTCTGTAATCGTCGTTTTACCAGCATCCGGGTGGGAGATAATGGCAAAGGTACGGCGTTTTTTAATTTCTTCTTGTACGTTCATATTCCTAATTCTTTCTCTTTTTATTTTTCTGATAAATTTACAAATTCATCTCTACATCGGATTTCTCCTCAATTTCTCTATCTGTCCTATTATAGCGAAAATAGGCACTTTTTTCAACGATGATTCTTCTTTGAAAGCAAAAAGAAAGACCAAAATCCGTAGATTCTAGTCTTCTTTTCACGGCTATCAAAAGGCACCAAATCCTCCGCCACCGCCACCATCAGAGAAGCCACCGCCGTCAAAGCCGCCACTGCCATCTGAAGAGTTAGTAGAGAAGCTTGAAACGCTATAGGAATCATCTGCATAACTCATCAAGGTAGAGCCGTCTAGGAAGGAATTTGAAGAGGTCGTTAGCCAAAGAACAGTGTCCCAGTCTTCATATGGTAAGGAAATCTGATGATTTTGGAGTACCTGGCTCACTTTTTTAGCTTGACCATACATAGTTGCATAGACTAAGATGCGATTCCATAGGATGACACTCTCAAGTTCTGCTTGGTTGAAATTTGGAATACTTTCGATCATATTTCGAAAGGCCATCCATTGGAATTGTGCATCCAAGTTCTCTAAGGATTGTAGATGATCTTCACGGATTTTCACAACAATATAAAATGGAATGAAGAAGACGACCAACAATACAATCATCCAAAAATAGAAGGAAGATAGATATGAACCAAATCCAAAAGATAAGAAACACATACTCACGAATAAGATCAGTAAGAGCCAAAAGTGTAGGGCACAACCTGTTTTTGAAAGGGCTTCTTCTTTCTCAGTTAAGTCTCTAAAATAAGAGGGCAATCCTAATTTCGCAATCTCCTTGTCGACACCTTTTGACAATTGCTGGGCATCCTTTTTTAAAAGCGATTGAACGGTACTTCCGACTTTTCGAATACGGTCTCGTTGTGTGTCTGATTTAGCAGCTCGAAAATCTTTTTTTAAGGCTGCTTTGTCGATTTTATACCTTGAAAATACTTCACTGATATTGATTTCAGTTTCTTGATCAAAGATCATTTCAATAAACTTCAATTCAAAATCAGCCAAGCCTTCATGGTGAAGGCAAGTCAGGGTTTCCCCATTTTCATCTCTCGTCAAACGAAGATTTCCTCGATCAATAAGATCTAACATGGTTGCTTGAATGAGATGATTAAATTTTAGTTGGCCCTTCTCTCTAGACATCACCATCCGTTCAAAATCAAGTTGATACAGTGCCTTAGCTAGGACAAGAGGAGGTAAATTCTGTGGTGGTTCGTATAATCGTACTCCTTTTGCAATCCGACGAGTTCTGGTACTGATAAAATACCGGATCCATGGAATGAAAGCGAGAATAAATAAAAGAATCGATACAATTGGTACAACCTTGAGTAGAAGAGTCCGATAGAGGAACGTTTTTTGTTCAATGGATTTCTCTTTTTTGAGAAATTTCTCTTTTCCATTTCCCTTGTTAATCTCATTTGCTTGGTCTCGACGCAGGGCTTCTGTCATTGGCCAATAGGCATGCAGTTCGAGCTTTCCATTTTTTGGAAAATTCTTTGTCCAAATATGATAACCAGTTGCAGTCTGTTCGACTTGGGCTGGTGGATTAAAGTAACCAGTATGGGCATACAGTTTTCCCTGCTTGGCATCCAAGCCATTCACATAAAAATCTAATTTCGCGACTTTCTCATCTCCATCTGAAATAGGAAACCAGTTCAATTCTGCAATATCCTTGTAGAAAGTCAAGAGATGATCAATCTTCCATTTCACTTTGATCTTGACCGTGCCACCGACGATACGGGCATTGTATATTTTTAATTGATGGCCATCTTCCAGGTCTGTTTCCTCTACACGAATCTCTCGTTTTTCCCCATCCACATAGGCTTCCACCTCAGGATTACGATGAATCTTAAACCCTTTTGGAAGAGGATCAGCGCTTCCTAAGGTCACATATTGACCATGATAGCCTGTCTGAAACTGATAGGTGATCTCTTGTGTAAATGTTGCCTGGCTATCTTCCTGCAATTGGAGGTGACCCACATAGGATTCAATCGAATAGCGAACTTCTTCATCCGCATGTGCTGTCGTTATTGTACAAAACAAACTCCAAACGAGGGAGATCATTAGCAAGAAACGCTTCATATATTCTCCTTTGATATAAAACAGGGTTGAGACAGAGATGCCCCAACCTTTATACTGGTTATTTTCTCACTTTCACCCGCTCACTTCTGCGACTGAAGATCTGATTAAAGAGTAATAAAGCAAGGGCTAAAATACTAGATACAACCAGGTAGTTGAGCCAGACTTTATCCCCTCTCATAATCGGAGGGCGGGCCATCAAACCATAATTACCTCCCGTCAATTGATTGACTCCAACCAGGAATAAATCTAAAACAAAGGTATAGAGAACAATCTGACTATTTTTTAAGAGGTTTCGATCATACCATCTCAGGAGATAAATCAAGGAATTGATCAGGAGACAGTAATGTCCGAGGAGGAAAGAAAAGCTCGTAATATGAGGGAAAGTGTAGGGATCAAAGACTGGATAGCCCAAAGCAAAGATGGCTCCACTCACTCCCATCAAGGCAAAGAACTGTTTGCTTTTCCATCTGTCTGGTAAAAACAAGACCGCAAACATGGCCAAGCGGCAATGATAAAATGGTAAACTGTTGGACCAAGGAATGTGGTAGGCAAAATACCAAAGATACAAGCAAATTAACTGGAAGCCTTGTAAGTATTGAAAGCATTTGCGAAATTGCTCATTCTGATAATAGCGAAGTGACATCATGATCGCTGTCACAACGAACAAGACCATCACACTATACCAAAGTGCTGAGATTGCTGGTGGTTCTGTTGATTCTGTAGTGAAAAATTGATGCATAAAACCCTCCTTATTTAAACAGATTCAGGTATTCTTCTTTTCTTACTGTACTGAACGATAGTATTGATGAGGATCAGTGTCCCCGTCATTAGGACTGTCACGATGAAATAGTTGAGAACAAGGCCATGGTCTCCTAGCACAGGTGGTCGACGCAGAAAGCCATAGTTTCCGCCCGTTACAAGGTTGGCTAGAACAATAATGGCATTGACCCCAAACGTCATCTGACAGATCTTCCAAACGGCCCCTTCTTCCACCTGGTAGGATTGAACCAGATAGATTAGGCAGTTGGCCAAGAGGGCCCAGTGACCAAAGACATTGTTGATCGAGGAAACGTGAGGAAAAGGGTAGGGATAAAAAACAGGATGAACCAAGGCCATAATGGAGCCAAAGACTCCCACGAGGGCAAAATATTGCTTGAAGCTTCCCTTAGGAGCTAAGAGAATAATCCACATGGCCACCCGGCTATGATAGAAGGGAAGACTCTCTGAAAGAGGCAAGCGAGCAGCTAGATACCAAGAGTTGATGATGAGCAACTGGATCAACTGCCCCCAATACCAAAAGTTTTGGTAGCCTTTAGAGTGAGCAAATCGAATGGACAGAACTCCCACTACTACCAATGAAGTTGGCAATAAGAAATACCAGACCCCCAATTGAGGAGGGGCCGTTGGTTGACTGGTAAAAAATAAGTCCCAAAGTGTCATGATTTCTTTCCCTTATCTGCTCTTTTTATTCTGAACGCGAAACTATACTCTCTTCGACTATCTTGTATTTGTATTTATAGCGTTGATTGACCAAGCAAATACCAGCCACCATCACGATGCTGACCAAGAGGTAGTTCAAGAGAGCACCGTGGTCTCCAATGATTGGTGGACGCTTTAAGAAGCCGTAATCTCCACTGGTCAAAAGGTTGACAAAGAAAATCAAGGCATTCATGCCAAAGGTGATCTTAACAATTCGTAGGCTGTCTTGCTTTTCCGACTGATAAAAATCTTGCAGGTAAATCAAACTATTGGCAAACAAGGCCCAGTGACTAAAAATCAGATTGAGCACGGTAATATGGGGGAAGGGGAAGGGGTCAAAGGCTGGATAAACCAAGGCCGCAATGGATCCTAGAACTCCCAACAAGGCAAAATATTGCTTGATATAGGTTCCTCTCGGAGCAAAGAGTATTGCAAGCATGGCCAAGCGGCAATGATAAAAAGGCAAATTATCTGTCAGAGGCATGTGGGCTAGAATATACCAAGCATTGATGGTTAAGACTTGAATCAATTGTGCCCAGTACCAAAAGCGTTGGTAGCTTTTGGACTGCGCATATTTGATAGAAAAGTAGCCAACCACCAACAAGGAAGCTGGTAGGAAAAAATACCAGAGTCCAAACTCAGGCGGGGCTGATTTTTGGTTCGTAAATAATAAATCCCAAAGTGTCATGTTTTTATCCCTTTAGTTTATAGTAGCCTATTTTGTAGAACTTCCTTCACATTTGCTAGGCTTTTTCTAATTCCTCTACCAATTTGGCTAAATGCATGGAATTGCTTCCCTTGATGAGGATTTGGTCCTGCTCTTTTAAGCTTTCCTTGACTTGTTTGACCATGTCCTCAAACTGGTCTTCCTCAGCTGTTTTTTTGAAATAATAGACATGTCCAAGTGGGAACATCTGACTCGCTAATTGGGCTAAGCCCGCAATGTCTTGACCGTAGAAAATAACCGTATCCAAGACATCTGGCGAGAGGCTGAGAATCATTTGGTTGTGCAGATCTACAGATTGCTCCCCTAGTTCTTTCATATCTGCCAGGACGGCTAATTTTCGGCCATTTGGATTCGCAGGAATAGTCGAGAAGGTTTCTAAAATCAAACGCATAGCCGTCGGATTAGCATTATAGACATCGGATAAGATATCTGCTCCATTACTGGCCTTTTTCCATTCCGTTCGGTTACGCGTCAATTGCAAGGTAGCAAAACTATCACGAATCGCCGCTTCGCTCACTCCTTCTTGCAGGGCAACATAAGCTGCAATCATGGCATTGGTCGCATTGTATTTTCCTGTTACTGGTAGATCAATGGCTTCTTCTAAGAAATTAGCACGGAAAGTTAAGCTATCCTTTCGCTCGATTAACTCGGTAATAAAAATCTCCTCGTCTGGACCAAAGCGGACCACTTTTTGTTTTTCAGGGAGGTAGGCATTCACGATCGGATCAGCTGGAACCACCAGAAGGCCACCTTCTGGCATGCCATCCGCAATTTGGAGTTTTCCTTTTGCGATCTCGCTTCGATCTTTGAAAAATTCCAAATGGGCTTCTCCAATCAAGGTGACAATAGCAGCTTTGGGATGCGCCAGTTCTGACAAGAGATGGATATCTCCTAGATGGTCTTGCCCCATTTCAAGGACGAGTTTGTCTGTCCCTTCTGGCATATGGAGAACCGTATAAGGAAGACCAATTTCATTATTATAGTTTCCCTGTGTTTTATAGGTCAGGTAGGTAGTGGACAAAAGCTGTGCCAACATATCTTTTGTGGTTGTTTTACCATTTGACCCTGTCACAGCCAAAACATCCACTTTTGTCTTTTGAAGATAGGCTGCAGCCAATGTTTGAAAAGCACTCAAAACATCTTCCACCAAAATATAAGGGTGGCCTTCAATCACTTTCTCTGAAAAAGTGGCTACGGCTCCATTTTCAAAAGCGGTCTCGATGAAATCATGACCATCACGCGCTCCCTTTAACGGAACAAAAAGGTCTCCCGGCCCAATCAAACGGCTGTCAAATTCAGGCTTGACGAGGGCCACATCTTCAAATTGGCTGATATCATTTTTTGCATGTACTAGATGAGCAACTTCATGTAATGTGAGATTCATATCCGACTCCTCAGTTCTCCGTAGCGTCGTCCCCAAAAGTCTAGACGCTCGTTTCAAATTCTTCTCATTATACCATATTCTAGACCACAAAAAAAGTGGCTGGGACAGAAGTCCTAGCCTCTTGATTGTTTTTGGATTGTCGAGCAAGACGCAGTGGTTGAGTGGGCTCTACTACGCTGATTTCATCAGCTTTTACAGCCCTACTCAACTGTGCGGAGGTGGGACGACGAAATCGAATTCTAACGAATTACCGATTTCTGTCCCACTCTCTCTTTTCTTACAACAAATGCGCTTCGTGTTTTTGGAAGACTTCTTTTCCAAGCTCTACTAACTTGGTGATCAAATCTGTATAGTTGAGTCCCATATTGTCCCAAAGCAAAGGATACATAGACCATTGGGTAAATCCAGGCATGGTATTGAGTTCGTTTAAGAAGATCTCTCCTTTATCAGTATAGAAGAAATCACAACGCGCCAAGCCCAGACCGCCGACCGCACGAAAGGCTTTTTCTGCGTTGGTCCGCATGGTTTTCACAACCTCAGGGTCCAATTGAGCTGGAATCGCCATGGTAATTTTGTTGTCGATGTATTTGGCATCATAATCATAGAAGGCCACATCTTTCACAACTTCACCTGGCAAGGTGCTCTTCACATCATAGTTTCCAAGTAGTCCAACTTCGATCTCACGCGCATTGACTCCTTGTTCTACCAAGACACGGCTATCGTATTTGAAGGCCAATTCGAGAGCAGCCCGAAGCTCTGTTTGGTTTTCAGATTTTGAAATCCCTACACTAGAGCCCATATTGGATGGTTTGGTAAAGACAGGATAAGGGAGATTAGCTTCAATTGTAGCAATTTTCTCTTCCAAGTCATCGCCTTCCACTACAGCTACATAAGGAACTTGTGGAATCCCTGCAGACTCCAAGACCCGTTTGGTCGTGATCTTGTCCATCGCAACACTGGAAGCTAGGATGCCACAGCCGACATAAGGCATCTTCAAGACTTCTAAGAAGCCTTGAATGGAACCATCTTCTCCCATTGGTCCATGAAGAACTGGAAAGACTACTGCTCCTTCCTTGTAAATCGCAGATGGTGCCACTTTTTTAGACCAGTCCACTGTATCATTGGTCATCAATTTCTCATCATCCGCTGGTTTTTCTTCAAAAGCTTGCGTCTGGATGAAGTCTCCTGACTGCGTAATAAAGTAGGTTTGAACCGAAAATGCTTGGTAATCAATCGCGCGCATCACGCTTTCTGCTGAAAGAACAGATACTTCACGTTCTGCACTACGTCCACCATACAACAGGATTAAGTCTTGTTTACTCATAGTTTCTCCCTAATTGTTCCCTTGATTTCTTACTTGATAGTATACCACAATGATAGCCCTTTCGAAAGAACTTCTCTTATAATTCTGTCCGATTTTCGATCGCGCGAAGAAGGGTCACTTCGTCCGCATACTCGATATCGGCTCCAACTGCTAGCCCCCGTGCCAAACGGGTCACTTTGATGCCTGCTGGTTTGAGTACACGCGAGATATACATAGATGTCGCTTCCCCGTCTGCCGTCGCATTGGTCGCAACAATGACCTCTGTGACTGTTCCATCCATCAAGCGACTAATCAAACTCTTGAGATTGATGTCATCGGGTCCTACGCCATTCATGGGCGAGATCAAGCCATGCAAGACATGATAGCGACCGTGGTATTCCTGGATATTTTCCATAGCAGATACATCCCGGCTATCTTCTACAACCAGAATGAGGGATGGATCCCGCGTTTCATCTCGACAAATCTCGCAGGTTTCTTCATCGGTTAAATTGCCACAAATACTGCAATACCCCAGCTCACGCTTGGCATTCAGTAAGTTCTTGGCAAATTCATTGACATCATCATCTGACATACCAATGGTGTAAAAAGCCAGACGAGTCGCTGTTTTGATCCCAATTCCTGGCAACTTCGAATAGCTGTCAATTAATTTTGCAATAGGTGCTGGATAAAGCATAGTTTCCTTTCTAATTCATGGGGTGTTTCTGATTGTATAAGTTAATAATGTCACGCGTAATGGAATGACTGACCGTCGCTTGTAGATTGGTATTATGTGGAAAAACCACTGCTACCGCAATCTTTGGATTGTTTGACGGTGCATAAGCCACCACATTGGTATTAATGGCTTGTTTGCCTCCATCGACTGTGGTTTCAGCTGTACCGGTCTTGGCACTAATGGAGACACTAGCACCTTGACCGACAGTTTTCCCTGTCGTCAAACCACTCGTACCATTCGCAACCTGATAGAACCCTTGCTTGATCAAAGCCATGTCCTCCGCTGAGATATGGACCTGATTGAGCTCCTTGGTTTCGATCGCTTTTTTCAACTGACCAAGGCCCCCTTGATCATTATTGTCATAGATGCCTTCGACGACATGAGGACTCACTCGCTTCCCATCATTCGCTACGGTTGCCGCATACTGAGCCAATTGCATAGGCGTATAGTTGTCAAACTGACCAAAGGCATTGGTCAAATAATTACCGACTGTGTAGTCTTTTGGAATAAAACCGGTCGATTCATTGGGAAGGTCAATCCCCGTTGATGTCCCAAGACCATACTCTGCAAAAGTAGAGCGCAGTTTTTTCATAGCCGGTTCAACCTGATCCACTTGTAAGGTCATATTTGGAGTGTAAGGTTGCCCCATCATCTTAAGGGCAATTTGGACCATATAGGTATTGGAAGAGTATTCCAATGCTTCCACCGCATTGATGGAACGACTACCGTATTGGGTAAACCAAGAATTGATAGGAGCGGATCCTGCAAAAACAATCGGCTGATCGGTCAGAACCTGGTTCCCTGAAATGGCTCCATTTTCCCATCCAGAAGTCAAGGTCGCTCCTTTGACCACGGATCCTGGAACGAAGACGTTGGTCACTGTCCCTAAAGCATCTGCTGATAGATCTTGACTACCAGCCTGGTGTTTAATCCCTGCCATGGCAAGGACCTTCCCTGTATCAGGCTCCAGGGCTACAGCATAGACACCTTCGGAGTATGTCGCATTTCCAGCTTGCAACTCTGCGCTAAAGGCAGAGCGAAGGATATCTTCCACTCCTTTTTGGAAATCCAAATCAATCGAGAGCTTGAGGTTTTCTCCTTTGGCCCCTTTTGAAACGTCGACCACTTTCTCCATGTTGCCATTTTTATCTAGGAGAATTTCTTTTTCACTGCGTTTGCCTTGAAGGACGTTTTCGTATTCCTTTTCGAGATAAGACGTTCCAACCCGGTCATTGAGAGCATAGCCTTTTTTGACATAATCCTCAACCTCTTCTGCTGGAAGTCCCGTCTGCTCGGTCGATACATTTCCAATAATAGAGGCTAGAGGAGTATCCAAAACCTTCCGGTCCCAGCTAGTCGTGATGGCAATTCCCGGAAGGTCCTGACTATCCGCTGCGATGGTCGCAATCTGCTCAGCTCCTAGTGCCTGCGTCGTAATGATCCCTGTCGCAAAATTCTCCACCGCATTCATCTGGCTATAGAGATAAATAATCTTTTTCTCATCATCTGTATAGCCGAGTTTTGAAGGGTCGATACTATCCACTGCCGCTTGATAAATCTTGGCTTCCGGCAGGCGGTTGCCATCGGTATCAAATTTCTTTTTCTCAGGCAGGTGTTCCACGACCTCTTGGTAGACCTTGGTATTGGCTAGATAGTAATCCACTTCTTGCCGTTCGGTTACTTGAGGATTTTCTACATCGACATACTGTAAGAGTTTCCCAGCTGTCTCTCGCATTTCTTGGGCCGTCATTTTACGATCCCGCGTAAAAGTCAGGACCTGTTTGCCCACATTTTCCACCAAGGGTTTACCAGAAGCATCATAGATTTGCCCTCGCACACTCCCTTGTTTGACCGTCTTTTTCGTAGCTTTTGCCAATTTATCCGTATAGTAGGCTTGGTGAGTGATCTGCATATAGCCAAGTCGGGCAATCAGCACCAAAAAAAGAAGGCAAATCAAACTAAACAGCAGGTAGAGTCTGCGTGTAATCGAATGATTCTCAAACTTCCGTATTTTCTTCTTCATGAAATGTTCTGTCCTTCTTTTCTAATCAACACTTACCTTCCATTTTACTATTTTTCCAAGAGTATCTCAAGAAAAGGAAGGGACCTTTCCTGGAATTTTATGAAGAAAAAAGATTGGACCTGCTCGCCCAATCTTGAAATTAACACAAACTTTTTTACATGTACAACCTTATGTGAGGTGGTTGAAAAAATATTGATTTTTAATTTTTAAGCTTATTCAAGCATATGTCGAAACTTTCCGCCGTGAGAAAAGTTCCTGAAACACAATTGTTTCAGGAACTCGGGAGTTTTGAAACCTTAGGTTCAAAACTAAGTCATGGAACTTCGTCGAAGTTCGCTGACGTCCGTACTCACCTAAGGAAAGTTTTTAAGACTATTTTGTCTTCAATTTGAGATTGGACAGGCTCGCCCAATCTCTTCTTCTAATAAGTCACAACATTGATTTTTCCTTTGTCATACTCGGCAATGAAAATATCCAAAACATTGTCATAGCCTTCTTTTTCCAATTCAGCCCGCAACCACTCTTCACTTTTCCCAATTGTTTCCAAAATTTCAAGCTGAACCACACCATCAGTAATGATCGGGTATTTAGGATTTTCATCCCCCGCACGGACAACGATAATTTGACCGTTTTGTTCAATGACAGCTCGTTTCACTCCCTTTAATTGGAAAATTCCTTGTGAACGCAATTTCAAGGCAACGTCTGAAGCAGAAAGTCCCTTGGATCGACAAGCTTCCGGATCAAGCTTCCCATTTTTGATAATGACAGTTGGTTTGCCATCGATCAAGTGCTTCATAAAACGGACATTGGTATTGAGCCATTTTAAGAGCAAGATCAAAATAGTCCACATCAAGAGAATCACTATGTATTGAAGAATGGTAATGGAGCTATTGTAAATCACCCCACCAATAATTCCCCCCAGAACAAAGTTCTGTATCTGGTCTACTGCAGAACTTGGTGCTAAGTTTCCTTTCCCGGTCACATTGATCACAAATACCAAGGAAATCAAGCCAAGAGCTAATTTAATCAAAATGGTTATAAAATTTACTGTCATTTGTTCACCTCCACAAGTTCTACGTCTGTTTTATATAGATCCATCTTTTCTAATAGATA
The DNA here is from genome assembly GCF_001808725.1 of Streptococcus sp. HMSC074F05. Lineage (NCBI taxonomy): Bacteria > Bacillati > Bacillota > Bacilli > Lactobacillales > Streptococcaceae > Streptococcus > Streptococcus sp. HMSC074F05. The sequence continues at coordinate 130,190 of NZ_KV794411.1, read as the reverse complement.
GCGATCCGGGTCAGAGCCTGCGATAGCTCGGTAATAAACCTCTCCAACTTTCAGAATCGCCCCATCTGTGGCCGCTGAAGTATTGACATAGACATCTTCTTTTTTGATATCCAACTCCTTTGAGATGACTTCAATAAAATGGAGTGAGCGTTGGAACTGGTCATTATTACTTTGGCTATTTTGAAAATTGCTGATACTGATCAAGACCACTACCACCAGAGTTAAAATGGAGATAATAGACAATTCGCGGAATTTGCTATCGTGCTTATTCCGATAGGCTTTCACCGCAAAAAAACCAGTCAGTAGAATGAGCAAACCAGAGATCACAATGGTCACCCAATTTTGCTGACTAATCTGATTCAATACATAGTCATAAGAGTAAAATTTCATAATGAACTCCCTTTCTCCAAATGAATTCAAGCTATTATAATGTATTTCAGGAGAGAATTCAAGGCATTCTAATCAGAAAATCATTAAATTTTTGTTATAATAAAATTATCCATCATGTCAAGAAAAGGAAACACAATGAAACTCATTTCATGGAATATCGACTCGCTTAATGCTGCATTAACCAGTGATTCAGCACGCGCTAAACTTTCTCAAGAAGTCCTCCAAACCTTGGTTGCTGAGGATGCGGATATCATTGCCATTCAAGAAACCAAGTTATCCGCCAAAGGACCTACCAAAAAACACCTTGAAATCCTTGAGGAACTCTTCCCTGGCTATGAAAACACCTGGCGCTCTTCTCAAGAACCGGCTCGTAAAGGCTACGCTGGAACCATGTTCCTCTATAAAAAAGAGCTCACACCCGTTGTGACTTTCCCAGAGATCGGAGCCCCTTCGACCATGGACTTGGAAGGTCGGATCATTACCTTGGAATTTGATAAATTTTTCGTTACTCAGGTATACACACCTAACGCTGGTGATGGTCTCAAACGTTTGGAAGAACGTCAAGTATGGGATGTCAAATATGCTGAATATTTGGCTGAATTAGACAAAGAAAAACCTGTCCTTGCAACCGGTGACTACAACGTTGCTCACAAGGAAATCGACCTTGCTAACCCAGCCAGCAACCGCCGTTCGCCAGGATTCACAGACGAAGAACGCGAAGGATTTACAAATCTTTTGGCCAAAGGATTTACAGATACCTTCCGCCATGTCCATGGTGATGTCCCAGAACGCTACACTTGGTGGGCGCAACGAAGTAAAACCTCAAAAATCAACAATACGGGCTGGAGAATCGACTATTGGTTAACCTCAAACCGCATTGCTGACAAGGTCACTAAATCAGATATGATTGACTCAGGCGCTCGTCAAGATCATACACCAATTGTATTAGAAATTGATTTGTAAGGATGGTCTTTATGAATTTCAATGCAGTGATTCCTGAGTTTATTGTATCGAATTTAGAGCAGTCCCGTTCCTTCTACTGTGATTTACTGGGTTTTACCATCGAATACGGGCGACCAGAAGAGAACTTCCTCTTTCTTTCTCTTGAAGAGTGCCAGCTAATGATAGAGGAGGGGAGTAAGGAGGAACTAGCTGAACTGACCTACCCCTTTGGTCGTGGAGTTAATATCTCCTTCGGCATAAAAGATGTCCCTAGACTCTATCAAAAAGTAATCGAGTCTAACTATCCTATTCATCGTCCTTTGACCAAAAGAAAATTTCGTGTTGGTGAACAATATATCTATCCCCATGAATTTGCAGTTCTAGATCCAGATGGCTATTTTTTAAGATTTAGTGAATAAGAAAATAGATCACTAGAGTAGAAAAAGAAACAAAAAAAGAAAGAGGCTGGGACAAAAGTCCTAGCCTCTCAATTATTTTTGGATTGTCGAGCAAGACGCAGTGGTTGAGTGGGCTCTACTACGCTGATTTCATCAGCTTTTACAGCCCTACTCAACTGTGAGGAGGTGGGACGACGAAATCGAATTCTAACGAATTACCAATTTCTGTCCCACTCTCTTTTAGTCTTTTGGGGATTATTTCCCAGGAATATTTGGATCTAAGCCCCAAGATTGCTCGAGAACAGGTCTTAAGGCTTTAATCATATCTTCTGAACCTACGATTGTGATATTGTATACTTTATCGCCTTTTTGGAATACCCATTCGTACAAAATGTTCCCATTTTTAAATGTTACTTTTATTAAGAAAGCGTCCTCACTGGCAAAAATAGCTTTTACACCTTCTAAACTAGTTTGATTTTTGGCTTTTCCCCAGAAGCTATATAAACGGTCCGCAAGTAACTGTGCGTCAAAGGTTTCGTTGGGGCCAAGTTCAACAGTATCTTTAGTGTTTGATTCCATTAACAACATATTGTGTTTGTCTGGTGATGAATATTTGAGCGTTTTGCTACTTTGAGCTTTGAAATTATATACGACCCAATCTTTAGGGATATTGATATAACCAAAATTTTCATTTCCGATACGTTGAGTATCTGCAAGGGATATTTCTTTTGCCCTAGAAGAAGACCCAGGAGTTGTTGTTTGAGCTTTTGTCGTTGATGCAGCCGTAGTTTCTGTTGCTTTCTTCTCTCCGTTTCCGCATGCTGCTAGTATAAATGCAGATAGAAGCGTTACAGAGCTTAATATTATTTTGTTTTTCATCAGGATTGTTCTCCTTAAAGTGGTTGACTCACATGTATTATATCATTTTTTATAGTTTATTTAAATTAAAACAGGAAACGCTTTCACTAAAAAGCATAGGGTATAACAAAAGAAAATTTCGTGTTGGTGAACAATA
>NZ_KV794411.1:107522-127345 GCF_001808725.1 Streptococcus sp. HMSC074F05 | reverse complement strand
CAATATATCTATCCCCATGAATTTGCAGTTTTAGACCCTGATGGCTATTTTTTAAGATTTAGTGAATAGAATGATCATCACCCGTCTATGGACCATACCCAAAAATCTATTTTTGTGAGTACAGTTCAATAGCGGGTGATTTATTTATCTTTCATCTTAAAAAATGAGACAGACTGACTTTCGAGACATAAAAAAAACGGAGCCTTCACATGACGGCTCCGACTTTTTTATCTTCATTGATAGACCAATGATTGATTTTTTTATTTTTTCTTCTCAATGTGATCTTTGAGATCTTCTTGAGCTTTTTTATTGGATTCTGCTTTTTTCTTCAACCATTCTTCTTTGGCCTTGTTAAAGTCTTTTGTGGTGACAACATCTTTCGACATTTCAAGGTATTTGTAGAATGTTCCTGTTCCTTTTGTACCAACCCATGAAGCCGCACGGCTGTATGGTACGGTCCGTTGAAGCATTGGAGCACCACCATTTGAAACAGTTGGAAGCGTAATCGAGCTATCTGTCAACCATGCTTGCGCTGCTGCATATTTTTCATAGCGTTTTGCTTGATCCAACAATTCAGCATCTGCGTCTTTCAACATGTTAGCGTATTGATCCAAACCAACTGTTGCAATGGCTGGGTTGTTTGAACCTGCATCAATACCAAGATAGTAGAAGACAGAACCATTTACTGGGCTGATACTTTCGAGGTAAGTCGATGGGTCTTGGTAGTCAGGAGCCCAACCACCGCCTGAGATGTCGTAATCTCTCGCAGCCGCTGTATCGCTGAAGTAGGTGATATTTTGGAAATCATCATCCGATACCTTTTGAAGGTCCACAACGACATTGTCTGCACCAAGCGCTGACTCTACAGATTGTTTGAAGGAGCTAGCTTGTTGGACCATGCTGTTGTCCACTTGGCTGACAATGTAGTCCAAATGAATTGGGAATTGAACGCCTTGTTTTTGCAATTCAGCTTTGGCTTTCGCAAATGAAGCTTTGGCTTTTTCTGGGTTGTAAAGGCTCGTTTGACCATCGGCCAGGCTCACACCCTTCCATTGATCCCCATAGGTAACCAATTGTTTTTCAACGACTTTACCAAAATCTTCTCCATTGACTTGGACATAAGTTGGTGGCACCAAAGTGCTACGAAGGGTATTTTCAGCCGCATCAGATCCAGATACTTGTGCCGCATAAGATTTACGGTCAAAGGCAAAGTTTACCGCTTGACGGAAGTCCTTGTTCAAGATTGCTTTCTTGGTAGAAGCTTTTTGTTCATCCGTTGTTTTGGCTGTGTGGTCATACTTTTGACGGTCCAAGTTGAATCCAAGATAGTAGGATGTTCCCAATTGCAAACCGTAGACAATGTTGTCGCCAAAGTTTTTCTTGACGCTCTTATAAGTCGAGCTGTTTGGCATAACAGATGCAAAGGAATATTGACCTTTTTCAAAGTTCTTAATGATAGAATCTGGGTTTGATCCATCATTAAAGGTCAATTTGACATTGTCGATATGAACATTTTTCGCATCATAATAGTCTTTGTTCTTAACCAATTCAATTTCAGATTTTGAAGTCAAAGATTTCAAGTAGAATGGACCATTGTATAAGATGCTGCTAGGTTTCAACGAACCAAAGTCTTTTCCTTGAGATTTCAAGAAATCAGCGTTGACTGGGAAAAGAACACCTGAGGTTGTTTTGGAGTTCCAGAAGCTTTCTGGACGAACCAAAGTATATTGGATGGTGTGGTCATCTAAAGCTTTCACTCCAACTGTGTTAAAGTCTTTGGTTTCCCCTTTTACATAGGCATCCAAACCTTTGATCGAATTTTGAATCAAGAAGAGTCCTTCTGATTTAGACTCAACCGCGTGTTTGATCCCTGTAACAAAGTCTTGAGCCGTTACGGCACCATATTCTTCCCCTTCACTCGTATACCATTTGGCATCCTTACGAAGTTTGTAAGTATAGGTCAATCCATCTTCAGAGACAGTCCAATCTTCTGCTAGACTTGGCACAAAGTTTCCGTATCGGTCGTTTTCAAGAAGACCATCTACAAGGTTACTTGTGACATCTGAAGTAGTCGTACGAGTTGCAGCAATATAGTCCAAGGTATTTGGATCTGCTGAATAGACAAATGAGTAGGTTGCTTGATTGCTACTACCACCGCCACATGCTGCTAAAAGAAAGGCACCTGCAACAGAAACTCCTGCAAGAACTAACAGTTTTTTTGCTTTCATCACTATCTCCTTATGTTAGATTTTCTACCATTATACACTATTTCTTAAAAAAAACCAAATTTATTTTAAAAAAGTTCGTTATTTCTGAATGAATATAATAAGATATAAAGAAAAAGTATCTTGAAATCGATCTCAAAGAAGCCGGATAGGGGAATCTAGGCACCTACCACCAGATCTAACAAAGAAATCACCTTTCAATCCTTTTAATAAATATACGTTTCATCACAAAAAAGAACCTCTGCTCTTTCGAGCAGAGGAACTGATTCCTAATCAAAATGATAGAGTTGTGGGTAATGGTCACATTCAGGATTTTTAGGATGGCAGATGGCCCGCCCAAAATAAATCATGGCTTGATGAGCCGCTAGCCATTCGCTCTTTGGCAGAACATCCATGACCCGCTTTTCAACTTCCAATGGTGTTGCTGATTTCTTGACGATATCATGGTGCTTGCAGATCCGCTCCACATGGGTATCGACAGCAAAGGCTGGAATCCCAAAACCTACACTCATGACCACATTGGCTGTCTTGCGTCCTACTCCTGCTAAACTTTCTAACTCTTCGCGAGTCTGAGGTACTTGCCCATCAAAGTTATCCAGCAATTGTTGGGCACATTTTTTGAGAAATTTGGCCTTATTTCGATAGAGGCCTAATTTAGAAATATGCTTGGCGATATCGGCCTCACTGGCTGCTGCCATGGCTTGTGGGGTTGGAAAGGCCGCAAACAAACCTGGTGTCGCTTTGTTAACAGCTGCATCTGTCGTCTGAGCTGAGAGCATGACTGCTACTAGTAATTCAAAATGATTACGAAAATCCAGACTTGGCTTGGCATCTGGAAAGAGGGCGATAATTTCTTCAATCACATGTCGTGCCCGTTTCTTTGATAAAACCATATTCTCTCCTTTACATCACTAGTCTTTATTATAGCATGAAAGTTCCCTATTTCTGAAAGATTCGGCTTCAAAAAAAGAGGGACAAAATGAATTGTAAAAAAATTCATCCAATCCCACTTCTATCTATTGTTTATTCTACACCAATCTCTTCAGGAACGTAATCAAGGTTTGAGCAGAGCGTTCGCCAGCCTCTACAATAAATTCATCAAAAGAGATATTGGCTGCGTGATCTGCCGTATCACTCATAGCTCGAATGACCATGAAAGGACGTCCAGCTGCATGAGCGGCTTGGGCAACGGCTGCCCCTTCCATCTCAACTGCCAATACTTCTGGGAAATGCTCCCGAATTGTTGCGACTTTTTCTTCACTCGCGATAAAGCTATCTCCTGTTGTAATCAAGCCCACATGTGTGGTTGCAGCTTCTTCTTCCAGAACTTTTTTCATCTCTGAAACAAAATAGCGACTGGATTCAAAGTAAAGTGGTTGACCTGCCATTTGACCATACTTGTAGCCAAAGGCTGTCACATCCACATCATGATAAGCCAATTTGTCTGCAAGGACGATATCCCCAACAGCCATTCCCGGTGCAACCGCACCTGCAGAACCTGTATTGATAATGGCTTCCACTTTGAAATCATTGGCCAAGACTGCCACACTCATAGCAGACATGACTTTTCCGATACCACTTTCCACCAAAACGACCTCATGGCGACCAATCGATCCTGTATAGTAGACTTTTCCAAGACGCAGATGCTTTTCCCCATTTTCAAGGGCTTCAACCAAGATCTTCAACTCCTGGGGCATGGCTGCGATAATTCCAATTTTCATGTCATTTCTCTCCTTGTAACGACCTTATAGACGCCAAATAGCAATAATTAAAACAATGAGGAGCACAATGATCCAGAACAAAATCTTATTGAGTTTGGATTGGACCACACTTTGTTTGCGTTCTTCAATGCGACGACTCTTGGTCACTGTGGGCTCCACTTGGATCTGCACAGTATCCTGAGAATAACGCTCTTGTGGACGCTCCATACGACTCTCTCTCATAGGACGTTCATAGCCAAATCCTCTGTGGTCTGTCCGAATAATTTTCGTCTCTTCAGCATCGACCATATTAGGACCAGTGATGTCCTCACCTCGACTTGCTCGTTCAATCATTTCATCGGTTAATAAAGGTTTTCCCATCGGATCCTCCTCTATTTATTGATTAAGTCCCAATATTGGATAGCCATGATGGTCTTGGCATCACAAATTTCACCAGTTTGGATCAAATCTTTCGCTTCCTTCAAGGTTACTTCTAATAACTCTAAGGTCTCATCCGCATCTTGTGGACGTGGATTTTCCACCTTTTTCAAGTTGGTCGCACCATAAAGTTTGATCCGCTCATTACAAAATCCAATGGCTGAATAAAAATCATACAACAACTCTAGATCCGCTGTGTAGCCAATTTCTTCTTCCAATTCACGCAGAGCAGCTGCTTGGGGATCTGCATTTTCTCCCTTTTCTAACTTCCCTGCTGGAATCTCCACCGAGGTCCTTTCAATCGCCTTGCGGTACTGCTTGACCAAGATCGTTTTCCCATCTTCTGTGATCGGCAAAACCGCTACTGCTCCGTTATGGAAGATTAAATCACGCTGCGCTTGGCCTTTTCCAGCGGGTAGTTCTACTTGATCAGTGACCACTTGGAAAATCGGTCCCTGATAAATCTCCTTGCGCTCAATGGTTTTTTCTTCAAATTGCATGAGAATCTCCTATTTATTTTTAGGATGGTGTGGCAAGCGAAGGGCATACTCTTCTTTATTCACTTGACGGCCACGACCAATCGCAATCGCATCAGCTGGTACATCCTTGGTAATGGTTGATCCAGCACCGACTAAGGAATTGTCGCCTAATTCAACTGGAGCAATGATCGTCGAATTGGATCCGACAAAGACATTGTTTCCAATCGTCGTTTTAAACTTGTGTTGGCCATCATAATTCACTGTGATGGTTCCTGCACCAAAGTTGACGTTGCTGCCGACTTGGCAGTTACCGATGTAGGTCAAATGACCTGCTTTGGTATTTTCGCCAATAGACGAACCTTTGACTTCGACAAAGTTCCCGATATGGACATCTTTGGCGAGGCTAGATCCTGGACGAATATGAGCGTATGGTCCTACCGTTACGCCATCGGCTACCGTGCTCTCTTCAATCATAGAGTTGGTAATAACAGCACCAGCCCCAATTTCACTGTCCACAATATAGGTTCCGTTGGTTAAAACTGTCTCAGCCCCAATTTTTGTGTGGCCTTTTAGGGTAACATTGGCTTCGATTTGCACTTCTGGTGCGATCTCAACATCGATATCGATATAGGCCGCATCTGGATTGACAAAGCTCACCCCATTGACCATGTGGGCTTGGTTAATGCGACGACGCATGATGCCTTCTGCTGTCGCAAGGGCCACGCGGTCGTTAACCCCGAGACTTTCATCAAAATCTTTGAGCGTATAGGCTCCAACTTTCTCTCCTGCTTCTCGGAAAATCCCAATCACATCTGTGATATAGTATTCACCTTGGGCATTGTTGGTATTGATATTCTTCAAAGCTTCAAATAGGCGAGCATTGTCAAAGACATAAGTCCCTGTATTGATTTCTTTGATTTGTTTTTCAAAATCTGTCGCATCTTTTTGCTCGACAATGCGAAGTACTTCCGCATTGTCATTACGAACAATCCGGCCATAGCCAAATGGATTGGCTGCTTCGGCTGTCAAAATCGTTGCCACATTCTTGTGGTTGATATGGAAGTCGATCAAGTGTTTGAGACTGTCACCCGTAATCAAAGGAGTGTCTCCTGCAATGACGAGGGTATGCCCTTCAAGACCTTTCAAGACTGGCTCTGCCATCATTACCGCATGACCAGTTCCCAATTGTTCGGTTTGTTTGACAAACTCTGTTTGTCCCGCTAAGACTTGCTCTACCAATTCCGCCTTGTGGCCCACAACTGTTACAGTCTTTTCTGGTGAGATGGCTCCAACACTACGGAAAACATGCTCCAACATAGAGATCCCTGCAACCTTATGGAGAACCTTGGGCAGATCTGATTTCATACGGGTACCTTTCCCCGCTGCTAAAATAATGGCATAATTTGGCATAACATTTCTCTTTTCTGTACAATATCGCTTACATTATACCATTTTTTAGCCCTTTTGGAAAATAAGACCAGAATCAAAGGGAGCGGGAAAGAATTTCGACAAATTAAACAAAAGTTGAAAAGGTTCCCCAAACCTTTTCAATTTTCCCACCCCCGCACAGCTCCAACAGTCTGGGAGACTGTTGGAGGTTGCAGATAAAGAAAACATTGTTTTCCATCTTCATAGGTCATCTTTGGAGCTAAGTAGCGAACAAATAATTAGGAACCTTGCTTCGCAAGTCCTATCCACCACCTAAAAGCAGTGCTTTGAGCAATCAACCACTGCGTCATACAGTTATTCCTATTAAACATCGAAGGCTGGACAGTTTTTGCCCAGCCTCGTTCTATAATGGATAAACCTTGCAAAATTCTTCTAAAACCACCTTGCTGTCAGGTGTAAACGTCAGACCTGCTTCTCCAAAGCAGTCTTTGAAAAAGTCTTCATGAACCTGACGCCAATAAGCCAGAGATTTGTCTCCTTCACCTTCCTTGAAGGCATGGTCAGCAGAAACCTGTTTGAAAGGCTGAACAGAAACCTTTGTAATTTCAATAATGCAGACAGCTTGATCATTACTGTCTAAAACGACATCAAAGGTCCCTTCTTGGGGAAGGGGTTCGTCCTCTACGGCGTAAAGATCGTAGGCAGAGGCGGTTGCTGTTTTTTCGCCTTTAAGCACCAAATCTGCTAAAAGGTCTGGTTCCACTCCAAAAGCCCAGGCATCTATCTCATCACCGATAGAGGGATTGATTTTCTTGTATGCATTCCACATTTCTTGCGGTGTCATGGGTTCTCCTTTGTAATTTTTCACTTTCTTCTTTTATATGTTTAAGATGGTCTGGATGGTCAATTTCTAAATCAAAAATCTCTGGAATAGAGCTGTAATGGAGAATACATTCGATACCCATCTGATTCATTTTTTGTATGAAAGAAGTATTCAGATAGCCTGCTACAGCAAAATCAATCTTGTTCTTCCTTGCTTTATCCTGCATCTGTCTCAACATATCTAACATAATTGGACTTTCCATATCATGCCATTGACTGTTTCTCACAGTCGCAAAAATAAAAGAAGTTAAATCATTCATTCCAACTACAATCTTTGAAATACCAGTTTCCAGTATTCTGTCCAAGTCAAAATAAGCTGATGGTAATTCAATCATCGTGCTTACTTTCCCGGTATAACCATACTGACGCAATACTGTAATAGCTTGTTTTAATTGTTCGGCATCATTGACAAAAGGAAAAATAACAGACAGATTGGGATTGGTTTGAAAAACTTCTGTAACAACATTTGTCTCAGCCTGAAATTCATCTGGACATGCCAACAAACGCCTGATACCTCTGTATCCAAATAAGGGGTGGCGTTCGTCAAAATACTCTTTAGTCCCGTCTAGACTATTTGCTTCTGCATTTGTCAACTCTGAAAAGCGATACCAGACTTCTTCATCTGAGTACAAATGGCAAATAGTGTCTAGATAATCTTTTACAAATTGCTGACAACTTGGTAACAGGATGTTTTGATTGAGCTCTCTCAACAAGTATTCCCCACGAATCAAGCCGACGTGGTGCAATAAATGGGGACAAACTTTTTCAACAATTTTTTCGCCACTAAGAGCCAGTTGATTTTGCATGTTTCACCTTCCAATTTCTATAGCTTGTCATGTCCAATTCTGGAAATCCTCCTAACTCTGCCTTTACCTTTAATACTAAAGGAGAACCATTGTCTTCAGTAATGTCTTCCACATTCAACCAAACTGCATTTGCTGAATCATTAGTCCCATCAAGAACCTCCTGAGGAAGGGATTGTTGAGGGCCTTCGAAATCGACTACGATATCATAAAAGGCCATGATATGATGCACAGCGAAGCCTTTCCCTTCTTCTTGAACCATCACGTCATACATCCTAGGATTAGCGTATCTGCTAATCGTATAGCCTGTCTCTTCAAGAACTTCTCTCTTGAGGGTTTCTGTCAGTCCCTCCCCTAGTTCCTGGCTACCACCCGGTAGATCAAAGCGATGCTGATAAGGTCCTCTAGTTTTTTCAATGCAGAGCAGTTTCCCTTCTTGAAGACAGACTCCGTAGACGCCAAAGTGATTTTTGATTTCCATCAAATCCTCCTACTTTCATTCAAAGCTCAGTCGATAGTGAAACCAGTATAGCTATTCTTTTTGCAACACCATCTCTTATTGACCCTAATCATTTCTTCTCTATTGATTTAATACCTTTTCAATATCAATTTTAGTAATTTTTCTAGATACCAATAATCCTGCAAAAACTGAAGTGAGTATCCCTATTAATACCGGGAACAACAATCTGCTAAGTTCAATATCTAGTGGTAATCCACTCAAAAAGATGATCAAATAAGAAATAGCAATTCCTATCACCAATCCCGCGCTTGTACCTCGTACTCCCATCATAAAGCTTTCAAATAAATATATTCTTTTTATCTGTCGATCAGATGCACCGATGATTTTAAAAGTTGCGATCTGTTTATGATTCTCCTGAATGGTAATGGCAAGAATATTGATGATATTAATAATCGCTACAATAGAGATAAGAACTATGATTAAGAGGATAAAAAGGTCGATGTAGGAAAACCATCTGGATAGCATATTGATAACATCCTGTTGTGTTGCTACAACAACATCTAATCCTGTTCCTGATAAAGATTGTTTTAAATTTTCATTTTTTAAAACAGTCTTTTCTATCTTGTTTGCTACTTCATTTAAATCGGTTCCATTTTTACAGTAGCATTCAGATAGTAATACTTATTTGATGAAACGCTACTACTTTTTACATTGATTGCCATCATTTGATTTATTTCTGTTGGCAAGGTAGAAAATAACTGCGCTACTTGCTTGTCTATAATGCCAGAAATTACAAACTTTTCATAATGATTATCAATCTTAATAGTCACCGTATCTCCGACATTCATTGATGTAGCCTTGTGTACGGAATCTCCGATTAATATTTCATTGTTCTTCTCTGGAAATTTCCCTTCAGCAATTCTAATATTCAGGTTTTTTAAATACTTTTCTTCTAGACAATGGATAGTATTGGAAACCGATGTTTTGCCATTTTGGAATTTGATATCATCCGTAAATAGTAGTTTCACACCTGTAGTATTTTTTACTTCATCAATTTTTTTAACTCGATCAATATCATCACTAGAAAATAAAGGTAAAGCTTTATAATTCAGAGAATTTTCTTTATTACCAAAGGCAACAGTAACAACATTTTTATTTGCTACAGTCATTTCTTTAATCATTTTATTATAGAAAGAATTAGAAATGAGCATCACTAAAACAATTAGCAAAACAGAGATCGCTATTGACAGTCGAACTAATCTATATCTTCGTTTGTTAACTTCTAAATCTCTTTTAGCAATGAATAATATGGAATGATTCATTTTATCATCTCCTTACGTACTCAATTTTGCCATCTACAACTGTGCAAATAGACTGCATACTATTCGCCACCTTATCACTATGAGTTACTGTTATAATCGTGATACCTAACTCCTCATTGATCCGCTTCAACAATTCTATTATATTTTGTTCGTTAGCAGCGTCTAAATTACCAGTAGGTTCATCTGCTATCAATATTTCTGGATTATTAATAAGAGCTCTTGCCAAAGCAACTCTTTGTTTTTCACCTCCACTAATCTTATCAATACTCTTGCTTAACATTTCCTTTGAAAGACCTAAAGTGTTACAAATTTCGTTAATGTTATTCTCTCCATTTTCAAAAAAATATCTTGGAAGTAGAATATTCTCTTTCACCGTGAAACCTGAAATCAAATTAAAGTTTTGGAAGACACAGCCAATATTCCTACGCCTTACCTTACTCAAATTTTTCATATCTAAAATGGAACTACCACAGACTAAGATATCCCCTCATTTAAACTGGTAATCTCTAATATTAATTTAACAAGAGTAGTTTTTCCTAATCCAGAACGGCCAACTATTGCAGTCGTGCTACCTTTTTTAAATTCAAAATTACAATTTTTGAAAATGTATCTGACATTCGATCCATCACTAAAACATTTAGTAACATTCACTAATTTAATCATGATTTCACCTTCATTCCATAATGACTTAGCAAATCAATTGTACTATTCGTTTCTTCTAAAACAATCTCTTAAGGTTTCAGGTAGCCCATTCAAAAAGTTCTTCTGAACTTACCCTCAGTTATCTTCATAATTGTTATTATCCCTGTCTTTTTTTGGTGAAAAAGGCTAGATCTCCATCGTGACCAATCATAAAGAAATCTGATTCATCCTGATCACTCTGGTAGGTTTAATTTCGTTCAGTAAGATCTTCTTTAGCATAGAGGTAAATACCTGTCTCACCACTGTCCTAACTTAATTGTTCACCTAGGTTTGATCCTCTTTCAGTAAGGAAAAAACAATTACATTTCTTAGCAAGATTTCAACTCTTGCTTTTTCATCCTCCTACTTCAAACTCCAACCACCATCAATGGTAAGGATTTGTCCTTGCATGGCAGATGCCTTCCCGCTAGCCAAAAAGAGGCTGACTTCTGCTACTTCTTCTGGATTAATCCAGCGCTTGATCGGCGTCTCACTGGCTACCCAGTCAGCCAATCCACCTGGTTCAAAATCCGCTGCGGTCATGCCTGTTTTGACAGCCCCAGGAGCAATCCCAAAGACCTGAATACCAGCTTCTGCATAATCCAGGGCCAACTGTTTGGTAAATCCTGCTAAGGCATGCTTGGACGAGGTATAAGCGTGACCGCCGCCTCCTGCCAGGCTAGAAGCAATGGAGCACATATTGATGATGATACCTTGCTTCTTCTCCAACATTTGAGTCAGATAATGCCGCGTCAGCTCCACCGGGGTCACATAGTTGATCTCAAAGATCTCCTGAATCTCCTGAGCGCTTTGCTCCAGAAGCGGTTTGTAATCATCCAAAACTCCGGCTGTATTGCACAAGACTTCTACCTCAGGACACCAATCAAAAATCGGCGTCAAATCAAGAGTTAAGTCCCTCTGTAAGAAGTGAAAATCACCTGCTAACTGGGGATCCGCTCCCTGGTCCACTCCATAGACCTGGTAGCCCTTTTCTAGAAAGAGTCGAGCTTGAGCTAGGCCAATCCCTGAGCTAACACCTGTAATCAAGACTCTTTTAGTCATGGACTTCCACCCAATCTGTCGCTAAAACATCACAAGGGGTTGGACTCCACATGGAGAAACCTTCACCCTCACCAGACACGTTGATGAGGAAATAAGGGGTCACTTCCAGAGCCACCCCATTTTGCTCAATGGTATCAAAGAGTTGGACGTAGTTTTCTGCTCCACCCCATCCTGTTCGCACATATTTTTTCTTAGCCTTTAAGCCTGGTAAAATCTCTTCAAATGTCATGTTTTTTCTCCTTTGTTATCTAGTTAACTTTCTCCCTTTATTATACCAAAAAAAGAGCTTTCTCTATGTAAAAAGCCAGAGTTCTTCTACTCTAGCTTTCATCTTTTATTGATTTTCTTCTGAATGGCGATACCCATAACCGAAATAAATTCCGACCCCGATCAAGAGAGCAACTCCGAAGGCCAGCCAGGTCGATAGGGAATACTGGGTCATAAAGGACAGACAGACCACAATCGACAGGATTGGCAAGACTGGAACCAATGGCGTTTTAAATTCACCAGGTCCAGGAGCCCCGTGTTCCTTGCGCAATTTCAAGAGGGCAAAGGCCAACATAACTAGGTAAGCCAAGGTACAAATATTTAAGAAGGAAGCGATACTGGCTAGTGGAAAGACTCCACCAGCAATAGCAGCCATCGATCCAGCTACTAGTGTTGCATTTTTGGGAATTCTAGTTTTTGGATCAAGTTGTTTCATAGCTTTTGGCAGGAGACCATCCCGCGCCAAACTGTAAATCATCCGTGAGAGGGCAAAGGTCATGGAAATGCAGACGGTAATTAGGGTCAAAATCGCTACCAGCGATACATAATTTCCAGCCCAGCCGGCTCCGACTTGACGAAGGGCAAAGGCAACCGCGTCTTCTACATTTAAGTTCTTAAAAGGAACCATACCAGTCAAAACCAGGGTGACCAAGATATAAAGAACCGTTGTGATCAAGAGACTGAGGACAATCCCGCGAGGGACGTTCTTTTGTGGTTCCTTGATTTCATCGACCGCCATGGAAATGGACTCAAAACCAAGAAAGGCAAAGAACATGAGCGAAGCGCCAGCCATAATCCCTGTTTGACCACCATAGATTTCTCCAAATCCATACGGAGCAAAGTTTGCCCAGTTACCAGGATTTAGGTGAAAAATCCCGACAAGGATAAACAAGGCAAGAGCGGAGAACTTGAGTAAGACCAGCAAGGAATTAAAGCGTAAGACTGCTTTTGCATTCATAAGAACTAAGGCTGTGACGAGAACCATGACCAAAATAGGCAAGAGATCCACATAAGTTCCCTTAGCTGGATCAAAAGTCCCGTTTAAAGCCGTCGGCAGACTCCAGCCAAGATTGGCCAACAAGCCCTTGAAATAAGCAGCCCAACCTGAAGCCACCCCTGATACGGCTGTCATAAATTCCATCACGGTCAACCAACCGGCAATCCAGGCGGGAAACTCTCCAAAGATAGCATAGAGGTAACTATAGGCTCCACCAGTTGAAGGGATGCGAGACGCAAATTCAGCAAAGAAGAGGGCAGATAAGCCAACGCAAAAAGCCGCAATCACAATCGAAATAATGAGGGCTGGACCAGCTAAATTCGCTGCTGCTGTTCCCGTAATCGTGAAGATCCCTGTCCCCACCATGGCACCAATTCCTAAAATAATCAAATCCCACAATCGTAAATGGCGATTTAGACCCGGGTGTACTTGCCCAAGTCCCTTTTTTCGAAATAGATTCATGTATATTCTCCCATCTAATGAGTTTATTCTACCATACTTGGACATGAAAAGGGAGACTCTTTTTCCCCCTTTCCTTTCTATTTATCACTTTCCGTCCTATTCTTTTTCAAAGCGCGAATCGTAAACCAATAATAAATAACCAACCCAAAGACGATGATCACTGTGGGCAGAAGAACCGTCATACCAAGATTCTGAACTCCTTGTGCCAAGGTCCAGCGATGTAAGAATCCAACCACTAAAAAGGCGACGATAGGAAAGATGAAAGCTCGTCCAAACTCTTCTTTCCATTGCCAAAGAATGAGAGCTCCGCTAGCCCCTGTCATGAGAAGAGCATCCCAAGGACTAGGGACCACAAACCAAGCAAAAGCTGGTAAGAAACGGACGCCCACTATTTCACCAACAAAATAGAATCCTAGAACTAGAACAAAGGCTACATAAATTGCTTTTTTCGCTTTTTCCTCTGCAAAAATGAGGCGACGAAGGAGATAGAAGATGATCCCAACAGCTAAGAGTCCCAAAATGATGTCGGTTAAATAGACTAGTGGCTTGAGCACAAGGACCGCTTGAGAAGCAAAATCACTTAAGAGGCGATAAAAAATCACAATACCTGAAAAGATAGCCCCATATTTTAAAACAGACCGTGTCGATTCTTTGGGCATATTTTCGATGATTTGGTCTGCCATTCCCTTCGGATCGAGGCCAAAATAATCCTTTGCCGTGAGGCCATCTCTGCTTGCTTGCGAAAAGTCAAGTGCTAGATTATAGACCTGCTCTCTTAAGGCTTTCTCCTCATATAAGAAACCTGCAAGATTGAAATAATCCCAGAGATCTTGGAAATAAACTTGATCCTCTTGGCTAAAAGTTTTCATCAAGGCCTGCGTTTCTTCAAAATACATTGCTGATTTCATGCTTCTTCCTTCTTTCTTTGGAGACAAAATACAATAAGGGTCAGGACTAGTCCCATGAGAGGAAGGAGCCAGCCTATTAAATGAGCAGTTTCCTGATTCACAAGACGAATCCAGCATCCTGTAACTAGGAAAGTCAGGCCCATGACTAGTAGACTCGACATCAGACGATTCCTGCTTCTATAGGCCATAACTGCAAACCCAAGTTGGACTAGGACAGCAAGAGCAATCGCCCAACCATCTGATAAGAAGAGACTCCCAATGTGGCCAAAATAGATCGAAAATAGTCTTACGATGTTCAGAAATACCATCAGGCTGATCACACTGATAAACATAGCCCAAGACCACTTCATTTCTCCATAGCTCTGTTTGGACCAAAGCCACGTGATGAACTGGCTGAACACCAAGAAATTGAGGAGAATGACAACATAGGTCAAGGGTTCGATTTTTAGTGGTGTCATCCAGGTAAAATCCATTAAATAACGCATGCCAACTAAGATCACTCCAAGTAGGAAGACGAGTCCCACGTAAGATCCTAATGAGCGTTTAGGCAAGTCTGAAAGAACTTGATCCACCATCGCCCGTGGATCCTTTCCAAAATACTCCACCGCCCGTATGCCTTCTTTCTCAGCAACTTTCAGGTCGCAAACCATATTGTAGAGTTGTTCACCGAGTGCTTCATCATCATAAAAATAGGACTTGGCCCCAATATAGGCCACCATTTTTTTCACATAGACTTGATCCTCTTTGTTTAGATGAATCAATTCATCTGACATTTTTTCGGTATAACTTTCTACCATTCTTCTCCCTCCTTCTTGATACGTTCTACTTTCGTGACCAGTTCCTGCCACTGGTCCCAAAATTCTCCTAAGCGCTCTCCTCCAGCATCACTGAGTGAAAAATACTTACGATCAGGACCATCTGGAGACGGCCTCATTTCCCCATGAATGACCCCTTGTTTTTCTAATTTTTGAAGCAGGGGATAAATGGTCCCAGCGACAATCTTATCAAATCCCATCTCTTTGAGACTTTGGATCAATTCATAGCCATAGATGGCCTTTTTGGAAATAATCTCCAGCACACAGCCCTCCAAGACTCCCTTTAGTAATTGGGACTCTTTCATCCTTCTCACCTCTTTCTTCACATTTTTCACTAGTTTGTTTTACATACTAGTCTTTTCACTATCAGTATACTCTTTCTCGACTAGTATGTAAAGCATAATAGTAACTTTTTCAAAAAAATTTATATTCCTTAAAAATCCCTTAAAATCAAGGCTTTCAGTGTATACGGGTGTGTAAATATACAAAAAAAGTTCAAAAAACACTTTATTTTGTAGATTGATTGGAGTATAATTATTTAAATTATTCAAAAGGAGACACGAATATGAAAAAATCGAAGCTTGCTCTTTTAGCAGGTGTCGCCGCGGCTTCAACGCTTTTCCTTGCTGCATGTGGCTCATCTTCTAATGCATCAAAAGGGACAACCTACAACTACGTGTATAGTTCTGACCCTGATACCTTGAACTATTTGACTTCAAACCGTGCAACTACAAGCGACATTACTACCAACTTGGTCGATGGTTTGTTTGAAAACGACCAATACGGTAACCTAGTGCCTGCTCTTGCTGAAGACTGGTCTGTTTCAAAAGACGGTCTGACTTATACTTACAAGCTTCGAAAAGATGCGAAGTGGTATGATTCAGAAGGAAATGAATACGCTGACGTTACTGCAAAAGATTTCGTGACATCTCTAAAATACGTAGCAGATAAAAAATCAGATGCTCTTTACTTGGTTCAAAACTCAGTCAAAGGCTTGGATGACTATGTAAACGGGAAAACCAAAGACTTCTCAACTGTTGGGGTAAAAGCTGTTGATGATCACACTCTTCAATACACTTTGAACCAACCTGAATCTTTCTGGAATTCTAAATTAACGACTGCTACTATGATGCCAGTTAATGCAAAATTCTTGGAATCAGCTGGGAAAGACTTTGGTAGCGTGAAACCAAATGGTATCCTCTACAATGGTCCATACATTTTGAAATCATTCACTTCAAAATCACAAATCGAATTGGATAAAAACCCTGATTACTACGACAAGAAAAATGTTCACATCGATACGGTTAAATTGACTTACTTCGATGGATCAGACCAAGACTATCTTGCTCGTAACTTCTCAGATGGGAACCTATCTACTGCTCGTCTCTTCCCAACAAGCTCAACTTACAGCACAATTCAGAAGAAATTCAAGGATAACATCGTTTATTCTCAACAAGATTCTACTGTCTACTACGCTTACTTCAACGTCAACCGTCAAAACTACGGTCATACGAAGAAGACTTCTGACGAACAAAAGAACAGCACCAAGACAGCTCTTCAAAACAAAAACTTCCGTCAAGCCTTGAACTTCGCTTTGGATAGAACTTCATACAGTGCACAAGCTAATGGGAAAGAGGGAGCATCAAGAACTCTTCGTACACTTCTAGTTCCACCTACATTTGTGCAAGCAGACGGGAAAGACTTCGGTACGCTCGTTGAAGAAAAACTTGCCGCAACAGGTGATGAGTGGAAAGGTGTGAGCTTTGCTGATGCTCAAGACAGCTTGCATAATGCGGACAAAGCCAAAGCAGAACTTGCAAAAGCTAAATCTGAATTGCAATCACAAGGTGTTCAATTCCCAATCCATATCGACTATGTTGTAGACCAATCTTCTAGCACTCTTGTCCAACAAGCAGACTCTATGAAGAGCTCTATTGAAACAGCTCTTGGTAAAGACAATGTCGTGATCGATGTTCAAAAATTGTCTACAGATGATGCAGACAACGCGACTTACTTCGCCCAATCACCAGATCAAAAAGACTTTGACATGGATATCACTGGTTGGGGACCTGACTTCCAAGACCCATCTACTTACTTGAATATCTTGAACCCAACAGATGGTTCAACCTTGACTGGTATGGGACTTGATCCTAAGAAAGACCAAGCGCTCATCGAGAAAATTGGTTTGAATCAATACAAAGAATTGCTAGATGCTGCCAATGCTGAAAAATTGGATACCAATGCACGTTATGAAAAATACGCTGATGCCCAAGCTTGGTTGACTGAAAACGCAATGGTTCTTCCAATCTACTCTAAGGGTGGAGTACCATCTATCACGAAGGTAACACCATTCTCAGCAGCAAATTCTGCAATTGGTATTAAAGGTGAAACAACCTTCTTCAAATACCAAAAAGTGCAAGATAAGACAGTCACAACTGCTGACTACGAAAAAGCTTATAAGAATTGGTTGAAAGAAAAAGAAGAATCAAACAAAAAAGCGCAAGAAGAACTTGCAAAACACGTGAAATAATCACGATAAAAACACCGAGGATCAAATCCTCGGTGTTTTTGATTAAGGAAAAACCTATCCTTGAAACTTTCCTTAGGTGAGTACGGACGTTAGCGAACTTCTTCGAAGTTCCATAACTTAGTTTTGGACCTAAGGTTCCAAAACTCCCGAGTGCTAGAAATACTAGTATTTCTAGCACTTTTCTCACGGCGGAAAGTTTCGGTATTTGTTTAAATAAGCTTAATAATTTAGATTATTATAATTCTTTCCGCAACACTTGGCTTGTCCTATGTAAAAAACAGTTTGTCTATTTATTGGATTTTTCATTTCTCAATCTTTTATAGACTCAGCGCTACATCACGACAATTTTCCGATAACTTCTAGACGTCAGTAGAAAGACGAGGATATAAGAGATGAAAAAGACAGCACAGATAGAAAGAGTCGTTTGAAGGACCAAGCCCGCATTGGTTGCTCCTAAGATAGCAACGATTTTTGCGATCATCTTGTAGGCTACTCCTAGGTACAGGAAGGAGAAGAATAATGGAAGAAAAAAGACAGTGAGTATCTGTTTGCGAATGGTGGTGCCGGTTTGCTTTTGGTCCAATCCTACTTGTTGCAAGATCACAAAATTTTCCCGATCCTCATGACCCTCTGAAATCTGTTTGTAGTAAATGACGAGAACTGTAGCTAATAGAAAGATCACCGATAGAAAAATCCCGATAAATAGAAGAGTCCCTGCTGTTTCACGCCAATCTTTCTCTATACTGTATCGATCAAATCCACCAAAATAAGTCGCACCATATTGACTGATTTTGTCTGTCGAATACAGCTCTTTGATCAAGCCAGAAATAAAATCTTGGTTATCTTTATTTTTAGCAGTAATAGAGAATTCCAAATTTTTATCAACTTTTAGTCCCAGTTGGTTCAAGTCAGGGAGGACCAGGTACAAGCCCATTTGGTGTTGAAACAGGTCGGATTGAGGGAGTTTCCCTTGGATAAAATTGGAGTTTAGTTTTTCTTTAATCGTGAAGGTCTTCCCATTGATTTCTAATTGTGCGTCTAATTTTCCAGGATATTGATACCCATAGGCTAGGATTTCATTTTCCCCAAGCTCAACTTTTTGACCGGTCAGTTGCTCATAAGTTGCCTGATCAAAAAAGTTGACCACTCCTTCTGTCTTCAACTCCTGACCTGTTGATGGAGTGAACTGATCATTCACCTCTAACACCTTCCCATCAATCTTTCGAATTTCAGCCGACCAGTATGTTGTCTGAGCCACCTGATAATCTGATAGATGTGTTGCATCGGCTGTTTTCTTTATTTGAGCTTGAACATCCTTGATAACCGGTTCTGTCTCAGCATCTGAAGGCATATGCCCCACACTAATCATGTAATCAGAAGGGTAAACAGTATCTAGGTAATTCTGCCCTCCAATAAAGATATTGAGCGACCCGGTTAAGGTGACCAAGACCATGGTGGATAGAATACTAATGGTCGCAAGACCCGCTGCATTTTTTCGCATCCGAGCTATTAAGTTGGAGACAGATATAAAATTCTCTGGCTTGTAATAGTAGAATTTCCGACCTTTGAGAAATCTTAAGAAGGTAATGGATCCTGCGTTGAATAAGAGATAAGTCGCTAGAATGACCAAGATGACGGCAATAAAGAATCCTTGAACAGCCGCAACTGGACGCTCAACGGTTAGCGCCAGATAGAAAGCAATTCCTAAGAGCCCTAGTCCTAACAGAGTTTGAACCAGCAAGAAGCGTCCCTTCTTCTCTCCTGCCTTTTTCTGTTGCATGAGGTGGAGGGAACTGTAGCGCAAGAGGCGGAAAGAATTCAACAAAAGAATGAGGCCAAAAGCTAAGGCTAACCCAAGTAAAGTGTTAAGAACAGCCCCTAGCTGGAAGGTTGATTGAATGACGACTGGTAGCCCCATACATTTTAAGAGGAGGGCGAAAATCAAGCGATCAAACAAGAGTCCCAAGCCCAGTCCCGCGCCAACTGTGAGGATATAGAAGATAAGCAATTCCCATAAGGTCATGACGAGGAGATGCTTCTTCTCCATTCCCAGAACACTGTAGAGTCCCAGTTCTTTGGAACGATTTTTCATGACATAGCCATTGGCATAAGTTACCAAAATGATGACGACCAGCTGGACGACGAAACTACCGAAACCAAGAACAGTTCTAGCCGATCCCCCTCCGTAAGAATCCTCTAAATGAGGGGTCAATGACAAGGCGATAAAGCTATAGAGGATCATGGTCGTTAAAATGACAGCTATAGCAAAAGGGTAATAGAGCTTACGATTTTGTTTGAGGTTGGAAAGAGCCAATTTACTTGTTAATTTAAACATCACGATCCTCCTTCCCCGCCATGACCGTCAAGGTATCCGAGATTTCTTGGAACATCTGACGTTCTGTC
>NZ_KV794411.1:107046-107422 GCF_001808725.1 Streptococcus sp. HMSC074F05 | reverse complement strand
ATCCAGCGCCCCTGTTGGCTCATCAGCAAGGAGAATTTCAGGTGAGGTGATGATGGCCCGTGCTACAGCCACCCGTTGTTTTTGCCCACCAGAGATTTCGTAAGGGTATTTCTCAAGGAGTTGGTGAATGCCCAATTCCCGACTGACGCTATCCACCTTACTCATCATTTCCTTGACGGGTCTGCGTGAGAGGACGAGAGGGAGAATGATATTGTCCTTGACGGACAAGGTATCGAGCAGGTTGAAGTCTTGAAAGACAAAGCCTAGTTTTTCCCGACGGAAGCTCGAGGCATCCTTGTTCTTGATAGTTGAAGTATCGGTACCGTTGAGGTAGACTCGCCCTTCGGTCGGCTGGTCCAGCATGGCTAGGATATTG
>NZ_KV794411.1:100430-106946 GCF_001808725.1 Streptococcus sp. HMSC074F05 | reverse complement strand
GGCTAGGATATTGAGGAGGGTCGATTTCCCAGACCCTGATTCCCCCATGATGGCGACGTATTCACCCTTTTCCACGGTGAAGTGAATGTCCTTTAGGGCTTCGACCTGCGTCCCTTGAAAGCGAGTTTTGTAGATTTTTTTGATGTGTTGAACGTCTAGTAGGGTCATGGTCCGTTCCTTTCTAGCTCGATAAAAGCTTCAATCGATTTTTACAAATCTATTGTACTAAAACTGAAACGCTTTCACCATAACATAACCTTACATTTTCCCCTTTATTTCTTACATTTTTGTAAGAAAGCGAAAAAACAGGCTAGGACAAAAGTCCTAGCCTCTTAATTATTTTTGGATTGTCGAGCAAGACGCAGTGGTTGAGTGGGCTCTACTACGCTGATTTCATCAGCTTTTACAGCCCTACTCAACTGTGCGGAGGTGGGACGACGAAATCGAATTCTAACGAATTACCGATTTCTGTCCCACTCTCATTTTCATTTATGAATTATTCGGCTGATGAAGAGAGCAATGGTGCAATTGATTGATAAGCACCTTCAAGAGCTTTTTGGGCAATATCGCGAGCATTTTTCAATTGTTGTGCGAATTGACTACGAGCTTGTTCAGGAACAACTGTATCATCAGAACCTGCAGCTGAAAGTGTATCGTTAAATGTTTTTCTTGCAGTTTCCATAGATTGGATCCCAGGAGCTACTTGCTGATTATAGGCATCTTTACCAGACTCGGGCATCTTATCCCCAATCTCTTTGACATATTTTGTGTAGTTGTCAATCATTTTTCCATAAATGGTTTTCATATCACCAAGTGTTTTGGCATTATCAATTTCTTCATCAGTCAACAAGACAATTTCTGGAATTTCAACAGAAGAGGATGCTGATTTTGAAGTTTTTGATGAACTGCTTGATTTGCTTTTTGAAGTAGATGATTTTTCTACTTTGCTAGAAGAAGCTTTAGCATCTTTGCTTGATGATTCTGAAGCAGTTTTACCAGAACATGCTGCTAAGGTTGCAACGGACAAGAGAGCCACACCGGCTGTAAGAAGTTTTTTCATATTTTTTCTCCTATAAATAAAGAATGAATATATTTTAAATGATTTTCCTTTAATTGTCAAACATTTTCTGTTTCCAAATGCGTTTATATCACTAATTATCACTAGTTTTTAACATATTTTCCATCCCAAAAATATCGTTTATTTTGTATTTTTATTCATAAATTAAATAAACAAAACCAGAAAAACAGTCGTTTCCTGGTTTTTTCTTTTTTTATTGATGAAGCAGTTGCGTAAATTCTTCTTGAAGTTCCTTGTTATCTGTTGGTTTTAGGTACATCTTTCCACCATTGGTCGTTGGCGAATGAAAGACAATGGCTTCTCCCGTATCCGTAATGGCAAAGAAATAACTATGCACATCTGGATACTTGTCCCAATTGCTATAGCGTTCTACAATGCGGTATTTTGCATTTCCTTGGCCAGTATCTGTATAAATAGCATCCATCTTGCTATTGTCCCCTAGAGTATAGAGGTTATCTGGTCCTACATCACCGCCAGCTATGCCTTTTTGGTAGTTGGGTTGCCCCATCTTTTCGCCCCAGGTCTTCATAAATTCTGCTAATTTTTCTGATTTTTCAGCATTCCAAGGTGTTTTCTCCTGGCTTTGGGTATCGCCTCCTGATGGTGTGCTTTCAAAGGTTTGCCAGTCAAAACTCTTGAGGTCCAGTTTATCCTCATCAGATTTTCCAAAGAGAGCATTCAGATCTGACCCAGGTACCTGAACTTCTTCTTCTTGGACTTTTGTCGCGGCTTGAGGTGTCTTTTCTATTTGTGAAAGCACGGCTACACCACGGCCAGTTCCTGACATCCAGCTGACTTCTAAGACTTCTCCTCCCTGATAGAGGGTCGTCGCATTGCGCGCTCCACCGTGTCCAGCGACGAAACCTTCAGCTAGTAGAGTCGGTTTTTGCTCCTTGAGGTAGTAGACTCCTGTCGCAAAGTAGCTTCCATCGGTCTGCTGATTGGCGATGATCATCTCATCTACCCCATCGTTATTTAAGTCCTTAAAGGCATAGCGAACAGCTTCTGGCTGATTGATGACCGTCTCGATCACCCAGCTATTGATCATCCGATCTTCTTTGGCTAATTCATCATTCAATTTGGAAATGGCAT
The DNA here is from genome assembly GCF_001808725.1 of Streptococcus sp. HMSC074F05. NCBI lineage: Bacteria > Bacillati > Bacillota > Bacilli > Lactobacillales > Streptococcaceae > Streptococcus > Streptococcus sp. HMSC074F05. The sequence continues at coordinate 104,776 of NZ_KV794411.1, read as the reverse complement.
CCAAATCCTTTGAAGTAGCAAAAATCTTTTGGTAGTCTGAAAAAACAGACTGGTATAATTGTTTGTTATCTGCTTTTTTCGCTTGTTTCTTTGCTGAAGTCTGGCTCGTTGCAACCTCTTTTTTAGGACTGGACTGCCGCTGGTATCTCTGGTAACACCCTGTTAACAAGACCATACTTGAAGCCACTAATCCCAACTGGATCCAATGTTTTCTTTTCATCTGATCTCCTTTAGTCTCCCTTATTTTCATACTAAACTTTATTATACTAAAAAAAGTGTGAGGACGGAATCCCTTCTTCACACTTAGTTTTCTTTATTTGGTTTAGTTCTACGATCCGTTTGACTTTCAATATGCTCTTTCACCAAGGCAACCACCTCATCATTGGTTGGAAGGTCCGAGTGCTGGGCATCTTCCCCCGTCACTGTGATCTCCGTATAACTAGCAGCTTGGTTTTGGTAGATATATTTCCCAGCAGAAACACTGGCATCTGGGACCAACTCATCGGAATCATAGGTGATGGTTCCTGCTACTGAATACATATAAAGCGTATTAGGGATGGCTTTTTCCCCCTTGATAAAATCGGCCAACATCTCAGATTTGTTTTGGATATTGGTTTCCGTGAAATTATAGGGAGTTCCGATGGTCATGAGGGTCTTTAGATCCACATCATAATCTTCTAGATAATTTTCGATAAAGGCTGTATAAATCAAGCCCCCGTTAGAATGACCCAAACCCTTGAAATTATTAAAATTGTATTTTTCTTGAAGGACTTCAAAGGCTTGATTGAATAGTTTAGCCTGCTTTTTAATATTGCTATAGCCATCTTTGTTGTTTTCAAAACCAACCACAATCACTGGTTCATTGTCCTTGGCATCAATACTACCGCTATAGGTGATATTCCCATCATTCCATACCTTGACCTTGAGAAGACTGTGCTTGGTGCCTTGGCGGCCTTGGTTGAGCTTGGTCACCAAGCCATCAAAGCGGTTCTCTGTTGCTGAGCTTCCTGGAATCATAATGATGGGCGACAGTTTGGAATTATAAAATTTCTCGATTTTTGAAACATTGGTTCGAGTCCAGCTATAAGAAGGAATGGCTAAACCGATCAAGAAAAGACAGACCAAAGTGAGGACGATTGCTGTTTTTTTAGATTGTTTCACCGCTTTCTCCTTTCACTTTTAAATCTTTTCGGATACGATTTCCCATGCGGACAAATGGTAGATAAAGGAGCACGTCTATCGCAAAGCAAAGGATACTCACAGCTAAGGCTCTCAGACTTCCTCCCGTTCCAATGAAAGCATAGAGAAGGCTAGGAGTCCCATCTAGCACTGGATAGACGGCTGCTGGCATCAGCTTAAGGCACAAAGCCACAGCAGCGATGGCCATATTGACCAAGGGGATCAATAAGAAGGGAATCACATATAGAAGATTGAGCAGGACCGGAATCCCTACCATGAAGGGGGCACCGTTATTAAAGAGGCCTGGAAAAATACTGAGGAGACTGACTTTCTTGTCCTTTCGACTGTGGGAGACCAGTAAGATCGCTACCAAAAGTGCTAGGACAGCGCCAATTCCAGCTACCATGCCAAAACTCCGATACAAATTGGTCAAAGTATAGAGATGAGGAATCCCCGTCGTTGTATGATGGGTCACAGCGTAATTCAGATTTTCTAAAGCAAAACTGTCATCCACAATTGAGTTTAGGGCAAAAGCATGACTGTTGCCGACCCAAGCTGATAAGCCACTGAAGAGTCCCATAACAAAAGTGGACAGGAGATGATGACTGCTTATAGTAAGAGAGCTAAAGAATTGACCGATCATTTGAAAAATACGGTACTGATTGCCAAGAAGGAGAAGAATATTCAGGCTAACCCCCAGAACCAAGGACAAGAAAATGGGACGCACAGTCTTGGGCTGATAGATAAAGTCTTTGTCCACAATCTGGTCGTCACTAGCCTTGGATAGTCGAAAGATCTGTCCGATTAGATAGCCTAAAACAATGGCTAAGAGGATATTGGTCGTCGCAGGTAAGTTAATTCTTGTCAGTTGCCCATCATTGAGTGGTCCCACCAACAATTCCTGAGACCCTACAATCAAGCTGACCAAAAGAGCAGTCACGCCGGCTGTCCCCGTACTTCTACCATAGTGCCCAGCTGTATATTTCCCAGCGAAGTAGGTTGCTAAAGGCCCTGCTAGACCTCCTAGAAAGTTGGAAAAATTAATAAGAACCTGGCTGATAGCTTGATTCCATGGCAACCAACTGTCCATCGAAAAGAGCTGATGGATATAGCCTCGATCAGAAAAGACCGATAAGGCAATCACTCGAATGATTCCTGAAAATAAGAAAAAAGGAAATAAGGAAACCAGGGTTTTCTGGGAAATCTGAATAAAACTTTTTTCTCGTAACCAGAAAAACTTCTGGACTAAATACTTGGTCATGGCGCCCCCTATTGGTGTGTTCACATTGCTTGCTTTCATCTTATTATATCATAGTGGTGAGCAATCCCTTTCATTTGGAGAAGCATCATCTTTTGAGAATACTTTTAAAATTTTCATAATTTTTGAAAAACTCTTTGACAGGGGTCTTCATTTCCTCTATACTATTTGTTAGCTAACAAAACGATGGATCAGGTTACCGTTGGTCTTGCTATGCTCCTAGCGATTGGAGCTGACGGAAAATCAAATCGTTTCCATGGATTTTCATCCGATTTTATACCATAGTCCATATCTTTAGGAAGATTTAGGAGGAATCAGACACCGATGTCACAAGAAAAAATTTCAGCCAAGGTCCTCTACGCTATTTTTGCAACAGGGATCCTTTCCTTTTGCGGAGTGGCTGGAGAAACTGCCATGAATATCACCTTCCCAATATTGATGAAGGAATTTGAAATCAATACCGCAACCGTCCAGTGGGTCACCACCATCTATCTTCTAGTGGTTGCCTGTGTAGTCCCCTTATCTGCCTACCTCAAGCGCTCTTTTAAAATGAAGTCCATCTTTTTAGTTGGAAATCTCCTATCTGTTTTAGGTGTTCTCATTGACTTCTTAGCTCCAAGTTTTGGCTTTGTGGTTTTGGGTCGATTGGTCCAAGGAATGGGGGTTGGTTTTGCCCTTCCTCTGATGTTTAATATCATTTTAGAGCAGGTCCCAAAACGCAAGATCGGTCTCATGATGGGAGTGGGGACCCTGATTACAGCTATCGCTCCCGCCATTGGGCCTACTGTCGGTGGTCTCTTGACAGCTAACTTTGGCTGGCGTTCCATCTTCTTGGTTCAATTCCCGATCCTTCTAGCTTCGCTAGTTGCAGGGCTTCGTTCCATTGAACAAATCAGTAAAGTCAAACGAGAAACCCTTGATATCATGAGCCTTATCGCTATTATTGCTTCATTTTTAGGCTTGATTTTAGGCATTCACGGTCTTTCTGATCATGCTTTCTTTAGTTTTTCTGTCCTTGGTTGGCTGGTGATTGGGTTTTTGGGACTGGTTCTCTTAGTCTGGCGGTCCAATCAGTTGGAGACTCCCATTATCAACCTTGCCATCTTAAAGAACCATCTCCTCACTGGCCATGTTCTTGCCTTTTTCACTTTCCAATTAGGTTCTCTGGCCATGAGTTTCCTCTTGCCCAATTATGTCCAATTGGTCAACCACTCGAGTACCACACTTGCAGCCTTGATGCTACTTCCAGGAGCCATCATTGGAGCAGGTTTTGCTCCCTTCTCTGGTCTCATTCTAGATAAGTTGGGCGCCCGTAAACCGATTCTCCTTGGAGCTGTTTTCATCCTTCTGGCCCATTTCCACTTCACCCTTTTTGCCCTGAAGCTGACAAATGGCTTGATTCTTATCTTTTACATGATCTTCATGACCGGTATGGGACTGGCCTTCGGCAATATTATGACCAACGGACAAAAACAACTCTCTCTGGAAGAGCAACCCGATGCGAACGCGATCTTTAACACTCTGCAACAATTTGCAGGCGCTGTCGGAACAACCCTGGCTTCCTTGATCGTTGCCATGAGCCAAGCTAATCAAAAGATGGACTTCACCCAAGCCACTGCTAAAGGAAGTCGCAACGGTTTTATGGTCCTATTTGCCTTAGGCATCTTCCAACTCCTTCTCTTATTTTGGGTTGTTGGGAAAGAACAAGATACGAATTAATTTTTCTCATCAGAAAGGAGCTGGGAATAAACTGTCCAGCCTTCGATCTTTGATAGAAATAACTGTATGACGCAGTGGTTGATTGGCATCTTTGTTCGCTTAATTAAGCTCCAAAGAAGACCTAATCAACTTTGCGGGGGTGGGAAAACGAACTCTTCTAAATTAGTTGGAGTTCTTTCCCACTCCCTTT
>NZ_KV794411.1:89483-100330 GCF_001808725.1 Streptococcus sp. HMSC074F05 | reverse complement strand
TTAGTTGGAGTTCTTTCCCACTCCCTTTTTATTATCCTTTTCTGACCCGTGTGACAATGCCATCAGGATCTTCAAAGGTAAGACCACTTCCGCTAAATAAACCTTGCTAGAATAGGCGAATGCCCTATTCTTTCTTTTTTGCTTGCAATGTCAAAGATTATAACTTAAATTTCATTAAATTGTCGAACTTTTATCATTTGAGTTAAAATCCTTGCTTTCTTTTTGTATTTTATTTATAATCATTCTAAATAAGACAAAGGAGATATTGTATGACTGAAATAAAACATGGAGTAGATGAATCATTTAACGACCGATTGAATATTTTGAGAGCTGCGGTTCTAGGGGCCAATGATGGAATCATTTCTATCGCTGGAGTGGTGATCGGGGTGGCCAGTGCCACGCATAACATCTGGATCATTTTCTTATCTGGCTTGTCTGCAATTCTGGCCGGTGCCTTTTCGATGGCGGGCGGTGAGTATGTCTCTGTTTCCACACAAAAAGACACGGAAGAAGCCGCTGTTAACCGCGAACAAGCCTTGTTGGATCGCGATCCAAAGTTAGCGAGAGAATCTCTCTACCACGCTTACCTTCAAAATGGAGAATGCGAAACTTCCGCAAAGATTTTGACAGAACGGGCCTTTATGAAACATCCACTCAAAGCCCTGGTCGAAGAGAAATATGGTATCGAATATGAGGAGTTTACTAATCCTTGGCATGCTGCTGCATCTAGCTTTCTTGCTTTTTCGGTTGGTTCCCTTCCTCCAATGCTCTCTATTATTCTCTTTCCAACTGCCTATCGCATCCCGGTGACGGTCTTCGTTGTTGGACTATCCTTGATCTTCACTGGCTATACCAGTGCAAAACTGGGAAAAGCACCAACCAAGCCAGCCATGCTTCGCAACCTCATCATTGGCCTTCTCACCATGGGTGTGACTTACTTCTTCGGACAACTCTTTAGTATCTAAAAAGCTGAGACTTCTGTCTCAGCTTTTCTTATGCTTCTAATAAGGCTTGTGCTTGTTTTTCCAGTCCTGCGACCGCTTCATCTGTCAAGACTAATTCACCTGTTTCCCAAGCTTCTGGGTTAACGGTTGTTCCAGTAAACTCTCCAACCACTTGAGTCCGAACGAAAGGCAAGAGCGCTTGGTAAGCCGCAAACATTGGTTCGTGTCCGGCATTGGCTACTGAAGAAACCGTTACGATCTTATCTTGAAGGGCAGATGGACCACGAGTTTCTGACAGGTCAAGGGCACGGCTAAGCCAGTCGATTAGGTTTTTCACTACACCTGGAATAGCAAAGTTATAGACTGGCGAGAAGATCCAGATGGCATCCGCAGCAAGAACCGCATCACGCGCTGCCTGCACAGCTGGTAGGGTTGGTGTTTCCAAATCTTGGTTCATCATTGGAATGTCCTTGTAGTCCAAGTAAGTCACCGTTGCTTTTCCTTCCAGAAGACTTTCTGCTTTCTTAGCCATTTGGTGGTTAAAAGATCCTTGACGAAGGGATCCGACAATAAATAAAATGTTTTTCATAGTTGTTTCCTCTTTCTGTTGTAAGAATATTTGTTATATTAACTATTATACATGTCCTAGATGTAATGTCAAGTGTTACAACTTGGAATTTACTAAGCTTTATTAAATTCACTAAGCAAGGGCTAAAATAATTGAGAGGCTAGGACTTTTGTCCCAGCCTCCTCTCTTTTATGCATGCTCCAGCCCTTTTCGTGTGTTTTCCTTGATGGTTTCGGCTGAATGGAGTAATTTTTCTTTTTCTTCTTCTGTCAAATGCAAGTCCAATCGTTCGATAATTCCTTTTCGACCTACAATCGCTGGATAGCCAAGATAGGTTCCGTATTCTGGACGATAGTTAGAGACCGGCATTTCCTCGTGGCTATCATTGATCACAGCTTCTGCTAAGCGTTGGACTGCTGCTGCAATTCCAAAATTGGTATAGAATTTGCCAAAAAAGACAGTATGACCACCACGCAAGGACTCGTAGTTGATGGTGTCCAGCTCTTCTTGAGAGAAGAGATCGGTAATAGCGTGTCCTTTGACACGGACCTGACTCCAAGCGACAAATTGAGAATTTCCATGCTCACCGAGGTTGTAACCTGATACACTAGCAGGTGAAACCTGCAAACGATCAGCGACTGCACGCTTCATCCGAGCTGTATCCAGCAAGGTCCCTGTCCCAATCACCTGCTCTTTTAGAAGGCCGGTATATTGTTGATAGAGTTGAGTGACGGCATCGACCGGATTGGTCACTACCAATAAGACCCCACTAAAGCCAGAAGCCTTCAGATCACGCGCCACTTGCACTACTTGCTTGCTAGTAAAAGGAAGCTCCGCAAAACGGTCATCTGTGTTATTAGCCTGCAACTCGATATTTCCAAGAGTCGACACCACGACATCCGCATCTTTTAAAGCCGCGTAGTCATTGACCGTGATATGCACCGGATACCCCGTATTGGCAACCGTATCACAAAAATCCAAGGCATCTGCCTTGACCTTTTTCTCATTGGTATCAATCAAGACCAAGTGATCACAGGTGTGTTTCAAAATCATGCTGTGGGCCAAGGTCGCACCCACATGCCCCAAACCAATAATACCAATTTTTCTTGTCATCAGAATCCTCTTTTCTAGTATCGATCACACTGTTGGTGAGGATAACTCTTTGTTGACTCTATTCTACCACAATTCTAGAAAGGCGGATTGAAAAAATGGGAAAATTTTCAAGTTTTTTCAAAAAAGAAAAGAGGCGATGCCTCCGTTAAAGACTCAGGAAAGAAGAGCCTTAATTTCTTCAATGGATAAGCCCGTCATATTCGAGATCAACTCAGGCGACATTCCTCGTGAGACCATCTCGCATACCAACTGTTTACGACCTTGCGCCACACCTTGTTCTAGACCTTCTTCGCGTGCTTCGTCAATAGCCGTCTCCATGGTCATATCATAATTTTCTTGAATACGAATCCGCTCGTCTATCATGGTCTTCTCCTCCTTGGTCCAGCTAGATGAATCTAATAATGAATCTGCGTGAGCAACGGCCTGACTGGGAGCTTTTGTAAAGGGAAGATTCCCAAAAAACTCCAACCACTGTCTGCCTGCATCTGTCAGGTTCTCATCTTTATTATACTTGTCTAGCTCTAAAAAGGCAACCTGCAGAAGATTTTGGTGCTTGCCATTTTTATAATAGGCCTTGAGTTGCTTGCCAGATCGGCTATTGGTCAACCAGTATTTGTTGATGGCGGCCTCTTCGTCCAGTAAGAGCGACTTCTCCAAAATCGCAATCCCATAGACGGGCTCCATCTGCTCGTACATCTTATGTGTCTGTCCTTGCTGGCGCAGTTTTTGCACATTCTCCACCAGCTGATTGGCCAAATAGTAATGGAACCGATTCAAGAAATACTGCTGCTTGCGAATCTGGATCTCGATGATCACCTCGGTCCCATCATGGAGCTTGGCTCTCACATCCACCGCAGTGGAGAACAAGTCATCTTCCTCATAAGCCATGCTGTGGGGCTGGCTTCCCTCCACAATCTGAGCGTCCGCCACATCCAGCTCCAAAATATCTCGAATAAAGGCCGTCGTCACCTCCGGCAAACTAAAAATCTTCTTGGCCATGATGTCCAAGGTCGGCGATACATGCGCGTGTCTCTTTTGCATCCTTGCTCCTTTCCGATAAAAAATAGAGGGAAGGTCCCTCTACTTCTATAATTCGAAAAAAATTTGGGAAATAGGAAGCATCTTATTTTGTCGCATTTTTTAAAGCTTGTTGAAGTTCTTCATCAACCGCATAGACGTATAGCCCGTTAACTCCACGGGTTAACAAAACATTTAACTCATTTCGTAATAATGTTTCTCCGTAATTAATCATTTCACCTGATTCAAGTTTTCTGTTTTGAACAGCACTTTTATTTTTGCTTTCACTTATATCAAAAATAATTTTCCCGTCTCTATATTTGACAGATGGGCCAATGATAACTCCCACATAATTTAGATCAAATCCCTGAACGGTAAATGTTGAGCCAATTTCATGAATCGTTTGAGACTGCTCTATCCAGGATAAATGTTTAGATTCTTTTTCTTTTGCAAGTTGTCTGTTCCACGGACAAGACCAGTCTCCGATACGGACACACCAATAGTCAGAATCCTTCGGTTTTGATTGACTACTATATTCCCAATCATAGGTTGCTGTTAAGCGTGAAATCCCTAAACTCTGATTATCATTTTTTTCCATGATTGCACTTTGAAGTTCCTCAGGAGAATCAAAAACTCTAATATCATAATCATTATCAATTGGAACCTCATTTACAACTCCAGCATCAATCAGGTTTCTTATCCACTCAACTGTTTCTTTAGTTGCATGGATACGCATTTGGTTATGTAGCGTAATGAGATTTCCTTTTAAATTGGCTTCATGTTCCAATTTCAAGAAAGCATCATCTGTCCATATTTGGGATTTATTCATGATCTGATTTTCATCATAAACTAACACGACCACTTTAGATTTAGCGAGCAAATCATTTAAATGATTCCCGCCTAAATAGGCTTGATTTTTTGCAGTCAATAACAAGTGACCTTCATCAACCACTACAATTCCAGCATCAGTTTTTTCTTTTTTCAGAGCATTTAAAAATTGAGTTGGTTTCATCACAACATTAATATTTGATCCACTCTTCCATTCCAATTTTTTCTCAATTTCTTGGTAAACACTGAGTTGATCATCATGATTCACAACCAAATTGATATCATTGTTCTCGCGAATCATCTGAGTATCTTCAGAATTCAACAAATCATCGATGAGGGAACTCATTAAAACCGTTTTCCCTGCACCAGCATCACCCTTTACTAAAATTAGAACTCCTGTTTCATTTTTACTAATGACAGATGTAATTTTGAGCAATATTTCATTTTTTGCCTTCACTTGTTCATCTGTTAACTTGTGAAACGGAGAGGATTTAAATATCGCTGAATTTCGAATAAAACTTTCTGCTGGGAATAAATAATGGTTTTTCCGATTTAGAGTTCTCCATATCTTTGAGAAAATCTCATCTAACTCTTCGGAAGTATAATATTGGTTTTGAGGATTTCCTCTTCTATTCTGAACCCTTTCAACTTGGTCAACACTTGATAAGTAAAGCATTAACCTATTCTCAATATCCAATGTCAAAGATTTATTGAAATGGTTATGCCCAATAACAAACATTTTAGAAGTTTTAGATTGTTCAAATTGTCGCCAGTCTTCTCGGTCCTTCTTTATATCATCTGACAAATGCTGATTTGTTCTACGAATGATATCTGTTGTTTCTCCGACATAAACACTATACTTGTTTTTATTCTCATCGTTTACGATATATACAGTTGGATAATCAAAGATAAGCTTAGAATGTTTCGGAGCAATCGTTTCTTTTAATTGATCAAATGTTCGATTTGAATAATCGATTTCTATAACTACGGGTGATTGAATGTTGCTCATTTTTTCTCCAAGTCCGTATATTTTTTATTATTTCCCTTGCTTAATTCTACAGGATATTTTTTTGCATTTATATCAATTTTCTCTTTTATAATTTCTTCTACATCCAGATTCAAATTATCTGCTAACATGAAAGAATACATAAAAACATCCGCAAGTTCTTCTTTGATTTCTTTTAATGACTTTTCAACTACTTCCTCTGATTGTTTCCACTGAAATAGTTCCAACAATTCGCTCGCTTCTAGTGAAATCGAAATGGCTAAATCTTTTTCATTATGAAACTTTCTCCAGTCACGTTCATCTCTAAATTGATTAATTAAGTCGATTAATTCTTTCATCCGTCTATCCTTTTCCTGTGCATAATCTCCTATTATTATAGCATGTTTGGGAAAGAAATTAACGCTTTCAAAGCATTTTGTTGGGAATTGGCGCAAAAAAACGAACCTGGTTTGGTCCGTTTTTTCTTAGTCTAGTTGAATCCCTTTTTCTGCTAGATTATCTAAGCATTCTTGAAGGTAAGTGTCCTGATGCTCAGGATAGATCGGCGTGGTTAAAGCTTCCTCTTTCAGCTCTGGGTAAGCTGGGCAGGTTTTGCCTCTGTAGGTCGGCTCCCACCACTCTGGACTGACCTTGTAGCCACGAGCGGTCATCTCCTCCATGATCAGGCGGTGATAGGCATAGAGGCGATAGGGCGAGTAGGCAAAGACATAGTTGACCGTCGCGTGCTTCTTTCCCCAGCCGTTGCCTCGAAGGGCGCAGCATTCCCGATGTTGTCCGAGGAGCTGGGGACGAGGGAGTTTGGGAATCAAATCTTGGTGCCACAGTCTCATCTATTGACCTCCTAGTAGAGTCGAGTCTTGCAAGTAGCGATTGGGATAGCGCTTAAGGAGCGTTTGGATCCCCTTGATGAGATCTTCTTGACTAGCTTGCCCATGTTGGTATTTCTCAAGTAGCAGCATGAAGTCGGCCTTTTCCTCAGGAGTCGCCTGCTTTTTAAAATAACCCCAGATATGCTGGAAGGCATTGGAGACCTGGCCACGATTTTCCGGTAAGGCCAGCGCTTGCTGGATCAGGTTCTCGACGTGACTGACCTCAACCTGGTCTTGCTTGAGGTATTCCCGGATCTCCTTGTAAATGTTGCTGGAATGACTCAGCACCAGGTATTTATTTTTGGCCCATAGGACTTGGCAGTGATGTTTTTGATCCACTCGTGTCTCCTTTTGATCTTCTCTATCAATAGTCCTCCCATTATACCATGGAAATGAGTGAAGTTATAAAAAAGAGGCTGGGACAAAAGTCCTGGCCTCTCAATTGTCTTTAGATTGTCGAGCAAGACGCAATGGTTGAGTGGGCTCTACTACGCTGATTTCATCAGCTTTTACAGCCCTACTCAACTGTGAGGAGGTGGGACGACGAAATCGAATTCTAACGAATTACCAATTTCTGTCCCACTCTCTCTTTCATTGATTACAAGGCTGTGATGGCCGTGATCAAACCAAAGATGATCCCTGGTGCATTGGCTGCAGCAAGTGGAATATCGCGTTCTTTTTTGAAGAGTCCGTAGTAAACCCAAAGGCTACAGTTGATAGCTGCGACAAGGGGTTGAACAAAGTTTCCTTTGTGACCTGCGAGGTTATCCATGATTTGTGGGAAGTAAGACACATACATCATAACAGACATAAAGGTCGCAACCCAACCAAGAATTTTCATTTGTTTTTCATTCATTTTGAAACTACCATTTCCTTTTCTTTTTTAAGTATGCACTATTCTACCTTTTGTCCTTTACAAATTCAAGTCTTTTTTTTCAAATGTTACCGAACTGTAAAGTGTCACAATCTTGTGATTTTGCAGGAAGATGGATTTCTCTTCGAGAGAGTCTTCTCTCTAGTAATTATTTTAGACACTTTGTCTAATTTTTTTGCAAATATAATCATTTTCATCTTGAATAGCATGCAAATTAATTGCATTATCTTCCTATTTATGCTATTATGATACACAGAGGTAAAATTTTATGAATAAACAAAAAATCAACCAAATCGTTGGCTCGATCGGTGCCTTTATTGGGATTATCGTTTTCATTGCCTACATCCCACAAATTATTGCTAATTTACAGGGAAACAAGGCCCAACCTTTCCAACCCTTGTCAGCTGCTATTTCTTGCTTGATCTGGGTCATTTATGGTTGGACAAAGGAACCTAAAAAAGACTGGATTTTGATCATTCCGAATTCGGCAGGTGTCATCCTAGGAGGATTGACTTTCCTTACATCACTTTAATAGAAAGCGAACAAAGACTGAACTCGACTGGTTCAGTCTTTTTTATATCCCTTTGAAAAGCAAAAACAATCGCATCGGTTTTCAAACAAAAAGCCCGCAATGAGCGAGCTTAAAAATTGACAATTCTTTTCTTTGAATAACCTTAGCTGGACTATTGTGCAAAAATCTCAAAATGATTTCTCATTATTATTTAGAGTATATTGAAACTTTCCGCTGTGAGAAAAGTGCCTGAAATAATCATGTTTCAGGCACTCGGAATTATTGAGACCTTAGGCTCAATAATTAGTCATGGAACTTCTTCGAAGTTCGCTGACGTCCGTACTCACCTAAGGAAAGTTTCTAATTTGATTCGAGCTTCTTTTTCCTTATATCTGCACAATCTTACGATAGCTCCGAGAGGTGATCCAAAAGACGATCAGGTAGGTGATAAGAAAGACGGCGCAGACGCTGATGGTCACGACGAGTACTTGGCCACTATTGATGACACCGAGCACTTTAAGAATGAGGCGGATCATATGGTAGGCAAAGGCCAGGTGGATAAAGGCAAAGATGAGAGGGAGGAAGAAGACGGTCCGTACTTGACGGTTGATGGTTCGTTTGACCTCGTGTTCATCGAGCCCCACCTGTTGGAGGATGACGAAGCGCTCACGGTCTTCATAGCCTTCTGAGATTTGCTTGTAGTAGATGACGATGACCGTTCCGACCATGAAGATCAGTGACAAGAAAATACCGATAAAGAAGATGCCACCAAAGAGGCTATTTAACTCTGCCACATCATTGGCTCGGTTACCTCCATAGATAAATGTTCCTTGGCCCTGTTGGCTACTCAATTCATCGATCATCTTGTCATAACTAGCTGCTAACTTGAGCTGCTGGTCTTCATCGACATTGACATTGAAACCACCGTAGATATTGGTATTGATGGCCAGATTTGGAAACTGAGCGACAAAGGCTGAGAGATCAGGTACGATCAGGTAGTTGAAATCCTCCGTCAGCATATTAAACTGATTTGGAACATGATCGGTGATAAAATCCTTGCTCACTTCTTCCTTGACTTGGAAGTCTTGCCCATTGATAGTGAACTGCTTTTGCCCTATCAGAGCCTTGTTATGAGCAAAGAGGATGACTTGGTTGCCGGTCAGATCAACGTGTTCTCCTGTCATTTGTTCATAACTAGCTGCATCAAAGACCATAAAGACGGTTTTAGGAGTGACGCTGCGTTCATCAGCTGGATAGACGGTGAAATCCGTGCCCTTTTGTGATTTGACCCCAAAGTTGGCATAAGTCATCAGATCGCGATTTTTGATCTCAAGATGATGCTCAGAAGCAAATTCATCAAATTTCTGGTTGATTTGCTCCAGGTCTACCCCTTTTCCTTGGACAGAGAAATCATGAGGCGCCATGATTTTCTTGACCATTTCACTACCGACATAGATGTTAGTTGCTGCAGAGATGGTCACCAATACCATAGTTGAGAGGATGGCAATGGTCGCAAGCCCCACTGCATTTTTCTTCATGCGATAGATGAGGTTAGAGACCGAGATCATGTTGTTGGGTTGGTAATAGTAGCTCTTCTTTTTCTTAAGCAGATGCAAAAAGACGGTGATCCCTGCATTAAAGAGCAGGTAGGTCCCGATCATGACCAAAATAACCGCTAGAAAGAAGGTTACAACCGCAATGATGGGGTCTTTGACAGACAAAGCCAGGTAGTAGCCAAAACCAAGAGAGGCTATACCCAAGATGGTTTGGGGCCACAAGAAGCGGGCTTTCTTTTCACCACTAGTCTTCTCACGCGTTAACTGCAGAGCATTCAAACGGAGAATGCGCCAAGCATTGAGAAGAACCAAAAGTCCAAAGATGAGGCCAAAGGTGACAAAGACCAAAGCCACAATCCCAGGTTGGAAGGTAGATACCAGCTCAACCTTCATCTTCATGAGTTTCAAGAGAAAGGCAAAGATCAGCTTGTCAAAAAGAGCTCCGATCAAGACACCGGCTGAGATGGTTAGAAAGCCAAAAAGCAAGAGTTCCTTGAAGATCATGCTGATGAGATGGCGTTTCTCAAGGCCCAGCATGCTGTAGATTCCCAGCTCCTTGGAGCGGTTTTTCATGACGAAGCTATTGGCATAGAGCACAATGATAGCCCCCGCGGCATTGACCACGAAGAATCCCAAGCTGAGAGTGAACACTATAGAAGATCCTCCTCGAAGCTCGGAAATGCGGGGATTAAAGGTCAGGGAGTCAAAGAGATAGGCGATGGTCACTGCGAGAATGACCGCAATCGCAAAAGGATAATAGAGCTTGCGGTTCTTGATCAGATTGGAGCAAGCTAATTTAGTGGTTAATCGAAACATCTACTCCACCTCACTTGCCATGACCGTCAGAGTATCTGAGATTTCTTGGAACATCTGACGTTCTGTCTTTTCCCCGCGGAAGATCTGGTTGTAGAGAATTCCGTCCTTGATAAAGAGCACGCGCTTGGCCCGAGCTGCCGCTGCGGTTGAGTGGGTTACCATGAGGATGGTTTGCCCCATGCTATTGATATCTTCAAAGACATCGAGCAACGCAGCTGAAGATTTGGAATCCAGCGCCCCTGTTGGCTCATCAGCAAGAAGGATTTCTGGAGATGTGATGATAGCCCGTGCTACGGCCACCCGTTGCTTTTGCCCACCAGAGATTTCGTAAGGGTATTTCTCAAGGAGTTGGTGAATGCCCAACTCCCGACTGACGCTCTCCACCTTGTTCATCATTTCCTTAACGGATCTGCGTGAGAGGACGAGAGGCAAGAGGATATTGTCCTTGACGGACAAGGTATCGAGCAGATTAAAGTCTTGAAAGACAAAGCCCAGTTTTTCCCGACGGAAGCTGGAGGCATCCTTGTTCTTGATCGTTGAAGTATCGGTGCCGTTGAGGTAGACCCGCCCTTCCGTCGGCTGGTCCAGCATGGCTAGGATATTGAGGAGGGTCGATTTCCCGGATCCTGATTCCCCCATGATGGCTACGTACTCGCCTTTCTCCACAGTGAAGTGAATATCCTTTAGGGCTTCAACTTGCGTCCCTTGAAAGCGGGTTTTGTAGATTTTTTTGATGTGTTGAACG
>NZ_KV794411.1:38005-89383 GCF_001808725.1 Streptococcus sp. HMSC074F05 | reverse complement strand
GTAGATTTTTTTGATGTGTTGAACGTCTAGCAATGACATACTTTTCTCCTTTTTCTAGTAGATCAAGAAAAATTCTTGGGTTTGTTGCAGGACTTGGAGACCAAATTCCGTCTTTTCCAGATCGGTTTGCTCATTTGGTTTCTTAATCTTTTTGGGTTCTTTCATCCATTTCAAGAGTTTCATTTTCTTGACCTCCTTCATTTGATGAGACTATTGTATAAAAAATAAAAGGCGGCTACCATAACCTAACCTTTCATTTTACCGTTTATTTCTTACATTTTTGTAAGATGGAAAAAACTAATCCATGACCAACTTCTTCTCTTCAAAGCGAATAGCGACGGTTGTGCCTTGGCCAACCTCTGAGTGGAGGCTAATCTTGTGGCCCAATTGCTCTGCGATTTTCTTAGACAGATAGAGCCCCAGACCTGAGGATTGCTGGGTCATGTGGCCATTGTAACCGGAGAAGCCCCGCTCAAATACGCGGAGGACATCGCTATTTTTGATTCCAATCCCGCTGTCTTTTATATAGAGAGTCTGGTCCTTAAAATAGATCTCAATTCCACCTGTACTGGTATACTTGAGGCTATTGGACAAGAGTTGCTCGATGATGACCAAAAGCCACTTGCGATCGGTAATGACGGCGACATCCAAATCATGCAGGTTCACTGTCAAGTTCTTTTGGATAAAAAAGAGGGCATATTTGCGGACCACTTCTTTGACCAAGTCCTCTAGCGACACGCGCTTCAAGACCAGATCGTCATGAAAACTCTCCAGTCGCAGGTACTGTAGAACCAGATTGGCATAGGAATCAATCTTGAAAAGCTCCTGCTCCATCTGCTGCTTGACAATAGGTGTCTCGACATCTTGGACTAAGAGCTGGCTAGCTGCAATGGGCGTCTTAATCTGGTGAACCCAGAGGGTGTAGTAATCCATCAGGTCATTGAACTTGGCCTGGGCTACTTTACCCTGCTCCAGGCGCGCCTGCTGTTCTTCTGTATATTTTTCATAAAGGAGATGTTCCAGTGGTGAGGCAAGCTCTATTTCCTCATACAGCAAGGCTTTGCGGTAGTCTTGAAAGGTCATAGCGAAATCCCAGATCAAGATACAGAGGGTAAAAAATCCTAGCACTAGGGTCGCATAGAGGAAAACCGTCCCTGTCTCTGGAAAGAGATAGGCAAAGACCAAATCAATGATCAAAAAGATGACCAATAGATAGAGTAGGCGCCTGCGGGATACCACATACTGCCAGAAGATCGTTCCAAATTTATTCATGGGTCAACCCGTAACCGATGCCTTTCTTGGTTTCGATGAAGTTTGACAAGCCAGCCTCTTCTAGTTTCTTACGAAGGCGGGCTACATTGACAGACAAGGTATTGTCATCAATAAAGAAGTCGCTATTCCAGAGCTCCTTCATCATGTCATCGCGTGCTACGATACTGCCTGCATGCTCAAACAGGACGCGCAGGATCTGAAATTCATTCTTGGTCAGCTTGATGACTTCCCCTTCATACATCAAGTCCGTAGACTTGAGATTAAGGATAGCACCCCGGTGCTCCAGCAGATTTTGATCTGTCCCAAATTCGTAGGAGCGGCGCAAGAGCCCTTGGACCTTGGCAAGGAGGACATTTTGGTCAAAGGGCTTGGTGACAAAGTCGTCTCCACCCATATTGATGGCCATGACAATATCCATGGCTTGATCCCGTGAAGAAAGAAACATGATCGGAACCTTTGAAACCTTGCGAATCTCTTGGCACCAGTGGTAGCCATTGTAAAGAGGCAGACCAATATCCATGAGGATCAAGTGGGGGTCACTTTCGACAAAGATCCCAAGGACATCCATAAAATCCTCTACTGCGACCACTTCATAGCCCCATTGTTCCAATAATTGTTTGACTTGTTGGCGGATAATTTCATCGTCTTCTACTAAGAGAATTTTATGCATGGCTTTCTTTCCTTCTTTTTTTCTTCTTCCTATTATAACAGATTAAGAAGCAGAGAAAAAGATCGAGCGTAGCCTTCTTAACAGTAAGAGCTTTTTCTACTCCCATTTTTGTGCTATACTGAAAGAAATAAGACACGGGAGGCACAGATGTCGACGATTTTTGATTACCTAAAAGAAGTGACTTACGATTCCATATATGACCGCCCCTTCAAGGAGCTGGATGTCCTCGCATTGACAGAGCTGACCTATCTGCCCTTTGGACACATTGTGCCTCAAGGAGATACAACAGGAATTCCAGTGCGCCTGTCTGATGCGATGGAACTGATCGATCGGACTACCGATTTTATCGTGAGTAACCAGCACCTGCAATTAGTCGATGAGTTGGCTACTTCAAAGCGCTTTAAGAACATCAAACTCCTCAACTATGTCGATGAATACGATCCCGATGTACAAAAACAGTTTGCGGCCATGGCCTATCGGCTTAGTCTGGATACGTATTTGGTCGTTTTCAGAGGGACGGATGACACCTTGATCGGCTGGAAGGAAGACTTCCACATGACCTATATGGACCATGTCCCAGCTCAGAGGCGCGCAGCCAGCTACCTGCAACATGTCATGAAGGAATTTCCGAAAGGGCGCTTCTTGGTGGCTGGTCACTCCAAAGGTGGCAACCTTGCGACCTATGCCTGCTCGTATCTACCTGATTCCTTATTTGAGCGGGTCGACGCGATCTACAGCTACGATGCTCCTGGCCTCAACAAGGCCATCATCGAAACCGAAGGCTACCAGCGTACGTCTCCATACATTCGTCGCTTTGTCCCTCAGGGATCCATCGTTGGCATGATGTTGGAAGTGCCAGAACCGACGACCATTGTCAAAAGTCGCGCATTTGGTGGCTTTACCCAGCATGATGCCTTTACTTGGGAAATCAAGGACTACAGCTTTGTGACCGTTTCTGAAACCAGTCCAGATAGCCAGCAGACCGATCTGACCTTAAAACAATGGGTTCGCGAAACATCGGCAGACGAGCGCAAGAAGTTCTTTGATACCTTTTTTGGTATTTTTCTGGATGCCGGCATCACTTCCATCAATGACCTAATCGATCTCAAGCAGCTAGCCAAGGCCAAGGAAATCCTCCAAAATGCTCAAGATTTGGATCCGACCGAGCGAGAAATGCTGGAACGTCTCGCTAAACAACTCATCGACACCCGGGTACAAGCTTGGAAAAAATGGCAGACGGTGCCCCGCATCCTGGTTCAAATGGCCGCATTTTTCAAGCGAAAAAAAGCAGTCGAGCTTTCCTCACCACTGCTCCTGGAGCACAAGGAGTGAAGTTCAACTACTGACCTCTAATATTCACTAGAATGCAAAAAGAGGCTGGGACAAAAGTCCTAGCCTCTCAATTATTTTTGGATTGTCGAGCAAGACGCAGTGGTTGAGTGGGCTCTACTACGCTGATTTCATCAGCTTTTACAGCCCTACTCAACTGTGCGGAGGTGGGACGACGAAATCGAATTCTAACGAATTACCGATTTCTGTCCCACTCTCTTTTCTATTTTCTATTGGTTCTGAGGAGATGGAGTATCTGGCGTGCTTGCTTCTGTTGAAGCTGGGCTTGCAGGCTCTGTTTCTATCTCAGTTGTGGCAGGCTTGCTTCCTTCTGAAGCTGCTGCTTCTTTTTCCACCGGAGTTTCTGTAGCGACAGGCGTTTCAACCGTGGTAGCTGGTTTGCCCGCTTCGCTTGCAGATGGGGCAGCTGCCAACTCTGCCTGGAAGGCTTGGATGGCCTGTAGTAAGGCTGCTTTATCACTCTTTGGATTAGCCAATTGGTCAAAGAGAGCTTCTAAGCGATCAAATACAGCATCACTAGCTCCCTTGTCCTGCAATTGTTGGTGTAGAGCCATCAATTGGTTATAGAGCTGTTGATAAAGAGCAACATCCCCAATTTGAGGCTCTTCCGTTTGCTTTTGTTTTTGCTTTTCAATGCTATCACTGATTTCGCGTAGAAGTGCTTGCCCACTTGTAATAGCCTTGTCTGGATCAGATTCTTTTCCAAGTTGAGCCAAGCCTGCTTCAAAAGCAGTTCGTTTGCCTTGGTCTTCGACTTGTGGCAAGAGCGACTGGATTTGCTCTAAGAGAGCTGTCAAAATCTTGTTCTGTTGACGGGCTTCTGTTGCCTTATCCAACTCGCCATACAAGCCTTTGAGGAAATCATAAACCGCTACGTTGTAGGATGGAGTTTGACTTCCTTTTTGATCCAAAACTGTTTTTTCAATAGGATAGGTTTGGCCTTTTTCTTGGGAGAAGAGCTGGTCAATAGCTTGCTTGGTTTGGTAGAGTTCCATAAAGTGAAACTTGGAATCCCAAGCTTCTTCAAAGGCTTGAGCTCGGTAGAGCTTCAAGGCTAGATCTGCTGCCTTAGTGCGGAGTTCTGGTGTCAAGCGCGCATCGCTCAAGCTTTGGTAGAAATACTTGAGGTAGTCGACCGATGTCACACCCGTCCGATCTTGCATCTCCTGAACAGCTTCTAATAGCTTCCCTTCCTGCTCTAGACGCTTACTGTCCTTGGCAGCATAGGCTTCCTGCAGTTGAGAGACCAACTCTTCCTTCTTCAATTGGAATGCTTCTGTGTCTAGCAAGCGCACTTGTTCCAGCAATTCTTGGTAACGACGGTCCAAGGCTGTCTCTTCTTTTGGCTTGACCGCTTGAGTCGCATGAATGTACTGCGCATCAACCTGTTTGAGACTTGCCAGATAGCCCTCTGTTGAGTTACTTGGGAAACTCTTGACATTTTCCAAGAAGTGGCCCAAGATGAGCTCAATCCGTCTTTGTTGCAATGGATCAGAAGCATAGAGGCTGCGGCTTTCTGCTAAGAGTTGGTTGACCTTTTCCTCTACTGCTTTTTTGTCCAAGTCTCCTTTTTTGTAAGGAGATTGGATGGTTGGAAGACGGTGGGCTAAGTAGTCTGCTAGTCCTGCTGAACGTACCTTGATGTAGTGGTTGTGATCGCCATGCGGGATAACAAACTGACCATTTTCAATCTGGAGGCTATAAGGAGAAATCCCTGAACGAAGCGCTGTTGCATAGAGTTCATTGATAAAGTCTAGTTCAGGATTGCCAGTTTCAAGTGGGATGCGGACATGTTCCTTCCGAACGGCATAAGGATGGATGTGGGTCGGATCATATTCTTGGTCTGGATTGTTAAAGACAAAGAAACCATTGGAAATCTTAATGGCCTCGCGAGGGACACCGTAGGTCTTACTGATGTACTGGATCTTTTCCTCATCTGAGGCATCACGAGAATAGGTCGCAACGTCATCTGTCAGGGGCTGACCCTTGTCTTCTTCTTTCTTACCAGTTAGAGTTGCCTCCGCTGCTGCAATCTCTTGAGGAGAGAGGTCCTTTTTATAGAAATAATGGGCATGGTTGCCATGAGCGACCATATAGCCTTCCTCGTCCTTGCTGATGACCTTGTCAGCGTGGAAGCCGTGATCGTGCTCCTCTTCGTGCTCGTGATCATGACTGTCCCCATGTTCATGTTCATGATCGTGACTGTCGCCATGCTCATGATCATGCTCATGTTCAACTGGTTTTGTGCTTGGATTTGAAGGCAAGCTTGGACTTACTTCTGTTGGACTACTAGTTCCTTGAGCACGAAGCAATTGGAATTGCCGCGCCAACTCACGCTCTAAAGGCGATAGGGAGCTGTATGGGATAAAGTGGAAATGATCCCCATGAGGGTAGACAATCCCTTGATCGGTCCACTTGGTAATCTTACTTGGATCAAAGACAGAACCGTCAGACTCCACATGACGAGAAGACAACGGGGCTTTCTGCAATTCTTCGATCAAGTTGGTCAGGGTCGGACTTGGTTTGGAAGTAGCTGGTTTAGAAGTCGTTGGGGTTGTCTGTGTATTGCTTGGACTGGATGACGGCTGGTTGCTCGCTTGCTTCCCAAGGCTTGGAGAGGCTTGATCCGGAGTAACTTGCTCTGTGCTTGCTCCAGCTAGGTGTGAACTTCCTGCATGATGGCCAGCTTGACCACCTAAGACAGAGAGAGCTGCTGCTAACTCTCCAGCAGATAAGGCACTCTTTGGAATAAAATGGAAATGGCCACCATGGGGCACAATAAAGCCGTCCCCTGTATCTGAAATGACATCTCCAGGGCTAAAGACATAACCATCGTCCGTACGGTAGCCACCACCTGTATGGTTCTTAGCCGTCAGCATCTCTAGAGTCTTTCCTTCTTTCAGCGCTTGACTCGGTTGACGGAAGTCACGGGTCTTGCCTGCCTTGTGCGAGGAGCTCGCTTGCACCGATCCCGTCTCTCCTTCTTCTTTGGTGCCTCCCTTTTGTTGTTGGGCGATCTCCTCGATCGAGCGCACATTAACCGTATGTTGGGCATCCTTTAAGTAGAGATAGTATTTCCCAGCGCGTTTGATGATATAGCCATCCTTGACCTTGCTCACGATATCTGCTTCTTTCAGCTGATAAGTTGGATCCCGCAAAATCAACTCTTCACTAAAGATGGCATCAAATGGAACCTTGCCGCTGTAGTAATGAAAATGATCCCCATGAGAAGTGACAAAGCCTTCATCTGTAATCTTGATGACAATCTGCTCTGCCTGGGTCTTTTCCTTGGCATTGACTGCTTCGATGCTGTCTTCCTTTTTGCTGGTGGCAGACGATGACGATTTCTTGTCCGCTTGCAAATACTGAATCTGATTCTTTTTCTCTTCCTTGACTTGTGGTTGCTGACTGAGCGCATAGGCACAGAGTCCTAGCCCCAATGTCGCTACAATTCCAATCGTTCCCTTTTTCTTCATTCTTGATTTACTCCTCTAATTCCTTGGCTAAAGTCGCCATATTTTCTTCTAAATTTTCTAGTAGATCCTTATCGTTTTGTGGATCGGCTTCCAGTGGATCCAAGACCTTGACACGCGCCCCTGTTGCCTTAGCGATACTATCTGCCACCTTTGACGACGTGTGCTTTTCCACAAAGATCGTTTTCACTTTGTAGTCTTTGACAAACTGCTGGATCTCGGCCAATTGCCGAGCGGTCGGTTCTTGCTCTGGGGAAATCCCTGCAATCCCTAACTGCTTGAGACCAAAGCGTTTGGCCAGATAAGAAAAGGCCGTATGCTGGGTCACAAAAGTCTTTTGCTTGGCCTTGTCAAAGAGAGGCTGGTAGTGAGCTACTAGTTCCTCACAGCGCTTTTCAAGCTTTTGAGCATTGGCCTGATAGCGCTCCTTGTTCTTTGGATCGATCTCTCCCAAACGTTGGGCGATGATCTTTCCTTCCTCTGCGATTTTTACAGGATCCAACCAAGTATGCGGATCATACAAGTGCTTGGCTTCTTTTCCCTGACCAGCCTCGACATCCTCTAATCCAGCCACCTTATCAAGGGTCATTCCTTGGCTACCTTCGATCACTCGCAACTTGGAACCTTGAAGATTAGGATCTAAGCGACCGGCCCAAGATTCCAGGGTCTGAGAATGATAGACAAATACATCCGCATCATAGATCTGGGCTACTTCCTTGGTTGAGGGTTCATAATCATGGATCCCTGCACCTGACTGAACCATCCAGATGTCATTTTGATCGCCAGAGATTTCCTTGACCAGGGCATAGATAGGATAAAAACTCGTGACAATTTTAAGACCTTTTTTAGAAGGGGGCTTGCCTGCATTTCCTTGACTTCCACAAGCTGTCAGCAGAAAGAAACCGAGAAACAAGAGTCCCAGAACCTTCATTCTTCTCCTATTCATCCTTCACCTCTTTTTCATTTTCGTTAACTAGTTTATTAATCAGTTAATTAACTAGTTAATAATACTGCTAATCATTTGCTTTGTCAAGCCTTTTTTACATTTTTTTCCTTTTAATGCTAGAGACTAACAGTTGCCTAGACTCCACGAGCCTTCCTTGCAGTAAAAAGAGAGAGTGGGACAGAAATCGGTAATTCGTTAGAATTCGATTTCATCGTCCCACCTCCGCACAATTGAGTAGGACTGTAAAAGCTGATGAAAGCAGCGTAGTAGAGCCCACTCAACCACTGCGTCTTGCTCGACAATCCAAAAATAATTGAGAGGCTAGGACTTTTGTCCCAGCCTCTTTTCCGACTCCTATTCTTCTTCTGGGTAAACCAAGCCCCAGTCTTTGCGGAGTTGAGTCATGAGGTCCATGACATCACGGCTGTAGTTTAGGTAGAGATGATTTTCCCTTCCTGCGACTGCTGCTTCCATATCAAGGACTTCATACTGGAGGGCTTTAGCGGTTTCTCCTGCTTCGATCACTTCTTGTGATCCATCTTCCGTATAGGTGATGACCGCTTTTTGCCCACGCGGGTATTCGTAGAGTTCGATATAGCCCTTGTCATAAGCGATCGTCCCACGTTTCGGTTGTTTGGCGTGAAGACTCAGCGTCACCGTTGCCATTTCCCCTTCACGATTCGTAAGAAGGATCCCCGCTTGCTCATCGACACCAGTCGGTGCCAGCTTGACCTGTGAAACCATCTCTGTCGGCTGTGACGTCATAAACCAACGTACGAAAGACAGGGCATAGACACCGATGTCCAGTAGAGCTCCACCTGCCAGATTGCGATTGAAAAAGCGGTTGGTCATGTCGTATTCCTTATAGGAACCGAAGTTCATCTGGATAACCTTAAGGGGTCCCAGCTTGCCACTTGCTACAATTTCAGAGAGTTTCCGATAAATAGGCATATGGAAAATGGTCATGGCTTCTGCTAGTTTGACATGGTTTTCTTCAGCAAGCTTTATCGCTTCTGCCAATTCCTCACTGTTGAGGGTGATGGACTTTTCGCAGAGCACGTGCTTGCCAGCTGCGAGGGCCTTACGAAGATACTGGATATGAGTATTGTGAGGCGTTGAGATATAGATGATATCCACTTCAGGGTCTTCAAAGACTTCATCAATCTCTTTATAAACCTTTTCGATCCCGTATTTTTCAGCGAAGGCTACCCCCTTGTCATAGGTACGATTGGCAACGGAATAGAGTTTCCCACCAAGCGCTTCAAGGGCTTGCGCCAATTCATTGGCAATAACGCCTGTTCCAAGACTCGCCCACTTATAGTTGATGTGATAGCCCATGGTTTAATCTCCTTTTTTATTGACGGTAGAAATATTGATCAGCCGGGTAGTTGCCTGCAGATTGAGTGACCACTAGACGTGGCTTGCTGGTATCAGACTGGTCTCCATCTGGATTTTGGAAACCGATTTTCAGAAGTCCAATCGCAGCACCAGTCTCCCCCATCTTCATCTCAACATAAGGAATCTTGCTCTTCTTATCCGAATCTGCAACAGCCTTGAGGCTGCCTTGGCCCTTGACTTTTCCGTCTGCTTGGATGACGATTTCAGCCCCCTTGCCATTGCGCCAGGTTCCAGCTAAGCTTGAGAAGTCTCCTCCGTTAATAGCCGCAATATCCAAGTCTTTCTCTTTTTTCGGTTGTGGGTAAGCTTTCCACCACTCTAGATGGTAATCACGGTAGGCCACGTCACCAAAGAGAATCCGACGTTCTTGGGAAGCTACTCCGTCAGGACCTGTCACACCCGCTGGGATCAAGTACAAGGTTTGTTCCTGCCCTTGGATCGCAGTCGCATTTGCCCCTGTGAAATAAACTTCATAATAGCCTTTTCGCTTCTTGGGCTCTTTTTCTTTATTGAACAAGTAACTTGCCCGAGTGCCTCCACTCCAGAAAGTCCAGCCAGTCTCCCCATTTACAATACTTGGAAAGGCATTGGTCTTGTTTTGGTAATATTCTTCTGGAGTATAGCCATAAAGTTTAAAACCGGAATCTGCGATTTCCTTTTCATAGGTATCATTGGAATAAGCACCTTCAAACGGTGAGAGATTGCCATCAAGGACGACATCATTTGGATCTGTCGATTTGAAAAAATCCTCCCGATTGGCAAAGACCATCTCGTGGTCGGGATTTTTGTCAGACATGGTGACCGTGATCAAAGGCTTCTTATCTGTCTTGTATTTAAAGACACGAACAGTGACTGTAAAGTCTGTATTGCCATCGGACTTTTTCATCTTGCCTGTCGAAACTTTATTAGACCCTTCGACCTTCCAATCCGTGCTAAATTCAGCGGATACCTTGCCGTCAGCTGTTTGGTAATCGATCTTCCAGGCCTTGCCTTTTTTCTCGATTTTGGCTTCATCCCGTTCATTAGAGACATAGTCACCACTCAGGTCAATAGCTTTTTCCTTTGGCTTGGTGACCTTCTTGCTAGTCTGGTTAAATTCCTTTTGATGGTCTGGTTGGATGTTGGAGCTAGAGTAGAGATAAACTCCTCCGATCAGAACAACTGCTCCGACCAGCCCCAAAATCGGCCCCAGGTATTTTTTCTTCCACTTAAGATTCATTTTACTACCTCCATGGAATAAGATCTTTACACTAGTATACCCTAAATCGAAAGTATAGTAAAATTCCCCTCTATGTAGTGGTTTTCCAGGTTTAAACTGACTAGTCTTAGCAGAGAATACCTGTTTCTCAAAAATAATATTTTGTTTATCGTTATTTTTTTATCGTTTTTCGATACTTTTTTATTGACTATTTTTTTATAAAGAGTATACTATAAGTGAAAAATAAATAAACTTCAAGGAGGCTTGCGATGAAAAACTCAAAAACCTTAAAAAATGTCATTGAAGTCTTGACGGCTTTCATTTACTTCTGTGGCTTTATGACTGTGGCTGCACTGGTCGTCCACCTGCTTTCACGGATGGGAGTGTTTAAAGATCTCATTCAAACTGGACGCTTGTCCTTTGATGTGAATGGCATCCAACTCTTCCCCAAACATCCGCAACCTCTCTGGCAGCTGCTCTTCCCACTAGCCTCAAGCGCTATCTATATTTACCTTCTCATCACCATTCGCAGCTTCCTCCAAAATCTCTACCAAGAAAAGATCTTTTCTCACTCTAACATTGATCTTTGCAACCGAGCTTCGAAGATTCTCTTGGTCTTGTCCTTTATGTCTGGCACACTTGAAACCAGTGGAAATGCTTATCTCCTTCCCTTCACTTTCCAATTTACCTTTAACACAGGGCTTCTCCTTGCCGTTCCAATCGTCTGGGTCTCTGGCAAGATTCTGGAGAGAGGTATTGAGATTGCTGAAGAAAATGAGCTAACCATTTAAGGAGGTTGCCATGATTATCGTCAATCTAGATGTCATGCTAGCCAAGCGAAAGATGAAATCCAACGAGCTAGCCGACAAAATCGGCATCACCACAGCCAACCTCTCCATCCTCAAAACCGGCAAGGCCAAAGCCATCCGCTTCACCACCCTTGAAGCCATCTGCAAAGAACTCGACTGCCAGCCAGGAGATATCCTAGAATACCGGCCGGATGAATAGGACATATATTTAAAAATATAATTGGAGACCTTCCTTAGGTGAGGACGGACGGTAGCGAATCCCTTTGGGATTCCATACCTAAGATTTGAGCCTACTGTCTCAAATCTCCCGAAAGTCTGAAATGATACCGTTTCAGACTCTTTTCTCACTGCGGAAGTCTCCGTTAACATCCATTGCTAATAGGACTCATCTACCATCCTTGTAAAACTCAATGATAGGAACCATATCAATACAACAAAAGCACTCCCGCGGGAGTGCTTGAGAACATAGACAATCTGCTCTTCCATACAAATCAAATAAATTCTATAAAAATTAAAAAATTTATTCGTAAGAATTATTCAATCATCTACTGAATCTTTCCGCCGTGAGAAAAGTGCCTGAAATACAGTTGTTTCAGGCACTCGGAATTATTGAGACCTTAGGCTCAATAATTAGTCATGGAACTTCTTCGAAGTTCGCTGACGTCCGTACTCACCTAAGGAAAGTTTTTTAGATGATTTTTTCTTTGTCTATCGTTTAGCCAATGATACTTCCATTTGGTACAGATGGATCAACAGTTAAGACTGTTAATTGATCTCCGTATTCTGCGGAAAGAATCATGCCTTGGCTGACATATTTCTTCATCATCTTACGTGGTTTAAGGTTGGCTACGATTTGGAGTTTCTTGCCGACCAATTCTTGTTCATTTGGATAGAATTTCGCGATACCAGAAAGGATTTGACGGTCTTCGCCATCTCCTGCATCTAGGCGGAAGCGAAGCAATTTGTCTGAGCCTTCGACACGTTCCACTTCTTTGACTTCTGCGACACGGATTTCAACCTTGTCAAAGTCTTCAAATTTGATCTCATCTTTTTCAGACTTGAGTTCCACTTCTTCTGGAATCCATTCTTTTTCTTGTGGTTTACCAGCAGTCATTTGCGATTGGATGTAGGCAATTTCTTCATCCATGTCCAGACGTGGGAAGATTGGAGTTCCTTTGGCAACCACTGTAACATTTTCTGGGAAGCCAGCTAAGGTCAAGTTTTCAAGATCGAAGTCCATGCCCAAGCCTAGTTGTTCCATGATGGCATTTGAGGTGTTCATCATGAATGGTTGGATCAAGTGAGCCACAACACGGAGGCTGGCTGCCAAGTGAGTCATGACCGCTGCCAATTGTTCCTTGTCACCATCTTCTTTAGCGAGGACCCAAGGAGCAGTCTCATCGATGTACTTATTGGTACGAGAGATGATGTTCCATACGGCTTCCAAAGCGCGTGGGTAATCCACCGCGTTCATTTGCTTGTGGTATTCAGCGATGTTTTCTTCAACTACCTTAGCCAAATCTGCATCAAATGCTGTGACATTTTCGACATAAGCAGGAACTTGACCACCATAGTATTTATTGATCATGGCTACCGTCCGGTTAAGGAGGTTTCCAAGGTCATTGGCCAATTCATAGTTGATGCGAGCCACGTAGTCTTCTGGTGTGAAGGTACCATCAGAACCAACTGGCAAACTGCGCATGAGGTAGTAACGAAGTGGATCCAAGCCGAAGCGTTCCACCAACATTTCTGGGTAGATGACATTTCCTTTAGACTTAGACATCTTGCCGTCTTTCATGACAAACCAACCATGGGCAATCAAGCGTTCTGGCAATTTGATATCCAACATCATAAGAAGGATTGGCCAGTAAATCGAGTGGAAACGAAGGATGTCTTTTCCGACCATGTGGAAGACGGTTCCGTTCCAGAATCTGTCAAAGTTTTCATGATCTTCTTGACCGTATCCAAGAGCCGTCACATAGTTAAGCAGTGCATCAAACCAAACGTAGACAACGTGTCTAGGATTGGAAGGAACTTGTACTCCCCAGGTAAAGGTGGTCCGAGATACCGCCAAATCTTCCAAACCTGGCTCGATGAAGTTTTTCAACATTTCATTGAGACGGCCATCTGGCGTGATGAAATCAGGTTGTGATTTGAAAAATTCAACCAAGCGGTCTTGGTATTTGCTGAGGCGAAGGAAGTAAGATTCTTCGGAAACCCATTCTACTTCGTGGCCTGATGGGGCTACCCCACCGATGACCTTGCCATTCTCATCACGGTAAACCTCAGCCAATTGGCTTTCTGTAAAGAACTCTTCATCAGAGACTGAGTACCAGCCAGAGTATTCACCCAGGTAGATGTCATCTTGCGCAAGCAAGCGTTCAAAGACTTGAGCCACCACTTTTTCATGGTAATCGTCTGTCGTACGGATGAATTTATCATATGAGATATCGAGTAATTGCCAGAGTTCTTTCACTCCAACGGCCATCCCATCTACATAAGCTTGCGGCGTAATCCCAGCTTCTTCTGCTTTCTGCTGGATCTTTTGACCATGCTCATCGAGACCAGTCAGGTAGAAAACATCGTAGTTCATCATGCGTTTGTAACGCGCCAAAACGTCACAGGCGATCGTTGTATAAGCTGAACCAATATGCAATTTACCTGATGGGTAATAGATAGGAGTTGTGATGTAGAATGATTTTGTCATTTTCTTTTCCTTTCAGGGCTAATGGAACCCAATTTAGTAACACTCTATTATAACATTTTTAGGGGACCCTGAAAACCCAAAACCAGCTAGGATCTAAGGAAGACAAGCAAAAAAGCTGACCGAAGTCAGCTTTCTATGATTGATAACGAATCACGTTATAATTGCCTCGCTTTTGCGTTTTCAGGCTCGGGATAAAAATATCCACTGGATATTTTTATTTTCCAAGATAGTATTCTTTTACAACGTTCAATTTTTCGTCAAATTCGAATACCAATGGTGGGAAGTTAGGGATTTCCACATCCATGATTTCGTCGTCTGACAATTGTTTGATGTGTTTTACAAGAGCACGGATTGAGTTACCATGTGCTCCTACGAATACGTTTTTACCGTCTTTAAGAGCTGGAGCGATTTTATCTTCCCAGAATGGAAGGGCACGTTCCAAAGTAACTTTCAAGTTTTCAGCATCTGGAATTACTGAATCGTCAAGTGAAGCATAACGACGGTCAGTGTGTGCTGAGTGTTCATCATCACGGTCCATTGCAGGAGGCAATACATCGTAAGAACGACGCCAGATGTGAACTTGTTCATCACCAAATTGTTCAGCAGCTTCTGCTTTGTTTTTACCAGTCAAACCACCATAGTGACGTTCGTTCAAGCGCCATGATTTTTCAACTGGAACCCACAATTGGTCAGAAGCTTCAAGAGCCAAGTTAGTCGTTTTGATCGCACGTTTCAATACTGAAGTATAAGCTTGGTCAAATTCGATACCAGCTTCTTTGATCAATTTACCAGCGTCGATCGCTTGTTGTGTACCTTTTTCAGACAAATCAACATCAGCCCAACCAGTGAAAAGGTTAGCTTTGTTCCATTCAGACTCACCGTGGCGAGCAAAAACCAATTTTACCATTAGATGGATCTCCTTTTTATTCTCCGAGGTTTCCCCCGTTTATCTATTCTATTCTACTAGATTTTCAGTGAAAAATCTAGTGGCGACCATAGAAAAGTGCAATTTCTCACAAAAAAGAGCCTGACGGCTCTGATTTCTCTCACATTAATTTTTCTGACAGTCGGGGCAAATGCCATAGACGGTCATCTGAGTCTTGGTGATCTGATAACCACTTTGACTGGCTGCTTCTTCGCGAAGATCTGGGACTTCAATGTCCACATCTGCGATACGACCACATTTTTCACATACCACATTCAAATGGTCATGCCCCATGAAATCAAAATAGGTCGTGGTATCATTGCGAACCTTGATCTCAGAGACAACCCCCTCATCAATCAAAACTTTGATATTGTTGTAGACAGTTGCTAGACTCATGCTTGGAAACTGAGGCAATAAATCGCGATAGATCTTCTCAGCGCTCGGATGTTCATGACTCGCCACTAAATAGGAAAGAACTGCTCTGCGGGTATCAGTAATCCGAATACCCTTGGCACGCAAATTTTGCAAGACTTCTTCCACGCGCTCTTCTTCATGACGATGCAATGCGTTCACTATGATCCCCCCTTTCCAATATGATTAATCGATGCGTTACCCTTATTATATCATGTTTCAAAATAAATCACTATTTAGAATGCTTTTAATTAAAAAAAATGTCCGGGGGACATTTTTTTCACGAGCCTGAAAATGGAAAAGCGAGTTTATGTCCGGGGGACATTTTTTTCACGAGCCTGAAAACGGAAAAGCGAGTTTATGTCCGGGGGACATTGATTCACGAGCCTGAAATAGATTCATCTACTCTCAACCGATCCAACTGGTCATCCAGCGCACGGTTCCTAGGATCATTTTGAACACGAGGATCATAAAGCAAAATTCCAGTACGAACCACAGCCCTTTCAATAGATACAAAATAGGTCGGATAAACAACAAGGCAAATAGTCCTAAAATGAATCGCATGGTCTTTTCTCTCTTTCTTTTTTCCTATTATACCCTTATCCTATAGAGCTGTCCAACCAAAAAAGCCATCCTAGAAATCTAGGATGGCTTTTCAAAATGCAATTATTTAACTGCTTCTTTAAGAGCTTTACCAGCTTTGAATGCTGGAACTTTAGAAGCTGCGATTTTGATTTCTTTACCAGTTTGTGGGTTGCGACCTTTACGAGCTGCACGTTCACGAACTTCGAAGTTACCGAAACCGATCAATTGAACTTTTTCACCTTTTGAAAGGTATTCTGAAACTGCTGCGAATACAGCGTCAACAGCTGCTGCTGAATCTTTTTTAGTCAATTCTGTAGCTTCTGCCACTTTTGCGATCAAATCTTGTTTGTTAGCCATTTAACAAATCCTCCAAATTTTTTTAGACTTTACGCCTTAACAGTACTATAATATCTAAAAAAAGCCTTTAGGTCAAGTACTAAACCTGTTTTTTCAAACATTTATTCAGCTTATTCGTAGCGCACCAAAACTGCAAATGCATTCTCACCTGTATGGGTTTGAATAATCGATCCAGTTTCGAGAACTGGGATCGCATTTTCAACGAGCGATTGCAACTTAGCCTTCATTTCATTGGCCCACTCTGGTGTCCCTGCGTAAGAAATCCCGATCTCAGCCACCTTGCTGTGGGATAGTTTCTCTACCAATTCATCCAACCATTTCTTAAAGGTCTTGTTTCCACGTCCCTTGACGATTGGTTCTAACTGATGGTCCTTCATTTGCATCACCACACGGATGTTAAGAAGCGAGCTCAAAAGTCCGGTAACACGGCCAATCCGACCACCTTTAACTAGATTTTCCAAGGTAGATACGCCGATATACAACTCAGTCTTTTCTTTGACTTCTTCGATACGAGCTAAAACGGTGTCTAGATCTGCTCCTTCTTTAGCCAACTTAGCTGCCTCAACCACTTGGAACTTCATAGCTTGGTCTGTAAAGCCACTATCAATCACGGTCACATCTGCTCCAGATAAGGTTGCCCCTTGACGAGCTGCCTCTACTGTTCCAGACAAGGCATGAGACATATGAATCGAAACGATATGAGCTCCGTCTGCTGCTAACTTTTCATACACCTCCGCAAAGACTCCAACGGGTGGTTGGCTGGTCTTTGGAAGATTTTTGCTAGACTGCATTAAGCGCAAGAAGTCCCCTTCGCCCAACTCACTGTCGGAATAAAGGACTCCATCCACCATAACAGAAAGTGGCACAATGGTAATGCCATATTCTTCAACCACTTCAGGCTCAATTGTAATAGATGAGTCTGTAACTATTTTAATATTTGCCATATATTTCTATACTCTTCCTAAGAATGTTCTGCTTTCATTATATCAAAAAACACGGGGTTTTGCAGTGAAAGATATCCATTCCTGCTTCCTCAGTCGTCTGCGGCAGAAAAACCTGTATTATGAAGGACATGGTCATGGACAATGCCTTGATCATCCAAGAGCAATCCATGGAGGACTCCGCCATAGACAGCGCCTCCATCGACGCCCATCTTCTGATCTGAAATCCAAAGATTTTCAGTACCGACTGGCTCATTGAGCAGTCCATAGACTGGTGTATGGCCAAAGACGATCCATTTGCCTGTATGATTCTCCGCTTCATGGAATGGTTTTCGGATCCAGACTTTTTGGTAATCACTGGTTTCCCGCCAATTTTCAAGGGTTAGATCCACACCAGCGTGGACAAAATAATAGCTCTCTGTCTCGTAGTCAAAAGGCAAACTACGGATGAAGGCCACCAAGTCAGGAACGGCATTTTCTACTGCTTGCGCATCCGCAATGCCATCTACAGGAGCATCGAGTGGCCGGCCTAACAGAGAGTTGATGGTCGTATCGCCACCATTTCTTCGGTAGTGGTCATAACGCTCTTCTGGATTGTCCAACCAGGCTAAAAACATGTACTCGTGATTCCCGGAAAGGCAAACAGCTCCGTGATGGTCTACGTAGTCCTTTACGATTTCAATTGATCGTTTGCCATTTTCGCCTCGATCTATCAAATCCCCTAAAAAGACCAATTGAGCTTTTCCATCCCACTCTGTCATGAGTTCTTCTAGCATTTGTGCTTTTCCGTGAATATCTCCGACTACAAAGTATGTTGACATTGTTTCAAACCTTCTTTCTCTTAACGCTTGAGAAGTTGCTCTGCTTGTTGACGGGCAGCTTCCGTTAGATCCTCTCCTGCCAGCATCTTGGCAATTTCTTCGATTCGTTCTTCTCTATTGAGCAAACGCACAGTAGAGACAGTTGAGTGTTCATCACTGATTTTCTCAATATAGAATTGATAATCTGCTGCAGCGATGACTTGAGGCAGGTGAGAAATGGCAAGCACTTGGCCATTTTGACCAATCTTGTGAATTTTCGCTGCGATGGCTTGAGCCACGCGCCCAGAGACTCCTGTATCCACCTCGTCAAAGACAATACTGGTTTTTCCTTCTTTTCGAGAAAAAGCCGACTTAATGGCCAACATCAAGCGTGACAATTCTCCGCCGGATGCTACCTTGACAAGGGGTTTAAAGTCCTCACCTGGGTTGGTCGAAATGTAAAATTCGACAGCTTCATTTCCCTCACGATTAAACTTAGCCTTGCTAAAACGTACTTGAAAACGCGCCTTGTCCATGTAGAGATCTGCCAATTCTTGCTGGATTTCATTTTCCAAAGCTTGGGCCAAAACATGCCGCTGATCACTCAAGTCTTGAGCCAAGGTGACCAAACTCTTTTCTAGACGTTTGAGTTCTTTTTCCATGTCCTCAGACGAGAGGTCACTTCCGGTGAGGAGGCTATATTCTTTGGTGATTTGCGCCAGGTATTCCAAGACGTCCTTGACTTGGCCACCATACTTGCGCGTGATGGAGTGGATCAAATCTAAACGTGATTCCACCTGCATGA
Organism: Streptococcus sp. HMSC074F05; assembly: GCF_001808725.1. Taxonomy (NCBI): domain Bacteria; kingdom Bacillati; phylum Bacillota; class Bacilli; order Lactobacillales; family Streptococcaceae; genus Streptococcus; species Streptococcus sp. HMSC074F05. The sequence continues at coordinate 70,736 of NZ_KV794411.1, read as the reverse complement.
GGCGATTGCCATCAAACTCCAGACCATCTACTACATCTTCTAAGCGCTTGGTAATATCCTCAAGGGCATAGAAGGTTTCCGATAACTGGCTTGAGAGCTCTTTGTAGCTGGGATCATATTCTTCAATGCTTTCCAGATCATTCATGGCTGAGCGAACATTGGAGAGGCTCGAAAACTCTTCTGCATCCAGCATGGTATAGGCATTGGTTAAGGTATCTGCAATCATCTTGTGATTGAGCAGGCGTTGGCGTTCTTGCTCCAGACGCAGGTCCTCATCCACTTCCAAGGCAGCTGCCTCAATCTCTGCAATTTGAAACTCCAACATCTCGATACGAGCCTTGTTTTCCTGCTGGTTGCGCTGAAGTTCCACTACTTGTTTGCGCAGACGTTTGTAATCTTCAAAGGTTTGACGATAAGCGTCTTTGGTTTGGAAAAAGGCTGCATCCCCAAATTCATCCAGCATGGCGATATGCAATTGGGGCCGCATGAGTTCTTCCTGATCATGCTGGCCATGGATATCCACCAAATGTTGACCGACTGCCTTTAAGACAGATAAATTCACCATTTGACCATTGATCCGGCTGACACTTCGTCCATTTTGTAAGATCTCTCGGCGGATGATCAACTCATCGGTCCACTCTAGTCCTTGCTCTTCAAAGAGAGTCGTCAAGTGGCGATTGCTCTCAACAGCAAAGAGCCCTTCGATTTCCGCTTTTGGGGCTCCGTGTCGAATGACATCCGTCGTTGCACGGCTTCCCAGCATCATGTTCATAGCATCGATAATGATGGATTTCCCTGCACCTGTTTCCCCTGTCAGTACCGTCATTCCCTTTTCAAAATTTAAGGAAATCTCTTCGATAATGGCAAAGTTCTTAATCGAAATTTCTAATAGCATAGGCTCTTACCACCCAAAGATTGATTTGAGGATATTCTCTGCTTCTGGTGCGGAATAAGCAATCAACAAGATCGTATCATCATCTGCGACAATACTAAAGATATGATCTTTATAAATCTCCCGCAAACGACGTTTGACTAAGGGCGCTGTCCCTGGAACCATGGTGAAATTGACATATTCTCCCATGCGACGATGAGACAAGATATTGCTTTCAATCATCCCAATTCCTTGGTGGTGCTTACGTGGCAATTCATAGACATAGGTCATGTCTTTCAGAGGGCGTTTTACGATGCCCAATTCTTTGATATCCCGTGATACCGTCGCTTGGGTTGCTGAAATGCCTTCTTCTTTCAAATGTTCGACGATCTCTTCTTGGGTCCCCACTTCATGATCGCGAATGAAGCGGCGAATTTTTTCTAATCTGATATTCTTACTCTTCATGTTTAAATTCCTTATGTGCCAGCTCCACAACAGCCTCCAGCTGCTCTGTCGTTGGCTTTGTTTTCTCTTCTTTTTTTTCTAGATACATCAAAAATTCGATGTTGCCATGGCCTCCTTGGATAGGGGAATAATCCACTCCCATTACAGAAAAGCCATGCGTTCCTGCAAATGTAGCGACCTTTTCAAGGACTGCTAAATGAATCTTAGGATCCTTAATGATCCCATTTTTCCCAATCTGCTCGCGTCCTGCTTCAAACTGGGGTTTAACTAGCGCAACCACTTGTCCATTTTCTGCCAAAATCCGATAAAGGGCTGGCAGAATCAAGTCCAAGGAAATAAAGCTGACATCGATACTCGCAAAGCTCGGTATCGCTTCAAAATCATCTGGCTCAGCATATCGGAAATTGAACTGTTCCATCGAGACTACCCGAGGATCGTTGCGCAATTTCCAGGCCAACTGATTGGTCCCGACATCCACCGAAAAGACCTGGCTGGCTCCATTTTGCAGCATGACATCTGTAAAGCCACCTGTAGAAGCTCCAATATCAATCGCAATTTTATCCTCTACAGTTAAGCCAAATTGGTGCAAGGCTTTTTCTAATTTGAGTCCGCCGCGGCTGACATACTTGAGCTTTTCACCCTTTAATTTCAACTCGGTCGATTCATCAATTTTTTCACCCGGTTTATCAAAGCGCTCACCATTGATAACGGCAACGACAAGGCCTGCCATCACCCCTCTTTTGGCTTGTTCGCGGGTATCAAATAGGCCTTGTTTATAGGCTAATACATCCACTCTTTCCTTAGCCATCTATTCGTAATCCTTCTATTAATTTCTTGATTGCTTGCGGATCAAAGTCGCAAGCAGCTGTAATCTGATCCAACAAGTCCTCGCAAGCATCTAATTCACTTGCCAGCAAAGCTTTTGATTCTTCCAATCCCAACATAGCTGGATAGGTCGATTTTTCTGCCACTAAGTCCTTTTGAGGAGTCTTACCTAGAGCTTCAAAATCAGCGACCAAATCCAAAATATCATCCCGTACTTGAAAAGCCAGCCCTAATGTTTTCCCGATTTTTTCTAAGAGCTGACCAATGTCTGCTGGCAACTCTAAAATCGAGGCTGCTGCGATGAATGGATAGGCAAGGAGGCGTCCCGTCTTATTGGCATGGATGGTCTGCAATTCTGCTAGAGTGAGCTGTTTGTGCTCCCCTTCCATGTCAAGGACTTGGCCAGCTACCATTCCGCGACTACCGGAAGCATCTGATAACTCAAGGATCAAAGAAACCTTGACCGCATCTGAAAGGTCACTCGCAGCAATCATTCCAAAGGGATCGAGGAAAAGTGCATCTCCTGCTAAAATCGCCAAGTCTTCTCCAAATTTCTTGTGGTTGGTCAATTGCCCCCGACGGTAATCGTCATTGTCCATGGCCGGTAGATCATCATGAATAAGGCTTCCTGTGTGGATCATCTCCAAAGCCCCTGCCACTTGAAAATGAGCCTCTGTCAACTCCTGTCCGAAGGCTTCTAACAATTCTAGAAGAAGCATTGGGCGCAGGCGTTTTCCACCTGCTTGAATCGAATAAAGGACCGACTCCACTAAATGGGGGGCGATGGATGTTTCCTCATAAAAAGAGCGAATCGCTTGCTCTACTCTATTTCGTTTTTCTTCTTGTCTCATGCTAGATCCGCTTCAGTACCATCTGCTTGCATGACCTTGACCAAGGTTTTCTCTGCTTGATCCAAGGTATCTTGCAATTCTTTTGACAACTTCATTCCTTTTTGGAATTCTGTAATCGCTTCTTCAAGAGCCACATCCCCACTCTCCAATTTTTGGACGATGGCTTCCAAATCTGCTAAATTTTCTTCAAATTTCTTTTCTTTCGACATGTTTTACCTCTACTTCTAACTGGCCATCTCTCATGATGAGGGACAGCGGGTCTCCTTCTTTTACTTTCGCAACCGAATCCAAGACTTGATCGTCTTGCTTGACCATGGCATAGCCACGCGCAATAATCCGACTAGTATCCAGCATCAAGAGGGCTTCTGATAAGCCTTGAACCTTGATCTTTTGCTCTTTTAGGACTTGTTCCATGCGGCTGGTTAAGAGTCTCTTATCTTGGAAGACACGGTCTTGATAACGTTCGATACGATGCAAAGGAGACATAGCCTCTAGACGATGGCGCAGACCTTGCAACTGATTGTCCCCTTGTCCATAAACTTCGCGCATCCCTTGTTTCAATCGCAATTGCAACTGGTCAATCTTTTGCAGGTAGCCATCATAGAGTCTCTCGGGCTGTCTAAAAATAACCGATTGACTTAATTTGGCCAAACGTTCACGATTATAGGCCAAGCGATTGGACATGGCTGTTGCCATGCGATTTTCCTGCTTTTGTAAATGGGACAAGAGATCCAATTTGGTTACCGGAGTGGCCAATTCAGCAGCTGCTGTCGGAGTAGCGGCTCGTCGGTCCGCTACAAAATCTGCTAGAGTCGTGTCTGTCTCATGTCCCACACTGGAAATAATGGGAATTCTAGACTCAAAAATAGCCCGCACAACCGGCTCTTCATTAAAGGCCCAGAGGTCTTCAATCGAACCACCCCCACGACCGATGATCAGGATATCTAGGTCCGTCCGAGCATTGGCCTTCTGAATATTAGCAACCACCTCACTAGCTGCACCTTCACCCTGAACCTTGGTCGGGTAGAGCACGATGTCCACACCAGGAAAACGACGGCTCACCGTTGTGATAATATCGCGAATCACGGCGCCACTTTGACTAGTGACCACCCCGATCTTTCTTGGAAATTGCGGCAGAGCTTGCTTCCACCTATCCTGAAAGAGCCCTTCTTCGGTCAACTTTTTCTTGAGCTGCTCAAATTGGATAGCCAAGGCCCCTACCCCATCTGGCTCCGCCTTTTCGATGACAATGGAATAACTCCCACTTGGCTCATAGAGTTGGATCCGACCAATGACATTGATTTTCATGCCTTCTTCTAGCTCAAAACCAAAACTCTTATAGATCCCAGCCCAAACAGTCGCCTGAATCACAGCCTTTTCATCCTTTAGAGAGAAATACTGGTGGTTGGGGCGTTTTCGGAAATTGGAGACCTGCCCTGTCAGATAAACCCTTTCCAAATAGGGATCCTTATCAAATTTTAATTTCAAATATTTGGTCAAACTGGATACGGATAAATAGTTGGACATAGGAACTCCTTTCTGCAGAATATGATCAAGTTTAATTATACCAAAAAACACCAAAAAAGGCTGGCAGACAAAGCGAAATCATGAATTTCCTTTCTCTACAAGCCTCATTTTATTCAAGACACTTTCTATTTGTCTGTTTAACACCAGCTTCCCTATTTTTCACACTTCTCTAACCGTTCAATAAAGGAGCTAAGAAGCGCTTGGGGTTCCCCTTCATTTGGATAGGCATAACTAATATAGAAGACTGTTTTTTCCTCTTCAACCAGCGGAATTTTGACAAGATTTGGATATTCAGGAAAGAGAGTCAGATCGGTCATGAGACCAATTCCCAAATTTTCTTCGATGAAACTCAAGACCAAGTTGGAATCGGTCAAGACAACAGTAGACTGGGCCAAATCATCAAAGCGAGCATTCAAGCGTTTAAAAGCCGTCATGTGGACATGATGCTCATCTAACAGAATGAAGGTCTCCTCTAACACCTCTTTAAAAGAAATTTCCTTGCGATCTGCTAGTGAATGATCTTTTGAGACAATCACAAAAAATTCTTTTTTATACAGGAGCTGACTGGTTAAATGCGTGTGCGAAATGGGCTCTAAGCTTCCCAATAGACTAAAATCTAAATCTCCACGCACCAACAATCGCATCAAATCCCTGGAACCTAATTGCACCAATTGCGATTGACGAAAAATCTCAAGTTCTTCATCATGCGTCCCAAATTTTTTCATGATATCGCTAGTGATCAAAGGCGGTAGTCCAATGCGCAACAGATTCTTTTTACTTCGTTCAACAGCTTTTTCCGTCTTTTCGATTTCGATTAAAACCTCTCGCGCGTGATTGGCTAAAACCTTCCCTGGCTGAGTTAGGTGCAAGACACGATTAGAAGACGATTTTTCTACCAACTGACAAGCATAGTGGTCCTCTAAACGCTTGATGGCATAGGTCACAGTCGGTTGACTCACTTGAAAATAATGCGCCACGTCTGTATAAGACTTTAATTTCGACAGTTGATAAAAATATTCCAAGTCTCGGATATTCATCTCTATCCCTCTATTTCTACAATTTCCATTTCTTTCATTCTAACACAAAACTCTTACTTATAAAATTTTTTTATAAGGACAAGGGAAGTTGACTATAAGAATTACAGAAGACTATAATGGCTTGCGTGAGAAAAAATCTTACAGATAAATTATTTATGAGGAGTATTTCGCAATGAAATCACATGAAATTTTAAACAATCCTTTCTTAAATAAAGGAACTGCTTTCACAATGGAAGAACGTAAAGAACTTGGCCTGATCGGTCTTCTTCCTCCATATGTTCAAACCATCGAAGAACAAGCTGAACAAGCTTACCAACATTTCTTGCGCAAACCATCAGACCTTGAAAAACGTCTTTTCTTGATGGAAATTTTCAATACAAACCGTACTCTTTTCTACTACCTCTTCAAACAACACATCGTTGAGTTCAACCCAATCGTCTATGATCCAGTGATCGCAGACACCATTGAACAATATTCTGAACTCTTTGTAGACCCACAATATGCCGCTTACCTTGATATTAACCACCCAGAAAATATCGAAGAAACATTGAAAAATGCGGCTGGCGATCGCGATATCCGCTTGATCGTTGCAACTGACGCAGAAGGAATTCTTGGTATCGGTGACTGGGGTGTCCAAGGGGTCGACATCTCTGTCGGAAAATTGATGGTCTACACTGCTGCAGCCGGAATTGATCCAGCTTGCGTTATGCCTCTTGTCATCGATGCTGGTACCAACCGTGAAGAATTGTTGAACAATCCAATGTATCTTGGAAACCGTCATGAACGTGTTCGTGGTGAAAAATACGATGCCTTTATCGATCAATTCGTTCAAACAGCTGGAAAACTTTTCCCTAAATTGTACCTTCACTGGGAAGACTTTGGTCGTTCAAATGCGGCTGATATCTTGAACCGTTACAAGAAAGAAATCCCAACTTTCAACGATGATATTCAAGGAACTGGGATCGTTGTTTTGGGCGGTATCTTTGGAGCAATGGATATCACTGGTGAAAAATTGACAGACCAAGTTTACCTTTGCTATGGTGGTGGTTCTGCTGGTGCTGGTATTGCAGACCGTGTTCACGCTGAAATGGTTGCTGAAGGTCTTTCTCCAGAAGAAGCATACAAACGTTTCTTCATGATCGATAAACAGGGACTTTTGTTTGACGATATGGAAGATTTGACGCCAGCTCAAAAACCATTTGCTAAAAAACGTGCTGACTTCGAAGGTAAAGGCGATATGACCAATCTTCTTGAAGTGATCAAAACAGTAAAACCAACGATCTTGGTCGGAACTTCTACAAACCCAGATGCCTTCACCAAAGAAGTGGTTGAAGCCATGTGTGAAAACACTGAACGCCCAGTTATCTTCCCAATTTCTAACCCAACCAAGAAATTGGAAGCAACAGCCCAACAAGTCATCGAATGGTCAGACGGAAAAGCCTTTGTCGCTACCGGTGTCCCTTCAGGAACCATCAGCTACAAAGGTGTGGACTACGAAATCGGTCAAGCTAATAACGCTTTGATCTACCCAGGACTTGGTCTTGGTATGTTGGCATCTGAAGCCAAATTGTTGACAGATGAAATGATCGGGGCAGCAGCTCACTCATTGTCAGGTATTGTCAATCCAGGTCAACCAGGTGCGCCAGTCCTTCCACCATTCCAATATGTAGCTGACGTATCTATCAAGGTAGCAGAAGCTGTTGCCAAGAAAGCTCAAGAGCAAGGGCTTGCACAAGCTAAAGAAACAGATATGGCCAAAGCTGTACGTGACCTTAAATGGTATCCTAAATACTAATAAGGAGATGACTGAACAACCATGAAAAAATTGAATGAAATCAAAATTTCCGGTGTCAGTCTTCCTCTATATGCATTCATCGTCATCGTTCTTGCGGTGACGATTGCTATGGGGAAACTCCCACTCAATATGCTTGGACTAACCCTCCTTTTGGTCGTCATGGGGCATCTTCTCTACTTTATCGGTGAGAAACTTCCAATCATGAATTCTTACCTAGGTGGGGGATCTGTCTTCACCTTACTAGGAGCTACTCTTCTAGCGACCTTCCATGTTATTCCAGCAAATGTTATCACAGCCACCAAGGGCTTTTTGGGAGATTCCTTTGGCTTTCTTGATTTTTATATCGCAGCCTTGATTTGTGGGGCTATTCTAGGGATGAATCGCAATCTCTTGGTAAAAGCTTCCGCTCGCTTTATTCCTGTTTCCTTGGTCACCATGGTCTTTGGGGCTCTCTCTGTTGGGATCGTTGGAAGCCTTTTGGGACAAGGATTTGGACATTCGATTCTCTATGTTTCCTTCCCACAAATGGTCGGAGGAATGGGAGCTGGAATCCTGCCTCTTTCAAAGATCTACGCTGCCAATCTCCACGGAAGCCAAGCAGCCATCTTCTCTCAATTGGCACCCGCTACTACACTTGGTAATATCCTCGCCATCATTGGAGCTGTTTTGATCGTCAAAGTCTTTGCAGATAGTCCTTACAATGGTCACGGTGTCTTGATTCCTGTCAATAAAGATGAATTGAAGAAAGAAAAACTCACCCTTGATCCGACCCAAATCGGAGTTGGAATGATGTTTGCCTTTAGTATTTTTCTTCTCGGGGTCATCTGCAATGCCTTTGTTCCAAAAATCCACAGTTATGCCTTCATGATTATCATCGTCTTTATCCTGAAAGCTTTCAATGCTGTCCCAAAACCTTTGGAAAACTGTGTGGTCATGTTCAACCAAGTCATTATGACCAACCTCACCCATGCAGTCCTAGCTGGGATCGGTCTTTCCTTGATTGACCTTTCAACTCTAGCTAAGGCGATGACCTGGCAATTCATTCTCCTAAGCTTGACTTCTGTAGTAGCTATGGGGCTTGCATCTGCTGTGATCGGAAAACTGGTTGGATTGTATCCAGTCGAGACTGCTATCGGATCTGGTATGATCAATAACTCGATGGGAGGAACCGGAAATATCGCTGTTCTCTCGGCATCCGATCGCATGGAAATGATCGCCTTCGCCCAAATGGCCAACCGACTGAGCGGGGCTATCATCCTCATTCTGGGAGGGCTCCTCGCTTCCATTCTCTCCTAAAACAAAAAGACAAGTCACAAGACTTGTCTTTTTGTTTTAGGAGGCTTTTGTATCCTATTTTTGATAGGTTTTTACGACCCAATTGACCCCTTCATCTGCTGTGAGAGTATAGACGGGATTCTCAGTCGTTTCATAAAAGGTCATCGAGAGAGTTTTACCATCCACGAATACTTCAATTGAGTTGGTATCGCGAATGATCGAAAAATGATGATCCTTTTCAGCATTTAACTGAATCCATCTCGATTGAAATACTGGATTTTCTTTTCCAGAAATTGGGTGCCCAAATTGGTCTCGACTTAAGCTAAAGCGTTTTTGAGAGGCGTCGTAAACCAATTGCAAGACACTATCAGGATCGGTTTCATCGCCATATCCAAGGATAAAGGAGCGACCCGGTTTGGCATCTAGCTCAAACAAGGTTTGTTTCCCTCTAGCCGGAATCGTGATCTGATTGCCCTGAACAATAGTTTCAGACGTATGCTCTACAAGAAAGTGTTCGTTCACTGACTCAGGTAACTCCTGAACCAATCGTCCGTCTTTCAGAGACAATTTTCTTGGAAGAGTCATACTACCTGCCCACCCATGAGCTAAATCATGACTGGGGATAGACCGGTGCCACATTTGCATCCAGGCAACCATGTATCGTTCGCCATTTGGTCCTTGACAAGTTTGAGGGGCATAGAAATCCAAACCACCATCCATTTCATCATAGGAATCGACATGAAAGCGCCCTGTTTCCCAATTCATGTCACCGATAAAAGCAACTGTCGAATTTAAGTTCCAGTATTTTTCTTGCTGCCTTTCCATTTCAATGGGAGACAGGATCAAGACCCATTTACCATCTAAAGGGAAGAAATCGGGACACTCCCACATAATCCCTTGCCCTTTTTCACCTTCTAGAAGGACTGATGTAAAGTCCCAATCTACTAGATTACTTGATGCAAATAGGAGAATTTGACCTCTTTCGTCTGGTGTCTTAGAAGCAACGACAGCGTAATAGTTTCCTTGATATTCAAATACTTTAGGATCACGAAAATCTGCAATATCTGCGATCCCCTCAATATGTTGAGCATGGATTACTGGATTAGTAGGCAACTTTTCAAAGGTAATGCTATCTGTCGACACCGCAAGACACTGCGTCTCTTCTCGCTTTTCCCCATCGTCTACATGACCAGTATAAAGCAAATAGAGCTTGTCATCTTTCACAATAGCACTACCCGAGAAACAACCATCCTTATCATAGCTTTCACTTGGTGCTAAAGCTACTGGCAATTCTTCCCAATGGAGAAGATCTTTTGATTTGGCATGCCCCCAATGCATGGGACCCCAAACACTATCATAGGGATAGAATTGGTAAAACAAATGGTATTCCCCTCGGAAATAAACAAAGCCATTTGGATCGTTCATCCAGCCGATTGGAGGTAGCAAATGAAATGCTCCTCTATATTGCTGGTCAACCTTCTCCCTGTTTTCATCGATATACTGATTTGCTTTTCGAATGCTTTCCTTCATCTTTTTTACCTATTTTCTATTTTCAGTGCTGGTAACCTGATCTTTGTCACTCCACTTTTTCATCCATTTGGGAATTTCTTGGCTAATGGTCGTGGGTAGAACCACATAGGCCTCCTTGCTCAAGTCCTCAGCAATGGCTGAATGGAGATAGGTCGCAACCACCACGCGCTCATAGAGACTGACCTGTGGGAATTGACCCGCAAATCCTGCGATCATCCCTGCCAAGGTATCTCCCATACCCCCTGTTGCTTGATAGGGACCACCAACATCTAGCTGATAGCCCTCATCTTGCCCACTTGTCCAAATGCGGGTGTGTGGCCCTTTTTCTACAATGACAGTCCCTTGAGGAAAGTTCTGTACTGCTCTTCGACTCTTGCCTTCTGTCTGGCTTGCTAGATCAAGCCCTGACAGTTTTTCCCATTCTTTTTGATGGGGGGTAAAGACCAACTGAGCCTCTGGCAGGTCAAACTGAGAGGCTGCAAAAAGACTAATAGCTCCTCCATCTAATATCAAGACCTGCTGGCTAGAGACTTGCTCAAAAATCATGTGCAAGATTGCTTGGTTTTCTCTTGCTTCCTTAAAGCCTGGACCGACAAGAATCACGCTGGCTTTTTGGAGCTGCTCACAAAGGAGTTCGTGATCTGCCAAATCAAAGCCCATGGCTTCAGGAAGATGGCTATGAAGGGCTGTCAGATTATCAGGATCTGTTGCGACAGTGACCAGCCCCGCACCACTATGAACCGCAGCAAGCGCCGCCATAATGATGGCTCCCCCATAAGGGTAAGTCCCTCCAATCAAGAGCAGGCGACCAAAATCCCCTTTATAAGAATTCGCCTTTCGCTTTGCAATGACACGCTGGATCTCTTCTTTTTGAACTGTTCTCATACCTTCCTCATTTCTAGCGAAAAAGGAGAAGCCACGACTCCCCCTCCTTCTTTTATTTTCCTCTGAATTCTGCGAAGACTTGCAAGATTTTAGCAGCCACAGCTTGTGGTTGATTTTGTTTGGCTACCAATTGATCATCCGCATAAGGCCGAAGGGCTGGAAAATCACCAATTTGAACTGCATAAAGAGCTTTTTCAAAGAGCTCGATATCATTTTGATCATTGCCAAAAGCCACGAAATTCTCTCCACAGAGTTCTTCTACGGTTGTCGCTTTATGCGTATCTGCTGGATTGAGATAGATGCATTTTTCATGCGCATGATAGCGGATATGGGCCTTGTCTGTCTTTTCGATCCGCTCGATGATCTCATCCACGAGCTCCTCATGGCCACCCATATAGATCACGACCTTAATCGGATCTGTCAGCTCCTCTAATGAACGATACTGGGCTTTCTTGAGGGGATCTACATTAGCAACAAAAGGAATCTTTTCCAAAATCTGTCCGCTGTAATCAAAGGTATCATCCACAAAAAATGGTAGATTGTAATGGCGGCAAAAGCCAAGGACTTCCCGATACACATCCTTGTCCAATTGTTCCTCATATACTAATTGCCCCTGGCGATAGGCCAATCCACCATTTAAGCCTATCACGAGTTGCTGACTCAATGGGTCCCCTAAAAGACCCAAGCAGTCCCGGTAAGAACGTGCAGAAGCAAAGGCGACTTCATGACCAAATTCTTCTGCTCTCAATAAGACCTGTTTGATTTCATCATCGATTGTGACACCATCGAATGACAGGGTTCCATCTAAATCAAATACAAACTTCATCTTGTTCACACTTTCATTTTTTTAAGGCACGAACAGCTGCTTCGTAGGTCTGCTCCATCAGCATGGTGACGGTCATAGGCCCAACCCCTCCTGGTACCGGGGTAATATGACTGGCCAAAGGGGCAACGGAGTCAAAATCGACATCCCCACACAATTTGCCATTCTCATCGCGATTCATTCCGACGTCAATAACAACGGCGCCTTCTTTCACGAAGTCTGCTGTTACAAATTTCGCACGACCGATCGCAACAACCAAGATATCTGCTCTTCTAGCAATTTTAGGCAGATGATGGGTCCGGGAATGGGTCAAGGTTACCGTCGCATTTTTGGCGAGGAGCAACTGCGCCATGGGTTTTCCAACGATATTGGAACGACCAATCACGACTGCTCGCTTCCCTTCTAGATCAATCCCGTACTCTTTGAACATCTCCATGATCCCAGCAGGCGTCGATGGCACCATAATAGGATTTCCAGCCCACAAGCGTCCCATATTCAATGGATGAAAGCCATCCACATCTTTTGCCGGGTCAATCGCTAAAAGGACTGCATCCGCATCGATATGCTTAGGCAGTGGCAACTGCACCAAAATCCCATGCCAAAGGGGATCCTGATTGTAGTGTTCGATCACTTCTAATAATTCAGCTTGGCTGATGCTTTCAGGAAGTCGTCTCACTTCACTCCGAAAGCCTGCCGCAATAGCAGAACGCTCTTTATTTCTTACATAGATTTTGCTAGCTGGATTATCTCCTACCACGATGACAACGAGGCCAGGCACAACTCCTGTCTCTTCTTTTAATCGTGCTGTTTTCTCTGCAATCTCACCCTGTAATTTTGTAGCGAGCGCCTTCCCATCAATGAGTGTCGTCATATCAATTCTCTTTCTAGTCAAGTAATGAAAATAGTCCTCTCTATTATAGCAGATTTCAACTCTCAAACCTAACTGTTCCTATTTAGAATTTCTTATAGACGAAAACTATAGCCAGATGGACAAAAAATGAGCTTGAGACCACCCCAAACTCATCCACACAGCTGCTTAGTAAAGCAATTCATAAATTTCCATTGCAATTAAATCAATGCTATCAAATGTATAGGTTTCACGCGCTTCAACATCACGAAGTGTAAAGGTTGAACCTTCTTCTTCATTGTGGTTGTAGGCTACTTCAGCGACAACAACACCGTCACGTTCAAAATTACGTTTCAAGTTTCCACCGTCTTTTGTCATCGTCTCCAAACGGTTGATAATCCGTACTAAATGTGATTCCATTTTATTTCTCCTCTTAACTTTCTACTCTCCTATTTTATCATAAAAGAGAAAGCTCTTCCAATAAAAATTCACATTTTTCCATTGATTTGCTCTCATCTTCACTCCTTAGCGACATTCCGTAGCAAATTCTTGCAAACTTCTAGAATACTGATATAATGAAACTATAAATCTTTGACTATTTTTGACCTTTCAAAAATAGGCTCGTCTCTTGATGGAAAACCATCAAAAACCTACTGTGAGGTATGTATATGCTTTGTCAAAATTGTAAAATAAATGAATCAACCATCCATTTATATACAAATGTAAATGGACGTCAGCAGCAAGTAGACCTCTGTCAAAATTGCTATAAAATTATGAAAACAGACCCTAATAACAGCTTCTTGAAAGGCATGACCCAACGGAGCCAACTCACTGGAGATCCTTTTGAAGATTTCTTCAATAACCTTGGAAACTTCCAAAGTCCGCAAGAACCTCAAACCCCTCCAACTCAATCCGGAGGCAGTTATGGAGGTGGCGGCTACGGCCAAAACAATAACCGTGGTGGTGGTCAAGACCCTCGTCAAGCACGCCCTCAAAAGCCAAAAGGACTGTTAGAAGAGTTCGGCATCAATGTCACAGAAATTGCCCGCAAAGGGGATATTGACCCTGTCATTGGCCGTGACGAGGAGATTATCCGTGTCATCGAAATCCTCAACCGTCGAACCAAGAACAATCCGGTTCTGATTGGAGAGCCTGGGGTCGGAAAAACTGCCGTAGTGGAAGGCCTGGCTCAAAAAATCGTCGATGGCGACGTTCCACATAAATTGCAAGGAAAAGAAGTCATCCGCCTAGACGTCGTCAGCCTCGTTCAGGGCACAGGCATCCGTGGTCAATTCGAAGAACGCATGCAAAAATTAATGGATGAAATTCGTCAACGTGAAGATGTGATTCTGTTCATCGACGAAATCCATGAAATTGTTGGCGCAGGATCAGCTGGTGAGGGCAATATGGACGCTGGAAATATCCTCAAACCAGCCTTGGCGCGTGGAGAACTCCAATTAGTCGGTGCTACTACCCTCAATGAATACCGTATTATTGAAAAAGATGCAGCCTTGGAACGTCGGATGCAGCCCGTTAAGGTCGATGAGCCAACGGTTGAAGAAACCATTACCATCCTCAAGGGCATCCAGAAAAAATACGAAGACTACCACCACGTCCACTATACAGACGGGGCCATCGAAGCGGCAGCTATTCTTTCAAACCGCTACATCCAAGATCGCTTCCTGCCAGACAAGGCCATTGATTTGTTGGATGAAGCGGGATCTAAGATGAACCTGACCCTAAACTTTGTGGATCCAAAAGTGATCGACCAGCGCTTGATTGAAGCGGAAAACCTCAAAGCTCAAGCGACACGCGAAGAAGACTTTGAAAAAGCAGCCTACTTCCGCGACCAAATCGCGAAATACAAGGAAATGCAAGGTCAACATGTCACCGATCAGGAAACCCCTGTCATCAGTGAAAAAACTATTGAACACATAGTTGAACAAAAGACCAATATTCCTGTTGGTGATTTGAAAGAAAAAGAACAGTCTCAATTGATCAATCTGGCTTCTGATTTGAAAGCTCATGTGATCGGTCAAGATGATGCAGTAGATAAAATCGCGAAAGCCATTCGACGCAATCGTGTCGGCCTAGGATCGCCAAATCGTCCAATCGGAAGCTTCCTTTTTGTCGGACCAACCGGTGTCGGGAAGACCGAATTGTCTAAACAATTGGCGATTGAACTCTTTGGTTCTGCAGACAATATGATCCGCTTTGATATGAGCGAATACATGGAAAAACACAGCGTAGCGAAACTAGTCGGAGCTCCTCCGGGCTATGTGGGCTACGATGAAGCTGGACAACTAACTGAAAAGGTCCGCCGCAATCCATACTCTCTCGTTTTGCTGGATGAAGTTGAAAAAGCCCATCCAGACGTCATGCACATGTTCTTGCAAGTCTTGGATGATGGCCGTCTGACAGATGGTCAAGGCCGCACTGTCAGCTTTAAAGATACCATTATCATCATGACCTCTAATGCTGGAACTGGCAAAGCTGAGGCCAATGTTGGTTTTGGAGCAGCTCGAGAAGGACGCACCAACTCTGTACTTGGAGAACTCGGTAACTTCTTTAGCCCCGAATTCATGAACCGTTTTGATGGCATCATTGAATTCCAACCTCTATCAAAAGAAAACCTGCTTCAAATCGTTACCCTCATGCTCGATGAAGTCAATCAACGTCTCGCACAAAATGAGATTCATCTGGACGTGACAGAGAAGGTGAAAGAAAAATTGGTCGATCTGGGATACGATCCAAAAATGGGGGCCCGCCCACTCCGTCGTACCATCCAAGACTATATCGAAGATGCTATTACCGATTATTACCTGGAACATCCAAGTGAAAAACAACTCAAAGCCGTCTTGACCAGCAATGGAAATATTAGTATTAAATCGGTTTCTAAGACAGTTGAAAAGACAAAAGAATAATCATCCAAATTATGAAAGAATGAGGCTGAAAAGAAGTCAGAATCATAATCAGTAAATGTACATTCAGAGAGTGGGACAGAAATCGGTAATTCGTTAGAATTCGATTTCGTCGTCCCACCTCCGCACAGTTGAGTAGGACTGTAAAAGCTGATGAAAGCAGCGTAGTAGAGCCCACTCAACCACTGCGTCTTGCTCGACAATCCAAAAACAATTGAGAGGCTAGGACTTTTGTCCCAGTCTCTTTCTTTTTTCCCTCCAGATTTTTGCTAAAAAATATGATATAATGATGAAAAAATAAGAAAAGAGAAAACCATGACCATTCCAAGTTTTGGTGAAAAGAAACAAGATGTGACCTACGTCAATCGCTATGGTGTCTACGCTGTTATTCCCAATAAGGACAAGGATCAGATCATCCTCGTTCAAGCTCCAAATGGGGCTTGGTTCTTACCAGGCGGGGAAATTGAGGCAGGTGAAGATCACTTACAAGCTCTGAAACGGGAACTGATCGAAGAATTAGGCTTTACCGCTGTTTTAGGGCAATACTATGGCCAAGCAGATGAGTATTTCTATTCCAGTCATCGCGACACCTACTACTACAATCCTGCCTATATTTATGAAGTGCTAGACTATACAGAAGCTCAAAAACCACTGGAAGATTTTAACAATCTTGCTTGGTTTCCTGTAGATGAAGCTATTAAAAAACTCAAACGTGGCAGTCACAAATGGGGCATTGAACAGTGGAAAAATACCCACAAAAAATAAAGGAATTCTTTCACAAATAATAAAAAAGTGCTATAATAAATGAAGATAGAGGTTAGGAGGAACTCATATGAAGCTCATTAATACCACAAATAGTCATGCTGCACTGGTCAAAAGCCAACTTGCCAGCACTGATGCCTTGCTTGTCGAGGTTTATTCCGCGGGCAATACCGATGTCGTTTTTACACAGGCCCCAACACACTATGAATTATTGATCAGTAACAAACACCGAGCTATTCGTGAAACTGAAGTAGAAAAAATTCGTGAGTTCTTTTTAAAACGTAAGATTGATCTTCAAATCATTGACCAATCCGCTATTAAAACCCTCTACTCCGATAAACTAATTGAAATTTCCTTTCCAATTACTAAGTAAGGCCAATTTGCCTTACTTTTTTCTTTCCTTAATGCATGAATCTCTACACTATTCTAGCCATTAAAAAAGAAGTTCCTTTATGGAACTTCTTTTAATGGCTTTTATTTAGCTTCAAATCCTTCTGCGACTGCATCCGCAAAGTTCTCTTCGACGATGCTTGCACAGTGATCACAGATGGTTGCGTGGTAGTGACGTTCAGCCGTTGTTGGATCGATGCGACGGCAACGGTCACAAACTTCACCAGCGGCACGTTCAACTGTGAAGGCTACATCTTCAAAGGTCACTGCATCTTCTGGAGCTGGTCCTTCTGCGATCGTCAATTCAGAAACAATCAAGAGTTGAGCAACATTGCTATCAACAGCTCCAAGAAGTGTTTTCACGACTTCGTTTGGATAAACTGTCAAGTGAGCTTCAAGTGATTTACCAATCACTTTTTCATTCCGTGCTTCTTCCAAGGCCTTTTGCGCTTGACCACGGAAGTCCATGAAGGCTGACCATGTATCCAAGATTTCTTCTTGGTTGGCAAACGTTTCTGCTTCTGGCAATTCTGACAATTGAACGAAGTCTTCTGCTTCAAACTCAAGATAAGACCAGATTTCTTCAGCAGTGTGAGGAAGAATTGGAGTTAAGAGTTTCGTGATTTTCACAAGGATATCATAGAAGACTGTTTGCATTTGACGACGTTCAAGGGATTTTGCACCTTCAATATAGACAACATCTTTGGCAAAATCCAGGTAGAAGGCAGACAAATCAACGTTGATAAAGTTGACTAGCGCTTTGTAGATCGTCAAGAATTCGAAGTTGGTATAAGCATCACGAATCGTCTTAACAAGTTGGTTAAAGCGAATGGTCATGTACTTATCAACAGAACGAAGTTCTTCGTAAGCGACTGCATCCTCAGCTGGGTTAAAGTCAGAAGTATTGGCAATCAAGAAACGAAGGGTATTCCGGATCTTACGGTAAGTCTCAGACACTTGGCTCAAGATATCCATTGAGATACGCACGTCATTGCTTGAGTCTACACTGGTTACCCAGAGACGCAAGATTTCAGCACCAAATTGCTTTTCAACATCACTTGGAGCGATGGTATTTCCAAGAGATTTAGACATCTTCTCACCTTTACCATCCAAGGCGAAACCTTGAGACAAGATTTGTTTATAAGGCGCTACACCATGGTTCGCCACAGAAGTGATAAGAGATGAGTTGAACCAACCACGGTATTGGTCTGAACCTTCCAGGTAAAGATCAGCTGGATATTTGAGTTCTGGACGGTTAACTACAACCCCATTCCATGATGAACCCGAGTCAAACCAGACGTCCATGATATCTGTTTCTTTTGTAAATTCCCCATTTGGTGAACCAGGATGCGTAAATCCTTCTGGCAAGAGGTCTTTCGCTTCACGTTGCCACCAGATGATGGAACCATGTTCTTCAAAGAGTTGCGCTACATGTTCGATGGTTTCAGCTGTCATGATTGGTGTTCCGTCTTCTGCATAGAAGATTGGAAGGGGCACACCCCAGGCACGCTGACGAGAGATGACCCAGTCACCACGGTCACGAATCATGTTATAAAGACGCACTTTCCCCCATTCTGAGTGGAATTTCACTTTTTCAATTTCGTCCAAGATATCTTGACGGAATTTTGATACAGAAGCGAACCACTGTGGCACGGCACGCCAGATGATTGGTTTTTTCGTACGCCAGTCAAATGGGTAAGAGTGAGAGATTTCTTCTTGAGCAAGGAGCAAATCTCCAAGTTTTTCGATAACCGTTGGAACAACCTTGTCATAGAACTGACCTGCAAAGTCAGGACCAGCATTCTCCATCATGATTCCGCGTTCATTAACAGTAACAGCAACTTCGAGGCCATTGGCAATCCCTACATTGTAGTCATCCTCACCAAAACCAGGAGCAGTATGGACGATACCAGTACCTGAATCAAGGGTTACATGCTCACCAAGGATCACCAATTCATCCACTTCCGGATCCCATGGATGTTCTGTCACGATATGGTTCAATTCTTTCCCTTGGTAAGTCGCAAGGACTTCAGCATTTTCCCAACCGAATTTTTCAGAAAGACTTGGTAAGAGTTCAGAGGCTACGACGTACTTGCGGTCAGATCCAGCAGGTTTTACTACGACATAATCAAACTCTGCACCCACCGTCAATCCACGAGAAGCTGTAACCGTAAATGGAGTTGTTGTCCAGACAACGATGTAAGTGTCTGTATCTAGGACACCCTTACCATCTTTAACTTTGTTCGCATAGTAAAGGGAAGTTGAAACCAAATCATGGTATTCAATTTCTGCTTCAGCAAGGGCTGATTCAGAAGACCAAGACCAGTAAACTGGCTTAGCTCCACGGTAGATATAGCCTTTATTGGCCATTTCACCAAAGACGCGGATTTGTGCTGCTTCATAGTCAGGCGTCAAGGTTACATAAGGATGGTCCCAATCACCTGAAACACCTAAGCGTTTAAAGTCTTCGCGTTGTTTATCTACTTGAGAAAGCGCATATTCACGACAGAGTTTCAGGTACTCAACTAAGTCCATTTCTTTACGTTTCACACCTTGTTTAGCCAAGACTTGCTCAATTGGCAAACCATGGGTATCCCAACCTGGAATATAAGGGGCGTAAAATCCTGACATAGATTTGGAACGAACAATGATATCTTTTGAGATCTTGTTCATGGCATGTCCCACGTGAATATTTCCGTTGGCATACGGAGGGCCATCATGAAGGGTAAAATGCGGTTTCCCTTCATTCAACTCTTGACGGCGTTGATACAATTTTGCATCTTCCCATTCTTTTTGCCAAACAGGTTCTTTCGTTGGAAGCCCAGCCCGCATTGGAAAAGCTGTTTTTCCAAGATTCAATGTTTCTTTGAGTTTCATTATGTCTCCTTATTGATTTAAAAGCTATAAAAAAACACGAGCATCCTAAAAAGGACGATTGCTCGTGGTACCACCTTTGTTCGAGAAGTCGCAAGCGACCTTCTCCTCTCATCCCGTAACGAGGGAAACGTCCGTTCTTACTCAAGGGTTCAGAACGAATACTGTAAAAGGATCATCCATTAAGAGGGAGTGCAGACCTTCCACCATCATCTGCTCGCTAGACCTATCATTAATGGACCTGTTTTTACAAAATTATAAAATATTGACAGATTCACGATTCGTTTCGTCTTCTGGTTGAACCGGTTCCTCAACAACCGCCTCATTTTCATGACGAGCGTGCTCTGCTTCTTCTAAAGCGGATTGAACTTTTTCATTCAAACCTTCAAACGCTTGTGTTGCACCCAATTCTAAATTAGCTGCTTCGATGCGTTTTTGCAATTCTTCGATTTCAGCTGGAGAGAATTGACGAGTCAAATCGATATTCTCATTTTCTGGATGATGGTGCACTGATTCACCCAAAGCTTTTTCCACAATTTCACGGAAAGCTTCATCACTTGTCTGAATATACATAGCAGTTGGACGAAGAATTTCATCCCATTCAGGCGTATCGATAATGCTCAATTGGCTTTCGATGGTTGATTTCAAACGTTGATGGAAGACACGTGTCTTGTTTTTCAATTCTTCCGTTTCAACTGCAACTTTCTTGGCATTATCCGTTGCATGACGAAGGATTTCATTTGCTTTTTGTTTTGCTTCATCTACTAAATGTTGTGCATCTTGTTCAGCTTGACGAACAATATTTTCAGAACGTTCGTTAGCTGCTTGTTTTACACGTTCAGCAGTATCTTGTGCAATCAAAACAGATTGACTCAATGAATCTTTCATTTCATCAAAATAGTTTAAGCGTTCTTCAAGAGCATGAATTTTTGCTTCTTGATCATGATTTAAACGAACAAGATCTTCATAATCGCGAACAACGATATCTAGAAATTCTTCTACTTCGTTCGCATCATATCCTCTAAATTTAACGCCAAAAGTTTTATCTTTAATTTCTAAAGCAGTAAGAGCCATAACTCCTCCTCATTTTTTACTCAAGAGTACTTCAACAGTTACTTTATATTTTCCACTCTTTGAAATACCATTTTCAGAAACAATTTTAAGACGCCCAAAGCGTCGAACACTGACTAAATCATTCAAACCTACAGTATAGCTAACATTGGAAGTTGTCGCATAATTAACTTTCACCAAGCCAGAACTAATCAACTGACTGGCTTGTGAGCGCGAAAGCTTGAAAGTCCCAGCAATCACCTTGTCTAACCGAAAACTCGACACGAGAATATCTCGCTGTTGGCTTTCTTCCTCTACGATCATTTGTTCAGATAGAGGAACTTCCCTCAGCTTAACAGGTACCCGAGAAATTTTCTGGATGTGATCCATGAAATAGTGAACAAAACGCTGTTCAACAAATACTTGGATCTTTCCTTCACTCGTCAGAATATCTCCAAAGGACTTGCGCTCCACACCTAATTGGTGAACAATGGTCCCCATTACCTGGGAATGGGTCAAGTGATGAAATTTTGAAGCATAGACCATTTCCAATAAGGCCAGATCAAAGTCACTTGGATCTAATTGGTAATAATCCGGAGCAACAATAACCTTGGCATACTCCATTTTCTGCTCATCACTGGAAGCAAAGACCTGTAATTGATAGCTTGTCGCAACATTTCGTAAAATAGCGACCTGATGAGGGTTTAAAAAACCTGTCACTTCAACAGAATAGCGTTCAATTACTCTTTCTGACAATTCAATACAACGATCAATAAATTCGTGATCTTCGCGATTGAAATGTTGGTAAATCTCTGTCTGTCCCATCGTATTCTATCCAATCAAAAGTAGGAACAAGCGGGCTAATAACTGATTCATCAAGTTCAAGACCAAAAGTGCCACTAGAACTGTAAAATCCAAGCCCCCAAACTGCAATGGTAACTTTCTAAAAAGGCTCAAAAATGGTTCAACTAGGCGGTGAACCATTTTGTCCAAGAGTACTCTGAGGTGCCCCAGGGAACCAAGATAGTAAGGCATAGATGACAAGAATGATGGAATAGATTTGAATGATATTTGATAAGTATTGAAAGATAATCATCTTAACGATTACGTTTCATATCATAGTCAAATTCTGTCACTTCCACATCATTTGGAAGGCGGATATCTTCAATGTTAACGACTACATTAATTGGAGTCAACAAGTACATGGTACTTGCAACACGACGAAGATTTCCTGCTAAAACATAACGAGCCCCATCCAAATAATCTAAACAACGACGTGCTTGTACTTCTGTCATATATTGGAAGTCAATCAAGATACTCTCATTAGATAGTAATAGATCAACAATTTCAGTCGCTTCCTCGTATTTGCGGGGATAGCGTACATCAATGGTAATCTTTTCATCTGTATTCGCACGATTAGCAGCCAATTCACGTTGACGTTCATGCAAGCGAGTAATATTCTCAGATGTATTTTTCGTTGTTGAAACAGGTTCCTTCACTGCCGCTGTAGACACTGGAGTCGTAACAGGTGCAACAGGAGTCGGTTTTGGTCTTACCGGTTCTTTTTGACTAATCTGTGGACGTGGAGAAGTCACTTGAGGAGTCGGCTGTGGCTGTGGAACTGGTTGAGTTTCCGCCCCAGCTGCTTTTGCCTCGCGAACTTCTACTTCTTCACCGTCTTCTGTGAAGTAGTCAATAAAGTTGTTAAATTTATCTTTTAATGACATAATTCTTTCCTATTTAAAAAATGATGTCCCAATTCTAACATAAGTCGCTCCGTTCGCAATGGCTAATTCAAAGTCACGACTCATACCCATACTTAGTTCTGAAAAAGGCATATTTTTTAATTGTTTCTTTTCTAGTTGTTTCTGAAGTTGGTGAGTTTTTGAAAAAATATCCTGCAACTCTTCTTGACTAGCCTCAAAAGGAGCCATCGTCATTAAACCAACAATTTCAATTTTGTCCAGCTGTGCGATTTCCGCTAAAACATCATCCAGTTCATCGGGTGCAAATCCATGCTTACTTTCTTCACCAGAAATGTTCACTTGGAGGAAACACTTGATTGGGTGTTCTGCTCGCTTTTGAATTTCTTGAGCCAGCTTCACCGAATCCAAGGCATGAAAGTAATCGACGAGATTGATCACGTCTTTTACTTTCCGCCGTTGGAGGCTCCCAATCAAGTGCCAAGTGAGATCATACTCTTTTAGAGCTTGATACTTTTCTAGGAATTTATCGACACGATTTTCACCGATATGTTGGATACCTGTTTTCACCAGTGCTTCTGTTGTAGCAACATCCACATACTTGGTGACAGCTATCACATTAACTTGATCTTGACGGTTGGCTTTGTTTCTTGCTGTTTCTACTTGTTGCCGAACAAGATCAGCATTTTCTACCAGATTCATGATTAACGATTCCGGAAGAATGGTGGTGTTTCCAATTCATCATCATCTGAAGATGAATCTACGTAACGATCAACTTGATGTGTTGATGTTGGTTCAGTTTGGCGAACGATATTCTCACGACGAATATCCCAATCACCAAAGGCTGAGCCACGGTTTGGTTCTACCGCTGGACGACTTGGAGTTGTTGGCAATTCAACATCTTGTTTCAAATCAAATTCACGGTCAAATGGTGCAGCTTGTGGGCGTTGTTCACGTGGTCCTGTTTTATAAGGACGTTGTGAAGAAGCAATGCCGCTAACGCGTTCTACCTTGTCTTGACGGACACCAGTTGCAACAACCGTCACGCGGATTTCATCTTTAAGAGATTCATCAATAGATGTACCCAACCAGATATTCACTCCGTGACCTGCAGCTTGGTTCACAATTTCTGAAGCTTCTTCAGCTTCGATCAATGTCATATCCAAACCACCGGTTACGTTGACGATCACGTCTTCTGCACCATCAATTGTAGTTTCAAGAAGTGGAGAGTAAATGGCTTTACGAGCTGCTTCGATAACGCGTTCTTCACCACTACCGACACCAATACCCATGAGGGCATTTCCTTTGTTTTCCATAACAGTCTTCACGTCTGCAAAGTCAAGGTTGATCAATCCAGGACTTGTGATCAAGTCAGTGATCCCTTGAACACCTTGACGAAGAACGTTATCTGCTTCACTCAAAGCTTCAAGAAGCGGTGTCTTCTTGTCTACAATTTCAAGCAAGTTGTTATTAGAAATAATCAACAATGTATCTACATGTTCGCGAAGTTCGTTGATCCCTTCTATAGCGAAGTTGCCACGTTTTGAACCTTCAAACCCGAATGGACGAGTCACAACGGCTACTGTCAAAGCACCTACAGCTTTGGCAATACGAGCGATGACTGGTGCAGCACCTGTACCAGATCCTCCACCCATCCCTGCAGTGATGAAGACCATGTCTGCACCTTGCAAAGCTTCTGTTAACACTTCTTCGCTTTCTTCAGCTGCCTTACGACCAACTTCAGGTTGACCTCCAGCACCCAATCCACGAGTCAATTTTGGACCCAATTGGATAACTGTTTCAGCTTTTGCACTTGAAAGTGCTTGAACATCTGTATTAGCCGCGATGAATTCTACACCGGCAACGCCTTCGTCAATCATACGATTGATGGCGTTACCGCCACCGCCACCGACACCGATTACTTTAATTACTGCACCTTGTGCCGCTGCTGTGTCAAATGAAAATGTCATAAATACTTACACTCCTTAATCAAACATATTACCGATCAAATTTTTCATTCGGTCTGTGAATGTAGCTTTTGGTTCTTGTTTGCTATCATTGCTTGCTGCTGGAATTTCTCGAGCATCCACTGGAGATTCAATCTTCTCAGCATTGTATGCAGGTACTACCGGTTGTGCTGGAGCAGCAGGTTGTGGTTGTACTTGTGGTTGCACTGGACGATCAAATTGAATCGGTTGTTGACGCAAGACTTCGTCTCCATGAACCGCAGCTTGAGCAATAATATCCACATCTGTCAAATTGCCTGCATATTCAGACAAGCTAATTACATGGGCAAAAGCTGGATTGCGAATTCCAATTTGATTTGGAACAAACAATTTCACATTTACACCAAAGACTTCTTGAGCCAATTCCTCAACACCAGGAAGGATCGCTCCTCCACCGATAATCACAATTCCACCAGGAAGATCCAACAGATGTCTTCTCTCAAGGTCTTGCTTGATTTGCTCAAAGATGTGTTTGATACGTGCTGAAATGATTTCAGCCAAGTACTTCTCAGTCACTTCAACTGGCTCTACTTCACCGATGACTTCTACATGGAAGACTTCGTTTCCAGCAGATGGCACATAGGCTTCACCATAGTTGAACTTCAAGCCTTCTGCCAATTTTTGAGAAGTTTTCAATACTTTAGAAATATCTTTGGTAACATAATCGCCACCTTCTTGGTAGATATTTGTAAATTGAAGTTCTTGGCTACGAACAGATGCCACCGTTGTTTGGCCACCACCCATATCGATCACCGTTGCTCCGAATTCACGTTCGCCTTCATTCAAGACTGTTTTGATCATCGCAAGCGGTGAAATGATGATGTTTTCAACTTGTAAGCCTGCACGTTCAACAGTTTTACGCAAATTGTGCAAGATTGTACGAGGTCCTGTATAAAGAAGGCCACGCATTTCAAGTCGGATCCCCATCATTCCGCGTGGATCGCGGATTCCTTGGAAACCATCAACTGTGAATTCCTCAGGAATGAAGGTGATTACTTCACGATCCGGTGTCATACTTTTTGTGAGTGCAGATTTGACAACATTTTCAACATCTGCATCTGTGATTTCTTTCGAATCACTTGTGACTGGAATCATTCCTTGAGTTGCTTCGATTTGTAGTAAGTTTGCAGGCAACCCAACATTGACTAGATTGATTGAAATCCCTGCTTTTTCTTCAGCTTGGCTGATTGCATTTTTAATTGCATTTGAAGCAGCTTCGATATCTACTATAATTCCATCTTTGACGCCAGCACTTTTTGCATTGCTGACTCCAATTACATTCATTTCTCCATTGACATGTTCTGCCACCAATACTTTTATTGAACTAGTACCGATATCTAAACCTGTAAAAAAGCCGTCTCTAGCCATTACACCAGTCCTCTCTCTTTATTTGTTTTCACTTTACATCTATTTATAGCCCTTTTAGTTGGAACTATCCAAATTTCATTATATCACAAAGAAGCCTAAAATGGACATTTTTTCTTCAATTATTTGAGATAATTTATGGGCTTTACTCATTCCCAGAAGAATTTTCTCCTTCTGGATTCTGTTCTTGATTCTGTTCTTGGCTTGCTTCCTCAGAATGTTCTTCTTGCTTTTCTGTACTTTCAGCCTTTTCTTTTTCAGCTTGCTCTTTGGCATCTGCGATGGATTGTTCACTATAGCTGAAGACTCCAGCCTCCATATCAATGGTGGAATCATCGTCTAATTGCTTACTGATCGCCTTATAATAAGGAAGCTTGCGGGTAATTTGGGAAACAGGCACCAAGATTTTATTATCGTTTTTCATGGTGATGGTCACCAGATCCTTGGTGACCTTACTCGGTGTCAGATCAACCGAAACAATTTTATCCGTAATGGAAGAAGAAATAGACTTCATTTCTTGGACAAATTGTCTAACCAATTCTCGATCTGAGAATTTTAAGCTAATATAGGAGGACGGCAATTCCGAAGCTGGAGTTACTGTCTCCACTACTTCTCCATTTTCCAATACTGGATAGTGGTCTTCTCCGGTCACATAATAGGCAACCACTTTGTGTTCCACGATATTGACTTTAAAAGT
This sequence comes from Streptococcus sp. HMSC074F05, assembly GCF_001808725.1. NCBI lineage: Bacteria > Bacillati > Bacillota > Bacilli > Lactobacillales > Streptococcaceae > Streptococcus > Streptococcus sp. HMSC074F05. The sequence continues at coordinate 44,237 of NZ_KV794411.1, read as the reverse complement.
CACAGGAAATTGATAATGCATGTGAACCTCTTTGATCCATGGACTAGCCGTTTTCATATTTTGTTCATAGACCGATTTATGAAGGAAAGTCGTCAGAGTATAATCTTCTTCTTTGATGCGACTTTTTTCATACAAGAGTTGCTGGTCAACCGCCTTGTTCCCTGAAAATTCAATCACTTTCTGTGTGGACAAGGGACTTAAAAAATAGATGGAGAGAAGGGCGACAAGCGAGCTGATTCCGATAACCGGAAGGGCACGATAGATATGGCGTTTTGCCACTGTCGGTTCCTTCTTTGGCTTTTTCGTCTTTAAGCCTTTAAAGAATGAAGGCTTTTTCTCTTGTTTCTCTGAAGGATCTAGCTCCTCTTTAGCCGGATCAACTTCTTCTCCTTCTGAACTTTCTCCATCCGCATCTGGATCCTCTTCGGCCTCAGATTCATCTTCCTCTTCAGACTCTTCTATTTCTTCAGATTCTTCCTCTGAGACGGAAGCTGTCTCTTTTTCTGAAAGGTCTTCGTCTTCTTGTGCTTCTTCGCTTTCAGTTTCCTCTGTTTCAGCTTCTTCCGCTTTTTCAAGCGCTTTTTTTTCTAAATATTCTTTGTTTCTTTTTTGCCAGGCTGACAATTCTGTAATTTTGTCATCCGTTGGCGTTTTTTTATTGTCGTCCGTCATCTTTTCCCTTACTGATATCTTTTTGAAGCAGGCCATAAAAATCGTCTAGTGAAAGGAGTTCTGTCGATTTTTCCATTGCTTGGTGGTAGACTTGGCTTTGCTTCAACATTTCTTGAATGGTTTCATTAAAGGTTTCGAGGGTCAATTGATCTTCCTGCAATTGCTCTGCATAACCTTTATCCACAAAATATTGGGCATTTTCAATCTGATCGCCACGGCTAGCTTCTTTTCCTAGCGGTACGATCAGGTGGAGTTTGTTCATGGCCAAGAGTTCAAACAAGGTATTGGCCCCACCTCTAGTCACCACTAAATCAGCCTTCTGGAGCATTGGCAAATACTGATCGGTTACATAATCCACTCGATACAAACCACCCTCAGCCTGATTCAATGTTGAATCGCCCGTCAAATTGATGATATTGTAGTGCTGCAAGAGCTCTGCTTGATGCTCTGTCACAAATTCATTAAAGACACGAGCACCAGCAGATCCTCCGACAAAGAGAAGGATCGGCAAATCTTTTCGGAAACCTTTTGTTTTTTCGTCTAATTCTTCAGAAGTTGTCGGAATATGATCTGTAACCTTGGTTACCGCACCGATATGCGCACTCTTTGTTAAACCATGAGCTTGCTCAAAAGTCGTGTACATCTTGGTAGCGAATTTATAAGCAATTTTATTGGCCAATCCCATCGAGAGATCGGACTCATGGATATAGACAGGAACACGCGTGAGTCGGGCCGCAATCACTGGTGGCACAGAGACAAATCCCCCTTTTGAGAAGAGAACTTGTGGGCGCACACGAAGCAGGATTGCAATGGACTGGAGCGTTCCCCAAGCTACCTTGAACACATCCATCATATTTTGGAAAGAGAAATAGCGGCGCAATTTCCCCGTTGCAATTGAATGGAAGCGTACGTCTAAGCCAGACTTTTTGATCTCTTGGTATTCGATTCCTTTTTTGTCTCCAATATAATGAACTTCCCATCCATCTTCGATAAATTTTGGAATCAAGAGGAGATTAAGGGTCACATGTCCCACGGTTCCTCCACCAGTAAACATTATTTTTTTCATCTTATTTCAACCCTTTTACTGTAGCAAGGAATTCATCCCCACGCACTTCAAAATTCGGATACATATCCCAGCTGGCATTGGCAGGACTTAAGAGCACAACATCTCCAGGGCTAGCCAAGTCGAAGGCTTTCTTTGTAGCATCTGCTACATCTGCCGCATCGACATATGAAACACCTGCTTTATCGGCTGCGCGTTTCACTCGTGGAGCTGATTCCCCGAGAATCACCATTTCCTTTAGGCCCGCAATATGAGGTACCAATTCATCAAATTCATTGCCACGATCAAGTCCTCCTGCAATCAAGATAACCTTGCTGTTATCAAAACCAGAAAGAGCTTTTTGTGTCGCTAAAATATTGGTCGATTTACTGTCATTGTAGAATTTGACACCTTGAATCTCATCTACATATTGTAGACGGTGTTTGACACCCCCGAAGGCTGACAAGGTTTCTTTAATGACCTCATTCTCTACTCCCCGGACTTTTGCAACAGCAATCGTTGCCAAGGCATTTTCTACATTGTGGCTTCCTGGAACACCCAGTTCATCCGCACGCATGACAGCTTCTCCCTTAAACTTGAGAAGTCCATCTTCCAAATAAGCTCCGTCCACTTTTTCGATTGTAGAAAATGGAAGGACCCTTGCCTTGGTTTTTGTAGCCAGTTCCTTAGCCAGGTCTTGGTTGAAGTTTAATACAATGACATCTTTTTCTGTCATATTCTTTTGAAGATTCCATTTGGCAGCTACATAATTTTCAAAAGAACCATGGTAGTCGATATGGGTTGGCATGAGGTTGGTAATCACTGCAATCTCTGGATGGAAGGCTTCAATGCCCATCAATTGGAAAGAAGACAATTCCATGACCAGAACTTCTTTTTCTGTCGCTGTTTGTGCGACTTGGCTGGCTGGAAAACCAATATTCCCAGACAATAGACCACCTTGACCAGCAGCCGTCAAAGCTTCCCCGATCATGGTTGTCGTCGTCGTTTTTCCGTTTGATCCTGTAATCCCAATAATTGGCGCATCTGAAATCAGATAGGCCAATTCCACTTCAGTAAGGACTGGAATACCCTTTTCAAGTGCTTTTTCGACCATCGGATTCGTATAAGGGATTCCAGGATTTTTGACCATAACCGCAAAGTCTTCATCCAACAACTCCAGAGGGTGCCCTCCTGTCACAACTTTAATCCCTTCTTCCAGTAAACTTTGTGCTGCTGGATTTTCTTCAAAAGGTTTGCCATCATTGACGGTCACAATCGCTCCTAGGCGATCCAACAAACGGGCAGCTGACTCGCCTGACTTAGCCAAACCTAATACAAGAACCTTTTTATTTTCAAATTGTTTCACAAATTTCATGATTTCTTCGCTCCATTTTTATCACTCTCTATTTTACCTTTTTTTAGCAAAATTAAAAAGCCCAAAGGGCTTTAAAAATCACGTCACCGTTTATTTTTTCTGTTTGGTCGTCATTTTGGAAATATCTACCAAAGCCAGGTAGCCAACAAAGGCTAGAAAGGCACCGACAAAAAACTCGGACGGTAGTTGGAATATCTGAAAAATGGCGAGACAAGCAAGGACGATAAAAGAGACGATCAATACCACCATTGTGACACTGTTTAAGGTACCACGAATACTCTTTGGGGTCATAAAAAGGTAAAAAAGGAGAATCAAAATCCCTAAGATAAAATAGACCATTTTGTTTCTCCTTTCTTTTCGTATTATTCAGCAGCTGCTGATTTTTTCTTTTTATTTGCTTTTTCGCGTTCTGCTTTGTTCAAGATTTGTTTACGCAAACGGATAGATTCAGGTGTTACTTCCATGTACTCATCGTCGTTCAAGAACTCAAGAGATTCTTCCAAGGTTAAGATACGAGGAGTCTTGATAACCGCTGTTTGGTCCTTGGTAGCTGAACGAACGTTGGTCATTTGTTTTGCTTTCGTAATGTTGACAGTCAAGTCGTTCTCACGAGAGTTTTCCCCAATGATCATTCCTTCGTAAACTTCTGTACCTGGATTGACAAAGATCGTACCACGTTCTTCAATAGACATGATCGAGTAGGTCGTTGCTTTTCCGTTATCGATGGAAACAAGAGCACCACGGTGACGTCCACCAATTTCTCCTGGAATCACTGGCAAGTATTGGTCAAAGGTGTGGTTCATGATTCCGTAACCACGTGTCATTGACAAGAACTCTGTTGAGTATCCAATCAACCCACGCGCTGGAACAAGGAAGACCAAACGAGTTTGACCGTTACCAGTTGCAATCATATCCAACATTTCACCTTTACGTTCAGAAAGGCTTTGGATAACAGATCCTTGGTATTCTTCTGGTGTATCGATTTGTACGCGCTCAAATGGTTCACATTTGACACCATCAATTTCCTTGATGATAACTTCTGGACGAGATACTTGCAATTCGTATCCTTCACGACGCATGGTTTCGATCAAGATAGACAAGTGCAATTCCCCACGTCCTGAAACTGTCCATTTATCAGGTGAGTCAGTCGGGTCAACTCGAAGAGAGACGTCTGTTTGCAATTCTGCTTGCAAGCGTTCTTCGACTTTACGAGAGGTCACCCATTTCCCTTCACGACCAGCAAATGGTGAGTTATTCACCAAGAAGGTCATTTGAAGTGTTGGTTCATCGATGTGAAGGATTGGAAGAGCTTCAACTGCATCTGTCGGTGTGATGGTTTCTCCAACGAAGATATCTTCCATACCAGAGATCGCAATCAAGTCACCAGCTTTAGCTTCTTGAATCTCGCGACGTTCCAAACCAAAGAAACCAAAGAGTTTGGTCACACGGAAGTTTTTAGTTGTACCATCCAGTTTAGAAAGGGTAACTTGGTCCCCAACCTTAACTGTACCACGGAAGACACGTCCGATACCGATACGACCAACGAAGTCATTGTAGTCAAGAAGAGACACTTGGAATTGAAGGGGCTCATCTGAGTTATCAACTGGAGCTGGGATGTGGTCGATAATGGTGTCAAAGATTGGCGCCATAGTTTTTTCTTGATCTGCTGGATCATCTGACAAGGATGATGTTCCGTTGATCGCTGATGCATAAACAACTGGGAAGTCAAGCTGGTCATCATCCGCACCTAGCTCGATGAAGAGTTCCAAGACTTCGTCTACTACTTCTGCTGGACGAGCAGATGGCTTATCGATTTTATTAACTACAACGATCGGCACAAGGTCTTGTTCCAAGGCTTTTTTCAATACGAAACGAGTCTGAGGCATAGTTCCTTCGTAGGCATCTACGACCAATACAACCCCGTCAACCATTTTCATGATCCGTTCCACTTCTCCACCGAAATCCGCGTGTCCTGGTGTGTCCATGATATTGATCCGAGTTCCGTTATAAGCAACGGCTGTATTTTTAGCAAGAATGGTAATCCCACGTTCTTTTTCAAGATCGTTTGAGTCCATTGCACGTTCTTGCAATTCTTTGCGTTCATCCAAGGTGTGCGATTGTTTCAACAATTCGTCTACCAAGGTTGTTTTACCATGGTCAACGTGGGCAATGATCGCAACGTTACGAATATCTTCTCTTAATTTTGTCATGATTTCCTCTATAAAATTTTAAATAATATTTCTAACTGAACAATTATACCACAGTCCTATCTAAAAAACACAGTTCAGCTAGTTGTAAATGTTTTCATCTTCATTTCTTTTCTCCGACTCGATTTCCTTTTCTTTTCATGATACACTGATGATAAGAATTTCAGAAAAAGAGGCTCCCATGAGATTAGATCAATTGATGGCAGACCATCATTACGCTCGCAAAGACATCAAACAACTTCTGGCCCGAAGGCAAATCTTGGTCGATCACCTACCAGCTAAAAAACTGTCACAAAACATCGACCCTGGACTCCAAGAGATTCAAATAGGGGAACGGCTCATTCAGGAACCGCGTCACCACTACTACATGCTCCATAAACCAATCGGGGCAGTGACTGCCAAAAGAGATGCCCACCACCAAACGGTGATCGAACTAGTAGATCCCCAACAAGAGTACCCAGATCTTTATCCGCTTGGTCGCCTCGATCGCGATACCAGTGGCTTGCTCCTCATCACAGATAATGGTCCTTTAGGGTTTCAACTGCTCCATCCTCAATACCATGTGGAAAAGGTCTATGAGGTAGAAGTCAACGGTCCACTCTATGCAGCCCACATAGAGCAATTTCAGAATGGGATTTCATTCAAAGATGGCCCCATCTGTAAGCCTGCTTCCTTAACCATTCTAGAAAGTAGCCCTAGCTACAGCAAGGCCCAGGTCCGAATCTCAGAAGGAAAATACCACCAAGTGAAAAAGATGTTCTTAGCCATTGGCGTCAAAGTAATGACCTTAAAACGCTTGTCTTTTGGTCCCTTCACCTTGGATGCTCAGTTAGTCCCTGGCGAAAGCCGGCCTTTGAATAAAGTGGAGCTCACTTGGGTCAAAGATTCCCTTGAAAAAACGAGATAAAAGAGGCTAGGACAAAAGTCCTAGCCTCT
>NZ_KV794411.1:0-37905 GCF_001808725.1 Streptococcus sp. HMSC074F05 | reverse complement strand
GAATGACCGATTTCTATCCCACTCTCTTTTATTAGGCGTCTTTTTTCACTTTCCCATTCCAAGAATCAAGACCATAAGACAAGACATAAATGTCTGTATAGCCCTGTTTCTTGAGATAGAGAGCCGCATTGGTTACACGCGAACTACGGCTATTCTCATAGAGCAAAATCGGTTTGTCTTTGCGCAAGGCCGCAAGGCTCAACTTCAACTGAGTAGAAGGAATGTTGCGTGCTCCTAAAATATGCTTGGCATGAAACTCAACTGGCTCTCGCAAGTCAATCAACTGCCCTTTACGAATCAACTCTTCAAAAGCGGCATTGTCCACAAATTTAGCAGCTTTACGGATGCGGAAATAATTAAAGGCCATCCATCCAACTACTCCTAAAACAACCAACCAAAAAATGATATTTCCCATCACTCTACCTCACTCTTTTTCAAAAATTCTAATTCTTGCTTGTGCTCTCTTCTTAAAACGGTATCGGCTTCTAAATAATCGAGCCGCTCCATCAAGCCTGCATCATAAAGACGTTGAAGCTCAATTTTCATCAATTCGATGTCATAGAGGCGCTTCCCCACATAAATGATGATTCCAAAACGTTTTAAAAATTGTTGAACATCATACAGGTTTTTCATGTTCATTATTGTATCAAATTTAGAAAGGCTTTACAAGATTTTCAAGTAAATGATGACATTTTTCGATTTGTTTACGAATAAATAAGTATGATCAACTTTTATTTTTTTACCATCGGTACTTGTATCGCCTCTTTTTTGGGACTAGTGGTCGACCGTTTCCCAAACCAATCCATTCTCACTCCTCGCAGTCATTGCGATCACTGCCAGCACGTCCTTGGAGTTTGGGATCTCATCCCCATTCTCTCGCAACTACTGCATCGTTTTCGCTGTCGCTATTGTCATCAGACCTACCCATTTTGGTACTGCCTTTTTGAGATCTGGAGTGGCCTGATCTTCTTAGCCTGTGCCAATGGTTTTCTTTCTCTTCCTCAACTTCTGACGTTACTCGGATCTGCTGTTTTAGCCATCTATGACCTACGCTTTATGGAATACCCTTTGGTCATCTGGTGTTGTCTCCATGCCTTAGTCCTCTTTTTATCCGGTAGTAATCTCCTCATGCTGGTCTTTTTACTCCTTGCGATCGGTGCCCACTTTTTCTTTATTGGGATGGGGGCGGGAGATTTTCTCTTACTCGCCACCTTCTCACTGACCTTTTCTTCTACCAAGATCCTTATTCTCATCCAGATCGCATCCATCTTAGGCATTCTATTCTTTGCCTTCAAAAAAGAAAGAGACCGGATTCCTTTTGTTCCCTGTCTCTTTCTCAGTTATCACGCTTTACTGCTTTATACGATATTTTGCAGATAAATTCTTTTTATTTTGTAGCTTTCGCTTCCAAATAATCGGCAATAGCAGCCACATCCTTATCCCCACGTCCAGAAACGTTGATGATGATAATCTTGTCTTTATTCAATTGTGGAGCACGTTTGACCGCTTCTGCAATCGCGTGTGAGCTTTCAATGGCTGGAAGGATCCCTTCTGTCTTACTGAGAAGAAGAAGAGCTTCTACTGCTTCATCATCTGTCGCTGCTACATATTCAACACGACCAGAATCTTTAAAGAAAGCATGCTCTGGACCAACCCCTGGGTAGTCCAAACCAGCAGAAATCGAGTAAACTGGCGCTACTTTTCCATCTTCGCCAAAGACAGCGTAAGTCTTCATACCATCGACAACTCCTATAGTCCCTTTGGTCATGGTAGCGGCGTGCTGATCGGTATCCAAGCCATGTCCAGCTGCTTCTACCCCAATCAAACCGACTTCCTCTTCTGCTACATATTCAGAAAAGGCACCGATGGCATTGGAGCCACCACCAACACAGGCAATCACATAGTCTGGCAAACGACCTTCTTTTTCCAAGATTTGCCGTTTAGACTCTTCGCTGATCACTTTTTGGAATTCATGTACAATGGTTGGGTAAGGGTGAGGTCCAACAGCAGAACCCAAAACGTAAAAGGCATCGAGGTCTGCCATCCATGCTCCAAACGCAGCATCAACAGCGTCTTTCAAGGTCTTGGTTCCTGTTTCAACCGCATGAACGGTTGCCCCCATCATTTCCATGCGGAAGACATTGAGACGTTGACGCTCCACGTCTTCTGCTCCCATGTAGACATCACAGGCCATACCAAACTTAGCTGCCGCAGCTGCTGTAGCCACACCATGTTGACCAGCTCCTGTCTCAGCAATCACGCGCGTTTTGCCCATGCGCTTAGCCAATAGGATTTGCCCCAAAACGTTATTCAATTTATGCGAACCTAGGTGGTTCAAGTCTTCGCGCTTCAAATAAATTTTCGCCCCACCTAAATGATCTGTCAAACTTTCCGCAAAGTAGAGCGGTGTTTCCCGTCCAGAATAATCTTTCAGATAATGTTTGTATTCTGCGATAAATTCTGGGTCATTTTTATACTGTTCAAAGGTTGCCTCTAATTGATTGAGCAAGTTTTGAATGGGTTCTGGTACGAAAGATCCACCAAATTGTCCGAAATAGCCTTTTGTTTCTGTCATGATTGTGTCCTCTTTTCTATATCTTCAATCCTGTTTATGATCTTTTTTCTCTCGCTGGCCCTTTGAGCTGCAGTCTCACTGGGTTCCTTTGAGATACAAAAAACCTCACACAGAAAAATCTGTGTGAGGACGATTCGATACCGCGGTGCCACCTCAATTGTAGGAAAATAGTCTTTCTCCTACATCTCTGACCTGTCTAACAACAGGGTGCACGATAAGGAGTGCTCACCGAATTTTTATTGTTTCAAATTCATCATCATAAACGCATCAGCCCATTTCAAGATTCACCACTGCTTGTTCACAATCACCACAAGCTCCCTGGAAGTGAGAAAAACCTCTACTTTTCTGATGTCTTGAAGCTATTATAGCTCCCGCTTCTGACTTTGTCAACAAAAATTTCAAAAAGACACTAAAATGTTCGGATTTTACATTTCCCCATTTTTTGCTAGCAATCGTGTTCTGAAATACTGAAAGCCTAAATAAGCCAGATAAGCCCCTAAGGTATTGGTCCACAAATCATCTAGCTCAAAGACACGATTGGCATCAAACAAGAGATCTAACAGAACTTGGCTACATTCAATCCACAAGCTCATCCCAAAGCCGAAGCACAAGACCCGTTTGCGGCTCCTCAACCAGGGCCATAGCCAGAGGAGTTGAAAGACTAGCGGGCTTAACAAAAAGATATTGGCTACGTTTTGGAGAATGACCTTAATGAGTTGGATGACACTGGTGATCTGACCAAGATTCATCACCGAATTAAGAGGAACCAGCAGGACGACGATGCGACCGAAATGTTGAATACCCGGTGTTTCCATACCCGGCTCTGGCTGTTGGGGCAAAAAACACATCAGACACAAAAGGATAAAATAGAAGAAGCTGCCACTCCGTAACAGCCTTCTTCCTCTTTTTGTTAGTTCTGTATGATCGATCAGCCCTTGTTTAAGGTTGCGCATGTTCAACAATCGCTTTCTCCCGATCCCGTTTCATGGTATTTGAACGCAATTGGCCACAGGCTGCATCAATATCTGTACCGTGCTCTTGACGCACTACACAGTTAACACCTTGTTTTTTCAAGGTATCATAGAAGGCTATGACCCGTTCTTTTGGACTCCGGCTATATTGGTCATGCTCACTGACAGGATTATAAGGAATCAAGTTGACATAAGACAATTTCTTGATATTCTTGAGCAATTCTGCCAACTCTAAGGCTTGCTCGACTCCATCATTGACTTCATTCAACATGATGTACTCAAAGGTCACCCGACGGTTCGTAGTCTCAATATAGTATTCAATCGCCGCAAACAATTTTTCAATTGGAAAGGCCCGATTGATCTTCATGATGCTAGAGCGCAAGTCATTGTTTGGAGCATGAAGAGACACTGCCAAATTGACCTGCACACCTTCATTTGCAAAGTCACGAATTTTATGAGCCAAACCAGAAGTTGACACGGTAATATGGCGAGCACCAATCGCTAATCCCTTGTCATCGTTGACCGTCCGGATAAATTTCAAGACATTGTTATAGTTGTCAAATGGTTCTCCGATCCCCATGACAACGATATGGCTGACCCGTTCATCTTGGCCACGTTCGTCAAAGTATTTTTGGACCAACATGATTTGAGACACGATTTCACCATTGTTCAAATCGCGTTGTTTTTTGATCAAACCAGAAGCACAGAAGGTACAACCGATATTACATCCTACTTGAGTCGTTACACAGACAGATAATCCATAGTGCTGACGCATCAAGACGGTTTCAATCAACATGCCGTCTGGCAATTCAAAGAGGTACTTGACAGTCCCGTCTGCTGACTCTTGCACGATCCGTTGCTTGAGTGGGTTGACGACAAACTGATCATTCAACTTCGCAATCAAGTCCTTAGAAAGGTTGGTCATTTCTTCGAAAGACTGGACGCGTTTGCGATAGAGCCATTCCCAGATTTGTGCTGCACGGAATTTCTTTTCGCCGTTTTCTTCCGCCCAATCAATCATATCTTGGCGTGTTAAACTATAAATGGATGGTTTCATTCTTTCTTACTCCTCTTTTTGTCGAATCACAAAATGACGTTTGTTGTCTGTCTTCGTTGTCTTTTTAGTCTCAGCAGACGGTCTTGTTTTTTTCGAGTTTTTGGCTGGTTGTCCCTTGTCGCGTTCTCGTTTTTGGAAACGATCTTTTTGTTTGCGATTGCGCGAACGCTTTTTAGGTTCTCTTTCTTCTGATTGAGCTTTTTTGACCGGTGATTTCTTATCAAAAGAAGCACGATGAGGCTCCTTATTTTCAAGGACAAAATACGCACAACCATAGCTACAATATTCTAACAAATAATCGTCTAAGCGACTTAATTTATCCATCGTTGCAACATCGCGCTCTTCCTTATAGAAGCCACGCAAGCGCAACTGCTCATTGCTCCAATCACCAACAATGTAATCAAACTTGGTTAAAATCTCAGAAAATCGCTGACCAAAAACGGTCGCATCAAATGCTTCCTTCTCATTTTTTAACAACTCAAAAGAGAGGTTTTCTGAAAGGATCTGGTCTCCTACCTGACGAAACACAGGTCCAGGAAATTTATTGTAATTATATAATTCAGGGTCAATCTCTTTTCGCATAGTGTTCCTTCATCAAAATCTATTTACTGTAACACTTTATTTTATCATAAATTTGATGACTTGCGTCAGATTTGACTAGAAAAGAGTTGAAATTCCTTTGAGAGCTTCCAAAAGGAAAAAGAGACAAAGAAGGCAATCTTTGTCTCTATACATGTTCATCAGATGATGAAAGGGGTAAAAATAGAGTAATTTTGGTATAGCTATTGGCCTTAGAATCAATCTCCATATGATAGGCTTCGCCAAATTGAAGATGCAATCGTTGGTCCACATTTTTCAAGCCAACACCTCCTAAACGAAGAAGGGTTTGGTCTGTTGATCCTGATCGGTCAAACCCTCGTCCATTGTCAAAAATCGATACGCAGGCGGAGTCTCCACTGACTTCAGTTGTCACTCGAATGAGACCTGGACGATCGATCTCTTTAATGCCATGGTAAATCGCATTTTCCACTAAGGGTTGAAGCACTAATTTAGGAAGCTGATAGTCGCCCAACCGTTCATCTTCTAGAATTTCATAGTTGAGCTTTTCACCATAACGTTGCTTTTGAATGAAAAGATACTGCCGTACATGGTCGATTTCATCTCTCAGTAGGATTTGTTCCTGGCCTTGGTTAAGAGCCAGTCGAAAATATTGGGCCAGAGACTTGGTGATGTCAACCACGCGCCGACTATCATTAAACTCCGCCATCCAGACAATCGTATCCAAGGTATTGTAGAGGAAATGCGGATTAATCTGAGCCGAAAGTGCCCGTAGCTCATAACGCCGCGCGTTCTGCTCCTCTTCCTTAACCTGTTGCATAAGGTGATCGATTTGGTCCAACATGGCATTAAAAGCTTGAGCGAGGTCCACCAATTCTGGAGATCCTTTGGCTACAGCCCTCACGTGAGCTTCTCCTGCTCCAATCCTCAAAATGATGGTCTGAAGGTCTCGTAAGGGTTTGATCCACAAACGCAGAACAAAGCCGATCCCTATCAAACACATGATCAAAGCTAGTAATCCTAGGCCAATGAAAGAGTACAGGAGCTGCGACTGCAGCATCTGAAGTCCTTCAAGTGAAGCCACTCCAATCAAGGTCCAATCACTATCTGGAATTGGAACCTGATAGATAAAATTCTGCCCTCCTTTTGCATAACCATCTTTCACAGCAATATAGGGCTGCATGGCCTGCATTTCTTGACTGGAAGAATAGACCGCCTTTTTAGGATGGTAGACAAACTCATGCTTTTGATTAATGATAAAACTAAAGCCTTGTTTCCCTAGTTGAAGGTGATCCAAGTAAGCCTGAAGGCTATCGTAGCCAATATCCAAGCGCACTACTCCGAGATTTTTGCCAGTCTGATCGACCACTTCTTGGGTAATAGAAACCACCCATTTTTCTTTTTCCGAAGTCAAGGATTCCTTTCGAGCTGGCGTCAAAACTGGCATGGCTCTTTCTTTAATCGCCTCTTGATACCAACTTTCATTCATCATATCTGAAGAAGTCTGCATGCTGATTTTGGAATCTGTCGCTACCAGACGTCCATCCTTGGTCACCAAGACCGCTGAGACCAAGTCCGGATCCGTTTCAATCATCGTTCGCATCAGGTGTTGAACCGTTTCTTGATCCGCACTCCTATCTTGGGCAAATTGTCGAACAGCCTGTTCCTGGCTAAGAACCGTCGTGGTCTGCTTTAATTTTTTTAGATAGGAGGTGATAAACTGACTGCTTTGATCGATACTATTTCTTGTCGTCCGCTCTGTTTGCTGGCGGATCGTCCCTGAACTCGTTTGATAGTAAAGACTACCAATAAGACCAAACAGCAAGAGAATGAAGAGAAAAAAGTAGAGGACCAGCTGAATCAGCAAGGGATATCGTTTCATTCATGCTCTCCTTTTTTGTACTGCCTTGGTGTCACCCCAACAACCTGCTTAAAGCGTTGAGAAAAATAGTTCATATCTTCAAAACCAACCTGATCGGCGATCTCATAAATCTTTAGATCTGTCGTGAGAAGCAAGAGTTGAGCCTTCTTCATTCGCTCCTGGATGAGGTAGTCTTGGAAAGGGAGTCCCAATTTTTTCTTGATCAATACGCTTAGATAAGAGGCACTGAAACCAAGTTGATAGGCCAGATCCTTTAGAGTTAACTGAGAGTCTGCTAAACGAGCATGAATGGCTTCTTCCAAGTCTGTCGAATAACCATGGCTGACCAAATCTTCGACTTGCGCTTTCTTACGCTCTTGATCAAGTTTTCCTTTCACCTTTGCTAACATCTCTTCAATATCATCTTTTGAAAAAGGCTTCAGCAAATAATCATCTGCACCTAACTTGATGGCTTTCCTCGCAAACTCAAAGTCATCATAACCTGTCAAAAAAATGATATGACAAGACGGAGACTGCTCTTTGACGAGATGGGCCAGATCCAATCCATTCATTTGTGGCATATTGATATCAGTTAGAAGGATATCGGCTGGTTGCTCTTGAAACTTCTCCCAGGCCTCACGGCCATTTTCTGCCTGGTTGATGACAGTCATTCCAAACTGTTCATAATCTACTAAGGAAGTCAGACCCTGCCGGATAAGCTCTTCATCTTCCACAATCATGATCGCATACATGGCTTTCACCTACTTGTCTTTACTATACTTATTATAGCAAATTATAGATCGAATTGTCTCAGACGTAGTCCAATAAATAACCGTAGCCCTTTTCTTTCATTTCTGCTTTGGGAATGAAGGTAATAGACAAGCTATTGATGCAATAGCGAAGGCCACCTTTTTCCTTGGGACCATCGGTAAAAACATGGCCCAGATGAGAATTTCCCACACGGCTCCGAACTTCTGTCCGAGTCATATTGAAACTCTTATCCTCCTTATAGATTGCCACATCAGGACTAATAGGCCGACTGAAACTTGGCCAACCACAACCAGAATCAAATTTATCCTTAGAGGAAAAGAGGGGCTCACCGGTCACGACATCTACATAAATACCGGCATCAAACTGATCCCAGTAACGATTGGAGAAGGCTCGTTCGGTATCATTTTTTTGTGTCACCGCATACTCTTCGGGGGATAGCTTCTTTTTGATCTCCTCATCGCTTGGCTTAGAGTAGCGACTGGCATCAATAACAGGATAAGAAGCCTGATTGACATCGATATGGCAGTACCCATTCGGATGTTTCTTTAGATAATCCTGGTGGTAGTCCTCAGCCTTGATGAAATTGGTCAGTGGCTCTTTCTCCACTGCTAACGGTTTGTCGTATTTTTTTGCTACCTCTTCAAAGACTTGGTTAATAGTTGTAAGGTCTTCTTGGGAGACATAATAGACACCTGTTCGGTATTGAGTTCCTTGATCATTTCCTTGACGATTCTTCGACGTTGGGTCGATAATCCGGAAATAATGCAGGAGCAATTCTTTCAGAGATACCTGCTTGACATTGTAAGTGATATGAACTGTTTCAGCATGGCCTGTTTGAGGGACTAATTCATACTTGGTGGTATCCCCTTTTCCATTGGCATAACCTGATTCGGCATCAATGACACCCGGAACACGGGAAAAATACTCTTCCACACCCCAGAAGCAACCACCAGCTAGATAGATTTCTCGTTGGTCTTCTGGATTGACTTTTTCTTCCTTCTTTTTGTTTGCTACTGGTGTCTGACTCATGGACGCTTTTTTGATCTGCTCAGTCGTCGCATCTGATGTATCCAAGGCCATGGATCCTTTGACAAGGAAAAAGATTCCAAAACAAAATAGCCCCACTAAAAGAATGGAAATGAGTTTCCATTTTGTTTCCATTTTATGTCCTCCTTACTTCATTTCTTTTAGAGTCTGGACGATGTCTTCCTTGCTCATATAACCGATATGGGTCTTAGCGAGAGTTCCATCGCTTGCAATAAAGAGTGCCGATGGATAAGAACGAATCCCATACTCTTTTAGCAGTTCCCCTTTACTATCTAGCAAGACTGGGAAATCCTTGTAATCCAAAGACTGGTACCAGTTTTTGAAATCTGCTTCTGATTTTTCACCATTAAAAGTTGGAGCTACAACGGATAAGACCACATAATCCTTACCCGCCTCTTCTTTTGCCAACTCATTGGTATCCTCTAATGTCGATAGGCAAATAGAGCACCAGGAAGCCCAAAATTTGAGGTAAACTTTCTTCCCTTTGTAATCAGATAAGCGGTAGGTCTTACCGTCTACTCCTTGCAGGTTAAACTCTTGAACCTTCTTTCCAGCTTGCTCTGAAGATCCCGTTGTGGATGTCTGCTTAGTCTCACTTTTGTTGGATGATTCCATTCCTTGGTTAGAGCAAGCCCCCAAAAGTCCAGTACACAAGATTCCTGCAGCTACTAAAGCTAATTTCTTCATCATTATTACCTCTTTAAACAAGGAGAAAGTCATCCTCAGATGACCTCTCCCTTCTTTCATTCCTTGTCTGATTTCATATCAGATGATCCACTCTTTTCGTCTTTCATTTCTGAATCGCTGGATTTCATCTCATCCTTTTTCATATCGTCCTTCATTTCAGAACTGCTGTCAGACATCATAGATGAATCTTTCATGTCTTCTTTTTTCATTTTATCATCGGACATGGATGAATCCTTCATGTCATCCTTCTTCATATCGTCCTTCTTCATCATACTACTATCGTCCGTTTTTTTCATGTCTGAATCTGATTTCTGTCCAGAACAAGCTGCTAAAGTGACGATGCTAAGTGTAGCAATAGAAAGTGCAAGAATTTTTTTCATGATTTTTCTCCTTTAATCATTCAAGATTAGTGAAACAGGGATGCGAGGCTATTAAGATTTCCTAGCATCAGCAAGATGCCCATCAAGATGATGAGGGCACCACCAATTTTCTTCAAGGTTCCCATATGGGGCTTGAGTTTAGCAAAATGTTGTAGAACCCAGCTAGAAGCCAAGGCCAAAAGCAAGAAAGGCAGAGCCAAGCCTAATGTATAGACCAGCATCAGGAGAGCGCCTTGTAAAGCACCATCTCCTCCAGAAGCTGCAATGGCTAAAACAGAACTCAAAACTGGTCCGACACAAGGGGTCCAACCAAAACTGAAGGTGACCCCTATCAGAAAAGCATTGAAGAATTCATTGCGCTCCCGATTCTTTTTGAGTTGGATGGTCTTTTGTTTTTGGAGTTGTCTCAGATTGATCACTTCCATTTGGTGAATCCCTAATAGGATCACAATCCCTCCTAGCAGATAGCGAAACCATGGAGCATAAAGCACCTGCCCAAGGGCCCCTGCACCGTATCCTAGAATCAGGAAAACAGTTGATAGACCTGCGATAAAACAAAGAGTCTTCACCAGGCCATACCAAGAAATGTCTCTTCCAAAAATTCGAACTGTCTTCACGCGTTCAGAACCCAATAGAATCCCTACATAGACTGGCATCAGTGGCAAAATACATGGGGAGAAAAAGGATAGAACTCCCGCTAAGAATACTGAAATGGAAAACAAACTGGTTTGAATCATTTCACTACCTCCCTTTCTTTCTGACACCAGTATAAAGAAAAAATCCCTCTAAAAATAGAGAGATTGATAAGCAAAAACTTGAATTTGATTAGAAGGTGAATGTTCCCCTCTGCTAACACGATGTCATACGTTCAAGTACGAAATTTGTCAAACAGGCTACTTTAGTTCTTCTTCAAATAATCAATAGCATCTTGAAGGGTCTTGACGGGAACGATTTTCATCTTCGAATGAATTTGTTTCGCGGCTTCTTTAGCTGTTTCATAGTTTGATTTGGCCTTGGGATTGGCTTTCTTTTCTTCTTTGGAAACTGGATTATTAGGGGCAAAGAAAATTTCTGCTCCTTCTTTATCGGCTGCGACGACTTTCTTGTCAATCCCACCGATATCGCCAACCGTTCCATCTTGGTTAATGGTTCCTGTCCCTGCAATATGGCGTCCCTGACGAAGATCTGGATCAGCCACTTGGGTGTAGATGGCTAGGCTAAACATCATACCGGCACTTGGTCCACCAATCCCTTGGGTCGCAAATTGGACAGGAACATCGCCTTTGGCTTCAGTCCGGTCGATCAGGCTAATTCCGATTCCGTTTTTCCCGTTGGACAATTTGATGATCTTTCCATCTGCGGTCTTGGTTTGTCCATCCTCAATATAGGTCACTGAAACGGGATCGCCAATTTTTTGAGAACCAACATAATCAATCAATTCTTTGGAACTCTTAAAGGTCTTGCCATTCACACCGGTGACGGTATCCGCAATGTTCAAGATTCCCTTAAAGGTCGAGTCATCTGCCACCTGCATGACATAAACACCAAGAAAGTCCATCTGGGTTTCTTTTCCAGCTGTCTTTAACCCTTGGTAGATGGCCATATTTTGCGAGGTTTCCATATAGAATTGGTTAATCCGCGTAAATTCTTGGTTTGAACTACCACCTGTCATATCCTTGGCAGAGTAGATATCTGTAAAAGGTGTCGCCCAAGCATAGATCAAATCAGCCGGAGTCGCTTCTTTCACTGCCACGGTTACAAAGTCATAAGATCCTGACTTGGTATCCGCTTTTCCATCGACTGTCATAACGGATCGAATGTCTTCTGCCGTTCCCGGCATCTCAATATAATAGGGAAGGCGAATCACAAAAGCAGCTAGCAAGAGGAGCAAGAAAAGAACGCCTGCAATCGGCCATCGGTATTCTTTCAACCGTCCTTTTTTCTTTTTAGGGGTCAAGCTTGGTTTATTCGCTTGTGTCATCTTTGATTTCCTCCATTACACTCTCTGGGACATAAGGTGAGATATCTTGCTGAAAAGCCAGCAACTCTCGAATACGCGTTGAACTAATGGCCTGGTAAGGAGGCTGGGCATAGAGATAAACCGTCTCCAATTCAGGCGCCAACTGGTGATTAAAATAATCCATATTGGCTTCGTATACCAGATCCTGTGCATTGCGCAAGCCCCGGATCAAGGTGATGACCCCAAGATTGCGCGCCACTGTCACAGCCAACTCTTGAGTTGACGTCACAATTTCAACATTTTCCAAATGAGCCAGGGCCCCTTTCACCATGCGCACGCGCTGCTCAATGGAAAAGAGTCCGACTTTTTCCGAATTATAAAAAATTCCTACATAGACACGGTCAAACAAGCGACTAGCTCGCTCGATCAATTGCACATGCCCAATGGTAATCGGATCAAACGATCCTGTAAACAATCCACTTCTATCTGACATATACTGTTACCTTACTAATTCCATAGATTTTTTCTTTCCAGATTCCCACTTGTCCGATTTCCTCAGGAAGTTCTACATGTTTATCGGTTTCGCACACAATCATGATGTTTTCTGATAAGAGATGGCGCTCGCACAAGGTTTCGATATCGCGGACAATCTCTTCCTTGGCATAAGGCGGGTCTAAGAAAACCAGATCAAAGGTGCCCGTTAGAAGCCCCAAGGCTTGCTTGGCCTCCATTTTTAGTAGTTGAAAGCGTTCCTTTTCCTTGGTCATAGCAATATTAGCTGCTACGATTTCCTGCGCTCGACGGTCTCTTTCCACTAGAACCGCCTCTGACATGCCTCGAGAGACTGCCTCAATAGAGAGGCCACCGCTTCCTGCATAGAGATCCAGCACTCTTCCGCCATCAAAGTAAGGACCAATCATATTGAACATAGCCCCTCTGACCTTATCAGAAGTCGGCCTGGTTGTTTTTCCTTCAAGTGTTTTGAGGGGACGTCCCCCATAGGTTCCAGATACTATTTTCATAGGGACCATTATACCAAAAAAAATCAGAAAATTGCGATTTGATATGGTCAAGCGACAATTAAAAGAGGCTGGGACAAAAGTCCTAGCCTCTCAATTATTTTTGGATTGTTGAGCAAGACGCAGTGGTTGAGTGGGCTCTACTACGCTGATTTCATCAGCTTTTACAGCCCTACTCAACTGTGCGGAGGTGGGACGACGAAATCGAATTCTAACGAATTACCGATTTCTGTCCCACTCTCTTTCTTTCCTTATAGGATATTTTCATATTCATCGCGGACAGATTGCGGCCAGACACTAGTTTGGACTTCACCGATATGTTTCTTACGAAGCAAGAACATGGCCAAACGAGATTGCCCGATTCCTCCACCAATTGTGAGTGGGAAGAGACCATTTAACAAAGCCTTGTGCCACTCTAATTGGAGACGATCCTCGTCCCCTGTGATCGCAACTTGACGGCGAAGCGTATCTTCATCGACACGGATCCCCATTGAAGACAGCTCAAAGGCTGAACCTAGAACGTCATTCCAGACGAGGATATCACCATTCAAGCCCTTGTAGCCATTTTCA
Organism: Streptococcus sp. HMSC074F05; assembly: GCF_001808725.1. NCBI lineage: Bacteria > Bacillati > Bacillota > Bacilli > Lactobacillales > Streptococcaceae > Streptococcus > Streptococcus sp. HMSC074F05. The sequence goes on along the minus strand of NZ_KV794411.1, from coordinate 24,449 downwards.
GACTCTGTTGTCCAGTCATCGTAGTCAGGTGCACGTCCATCGTGTGGTTTGCCATCTGCAAGCTCTCCACCAATCCCGATCAAGAAAACGGCTCCGAATTCTTTGGCAATGGCATTTTCACGCTCTTTTGGAGTTAAATCTGGATAGCGTTCCACCAATTCTTCTGTGTGAACGAAGGTAATTTGTTTTGGAAGAACTGACTCAATATCATAGCGCGCTTCTACTGCTAGTTCTGTTAAACGAATCGCCTTGTAGATTTTTTCAACCGTTTCTTTGAGGTAGGCGATATTGCGTTGACCATTTGGGATGACTTTTTCCCAGTCCCATTGGTCTACATAAACAGAGTGGATAGCGTCTAGCGAATCTTCATCTGGACGAAGAGCCTTCATATGGACAAAGAGACCTTCTCCTTCGCCAAAACCAAAACGTGCCAAAGTATGGCGTTTCCACTTTGCGAGTGAATGCACGACTTCATAAGTCTCATCAGGAATTTGAAGGACCTTTACAGATACCGGGTGTTCAATCCCAGAAAGGTTATCCTGCATCCCGTCTCCGACCTTGCTCAAAATTGGCCCTTGGACTTCAATGATGTCCAATTTATCTTTTAAATATTGTGTAAACGTCGTTTTAACAAACGAAATTTCTTTTTGTTGGTGTATAAAACTTTTTTTCATATAATCCCTCGTTGATAGAAGTTGTAAAACTGATTATACTCTTTTTTCACTCAAAATCCAAGTCTTTCCATCCCCTTATAACGGAATTTTTTTCTTGCAAAAGGATTTTATTTTTGATAAACTATATGTAACCTTTAAAACGTTACACAGGAGAAGCGACATGTTTGATGCAAAAAAACTAAAAGAAAGACGCCTGGAAAAAGGCTTGACCCAAGCAGATGTCTACGAGGATCTCAAGATTTCTCGTAAGACTTACTCCAGTTGGGAGAATGGCTTGGCGGAGCCACACGAAAAAAATCTCAGGAGGTTGGCCAAGCGCCTCTCCGTTAAAGAGGACTACTTTATTAACAAAGACTCCGCACTCTACACCTACCCTTTATTAACCCCACCTCATCAAAAGAAAGTCGACCAGTTGGCCAGCCAGTTATTCGAACAGCAGCAAAAAGTTGTTTCCTTGACAGCTTATAAGGTTCTTTCGGTTGAGCTTGCAGCTGGTTTGGGACACACCTTTTATGACAACGAAACGGACTATGAAACTGTCTATTTTGACCAAGAGATCCAGCACGATTTCGCTTCTTGGGTATCAGGTGATTCGATGGAACCTCTCTATCCCAACGGCTCTGTTGCCCTCATGAAGCAGACTGGCTTTGACTATGATGGGGCTGTCTACGCCCTCATCTGGAATGGAAAAACCTACATCAAGAAAGTCTATCGGGAAGCGGAAGGATTGCGCTTAGAATCCATCAACCCTGACTATGATGATTTATTTGCTCCCTATGAAGACGAGCCCAAAATCGTCGGCATTGTGGTCGGGCATTTTCTCCCACTTGAGGTGTAAATATGCTATTTGATTATTCACGTGAGCCTCATTCTGATATTGCTTTTGTGGATATGAAAAGTTTTTATGCCAGTTGTGAATGTGTCCGTTTGGGGCTCAATCCCTTGACGACTTCTCTTTGCGTCATGAGTCGGAGCGACAATTCTGCTGGCCTGATTTTGGCGAGCTCTCCCGTTTTCAAACAAGTCTTTGGCAAGAAAAATGTCAGCCGTAGCTACGACCTACCTTTTGACCTCAAAACCAGGAAATTTAATAGCTACGCCGCCAAAAAACAAGGATTGCCTACAGATCCAGCCTTTATTGCATCCATTGAATCCTGGGCCAAGAGGACCCTGATTGTACCTCCTCGGATGAATGCCTATATTCAGGTCAATATGGAGATTCAAAAAGTCTTTCAGGAATTTGCGGCACCAGATGATATTTTTCCTTACTCGATTGACGAAGGCTTTATCGATCTGACTTCTTCCTTAAATTATTTTATTCCAGATCCCTCCCTCTCTCGAAAGGAAAAACTGGATCTCCTTTCTGCCAGAATCCAAAAAAGGATCTGGCAGGAAACTGGAATCTACTCTACCATCGGCCTCAGCAACGCCAATCCCCTTCTTGCCAAGCTGGCCTTGGACAATGAAGCCAAGCATTGCCGAAATATGCGCTCCAATTGGTCTTATGAAGATGTAGAAAGTAAGGTCTGGAAACTGCCCCAGCTCACTGATTTTTGGGGCATTGGACGTCGCACTGAAAAACGATTGCAAAAGATCGGGATCACGTCGATTGCTGAACTGGCCCAGGCTCACCCAGATCTCTTAAAGAAAGAATTCGGAGTCATGGGTCTGCAACTTTGGTTCCATGCTCATGGTATTGATGAAAGCAATGTCCACAAGCCTTATCGTCCGAAATCACGAGGCATTGGCAACTCTCAAATCTTGCCCTATGACTACCATCTACAAGCCGACATTGAACTGGTGTTTCGGGAGATGGCTGAACAGGTGGCTATTCGCTTGCGACGGAAAAAAAAGAAGACCCAGCTGGTCTCCATTCATGCCTCCTACTCCAAAATCGAGGGACTTCCGTCCATTCACTGCCAGCAAAAGATTGAGCCCACCCAATCCACCAAGGTTTTATCCGATACGGTTCTGCGACTCTTTCGCTCCAAGTACGAAGGAGGAGCCATTCGGCAGATTGGTGTTTTTTATGGAGAACTTGTAGAGGAGTCTCTTCAACTCTTTTCTCTCTTTGATGACCCAGTAGCCTTGGAAAAAGAGGAGAAACTCCAGCAGACCATTGACCGCATTCGGGACCAATTTGGCTTTACCTCTCTTCAGAAAGGCTCCTCATTACTAGAAAACTCACGCGCCATTGCACGCAGTAAACTAACAGGCGGACATTCCGTAGGAGGCTTAGATGGATTAACATGATCGACCGTTCTTATCTCCCTTATCAATCCGCCCGAGAATTTCAAGATCGTGGCATGGCCAAATGGGCTGGCTTCTTTTTATCCGAGCACACAACTGCCCTGCATACAAAAGAAATTGACCGCAGTCAGCTCACAATTCTTCCACTTGCTGAACAGATCCGGCTCCTGGAGCAGGCCTTTCAACAACAAACGACGATCTCGATCACGACTTTAGAGGGGAATCAATTTGCAACCTACACAGGTTTGATTCACACCTTATCTGCTTCTGAGCTTCTTCTCAAAAGCGATGGCCACTACTACCGTCTCCTCGTAGACTCTATCATTTTTATTGAATCTGAGGAAACAGCCTATGAAACCTATTCAGACTAAACACGAATTACAATTTGATTATTTTTCGGAGAATTACCACCAATTTGAGATGGACTTTTACAAGTGGGCCGCTACTTCTACGCCACTCGTCTTTTTAGAAGACGATATTCTCCACTCTATGGCAGCAGGTCAGCGAAACTACTTTCGTCTTCACCATACTAAAAGTCGAGATCATCGAGACCATTATTTCTATTTTAAGGTTTCCACACTCTCCCAATCACCCCTGACCCGTATTTACGCTTATACAGGACATCACTTACAAAAGATAGATCCTCATCAGACAGAGAAAAAGGATAGCTTGATCTAAGAAGCTATCCTTTTTCTTGATTTATGGGATTCACTACAGTTCTTACGAGTGATTAGAATCCATCTACGTTTGTGTAGATTTTTTGTACGTCTTCGTCATCTTCAAGAACGCTGTAAAGTTTTTCAAATGTTTCCAAATCTTCACCTGACAACTCAACTTCTGATTGAGGAATCATTTCCAATTCTGTTACTTGGAATTCTTCGACACCTGATTCACGCAAAGCAACGATCGCTTTGTGAAGATCAGTTGGTGCAGTGTAGACTGTGATCGTTCCTTCTTCAGCTTCGACATCATCTACATCCACATCTGCTTCAAGCAAAAGCTCAAAGATGGCATCGGCATCATCACCAGCAAAGACGATAACACCTTTGTTGTCAAAGAGGTAAGATACAGAACCGGAAGCTCCCATGTTCCCACCGTTTTTACCAAAAGCAGCACGGACATTGGCAGCTGTACGGTTAACGTTTGACGTCAAGGTATCAACGATCAACATCGAACCATTTGGTCCAAATCCTTCGTAACGTCCTTCTGTAAAGGTTTCGTCAGTGTTTCCTTTTGCCTTATCGATCGCTTTATCAATCACGTGTTTTGGCACTTGCGCTTGTTTAGCACGGTCAATAACGAATCTCAAAGCAGTATTTAGTTCTGGATCTGGTTCACCCTTTTTAGCAGCTACATAGATCTCCACACCAAATTTGGCATATACTTTTGAGTTGGCACCATCTTTGGCAGTTTTCTTGGCAACAATATTGGCCCATTTACGTCCCATGAGGATTCTCCTTAAATTTTTTCAAATTATTTTCAATCTTTAACATTATATCACAAATCATCGAAGTTAGACTAGATTTTTCTATTTTTAGCAACGGGATTTTATAGGAATTTTCTTCGAATTGGAAACTTTAAAGAGCTATTCTAACTATCAAAAAGATCCTCTTTTAAAGACTTAATAATGATCTTTAAAAGAGAGGAAAGCGACACCTGACTCATCTATCATATAAATCAGGCGATTCTCTGCATCAATCCGCCTTGACCATGCTCCTTGAAAGTCATATTTCAAGGGCTCAGGCTTACCAATCCCTGCAAATGGATCCCTCTGGATCTCTTTGATAAGGGTATTGATTCGCTTTAGTGTTTTTTTGTCCTGACTTTGCCAGTAACAATAATCCTTCCAGGCATCTTCTGTAAACTTGAGTAACATCTGTTACCCCTCAATCTCATGGAGTTGAACCTGACCAGCTCGGACTTCTGCCATGCCACGCAGGACCTTATCTGACAACTCCTTGTTCTGAGCTAGTCTCAGGGTTTCTTGTAGGCTATCCCACTCGCTCTTAGAGATGACCACAATATCTTCGTCTGGATTCTTATTTACGACCGTCAAAGTCTCAAACTCATCATTCACCTTCTTCATATAATCCTTCAAATGATTGCGGAATGTTGAATAAACGACTGCTTCCATGACCATACCTCATTCTACCTCTTTTCTATTATTATACATGAAAAAGAAGAACTTGTCAGGAACTTGTACAAGTTTTTCCCTCTCTACCTAATTATTCGTAAAAAATTTTAAATTTGGTAAAAAAAAAAAGATGAGTCTGGGACAAAAGTCCTAGCCTCTTAATTGTTTTTGGTTTGTCGAGCAAGACGCAGTGGTTGAGTGGGCTCTACTACGCTGATTTCATCAGCTTTTACAGCCCTACTCAACTGTGCGGAGGTGGGACGACGAAATCGAATTCTAACGAATTATCGATTTCTGTCCCACTCTCAAACACTGTTTCCGCGCATCATCACTTTCTTGCCTTACGTGAATGTGGACAGAGAAAATTTACGTCAGACTGTTGATTCTTCCACCCTCACTGGCACCCGACCCCAGATCTGCTCTGGCAATTGGGGATGGCCTAGTTGATACACCTGATCGGCTTGCTGGGTCAAACTGTCCCAAGGTTCCTTACCGATTCGGGTCACCAAGTCCACTTGACCTTTTAGTGATTTGAGGTGAGCTTGTCCCTTTGCGGAAAATCCTAAGACATGAATGGCATCGGGAAGAGATTGATCCATCGCCCCTACCAAGATGTAGGTCAAGATGCGGCGCACACGCGCCTTGGTATAGCGCTTGGTTGCGACTTTCTCCACCAGGTCTTCCACAGAACTAGCACTTCGAACCGCATCCTTTATCCGATTGGCCAGTTCCTCATTGACCTGAAAAATCTGTGTCAAATCCGGACGGGTTAGGATTTGATAACGGAGCAGTTGGTCATAATTCTCCCAAGATACCTGTGGAGCCGACTGAAAGAGTTGGCTATTGGGCATGAATCTAGCAACAAAGTCCTGATCTTCCTTGTGTAGGCGTAGACTAGTCGCAGAAGCATAGGCCACTTCTTTTTCTTCTGAATGGTAGACCGCACCCTGGCGCTGGACGGGCTTAAGCGCAATCCCCTTCCCAGCACAAGCCTTGGCATAAGCCAGCCCTAGAATATGATTGGGAGTATCTCCTGTGAACTCCACTCCAGCAAAGGTTTCCCACATTTTTTGGGTCTTTTGTGGATAAGATAAATCGTCTGGAAGACTTCGCAAGAAACCTTCCATTTCCGCTCCTTTCTCCGAATAAATAGTCGCAATCGCTTGGTAATCCAAGACTTCTTCTGTCCCAAAAATCAATTGGTCAATTCCTAGACGGGACAAGATTTCTACCGCTCCCTTGGCAAAATGATCAGCCGACTGAACAGCCACAAGAAAGGGGAGCTCGACCACCAGATCCGCTCCATTTTCCAAAGCCATCTGCGCGCGAATCCACTTGTCTACAATGGCAGGCTCGCCACGTTGAACAAAATTTCCGGACATGGCCACAATCTTCAGCCCGTCTGCCTGTTTCAACAGGTACTTGTGACCATTGTGAAAGGGATTAAATTCTGCAATAATACCTATAACTGTCATGCTGTCCTACTTCTGTGCTACAAAAAACCATCGTTTGCTGGTCTTTGTTGGCGCTTTGTCTTCAAAGTCTGCATACAATTTGAAAGATTTAAAGCCAGCCTGCTCCAATAAAATGTCATAGGTTAAAACTTCATAGGTGCGTTCCTCATGAACTTCATCGTGGCGACTAAAGCTGCCATCCTCTTCTTGGACAAAGAAGGTCAGCTCATGGACGATCGAGTGAGGGGCCGCGTCCTCGTAAGTATCCCAGAGCATGGCAAAGTCTTCTGCGTTTTCGTGGTAAGAATAGCCTGGGAAGACCTCATCTGTCTGATAGGTCGAATGGACATCAAAGATAAAGACTCCGTCCTCATTGAGGGCATTATACACTTCTTCAAAGACATCCCCTACTTCTACCTCGTCCTGCATATAGCAGATAGAATCCGAGTAGCAGGTCACGAAATCATAAGTGCCTGCTTGCGACAGGTCCAGCATATTGCCCTCGATAAAATCAATCTTCTGCTTGGCTGAAGCAGCTCTTTTTTCAGCAATTTTCAGCATGTCAGCACTCAGGTCTAACCCCGTCACATCAAATCCAGCTTGAGAAAAGCGAACAGACTGAATCCCTGTCCCACAAGCCAATTCCAGTAATTTTTTCCGATCCTTGCTTTTAGGGAGATGCCGGAGAGAAAAATCCGTCCACAAATCATACAGACTGTCATCCATGACCGCATCATAGACCGCCGCAAAGGTTTCATAAGTCGCCATATTCATGATACCAAGTCCGCCCGTAATCCGATAGAAAATTAGGAGCACGATGATGGAGCTAAGCTCCAAGGAGTGCTATCTATTTTCCGAGGATTACAGGACGGGTTCAAATCCTTTCTAAGATACAAAGAGCGTTAAAAGCAAAGAGAAAACTGGAAACTTTCTGCCGTATCGTCAGATACAAAGGAAGTTTATCTTTTTCTCACAGCTTTTAGCTCGTGTTCGGTTAACAAATTAACTAAACACGAGGCCCCATCCTTTCTTTCCATAGAATTTCAATTTAACCAACAAAACTCAGTTGCTACCAACTGAGTTTACCTGCTTATGCTAGGGCTGCTGAAAGATCGACAGCACTTGCTTCGTGCCATAGCTTTTCTAGGTTATAGTGGGCACGCATTTCTTCTGAGAAGACATGGACCACCACACCACCTAAGTCAAGAAGGACCCAACCTCCAGCTGAATCACCTTCGACGTGGCTGGCATTCCCACCAGCTTCAATGACCTTCTCGCGAATATTTTCAGCAATAGCCTCCAATTGGCGGCTGTTCATAGAACTTGCGATGACAAAGTAGTCTGTCACGCTGGTCAAGCTTTGAACATCCAAAGCCACAATGTCTTCTGCACGCTTTTCATCGGCTGCTTTGACAACTAGTTCAAGTAGTTCTTTTTCTTTCATGTAATCCTCTTTCCTTAAAAAATTGATTTGTAATCTAAGACATCCGCAAAACGTTCTGCCCAAATATTTTCATAAAATTCATTAAGCGTTTCTGCCGGAATATCCTCTCCATCAAAGGTTGTGACAACTCCTTCTGGAATGACCAGCTTGTAGCCGTATTCAAACCCTACTTTGACGGATGTATCGACACAATATTCTGTCTGCATACCACACAGGACCAGTTGTTCAATCCCTTGTTGATCCAAGTATTCTTTTAATCCTGTCTCTTTAAATATGCTATTGTAACGCTTCTGAAACACCTTCTCATCTGCCTGCCTCTTCAACAGGGGCGATAATTGCCAATCTTCCGAAGTTAAAGCCTCTGGCGTTTCAATATGCTGCATGTAGATAATTTCAACCTGATGTTTTCTAGCCTGTTCTTGTAAATAAGCAATCTTCTCTAAGAGCTTTTCTGTCTCAAAACCTGTTTCCACTAAGATATTTTGTACGTCAATAATGATAAAAGCTGTCTTCACTCACTGCTCCTCTTTCAAATACTTCACAAAGGCATTATAGGTTTCAAGGGTTTGGGGATAAATGGGCAATTCTTGGTGGGCCAGGTGTTCGACTGTGCGAGCCGTCTCATAAGCCACGGCACGATCCAAGGAAACTTGGGCGATATCACGTGCTTGATCTACTCCCGGAAAGGCCCGGTTGTGCTCAATATAATCGGCCACATAGACAATCTTGTCTAAGGTTGACATCTGTCCACTCCCCACGGTGTGAATCTCAATACTGCGAAGAATGGCTGGATCTGTCAGTCCGAGGTCTTCTTTGATCTTATAAATCCCGACCATCCCATGCCAGACATTGTTGCCCCAGTTTTTTAACGCTGGATCTAGCTCATAGCGATCAATCAAGTCCAGAAATTCCTGATCTGATAATTTCTTGGCGTAGTCATGTAAGAGACCTGCTAGGCCAGCCTGCTCTTCGTCAGCCCCATAGCGTTTGGCCAAGTCACGCGCAGCCTTCTCAACCCCTAAACAGTGGGTTAGTCGCTTTTCTGGCAGGATTTGACGCATTTTTTCAAGCAAGACCTCACGAGAAAAGCCTAGATAGTTTTCATAGGTCATTGATACAATCCTTCTTTCTTGATATAGTCCAAGACTGGTTTTGGCAACATAAAATTCGGCGTCCGACCCTTGGCTACAAAATCACGTACCATACTAGAGGAGATGTCCATTAGAGGAACATCCACCCAGATCACCGGATAAGAAGTCCCTGCCTTATAGCGTGGTCGCTGTACTCCGACAAATTGCACAATCTCCACCAATTCATCAATGCGGTGCCATTTTGGTAAATAATCCACCATATCTGCACCAATGATGAAGTAATAATCTGTGTCTGGATCCCGTTCATTAAGCAAGAGCATGGTGTCGTAGGTATAGGAAATCCCTTTCCGCTCGAGTTCAATCGTCTCGATCTCCAGACCTTCAATGCCTTCAATGGCTAATTCCAGCATCTTAAGGCGATGGTGCTCTGCAATCGTCCCCTTGGCATCGACATGCGGTGGCTCATATTCAGGCATCAAGAGCACCTTATCTAACCCTAATTGTTGGCGCACTTGATCCGCAACGACCAAATGGGCATTGTGGACCGGATTGAAATTTCCACCCAAAATACCAACTTGTTTGCGTTTCTTGTCTTTGATCTCTGGCTCTAACTCTACCTTGGTAAAGGGAGTCAATAGTTCAATTGCCATAGGTTTGCTCTCCTCGATGTCTTAAATTTCTTTTACCTTCGCCGAAATTTTACGATTTTCTTTTTTGCTCGATTGTTTGAACAAGATGAGAATCCGACCAATCTTTTGGACCGTTTCCACACCGATTTCTTCTTCCAAGATTTCTGCTACTTCATGGATATTCTCATCCGTATTTTGAAGAAGTGTCACCTTGATGAGTTCACGCGCATCTAGCGCTTGGCGCACACTGGTTTTGATTTGGTCATTGAGCCCATTCTTCCCGATTTGGATAATGGGCTTGAGGCTGTGGGCTTGGCTGTTGAGGAAAGCCCGTTGTTTGGATGTTAATGTCATATTTTTTTCATTGTTTCTTTTTTGATACTTTTCTGATGTGGTGGCGGTCGTCAGCGACCTCCTAACGGAGTTCCATGACTTAAATTTGAGCCTAAAGTCTCAAATTTTCCGCGCCTAAGTAGTAAAATATCTACTTAGGCTTTCACCACAGCGAAAAGTATCCTTTCTAGGCTCGTTGCACTCGCCCAGTCTACAAAGAAACTATTTCCTTTCAAATTTTTAAATAATAGCTTTACGGGTAACGACGGCGACGCCTTCTGGTGCCCAGACGGCTACTTTGGCTTCTCCATTGACGCGGATCCATCCCAGGCCTGAGATGACCAGGTCTGTCTTGTCCTTGATGGTAAACTCATGGGAAATCAAGGGTGGGAATTCTTCTTTTTCCTTGCTATTAGGTGGAGTTAGTAAGCCACCAACATGCTTGTCATAAAAGGCGGTCGCGCCCTCTAGCTTGGTTCGATGAAGCTTGAGTTCGTTGTCAAAGAAGGCGGTGAAACCTTGCTTTTCTCCCTTGATAAAGTCAAATCGTCCCAAGCCACCCAAGAAAAGGGTTTGCTCTGGATTGAGCTGATAAGTTTTAGGCTTGATTTCCTTTTTAGGGCTGACATACTTGAGATTTTTTGCTGTCAAGTAGTGGGCCATCTGGTGGCGATGGATAATCCCTGGTGTATCGTAGATGTAGGATCCATCGTCCAGTGGAATTTCGATCTTGTCCAGTGTCGTTCCTGGGAAGCGAGAAGTCGTGATGATATCCTTATCCCCTGTGATTTCTTGGATGATTGCATTGATGAGGGTCGATTTCCCAACGTTGGTCACACCCACCACATAGACGTCACGGCCCTTACGGTACTGTTCAATCTTTTCCATCAAGTCCTTGATCGCACTCTTGTTTTGGGCAGAGGTGAGGACCACATCGACAGGACGCATGCCTTCTTCGTGGGCCCGCTCCATCAACCAATGGGTCACCTTGCTATCCTTGACAGACTTAGGCAAGATGTCTTTTTTGTTTCCGACCAAGAGGACATCATTTCCTGCTACAAAGCGTGGTAGACCAGGGATAACGGATCCATTAAAATCAAAAATATCCACTACATTGACCACGAGAGCATCACTATCGCCTACTTCGTGAAGGAGCTTTAGGAAATCATCATCTGTCAGATGCACATCTGTGATTTCATTATAGTGACGCAGACGGAAACAGCGTTGGCAATAGACTTCGCCTGTTTCCAAGCCCTTTTCAAGAGCTGATTGGGGAGTATAGCCTAGCCCCTCTTTGTTTTCTGTCTGAATGGGGGCTCCACAGCCAATACAGAATAATTCTTCCATTCTTAAATTCCTTTTTTGTATTCAATCGGACCATATTTCTCGGCCATTTGCTTCATAACACGGCGTTCACGCGCCCGGTTGATCTGGGTCTTGATGGAGTCATGCTCAACCAAAGGTTTGACCAAAATCGAACGAATACCTGCACGATGGGCAGCCCGGATATCCGTCATCAGTTGATCCCCGACCATGACCACTTCATTTTTCTCATAGTGGAAACGTTTGAGAGCCCGATCAATCCCAAAAGTAAAGGGCTTGAGCGACCAAGCTTCATAGTCAATATCAAATTTCTCAACCGCGCGCTTGACCCGTTTGGGACTATTATTGGACACCACGATAACCCGAATCCCCCCATCACGAAGGTCATGCAACCATTGGCGCATCTCGGGAGTCCCATCCGGATTGTTCCAAGCAATCAAGGTATTATCCAAATCCACAAGGACCGCCTTGATACCTTGTTTTTTCAAGTCTGCAACGGTGAGATCATAGGCTGCTTCCACCGCAAAATCTGGTTTGTAATTTTCGATTGACACGTTTTTCTCCAAACATTCGTATTCTCCCCATTATAGCATAAAATGGGGGTTTTCGCACGGATGACTTGATCTTAGAGGAGAGAGCTACTCCTAAACTAATGGAGAAGGTTTCCGTTACTTTTTAAACAAAAAAACTTTCCAAAATGGAAAGTTCTGATATTAGAGTGGAGAGCAGTTTTATTCACAAGCTGTACTATTCTCCATTCTTTTCTTTTCGTAATGTTGATTCATGAAGTTTTTGAAGCGTCAGTATTATTCCATCAGCACCTTCTCTTTCACCTCTTTTAATATGAAGAACCTTAGAGAATTTCTTAAAATCTTTTTCAGAATCACCAGGAGCAAGGCGGATATCCACAGATTGCCACTCACCATTTTTCTCTTTAAAACCCACTAAAGCCACAACAAAATTATTTCCCACGGTCTGTCCAACTGCAAGATGATTCGCTAAGTTTCCAAACAATCCATCATAAAATATCGGATTAGGTACCGCAAATAAAATAATATCTTTTCTCTTTAGATCCCCATCTATACTAGCGATTGGGACTTCGTCCACATTTTCCAATACAGGCAAAACTGTATCAGATTTTAAAGAAGCAATACGTAAGGAATCGTTGTAAGGTGAATTTGGATTCATAATTTTATCGTAGCTGTATACATACTCCGTAGCCATACAAAGAAAGAACAAGAAAAAAGGCATACCTACAAGCGCCAAAACAAGTTTTTTTCTTCTTACCAATTTTTGAAATGAGGTATAAATAGGGTAAATTGATAAAACTAGTAAAATTGTAAAAAATATACCAAATACCTTCTCAACATTACTAAAAGCTATTTCCCATAATTTCTGGTGGTATAAGTTTATATATTCTTCCACTACATCCTCCCCTATTACCTATGATATTTATTGTAGCTTCCAATTACATCATTATACCATCTTTTATGACTTTCAGCACTTTCATCACCAGGGCTTACAAATAGACTAAAAAATGGTATAGTAGAAGAAAAAAAAATACATGGAAGAGTTATGATAACAAAAGAAAAAAAAATGAGGGAGGTCTCACCTCTCCTCCAAAAAATCATTAATTGGTCCTCCATCATTGGGGCCCTGGCAACCCTTGCTTTCTGTATCTGGGCCTACTTTGCTGGCATTCTTCAATCCAAGGAGACCTTGTCGGCTTTTATTCTTCAAGCAGGTATCTTTGGCCCCCCTCTCTTTATCTTTCTTCAAATCCTCCAGACAGTGGTGCCTATTATCCCTGGTGCTCTGACGTCTGTCGCTGGGGTCTTTATCTATGGCCACATCATTGGGACCATCTACAACTACATCGGCATCGTCATTGGCTGTTCCATCATCTTCCACCTCGCGCGAATGTACGGGCCTAAGTTTGTCCAGTCTATGGTCAGCCAGAAGACTTACGACAAGTATATTAACTGGCTCAACGAAGGCAAACGGTTTGATCGTTTCTTCATCTTCATGATGATCTGGCCTATCAGTCCAGCGGACTTTCTCTGCATGCTAGCTGGATTGACCAATATGACCTTTAAGCGCTATATGACCATTATTATTCTCTGTAAACCGATTACTCTGGTCATCTACACTTATGGTCTCACCTATATCATCGATTATTTCTGGAAAATGGTCTAAAAATAGGTTACTTAAACTTTTTCTCTTACAGAATCATACAAAAAAACACGGCATACCGCCGTGTTTCTGTGTTTATTTCACGAGTTTCTTCATCTCATCAATACGCGCAACGGTTGCGTCGTATTTCGCTTGGTAGTCGGCTTGTTTGTCGCGTTCTTTTTGGACGACTTCTGGTTTGGCATTGGCTACGAAGCGTTCGTTGCTAAGTTTCTTACCAACCATGTCGAGTTCTTTTTGCCATTTAGCCAATTCTTTTTCAAGACGGGCCAATTCTTCTTCGACATTGAGAAGGTCAGCGAGTGGCAAGTAGATTTCTGCGCCTGTGATGATGCTTGACATAACCAAGTCAGGTACTTCGACATCTGCTGCAATTTCCAAGTGTTCTGGGTTTGTGAAGCGTTTGATGTAGTTGACATTATCATTGAAGAAGGCATCAAGCTTGCTGTCGCTTGTCTTAATCAAGATAGTGATTGGTTTGCTTGGTGCTACGTTCACTTCTGCACGTGAGTTACGTACTGAGCGAATCACATCTTTAAGCGCTTCAACGCCGGCTGCTGCTTCTTCGTTTTCAAACTCTGGACGAACCACTGGGTATTCCGCAGTCACGATCGTTCCTTCAGAGATTTGACCATAGATTTCTTCGGTTACGAATGGCATGATTGGGTGAAGGAGTCGCAAAATTTGATCCAAGGTGTAAAGAAGAACAGATCGAGTGATAACTTTTTCTTCCTCATTGTCGCTATAAAGCACTTCCTTAGTCAACTCAACATACCAGTCTGCAAACTCATCCCAGATGAAGTTGTAGAGGATGTGACCAGCCACACCGAATTCAAACTTATCAAAGTTTTCAGTGACTTTTCCAATCGTTTCGTTAAGGTTATGGAGAATCCAGCGGTCTGTCACGTTACCTGCTTGACCAGCAGCCACTTTAGCCACATTTTCACGCGCCACATCCAGGGTCAAACCTTCATTGTTCATGAGGATGTAACGAGAGATGTTCCAAATCTTGTTAATGAAGTTCCAAGACGCATCCATTTTCTCATAAGAGAAACGTACGTCTTGCCCTGGTGCAGAACCGTTTGAAAGGAACCAACGAAGGGCATCGGCACCGTATTTCTCGATAACATCCATTGGGTCAATCCCGTTACCGAGTGACTTAGACATCTTACGCCCTTGCTCATCACGAATGAGACCATGAATCAGAACGTTTTGGAATGGCTGACGACCAGTGAATTCCAAAGATTGGAAGATCATACGAGACACCCAGAAGAAGATGATGTCGTAACCTGTTACCAAGGTTGAAGTTGGGAAGTAACGTTTGAAGTCTTCTGAGTCGACATCAGGCCAGCCCATAGTTGAGAATGGCCAAAGGGCTGAACTAAACCACGTATCCAAGACATCTTCGTCTTGTTTCCATCCGTCTCCTTCTGGCGCTTCTTCGCCAACGTACATTTCACCCTCAGCATTGTACCAAGCTGGGATTTGGTGACCCCACCAGAGCTGACGAGAGATCACCCAGTCGTGGACATTTTCCATCCATTGAAGGAAGGTATCGTTGAAACGAGGTGGGTAAAATTCAACCTTATCATCTGTGTCTTGGTTGGCAATGGCATTTTTCGCCAATTGATCCATCTTCACAAACCATTGTGTAGACAAACGTGGCTCAACCATCACCCCTGTACGCTCTGAGTGACCAACTGAATGGGTCATCTTCTCAATCTTAACAAGGGCACCAATTTCTTCTAACTTCTTGATAACAGCCTTACGAGCTTCAAAGCGGTCCATGCCATTGAATTCACCAGCTAATTCATTCATAGTACCATCATCGTTCATGACGTTCACTTGCGGAAGATTATGACGTTGACCAACTAAGAAGTCATTAGGGTCATGGGCAGGAGTGATCTTCACCACACCAGTACCAAACTCAGGGTCTGCGTGTTCGTCCCCTACGATTGGGATTGGCTTGTTCAAGATTGGCAAGATAACATTTTGACCAATCAAGTCTTTATAACGATCATCATTTGGGTTAACCGCTACGGCTGTATCCCCAAACATGGTTTCAGGACGTGTTGTTGCTACTTCAAGGGCACGTGAACCGTCTTCCAACATGTAGTTCATGTGGTAGAAGGCACCTTCCACATCCTTGTGAATAACCTCGATATCAGAAAGGGCTGTACGGGCTTTCGGATCCCAGTTGATGATAAATTCACCACGGTAGATCCAGCCCTTCTTGTAAAGCTCTACAAAGACCTTACGAACCGCTTTTGACAACCCTTCATCAAGGGTGAAACGCTCACGAGAGTAGTCTACAGAGAGCCCCATCTTACCCCATTGTTGCTTGATAGTCGTCGCATATTCGTCTTTCCATTCCCAAACTTTTTCAAGGAATTTTTCACGACCCAGGTCATAACGAGAGATGCCGTCCTCAGCCAAACGTGCTTCAACTTTGGCTTGAGTAGCAATCCCAGCATGGTCCATACCAGGAAGCCAAAGCGTGTCAAAACCTTGCATGCGTTTTTGACGGATGATGATATCTTGCAAAGTTGTATCCCAAGCGTGACCAAGGTGGAGTTTCCCAGTTACGTTTGGTGGTGGAATAACGATTGAATAAGGTTTAGCCTTTTTATCGCCTGAAGGCTTGAAAACATCTTCGTCAAGCCATTTTTGGTAACGACCAGCCTCAACCTCGGCTGGATTGTATTTAGGTGAAAGTTCTTTAGACATGTGTGTGTCCTTTCTAGTTATTTCTATTTTTAATGTTGATCTTGAGTCTCCCACTCACTCTTCAGCAAGCCGTATCTCAAATCATCACAGCGGTTGCCTTGAGCATCTTTGCGGTCTCTTATGCGAGCTTCGAGGGTAAACGCGACTCGTTGACTTTGAAGGTTGTATCCAAAGCAGACCAGTTCTATCTTGTGAAGCCCCAATTCTTTAAAGCCTAAGTCAATCAAAGCACGTGCCGCTTCGGGTACATAGCCTCGGCCCCAATAGTCTGGGTGCAAGGTATAGCCAATCTCCAGTACATCGTCTTCGTAGCGACGGGGAAAATCGACTGAGCCTATGATTTTATCGGTCCCTTTGATTACAATGCCGTAACCAGCTGGGAGATTGTCCTTTTCATTGCGCTCGGGAAGGATATGTTCTAGGTAATAAATCTCATCTTCCAAGGTCTTGACAGGTGGAAAACCTGCTGGGTAAGAGACTTCTGGACGACTAGCATAGTCAAAGATATCTTCAACATCCGCCACTGTTCGGACTCGTAAGACCAGTCGATCCGTTTCGATTTTATCTGGCAACTCAGCTCTTGTCATTCTTCTTCCTCGCTTTCTTCATAAAGCTCCCCATGGGATCGACTCGGTCATCTAGATAACGATAAACACGCTGGTGCCCGTCCCCCATAAAGTAAGTTGGCGCAAAGCGGTCATTTTTAAAATGCCCCTTGTCATCTAAGAGCTCTGGATCAGCCAGTCGCTCGAGAATCTTGGCAAAAATATGACAGATGCCATCTTCCTCGATAATCCGATCTACCTGGCAATCCAAAACGACTGGACAAGCTTCTAAAATCGGAGCCTGAGTCCGTTCAGAAATCTCGTAGTCTAGCCCTAGGTGTTCCAACTTCTCCCGATGGCTGATAAACCCAGCCTGCTCCATCTCAAGCATAAAGTTTTCATCAGGGATGTTGACAGTGAACTGTTGATAATGCTTAATCTGGTCAGCCGCATTTTCCTCACTACCAACCCCGATGACCAGCCAATCTCCCAGGCTATAAGAGGAACTGCAGGTCGTGATATTGTGCCCAAAGTTCTTGTCCTGATACCCCAAGATGAAAATCGGAAAACCGTAGTAGAGTTTGCTGGTTTTAAAAGATTGTTTCATGACAAGCTCCTTTAGCTAGCGGGATAAAATAAAAATCGTCCCTGTCATTAATCTGACAGGGACGAATGTATTAATCCGCGGTACCACCCAATTTCGGGCAGATGCCCGCATCTCTCGTCTTTAAAACAAAAAGACTATTTAATATTTCATTTTCATCCATTAGCAACCAGTTTTGACACATTTGTGGACTTCTCAGCACCGCCACTTTCTGTAAAATGTGGGACTCAAAACACCTCTAATAGGTTCATTTTAGCAAGTTTTCCTGGAAATAGCAAGAAATCAGAAAACGATTATTTAAATTTAACGCCTAGTTCTTTCAATTTCTTGATTGTAGCTGGACCGATTCCTTTCAAAGCAAGGAGTTCTTTTTCTGTCCAGTTTGCGAAGTCCGCAACAGAGCGAATACCTTCATCATAGAATGTTTGCGCACGATCAAGTGCCACACCTTCCAAACTTGCAGCAAATTCTTCCACTGAAGAAGCTGCTTGTTTCACTTCTTTCGCCACTGCTTTTGTAGCTTTCTCAACCTTTTTAGGTGCTTCTTTCACAGCTGCAGTTACAGTTGCGACAGCTTTTTTCAAAAGATGTCTATTTTGATGTTTGTATTGTTTCGCACGGTTTACGTTCTTCTTTGCCATTTTTCCTCCTAAATTCAGTGATCAATTCCTAAGGCAACAAGGTTTCATCACTATCATTCCATTCAAAAATCCGTTGATGTCATTTCAACTTTTTTATTGTATCACAATCCCCTAAAAAATCAAGTCATTGCTCAATTTTCAGGTAAATCTAGCTAGTTAAACGCCTTCAATAAGGTATTTTTAATATTTTCTTTCACCAAAGAGGCCATCTGGTAAATCATGAAATCCTTTTCCAGCATGGAAATTTTCAAACTTCCCTTGCAAGAACTGATAAGCATCCAAACGGCTTTCATAGCGAATCATGGCGATTTTAGCTCGCTCATCCTGGTCTTCATCAAAAACCTTCTTACTCTCTTCGAGAGCCATTTCATTGATCATGACTTGAGTCTTGATCCACTCCTCAAACTCCTTCATAAACTCTATTTCGTAACTCATCTTTACTCCATTCCTCTATAAAAATCCGTATCGATCTCTCGATAAGGTTGAATGTCCTGAACATATTCCAAGACACCTTGAAACTCTCCAGCTTCATCACGCACTGCTGCATAGGTGACATGGACAAATTTCCCACGCGATTCTGATTTGAACCACATTTCATACTTGTCCTTTTTCCCTTCACGAAGCCCCTTCATAATCGCTTTGACCTTCTCCAAATATTTCGGTGGGTGACACAGCTCAACATTGCGTCCTACCTGCGATGGCGTCCTCTTAAAAATCATTTCCTCAAAAGGCGCAGCATCATTGTAATATTGGAAAATATCATCCTTATTGACAAAGATGATCTCCATTGGTAACTGGTTCAAGATTAAATTCGCTTGCTCCACCGATAAAAATCCATGGCCAAAAGCTTGTGGTTGCTTGCGGTCGAAGCTCTCTTCTTTTTTCTTAGGCGTGAAGGTAATCGTCAACTGCCCCTCAGGAGTCTCAATGACCTGACGGTGCTCATCTCCATTTGAAGAAGAAAGCGATTCAGTTGAACCTTCTGACTCTTCAGACGCTTCCTCTTTGAAGTCAACGCGTTTTGGCACCCACTTTTCACTCGGAAGGATAATGGCATAACCATAAGCATCACTTTCTTCTGCAATGGAGAGCCAGTCATCCTGGGTAAAGGACTCCAGCAAAATCATCAAGAGGATCGACTCTTCCTTGAAGATCATACCCTCAAACTCTTGCGCAAAGGCTTCAAAGAGCTCCTTGACTTCAGAAATACTAGAATCCGGTAATTTTTTGGCCGCATCCAAAGCTTTCGCAAAGAGTTCTCGAATCTGGTCATCCACTCCCCACATCACTTTTGGTGGGGAATCATGCCCATATTTTTCCATAATCGGAAACATCAACTCTTCCTTACGACGGTAATGCCGGTCAAATTGACCCACTAAGCCCAGCTGACGTAACAAGCCCTTATGAATCTCCTGAATCATCTCAGGATCCTCAGTCGTCTCATAATTGTCTAGCAAGCGGCGTACCCGCATCATAGCCGCACGAAGAGCTAAGTTCTCCTGTTTAAAGATTTGAACAGGATGACCTGGATGGTCAGTATCTGCAACTTCGACCCCTTGAACCGCATTCTTAAAGAGATTGGCATGGACATCACAAAGCTCCATAACATCTTCAAAAGTGACCCCTGCATCGGAGTTCATCAGTTCATGCTCCATAAGAGAGATCTCAATCGCAGAAACCCCTGCAAAGGTCGCATCAAACCGTTCCTGAACCGACTCAGGAGAGGCTCCATGATGAAGCTCTAATAAGATATCTCTTAAGACGTGAATTCGTTCATCACTCATTGGTCTAGCCCCACTACTTCATAGCCGTTAGCCTCTAGGGTTCGCACAATCTTCTCCATAGGGGTACCTTCTAATTTTGATCCTTGTTTCAAGGAAACCTTGCGCCCAACTGTATTGCGCATGATCGGATTGGCTAAGGGTTTAAAGCCCAACTCCACCAACAAATCCAATACTTCCGGATGTTGATCAATGACTTGAGCAACTGGAATCGATACATCAATAACATTGTCCATTTATTTATTTCCTCTACTCATTCCCTTTATTCTCTCTCTGACGAGCCCGTTCTTCGCCCCACCAAAGAGGCATCAGCTCTCCTAAAGTAATGGTCTTACGACTTTCATAATCCACCATAAACTCTAGATGATGATTCTCTGCATCTAGCTCAAGGAGAAATTCACGACAGGCCCCACAAGGCATCCCTGAGCCTTCTCCATAAGGAGGCTTGTCTCGAAAAGCAATAATGCGCTTGACCTTGGTCTGTCCTGATTGTTGATACATGTTGAAGAGTGCCGCTCGTTCGGCACATAAATGAAAGACGCCACAGGTTCCTTCCATACAAAAGCCCGTAAAAATCTGACCATCTGCGGCCTCAACAGCAGCAACCACATGTCGAGCATAGACAAAATCTGAAACCTCTTGAGGCGCATAGAGAGCTTTCGCCTCATGATAAAGTTTTTCCCAAATATCCATTCTTCTACTTTCACTTCTTCACTAATTTCACAACTGCTTCCGTCCTTGCGGTATGGGGAAACATATCTACTGATTGAATGTATTCAACCTGATAAACCTTCGTCAAAGCCACTAGATCCCTTGCCAAAGTAGAGACATTACAAGAGACATAGACCATCTTTTCAGGTGCATAGTGCAACAAGGTCTCTATTAATTTTGTCCCCAAGCCCGTACGAGGTGGATCCACAATCACAGCATTAGCCCGATAGCCTTCTTGGTACCAGCGAGGAATGATCTCTTCTGCTGTACCAGCCTCATAGTGGGTATTCTCAAATCCCATCCGTTTAGCATTGTATTTGGCATCTTCAATTGCTTCAGGAATAATATCCATCCCCCGAACACTTTTCACTCTATTAGCAAAAGCAAACCCAATCGTTCCAACACCACAGTAGGCATCAATCAGGTTATCCTCTGGAGAAACATCTAGAGCCTTGACAGCCTCACTATACAATACTTCAGTTTGTTCCGGATTCAACTGGTAAAAGGCTCGAGGAGACAGGGAGAATTCATAATCCAAAACACCTTCCAAAATGGCATCTTCTCCCCAAATAATCTGCGTTTGTTCCCCATAAATTTCACTGGATCGAGACGTATTTTTGTTAACAGCAACTGTGACAATCTCTGGGTGTTTCGTGACCAAGTCTTGCACCAAATTGTTTACATTAATCTGACGACTAGTAACCACAATGATCTGAACCTGCCCAGACTTCCGAGCCCGTCGAACCATCATGGTTCTGACACCCAGTTCTTTACGCTCATCAGCAATCGGAATCTGATAATAGGTCAATAAATCCGTTAGATCGTTGGCGATAGCTTGAATATCCGGGTCTTGAACCAAACAATCCTTTAATTCCACCAAATAATGTGAATTTTGGGCATAGAGGCCCGCCTTCACCTGGCCCTTGAATTTCCTAGTTTGAAATTGCAATTTTGCCCGATAGTAAAGCGGCTCCTGCATTCCAATTGTCGGCCGAATATCATACTGTTCAAATCCTTCAGGTGAGAACTTCTTCAAGGCCTGTTGTAATAAATCTGTCTTAAACTCCAGCTGCTTATCATACTTCAAATGCATGATTTGACAGCCACCACAGGTCTCATAGATATCACACATGGGCGTCACACGAAACTTAGACGCCTTGTTCACAGATAGGAGTTTGGCTTCCGCAAAATTTTTCTTAACACTTGTAATTTGACAGAAGATATCTTCTCCCTTCAAAGCGCCTGGCACAAAGACAAGTGTTTTTTTATAAAAGCCAATCCCTTCTCCGTTAATTCCCATTCGTTTAATTTTCAAAGGAATTTTTTGTTTTACTTTAACGTTCATATCCCTATCTTAACACATTTTTCGGTATAATAAAAACATGAAAATTACAAAACTAGAAAAGAAAAAAAGACTCTACCTCCTGGAATTAGACAATGATCAAAAACTTTATATTACAGAAGACACCATCGTCAAATATTTTCTTTCTAAAGATAAAGAAATCAGTGAAGAGGAACTAAAAGAAATCCAAGAGTTTGCTCAATACTCCTATGGTAAAAACCTGGCCCTTTACCATCTTTCTTTTAAAGCTCGAACAACAAAAGAAGTCCGAGACTACCTGACAAAATATGAGATTGATAGTGGCATTATTGATAAAGTGGTCCAACAGCTAAAAGAAGACAAGTGGTTAGATGATCGTCAATATGCAAGAAACCTGATAGAGGCCAACCTTCTCAGTGGCGATAAGGGCCCTCTCTTATTACAACAAAAAATTCAACAAAAAGGGATCCCAAAATCTATCCTTCAAGAAATTCTTGCAGTCTATGATTTTTCAGAAGTGATCGACCGTACCGCAATAAAACTCCTAAAAAAATACCAAGGAAAATATCCGTTAAAAGCCATTGAAACGAAAATCATCCAGGCACTCATTTCAAAAGGTTTTGCTTACAATCAAGCAAAGATAGCATTCCAAAATCTCGAGCTCGAAACAGATGAAGAAACAACCAATGAGCTCATTCTAAAAGAGTTAGAAAAACAATACCGTAAATACAGTAAAAAATATGAAGGCTATGAACTCAAACAACGCTTGACTCAGGCACTAGCCAGAAAAGGCTACGATTATAGTGATATAACGTCAGCCATTAGAGAATACTTAGATTCATAAACCAAATTGAAAATTAAATAGAAAAATAAGAAAAAATTTGAAAAAATATGATACAATATAGAGGATATACTTAGATTGTAGAAAGTTGGTAAGTTATGAAACTACCTAAAGAAGGCGACTTTATTACAATTCAAAGTTATAAACATGATGGCAGTTTACACCGTACATGGCGTGACACCATGGTATTAAAGATAACCGAAAATGCAATTATTGGAGTAAATGATCATACACTTGTGACTGAAAGTGATGGTAGACGTTGGATCACACGTGAACCAGCGATCGTTTATTTCCATAAAAAATATTGGTTTAACATCATCGCCATGATCCGTGACAATGGTGTGTCTTACTACTGTAACCTAGCAAGTCCTTTTCACATTGACCAAGAAGCCTTAAAATATATCGACTATGATCTCGATGTCAAGGTCTTTACCAATGGTGAAAAAAAATTGTTAGATGTTGAAGAATACGAGCAGCATAAAGAAAAAATGCACTATTCAGATGACATCGACTTTATTTTAAAGGAAAATGTTAAGGTTCTAGTAGATTGGATAAACCAAAACAAAGGTCCTTTTTCTGAGGAATATATCAAAATTTGGTATAACCGTTATGTTGAACTGCGAAATAAATAAAGTTGAAAAGAGCGAAAGCTCTTTTTTCTTATAAATTAATAAAAAAATAACTACAAAAAAAGTCTAATGTCAACCATTAGACTTTTTCGATACACTATCGGGAAGACAGGATTCGAACCTGCGACACCTTGGTCCCAAACCAAGTACTCTACCAAGCTGAGCTACTTCCCGATCTAAAGCTACCGCTTTATGCACCCTAGAGGAGTCGAACCTCTAACCGCCTGATTCGTAGTCAGGTACTCTATCCAGTTGAGCTAAGGGTGCTCGTTCCTATTCAATTATTACATAGCCTTGCGACCATGCACCCTAGAGGAGTCGAACCTCTAACCGCCTGATTCGTAGTCAGGTACTCTATCCAGTTGAGCTAAGGGTGCTTCTTTCAACCTTTGTCTATGCCGAGGACCGGAATCGAACCGGTACGATCGTTACCAATCGCAGGATTTTAAGTCCTGTGCGTCTGCCAGTTCCGCCACCCCGGCCTCCTCAAGCGAACGACGGGATTCGAACCCGCGACCCCCACCTTGGCAAGGTGGTGTTCTACCACTGAACTACGTTCGCATTGCTTTCTTTATATAAAAAAATGCCGGCTACATGACTTGAACACGCGACCCTCTGATTACAAATCAGATGCTCTACCAACTGAGCTAAGCCGGCTCATTATTATTCTCTTATGCGGGTTAAGGGACTTGAACCCCCACGCCGTAAAGCGCCAGATCCTAAATCTGGTGCGTCTGCCAATTCCGCCAAACCCGCAAAATATGACCCGTACTGGGCTCGAACCAGTGACCCATTGATTAAAAGTCAATTGCTCTACCAACTGAGCTAACGAGTCTTAAAATAATTTTCATTATCTTAACGGTCCCGACGGGAATCGAACCCGCGATCTTCGCCGTGACAGGGCGACGTGATAACCGCTACACTACGGGACCTATGGGAGTTAACGGGATCGAACCGCTGACCCTCTGCTTGTAAGGCAGATGCTCTCCCAGCTGAGCTAAACTCCCAAATGGTCGTTTAACTCAGCCAACGGTGAGAAACTACGTTTCTCTTATCCGCCGATTGGAATCTCGAATACCTCTCGATTCCAACTAAGCTAAACTCCCAAATGAGCCTAGTATCTA
>NZ_KV794410.1:387-76136 GCF_001808725.1 Streptococcus sp. HMSC074F05 | reverse complement strand
AGCACCCTTAGCTCAACTGGATAGAGTACCTGACTACGAATCAGGCGGTTAGAGGTTCGACTCCTCTAGGGTGCATAAAGCGGTAGCTTTAGATCGGGAAGTAGCTCAGCTTGGTAGAGTACTTGGTTTGGGACCAAGGTGTCGCAGGTTCGAATCCTGTCTTCCCGATATTATGGCGGTGTAGCTCAGCTGGCTAGAGCGTCCGGTTCATACCCGGGAGGTCGGGGGTTCGATCCCCTTCGCCGCTATATTGTTGATCTTGTTGGACCTTTAGCTCAGCTGGTTAGAGCTCTCGGCTCATAACCGAGTGGTCGTAGGTTCAAGTCCTACAAGGTCCATTGTTATATTGGAGGATTACCCAAGTCCGGCTGAAGGGAACGGTCTTGAAAACCGTCAGGCGTGTAAAAGCGTGCGTGGGTTCGAATCCCACATCCTCCTTAATATTAACGCGGGATGGAGCAGCTCGGTAGCTCGTCGGGCTCATAACCCGAAGGTCGTAGGTTCAAATCCTGCTCCCGCAATTTGGCTCGGTAGCTCAGTTGGTAGAGCAATGGATTGAAGCTCCATGTGTCGGCGGTTCGATTCCGTCTCGCGCCATCAATTCAATAATCAGGAAGGGTAGCGAAGAGGCTAAACGCGGCGGACTGTAAATCCGCTCCTTCGGGTTCGGGGGTTCGAATCCCTCCCCTTCCATCCTTTACGGGCATAGTTTAAAGGTAGAACTAAGGTCTCCAAAACCTTCAGTGTGGGTTCAATTCCTACTGCCCGTGTTAATAATTATGGCGGGTGTGGTGAAGTGGTTAACACACCAGATTGTGGCTCTGGCATGCGTGGGTTCGATCCCCATCACTCGCCTATTTAATAATATTATTATTGGGGTATAGCCAAGCGGTAAGGCAAGGGACTTTGACTCCCTCATGCGTTGGTTCGAATCCAGCTACCCCAGTTAAATTTATGCCGGCGTGGCGGAATTGGCAGACGCGCTGGACTCAAAATCCAGTGTCCGCAAGGACGTGCCGGTTCGACCCCGGCCGCCGGTATAGTATTAAAGACAAGGTTTTCGGACCTTGTCTTTTTTTTCTTTGTTGTGTGTCGAGTTACCAATTTTTTCCATTTTAAAATAAATCATCAAGTTTATTAGCCAATGTTTTCTGTTTGCTAGGGTACAAATGAGAATAAGTATCAATTGTTGTTGTAATAGATGCGTGTCCTAATCTTTCTTTGACAACAAGATAATCTTCTCCTTGATTTATAAGTAATGATGCATGAGAGTGTCTCAAATCATGAATTCTTATTTTCTTTAAATCTTTATCCCTTTCTAGTATTTGCTTAAACTTCTTATCAATCATATTTTTTGTAATTGTTATTGGTGTACTCTGTATTATTTGTAGTTCTTCAGTATTTTTCGTAAATTCCTCAAGTTTTTCTTTTTGTTTTACTTTCCAATCTTTTAGCATTTCCGTTAATTTCTGATTTATTGTTATATTTCTAGTTCCTGATCGTGTTTTTGTTGTATTAATGTAGCTTGTATTATTGACAAAGTATACCGTTTTGGTAACGTATATCGTATTTGTTAAAAGATTTATATCATTCCAGGTCAATGCGAGGATTTCTCCCATTCTCATTCCAGTAAAGAAAGCAATTATGAAAAACAGGTCATAACTTATTTCATCATCTCGAATAAGTTCTCTAAATTTCGTGAATTCTTCTATACTCCAAAATTTAATATCAGGCTTCCTAATTGGTAATTTTCTCAGATTCTTAACTGGATTTTTGTCAATGAGAGATTTTCTTATACCAGTATCAAAAATTTTTTTAAGTAGAATTAGAACCTTATTAATTGTATTATAGCTTAAAACTTCATTTTCATTTTGTTTTTTAGGTTTTGTTTTTAGGTATTCACGAAATTCGAATATATGGTCATACGTTAATTTATTTAAATTTGTATTTTTAAAATATGGCTTGATATGACGCTCATAATTGTTTCTTTGTGTACTTGTGTAGCTTACTTTTCTGCCATTTTTCAAATCATCTTCTTCAAGTAAGTCGAATAACATATCCGTTGTGACTACAAAGTCAAATTGTTTTTCTTTTAATTCTACAACTCGAATATGTTGTTCTAGTTCTAGGGCTTCCTTTTTAGATTTTAATCCTTTTCGAATGATACGTATTCTTTTTTGTGTGACGGGGTGGAAACCATTAGAAACATCAACGGTCCATTTACCACTTTTAGTTTTACGAATAGTCATTCATTATGCTTCTTTCTGGAGTTCAATTCCTAGTAGTTCTTCAGCGACACTGGCTGGAATTGTACCAATCCGTTTGTTATCGTAGATATTAAAACCACGATTCACTAATAGTAATTTGCCAGTATGGATAATCTTTCTTGCAGTTCCTGGAGCAAATCCAAGTTCGATAAGGTCATCTTTTGTTACAGTTTTAATCATGTGATCTCCTTTTCTAATTAGATTAAGTAAGGGAAGGATTAACTCCCCTTGTCTGATACTTATTTTTGTTTTACATCTACTAGATGGATTGCATCCGCCTTGTAATACATTGTCGTGCTAATCATAGTAGCTTGTAAATTGTCAAATGTTACTGGTACTTCATCCATTGCTTGGATATAGTCATTATCAACTAAAGCTTCTGGATTGTCTACTGAGACTTGGGTTGATTTCTTTTTGAATTGTCCATCCTTGATTGTTACATTGTATTTCCAACCAATGATTTTATCGGTATTAAAACGTCTTTCGCTACCATCTCGGTTTTTGATAATTTCTCCGTTTGCATCTGCTCGGACTTCCGTTTCAAATTTTGGAATGACTTCATCCAATTCAAATTTTGTTCCAATGTTATTAAAATTCCAGTCATTTTGTGAAAGCATTTTTGCCATAGTTAATTTCTCCTTTTGATATTTTCTTTGATTGTGGGGATCAAATCCTCTCTTTTAAAGAGTATTGCCCTTTCTATTAATCCACTTGCTAAATCTGGTGGATATTCCATATTATTGAGTGCAAGATAGTTAGATTTCTCATACTCATGCAGTAAATTATTGTCGTATAGAAATTTATACGCTTTTAGAATAGCTCCTGAACCTTTATAAGTAAACCATTCTAATTTTTGTTCTAGTTCTGTTTTTGATTTTGAAATAATGATAGAGACAGGTTTTGAGTGACCTAAAAACTTTTCCCAAGATCTCAAAGGTTTTGAGAAGTGACTATCACTATAGAACCTCACTTTTTCCTTGAGATATCCCTTGGTAAAGTTGAGAAGGTCTATTTCTGAATGCAACCATTCTTGAATGAAGTAGTGAGCTTTTTCTTTCCTAAGTTCTAACTCAGTTCTTATCCAATTTTCTATAAATCGCTTGCTGATGCCGAGCTTCTCAGCTCGTTCTAAGCGTTTATCGTAAATTCTAAGTCTTTCATCATCATTGGGTTTTCTCAAATATAAGGTTTGACCGATTGTTTCATCTCCGTAGGTATTGTAGTAAGTGCTTTTTCCATATATAAAGCGTTTCTTCTGACAAATCTTTAGAAGCTGATTAGGAGTGAAATAGGGTGTTTCATTAAAATCATCTATTGCAATATCAATTCGTCTTACTGAAAACTGATTGTAATTGTAGTAGAGGTTGTTCAGAAACTGTCTTTCGGACAGACTATTTGGATCTAATACCATATCTCTAAAGAACTCGAGTGCCTGTCCTGACATGACAAGCATGTAGGACGACTCTTTCGCTCCATAGTAGATACGGATATTCCCATGATGAAGCTGGCTATCATAGTTATAGTATTTAAGGCTCCCTTTATTCTCAATAAATAGGTCATAATCAAGAAATAGAATGTCTTCGATTATTTCTCTTGGCGAAAATTCAGTCTTATCAAACTGAATTTGAATCCAGTCAAATACAGAACGTAAATGCTCATTTTTTGCCATAGATTTTGATTCAACTTTTTGCCTAATTTTGCCACCCTTAAAATCTCCAAAACCCTTGGTAATACTGAATTTTTTCGATGGTATACCTAACTTGCAGAGGGTGGTGTTACTACACACCCTATCGGTCAAAAATGGTCCGTCCGCATCTACGCTCATTTTCGGCTTTCTGCCTCATGGCTCAGCCGAAAACTCGCTATTAGCCGAACCTATTTTTTGACCTCTTGTTAACAAACCCTAGTAAGCCGGTTTGCATCGACTCTTCAATATCTTGGATTTTCTTTTTTAGGTTGGAATTCTCAATTTTTATCAGTCGCATTTCTCGCTTAAATTCCTGTTTTAAGGCGCTCAGTTCATCGTAGAGCTCATCTATTACTTGGTTTAGGGATTCATGTTCATTGTCTGCTAGACTCCCAAATACGGCTTGTATAGCCTCTTTTAGACCTATTTCAAGTTTTAGTTTAGCTAACTTTTGAAATTGTCTAAGGTCTTCGTCTGTAAAATCATAGGCAACTGTATAACTTAATTGATGAGTTCTGGGATTTCTACTGATAGGAACTTTAATTTTCTTAAATTCCTTGCCACTTATCTCTTTAATCAGTTGAATCCAATTTTTAAGAGTAGAGGTAGAGTTTAGGCCAGAAATTTGATTGACTAACTCTTTATTGGTCATCTTTTTGTGAAACCTCCGAAATTTTCTTGTGCAACTGAAGAGTTTTCTGTGGTATAATTGTTACATAATATGTTTTGATCTTGGAACGAACGGCACATTTGTTTCAAGATTTTTTATTTTGTCGAATCCTACCTCCTTTATTAAAATTTTTTAAATCGACTACTAGTTACATACGCTTTTACCTCCTTTTATGCTATAATATTCTCAATGGAATATTCAATCTCAAAATAAATATTCCTTATGGAATAATTCTATTTTATACCGTTTAGAATATTTTGTCAAGCTAAAATATACGAATAAGAATATCTATAGGAGAATTATGTATACAGAGGATTATAAATTTTCAGAGAGGTTAAAAACTCTCAGAAAATCAAAAAAGTTAACTCAAGTACAAATATCGGAATTAATTGGAGTTCAACAAGGGACATATTCTCGGTGGGAGAATGGAACGTTAGAACCAGGATTAGAATTCGTTGTGAAATTAGCAAATATCTTTGGGACTACTACAGATTATTTGCTGGGACAAAAACCTTATTCAATTATCAGTAGTTTACCTCTAGAACAATTAGATCTTACCAATATTGCAAACTTTTCAAAGGATGAGTTTGATATTTTGAAACATTCAATAGCAGTTTCGGTGGCAAGAAATAAAATAAAGGCAACAGAACTAAAAGATAGAGTTATAGAAAAAAATCAGTTGTCAGAAAAAGATGCAGAACTTTTGAATAAGATTTTTGAAGAAGTTAAAACTTATTGGGAAAATTAGGAGGACGCTAGTCTTCAAAATTCCCTCCCAAAATGTGTCCAAAATATTGACAGAATTCTAGCTTTTCATTATAGTTCTTATGGAACTTTTTTTCTACAACAAAATAGGCTCCATAATATCCATAGGGGATTTACCCACTACAAATAGTATAGAGCCGGTTTTATTAATGTCCTGCATTTCCTAATAAGTTAACCATGACAACACCAATGATAATCAAAATTAAACCGATAATGCTATAAACATTTAGTGTTTCTTTGAAAATCATTACTGCGATAGAGGCTGTCAAAACTAAACCGACAGCTGACCATGTTGCATAAGCTATTCCTAAAGGAATTTTTTGCATTGCTAGTGAGAGGAAATAGAAACAAACGCCATAGCTAAGTAGGGCAGAAACGGTTGGAATAGGCTTTGTAAAACCGTCTGATAATTTCAAAAGGTTAGTTCCCAATATCTCTCCTACAATGGCGATAAAAAGATAAAAGTATGACATGTCTTTAACCTCCTATATGTCATGTTTTTGCTCTAAGAGCTATTATAGCTATCCGTTTTTTATAAATCTTGGCACAAGTCATGAGAATTTGTAGTAAAACTGTGGCAGACACTTTTTCAGAACCAATAGCTGATAAGTTTAGTATATCATAAGATAAATTTTAAAAAAAAAGTTTTGTTAGAAAATGAATTATCAAATTCTTGGGCTAAAGAGTTATTTTTGTTAAAATAATAAAAAACACTTACCCTAATTAAAGGAGAAAATAAAATGATTACATTAACTGTTAATCGTACAAGTGTCTTGAATACCTCTGGATGAATATAACCTGTTGGGACATATCGTCTATTCTCTGATGATGCTCTTAGAACGATAAGGTATGGAGTGTTACCAAAAAGTTACTAAAATTTGAAAAATGAGTCTATTTTGCAAGATTCAAAAGGCTTAAAACCCTATTAAATCAGGGTTGTAAGATTTAAATAATGGAGTTATGGAACTCAAAATCCAGTGTCCGCAAGGACGTGCCGGTTCGACCCCGGCCGCCGGTATAGATTATAAAGGAGTTTTACTCCTTTTTTTGTTTTAATTTTTTCTTTTTTGTGATATAATTAACCGGTAAAGTTTCATTTAGTGAATTAGAAGGAGTCAATTTTGTCTGAAGTTGCAAATAAAATCGATCGATTTTTAAATTCTATTTTATTGTTATCAGAAAATCAGCATGAGATTTTAGTTGGTTCTTGTACAAGTGGTGTTTCATTAACTAACACTCAGGAACATATTTTGATGCTGGTTGCTGATGAAGCTCTAACCAATTCTGTCTTAGCTAAGAAATTGAATGTCAGTCAGGCGGCTATCACGAAGGCCGTGAAGCCCTTATTAAGTCAGGGCATGCTGGAGACTTATCGAGATGAAAATGATGCTCGGGTTCTCTATTATCGCTTAACTGAGATTGGTAAGCCTATTGCATTAGAGCATCAGCACCACCATCAGCATACTCTTCACACTTATGAGGATGTTTTGTCGAAGTTTACAAAGAATGAGCAAGGGGTCATTTCGCGGTTTTTAGATCTATTGGAAGAGGAGTTATAGTTTGAGGTATATTACGGTTTCGAATTTATCGTTTTATTATGATCGGGAACCGGTTTTAGAAGGGATCAATTACTACTTAGATAGTGGGGAGTTTGTGACTTTGACCGGTGAAAATGGTGCTGCTAAGTCAACCTTGATTAAGGCTAGTCTTGGGATTTTACAGCCCAAGGTCGGGACAGTTGAGATTTCAAAGACGAATGTTAAGGGAAAGAAGTTAAGGATTGCTTATTTGCCACAACAGATTGCTAGTTTTAATGCTGGATTTCCAAGTACGGTCTATGAATTTGTGAAGTCAGGTCGGTATCCTCGTAAAGGCTGGTTTCGAAAGTTGAATGAGCACGATGAAAAGCATATTCTAAAGAGTTTAGAATCTGTTGGGATGCTGGAGTTCAAGGATCGGGCGATTGGTTCTTTGTCTGGTGGTCAGAAACAGCGGGCCGTCATTGCTCGGATGTTTGCTTCAGATCCGGATATCTTTGTTTTAGATGAACCTACAACAGGGATGGATGCGACGACAAAGAGTGATTTTTATGAGTTAATGCATCATAGTGCGCATCACCATCAAAAATCTGTTTTGATGATTACGCATGATCCTGAAGAGGTTAACCAATTTGCGGATCGGAATATTCATTTGGTTCGTGACCAAAGCTCTCCTTGGAGATGTTTTAACGTCCACGATACAGAAGGGGAGGGTGACCATGCTTGATTTATTCCAGTATGATTTTATGCAACGGGCCTTGTTGGCTATGGTTGCCATGAGTCTTTTTTCTCCTGTATTAGGGATTTTCTTAATTTTAAGACGGCAGAGTCTGATGAGTGATACGCTGAGTCACGTTTCTCTTGCGGGTGTCGCTTTTGGGCTTTTCCTTGGAATCTCTCCGACGCTCTCGACTATGATTATTGTCATTATTGCTGCGGTCTTTCTTGAGTATTTGCGGACCTTATTTAAGGACTTTATGGAGATCGGGACGGCAATTTTAATGTCCACTGGTCTTGCCCTAGCTTTGGTACTGATGCGTGGTGGTGGGAAGAGCTCCATGAGCTTGGATCAGTATTTGTTTGGTTCTACCCTAACCATTACGGATGAACAGGTGATTGCCTTGTTTGTGATTGCTTTCGTTGTGTTAGTGCTGACGGCCTTATTCTTGCGTCCTATGTATATTCTGACCTTTGATGAAGATACGGCCTTTGTGGATGGGCTTCCGGTCCGGACCATGTCCATCTTATTTAATGTGGTAACGGGGGTTGCTATCGCCTTAATGATTCCTGCAGCAGGATCGTTATTGGTTTCAACCATTATGGTCTTACCGGCTAGTATTGCGCTGAAATTAGGGAAGAACTTCCGTGGGGTCATGCTGATTGCGGTCATCATTGGTTTTATCGGGATGTTTAGTGGGTTGATTTTGTCTTATATTGCAGATACACCAGCGAGTGCCAGCATCACGCTTTTATTTGTGGCACTGTTCTTGCTTGTGAATCTTGGATCACGTTTGAGGAAGTAGATATGAACTTTAAAAAATTTGGTTGGTTATTGTTAGTGGCTTTGACCCTTGTTTTGGCAGCTTGTAGCAAAAGTCAGAGTCAAAATGGGAAATTAAAAGTGATGACCACTTTTTATCCTGTTTATGATTTTACAAAAAATATTGTCGGAGATGAAGGAACGGTAGACCTGCTCATTGGAGCGGGATCAGAGCCTCATGAATATGAATTGTCTGCAAAGGGGCGGGCTATGATTCAAGATTCGGATGTTTTCGTCTATGAAAATGAAAACATGGAAACCTGGGTTCCAAATCTTTTGAAATCAATGAAGGATAAGAAGACCAAAGTGATCGATGCTACCAAGGGAATGGTCTTGCTTCCTGGATTGGAAGAGGAACATGAACACGAAGGGGGCGAAGAACACCATCATGAATATGATCCTCACCTTTGGCTCTCTCCACATCGTGCCATGAAGATGGTAGAGTCGATTCGTGATCAGTTGGTGGCAGCTTATCCAGATAAGAAAAAGACGTTTGAGAAAAATGCCCAAGCCTATCTAAAGAAATTACAGGCCTTGGATCAAGCTTATCAGGATGGGTTGAAAGATGCGAAACAAAAGAATTTCGTGACCCAACACGCGGCTTTCCGTTACTTGGCCTTGGATTATGGCTTAAACCAGGTGGCCATTTCAGGGATTTCACCTGATAGCGAGCCTTCTGCTGCACGATTGCGTGAATTGACAGAGTATATCAAGAAAAATGAGATTAAGGTCATTTACTTTGAGGAAAATGCTTCTAAGTCCTTGGCGAAAACCTTGTCTTCTGAAGCTGGTGTTGAGTTGGCTGTCTTAAATCCTTTGGAAAGCTTGACGGATCAAGAAATGAAAGATGGCGAAGACTACGTGTCTGTTATGAAGGAGAATCTGAAGGCGCTAGAGAAAACAACGTCACAAGCTGGTAAGGATATTCAACCGGAACATGAGGAAGATGCTAAGACAGTTCAAAAGGGATATTTCGAGGATAGTCAAGTGAAGGATCGTAGCTTAGCAAATTATGCAGGTGATTGGAAATCGGTTTATCCATACTTGCAAGATGGAACTTTGGATCAGGTCTTTGATTATAAGGCAAAATTAAATCCAACTATGACGGCTGCTGAGTATAAGGAATATTATACAAAGGGTTACCAAACAGATATTGATCGGATTAAGATTGATAAGGATTCAATGGAGTTTTATCAAAAAGGATCTTCTAAGAAATATACCTATAAATACGTAGGTAAGCACATTTTGACTTATAAGAAGGGGAATCGTGGTGTTCGTTATCTCTTTGAAGCGAAGGAGAGCGATGCGGGAGACTTCAAATATGTTCAATTTAGTGACCATGAAATTACTCCGGTAAAGGCAGCTCACTTCCACATTTTCCATGGAGGAAAGAGTCAAGAAGCGCTTTATGATGAGTTGGAAAATTGGCCAACGTATTATCCTTCGAACTTATCTGGTTTAGAAGTGGCACAGGAAATGCTGGCTCATTAAGAGCTGTATCAAAAGAGAGACTAGGACTGATTATCCCGGTCTCTTTTTGATTAAAAATGGGGAGCAAAGCTTGTCAAATGCTTGAAAATACGTTACAATGAAAGGGCTTTAAATTAAAAAATGTATGGGGAATGTTAAATGAAAAAAGTTGGTGCAATTCTTGTGAGTCTTCTCAGTGTGGTCCTGTTGGTAGCTTGTTCGCAGCAGAGGGTGAGTAAAAAATCACCGGCTTCTTCTAGTCAAACGACGACCTCTTCTGAGGTCAAAAAGACGGCTGCTTCTAGTTCGGAAGTGAAGGAGAAAGAAAAAAAAGAAGAGAAAAAAGAAGTGAAGAAAATGGATCTTGAGGCTATTGCTAATGGAGATTACAGCAGTATTGCTGGGGTCTGGCAAGATGATAAAGGAAACAAGCTGGTCTTTAACGACAAAGGGTTGATCTCACAAGAGTTAGAGGGCTATGGAGCTTCTTTGACGGATTATGGAACCGCCTCAGAAGGCATTTATGGAGGTCGTGATGGAGGCTTCTTGTTGGAGTATATTCCTGCGGGAGTGACCATTGGTGATCAAGTCGATGATCAAGGACAGGTCGTCTTTAAGGATACATCAGATGCCTCTAAAAACCGCTTATGGTCTGGTGTTGGTATCGCTAGTTTTGGGGAACAAGGCTCGATCTACTATCATGTAGGAGATGAATAATGTAAAAACAGAGGCTGGGACAAAAGTCCTAGCCTCTCAATTATTTTTGGATTGTTGAGCAAGACGCAGTGGTTGAGTGGGCTCTACTACGCTGATTTCATCAGCTTTTACAGCCCTACTCAACTGTGCGGAGGTGGGACGACGAAATCGAATTCTAACGAATTACCGATTTCTGTCCCACTCTCTTTTTCTTATGTATGTGGGGGAAGCCAAGAAAGCTCAAACTGGAGCAATTGGGCTTCAAGGAGATCTTGATGGGAAACCTCTTGTTTTTCTTTGCCATCTAATAGGGCTTTTTGGATGAAATAGGCGCCTGCAGTGTGTGAGTTGGCGCAAATCTTGAGCTCTTGCTTGGGAAGATGGAGAAGGACTTCTTTAAAGAGAGGAAGGCCCAGATCATAGATTGGTTTTCCTGGGCAGGTTGGATAGAGTCCAAGGGCTGACCAGATGTACCAAGCAGATAGGCTACCGTTGTCCTCATCACCTGGATAGGCTTGGAAATCTTGATGGAAAGCTTGGAAACGGATCTGGTGGATCAGGAGATTGGTGTATTCGGGATGAAGGCTGTGACGGAAGAGGTAGGGAATGTGAAAGCTGGGTTGATTGGAGATGGCGATCTGCCCAAATGGGGCTTGGGCCATTTCACTCATTTCATGGATTTCATAGCCATATCCTCTTACATCAAATTGAGGTTTTTGATTGGCCAGATCCAGCAGTCGTTGGGTGAAGGCTTTTTTACCGCCCATTAGCTCTATCAGACCGGAGAGGTCGTGTAAGGCTCCAAAAGTAGCTTGGGTGGCAGAGCATTCTGCATAATCTCCTCCCCAGCTGATAGGAGAGAAGGGTTCTTTAAAGTTTCCATTGGTGGATCGTGCTCTCATAAAGCCTGTTTGGGCATCATACAATGTTCGGTAGGAGAGGCTGGAAGCAGCATACCGAGTGGCTGTTTCTGTCTGACCCAATTGCTTGGCAACGGTAGCAATGCAAAAATCACTATAGGCGTAATCTAGGCTATGGCTCACACTTTCGTGAAAATCATCGGGTAGGTAGCCAAGGGCCTTGTAGCTTTCATTGCCATGGCGACCAAAATGTTGCGTGGGATCCGTTTTTTGCGCTGTCTGGAGCATGGCTGTCAGAATGTTTTCATGTAGGTCTGGTGCGATCCCTTTTGTGACAGCATCCGCAAAGACTCCATCGATGAGGGTACCTGGCATCATTCCTCGTTCATCTGGGGCCAACCATTTTGGTAGAAAACCAGTATCCTTGTAAGTGTTTAAAAATCCTTCGAGAAAGTGACGGTAGTAATCGGGGTAGCCAAGGCTAAAGAGCGGAAAAGAGGTCCGAAAGAGGTCCCAAAATCCGACATTCGTATAAGCTTTTCCTGGTTTGATTTCCTGATGGGCAACATCCAGGTGCCAGTCATTTCCCTCGGTATCTGTTTCATAAAAGGTTTGAGGGAAAAGGAGGAGTCGGTACAGGCAATGGTCGAAAAAGGCTTGGTCACGCCCTCCGGCATCTTTTACTTCAATTCGTTTTAGCAGCTGATTCCATTGATCGGCTGCTTCTTTTTTAGCTTCCTCTAGGGAAAGGTTGGGAAGATGGCTGTGAGCCATGTCTTGGGACAGATAAGAAGTTCCTAATTGGACGGTCACTTCATTGCTAGCAAAGGTGAGAAAAAGATCTTGATCGATGTGAGTGACGTTCTCGATCGGCTGGCTAAATTGCCACTGGAGATAGAAAGAGTAGGAAGTATCTGCAGTATGGGCCTGATCCAGAATGCGGAAGTGGCAGGTTTGGTCTGTCAGAGTCAAGTCCTCTAGTTCCTTTGCTGCATGAAAGCAGAGTGTTAGCTTTTCTGGTGCTCGAAAGCGCATGACAGCCCCGTAGCGACTTGGAACCAGCTCGCTTTGAATCTGGTAACGTTCCGAAAAAATACGAAGGTAGTGGGGCTGGAAAAGAGCTTCTTTCATTGAATAACTGCTTTGGCGACGGAAGAGGTCGGAACTTGCAATTTTTCCTGTGATGGGCGTGATGAGGCACCAAGCGTAGTCTCCTATCCAAGGACTAGGCTGGTGGGTGAGGCGAAATCCCTGAAAAATAGGGAGATTGGGGTTGAAAAACCAAGCCCCTTGTTCGTGTGTCGTCTGGGGAAGGAAGTAGTTCATTCCAAAAGGAACTCCGGTATAAGGAAGGGTATTTCCGTGGGAATAGTGGGGATGATTATCGCTTCCCCAGCGGGTATCGATGGTCTGGCATTGTGTGCGCATCTTGTCTCCTTTTTCTTCATCAACCTTAAATGATCTGTGCTTTCTTGGAATACGCGGTGGTATTTTCTTCATTGTATCAAAGTGTTGTCAAATATGATAGCGTTTTTATCAAATGGAAAATTTTGTAGAAAAAGGGCTATAGTTTGCGTATGTATTTCCCCTTTGAAATCTTTTATACTGAATAGGAAAGAATCGATACGTGTGAGGAAAATAAATGACCTATTCAAAAGAAATTGTGCGAGAATGGTTGGATCAAGTGGCTGAGCGAGCTAAGGAGTACCCGGAGTGGGTGGATGTCTTTGAACGTTGTTATACAGACACTTTGGACAACACAGTTGAAATTTTAGAAGATGGTTCAACCTTTGTGTTAACAGGGGACATCCCAGCTATGTGGCTGCGTGACTCAACGGCTCAATTGAGACCCTATCTTCATGTGGCAAAAAGAGACCCTCGTTTGCGCCAGACCATTGCTGGTTTGGTCAAACGCCAGATGACCTTGATCCTCAAGGATCCTTATGCCAACTCTTTTAATATTGAGGAGAACTGGAAGGGTCACCACGAGACCGACCATACCGATTTGAATGGCTGGATTTGGGAGCGCAAGTATGAGGTGGATTCGCTTTGCTACCCCTTGCAACTGGCTTATCTTCTTTGGAAGGAAACTGGTGAGACTAGCCAATTTGATGAAACCTTTGTCACAGCGACCAAGGAAATCCTTCATCTCTGGACAGTGGAGCAAGACCACAAGAATTCCCCTTATCGCTTTGTTCGGGATACAGATCGTAAGGAAGACACGCTGGTGAATGACGGCTTTGGGCCAGATTTCGCCGTGACAGGGATGACCTGGTCAGCCTTTCGTCCAAGTGATGATTGCTGTCAGTATAGTTACTTGATTCCGTCCAATATGTTTGCAGTGGTTGTTTTGGGTTATGTCCAGGAAATCTTTGCAACATTGAATCTAGCTGATAGTGAAAGCATCATTGCAGATGCCAAACGCCTGCAAGCTGAGATTCAAGAAGGCATCGAAAACTATGCCTACACCACTAATAGCAAGGGTGAGAAAATCTATGCCTTTGAGGTAGACGGTTTGGGAAATGCTAGCATCATGGATGATCCGAACGTGCCAAGCTTGTTGGCAGCTCCTTATCTGGGATATTGCGCCATT
This sequence comes from Streptococcus sp. HMSC074F05, assembly GCF_001808725.1. NCBI lineage: Bacteria > Bacillati > Bacillota > Bacilli > Lactobacillales > Streptococcaceae > Streptococcus > Streptococcus sp. HMSC074F05. The sequence goes on along the minus strand of NZ_KV794410.1, from coordinate 62,050 downwards.
GACGATGAGGTCTACCAAGCTACTCGTCGGACGATTTTGAGCCCTGAAAATCCCTACTTCTATGAAGGGAAGTACGCAAGTGGACTAGGAAGTTCTCATACGTTTTATCGCTATATCTGGCCGATTGCTTTATCCATTCAAGGATTGACAACGACAGATAAAGCTGAGAAAAAACATTTGCTGGACCAGTTGGTTGCCTGCGATGGAGGCACGGGCGTCATGCACGAAAGTTTCCATGTAGATGATCCAACTAAATACTCGCGTGAATGGTTCTCTTGGGCCAACATGATGTTCTGTGAATTAGTCTTGGATTACTTGGATATTCGCTAATGAGCTGTCGCTTAACAGATTCTTGTAAAGAATCACAAATAGATCTTTAAATTTAAGTTAGAATGAGGTTTTACTCATGGAAAATGTTGTTGTACATATCATCTCTCATAGCCACTGGGATCGTGAGTGGTATCTACCTTTTGAAAGCCACCGGATGCAATTGGTGGAACTGTTTGACAATCTGTTTGATCTTTTTGAAAATGATCCTGAGTTCAAAAGTTTCCACTTGGATGGCCAAACCATTGTCCTTGACGACTATTTAGAAATTCGCCCTGAAAACCGTGATAAGGTGCAGCGTTATATCGACGAGGGCAAGCTCAAGATTGGTCCCTTCTACATCTTGCAGGATGATTACCTGATCTCCAGCGAAGCCAATGTCCGCAATACCTTGATTGGACAAGCTGAATGCGCCAAATGGGGCAAATCTACTCAGATTGGTTACTTCCCAGATACCTTTGGAAATATGGGGCAAGCTCCTCAAATCCTTCAAAAATCAGGCATTCACGTAGCAGCTTTTGGGCGTGGGGTCAAACCAATCGGATTTGACAACCAAGTCCTCGAAGATGAGCAATTCACCTCTCAATTTTCTGAAATGTACTGGCAAGGGGCGGATGGTAGCCGTGTGCTGGGTATTCTCTTTGCCAACTGGTACAGTAACGGGAACGAAATTCCAGTGGATAAAGACGAAGCTTTGGCTTTCTGGAAACAAAAATTGGCAGATGTTCGCGACTATGCCTCAACCAACCAATGGTTAATGATGAACGGCTGCGACCACCAACCGGTTCAACGAAACTTGAGTGAAGCTATTCGCGTGGCCAACGAACTGTTCCCTGACGTGACCTTTATTCATAGCTCCTTTGATGAATATGTGCAAGCAGTGGAAAGTGCACTTCCCGAACAATTATCAACGGTTACGGGAGAATTGACCAGTCAGGAAACCGATGGTTGGTACACTCTTGCTAATACCTCTTCTTCACGTATTTACCTCAAACAAGCCTTCCAAGAAAACAGCAACTTGCTCGAGCAAGTGGTGGAACCTTTGACCATCATTACTGGTGGGCACAACCATAAGGATCAATTGACCTATGCTTGGAAGACACTCTTACAAAATGCGCCACACGATAGTATTTGTGGATGTAGCGTAGATGATGTTCACCGTGAAATGGAAGTTCGTTTTGCCAAGGTCAACCAAGTCGGAAACTTTGTCAAGACCAACCTTCTGAACGAATGGAAGGGTAAACTAGCGACTCAAAAAGCCCAGAGTGAGCACCTCTTTACGGTCATCAACACTGGCTTGCATAATAAGGTGGACACCGTCAGCACGATTGTCGATGTTGCGGTTTGTCCATTTAAGGAATTGCATCCGACAGAAGGCTTCAAGAAAATGGCTGCTTTGAGCTTGCCAGACTACCATGTAGAGGATTTAGATGGACATCTTGTAGAAGCAGAGATTGAGGACTTGGGAGCAAGCTTTGGCTATACCCTGCCTAAGGATAAATTCCGTCAACCTTATATTGCACGTCAAGTGCGCGTGACAATTCCAATTCACCTTGCACCACTTTCTTGGTCAAGCTTCCAACTAGTCGAAGGGCCAGCAGCACAAAGCGATGGTATCTTCCAAAATGGAGTTATTGATACTCCATTTGTGACAGTAAGTGTAGATGAAGGTATCACAGTCTACGACAAGACTACAAACGAAGCTTACGAGGACTTTATCCAATTTGAGGACCGTGGCGATATCGGGAATGAGTACATTTATTTCCAACCAAAAGGAACAGAGCCAATTTTCGCAAAACTGAAAGGTTATGAAATTCTGGAAAACAATGCTCGCTATGCTAAGGTTTTGCTCAAACATGACTTGACTATTCCAGTTAGCGCAGATGAAAAATTGGATGCTGAACAAAGAGGTATCATCGAGTTCATGAAACGAGATGCAGGTCGTTCAGAAGAGTTGACAACCATTCCTCTTGAAACGGAGATGACCATTTTTGTAGATGATCCACAAATTCGCTTCAAGACTCGCTTTACCAATACAGCCAAAGACCACCGCATTCGTCTCTTGGTCAAAACTCATAACACACGCCCAAGTAATGATTCTGAAAGCATCTATGAAGTTGTTACAAGACCAAATAAACCAGCAGCTTCTTGGGAAAATCCTGAAAATCCACAACACCAACAAGCCTTTGTTAGCTTGTATGACGATGTTAAAGGAGTGACAGTAGCCAATAAAGGATTGCACGAATACGAAATCCTTGAGGACGACACCATGGCTGTAACCCTTCTCCGTGCTTCAGGTGAGCTAGGTGACTGGGGCTACTTCCCAACGCCAGAAGCTCAGTGCTTGCGCGATATCGAAGTTGAGTTTGCAGTAGAATGCCATCAAGCAGGGGAACGCTTCTCGGCCTTCCGTCGTGCTAAAGCCTTCCAGGTGCCATTTACAGCTCTTCAAGTTGCAAAACAAGAAGGTAGAGTTGCTGCAACAGGTAGTCTCTTCAACCATGCAGCCCTCAACTTGCCACAAGTCTGCCCAACAGCCTTTAAGGTGGCTGAAAATGAAGAAGGATACGTCCTTCGTTACTACAATATGAGTCAAGAAAATGTTCGCGTGTCTGAAAAACAACAAACCATTCTTGACTTATTGGAACGCCCATATCCAGTTCATTCAGGACTATTGGCACCACAAGAAATTCGTACAGAATTGATCAAAAAAGAAGAAATCTAATTTCAAAAAGATAACATAAAAAGAAAGGAGGAGCGAAAAGAGTAAGAACCGACTGCTGATTCGCTCCTTTTTACAGGTAAAAGCAATGACCATTGCAACGATTGATATCGGAGGGACTGGCATTAAGTTTGCTAGTCTAACTCCTGATGGAAAGATTTTAGATAAGGCCAGCACCGCAACGCCAGAGACTCTGGAAGAGTTGCTAGCTTGGTTGGATCAGCGATTGTCAGAACGTGACTACCGTGGGATTGCCATGAGTGTGCCAGGAGCCGTTCATCAAGAAACAGGGGTAATTGAAGGGATCAGTGCCATTCCTTACATCCATGGTTTTTCATGGTATGAGGCGCTTGCTCATCATAAGCTTCCTATCCACCTAGAAAATGATGCCAACTGTGTTGGACTCAGTGAACTGCTAGCTCATCCTGAGATTGAAAATGCAGCCTGTGTCGTGATTGGTACAGGAATCGGTGGAGCCATGATTATCAATGGGAAGCTACACCGTGGTCGTCATGGTTTGGGCGGTGAGTTTGGCTACATGACCACAATCGAGCCCGCAGAAAGACTCAATAACTGGTCACAACTCGCTTCTACAGGAAACATGGTTCGCTATGTGATTGAAAAATCTGGTCAAACCGATTGGGATGGCCGCAAGGTGTACCAAGAGGCGGCAGCAGGTAATGCCCTTTGCCAAGAAGCTATTGAGCGCATGAATCGTAATCTTGCTCAAGGACTGCTCAATATCCAGTACCTGATTGATCCAGATGTGATTAGTCTAGGCGGCTCTATCAGTCAGAACCCTGATTTTATCAAAGGCGTGCAAAAAGCCGTAGATGCCTTTGTGGAAAGATATGAAGAATATACCATCGCTCCAGTCATTCAAGCTTGCACCTATCAGGCAGATGCCAATCTCTACGGTGCCCTTGTCAACTGGTTACAGGAGGAAAACCAATGGTAAGTTTTACCGGAATCAACAGTAAACAAGCGCAAGCTTTAGAGTTGCTCCAAAATCACATTTCTCTACCAGATGTAGAAGTGGCAGTCGCTCAGTCTGACCATGCTTCCATCTCTATCAAGGGGGAGAATGGGCAGTATCAATTGACCTACCGTAAACCTCATCAACTCTACCGTGCCTTATCTGTGCTCGCAACAGCTTTAGCAGAAGGGGACAAGGTAGAGATTGAAGAGCAGGCGGCCTATGAAGATTTAGCCTATATGGCGGACTGTTCGCGCAATGCCGTGCTCAATGTCGCATCTGCCAAGCAGATGATTGAAGTCTTGGCTCTGATGGGTTATTCAACCTTTGAGCTCTACATGGAAGACACTTATCAAATTGAAGGACAACCTTACTTTGGTTATTTCCGTGGAGCATACTCAGCTGAAGAGTTACAGGAAATCGAAAGCTACGCCCAGCAGTTTGACATGACCTTTGTGCCATGTATCCAAACTTTGGCTCACTTATCAGCCTTTGTCAAATGGGGCGTCAAAGAAGTGCAAGAGCTCCGCGATGTAGAAGATATTCTTCTCATCGGTGAAGAAAAAGTTTACGACCTGATTGACGGTATGTTTGCGACGTTGTCTAAACTACAAACTCGCAAGGTCAATATCGGGATGGACGAAGCCCACCTGGTTGGTTTGGGACGCTACCTTATCCTAAATGGTGTGGTGGATCGTAGCCTCCTCATGTGTCAACACTTGGAGCGCGTGCTGGATATTGCCGATAAGTATGGTTTCCACTGCCAGATGTGGAGCGATATGTTCTTCAAACTCATGTCAGCAGATGGCCAGTACGACCGTGATGTCGAAATTCCAGAAGAAACTCGTGTTTATCTTGACCGTCTCAAAGACCGTGTGACCTTGGTTTACTGGGATTATTATCAGGATAGCGAAGAAAAATACAATCGTAACTTCAGTAACCACCACAAGATTAGCCAGGATATTGCCTTTGCAGGTGGGGCTTGGAAGTGGATTGGTTTTACGCCCCACAACCATTTCAGCCGTCTCATTGCAGTAGAAGCCAATAAAGCTTGCCGTGCCAACCAAATCAAGGAAGTTATCGTGACGGGTTGGGGGGACAATGGTGGGGAAACAGCCCAGTTCTCTATCTTGCCAAGCTTGCAAATCTGGGCAGAACTTAGCTATCGCAATGATTTAGAGCGTCTATCTGCCCACTTCAAGACTAATACAGGTCTATCTGTTGAGGACTTTATGCAGCTGGATCTTGCCAACCTCTTGCCAGACCTACCAGACAATCTCAGTGGTATCAATCCTAACCGCTATGTCTTTTATCAGGATGTTCTTTGCCCAATCCTTGACAAGCACATGACTCCTGAACAGGACAAGCCATACTTTGCCAAGGCGGCTGAAATTCTTTCTGACATTAAAGAAAAAGCTGGTGTCTACGCCTATCTCTTTGAGACTCAGGCTCAGTTGAATGCCATTTTAAGTAATAAAGTGGATGTGGGCCGACGCATTCGTGAGGCCTATCAAGCAGGTGATAAAGAGAGCTTGCAACAAATCGCTAGAGGAGAATTGCCAAAACTCAGAAGCCAGATTGAAACCTTCCATGACCTCTTTAGCCACCAATGGTTGAAAGAAAACAAGGTCTTTGGCTTGGATACCGTAGACATCCGGATGGGTGGACTCTTGCAACGGATCAAGCGAGCTGAAAGTCGGATTGAAGACTATCTAGCTGGTTCCATCACATGTATCGATGAACTAGAAGTAGAAATCTTGCCATTCAACGATTTCTACGGAGATCAGGACTTCGCAGCCACAACGGCTAATCAGTGGCATACTATTGCGACTGCCTCAACCATTTATACAACGTAAAAAATGCCAAGTCGGATGACAGAAATCTCATCCATGGTCGATAGGAGTAGAAGAGGAGCTGTCTTTACGACCACCCTTTTCTACTCTTTTTTAAAACTATGTCATAAATTTGTAGAATTTTTTCTATAATTAGGAGTTTGAAAATGTAAATGGGCTATCTTATAATAGGTGATGTAAACGCTACCAAAGCAAATAAACACGCTCAAGGCTCAAAGGGGGGAGTTAAATGAAAAAGTTTGTAAGGACTCTGAGAGAAAATTTCATTTTTCTTTTAATGGTCTTACCTGGTGCAGCGTGGTTAATCTTATTCTTCTATATTCCGGTTTTTGGGAATATCGTAGCATTTAAGGACTATCATATTACGGGAGAGGGCTTCATTGACAGTGTCATGAAGAGTAAGTGGGTTGGCTTTGACAACTTCAAATTCCTCTTTAGTTCCAAAGATGCCTACATTATTACAAGAAACACGGTATTGTACAACTTAGGATTCATTTTCTTAGGATTGATTGTTTCCGTTGGGATCGCCATCATCTTTAGTGAGTTGAGATCAAAAAGAGTGGTCAAGGTGCTTCAAACCTCCATGCTCTTCCCATACTTCCTATCATGGGTTATCATCAGCTTCTTCACCGATGCCTTCCTGAACGTGGACAAAGGATTGGTCAACCACATCTTAACTTCATTTGGTATGAAAGCCATCAATTTCTACTCGGAATTGTGGATCTGGCCAGCGCTTCTCCTCTTCTTAGGAATCTGGAAAGGCTTTGGTTATAGCAGTGTCATGTACTATGCAACCATCATGGGAATTGACCCAACTTACTATGAAGCAGCGACCGTGGATGGTGCGTCTAAGTGGCAACGCATTCGCAACATCACCATTCCTCAGTTGTCTTCCTTGATTACGGTTTTGACCATTCTTGCAGTCGGAAATATCTTCCGCGCAGACTTCGGTCTTTTCTACCAAATCCCGCATAATGCTGGAGCGCTCTATAGTGTGACAAACGTTATTGATGTTTATGTCTACAACGGTCTGACCAAGTCAGGGGATATCGGGATGACAGCAGCAGCCGGTCTTTACCAATCGGTAGTCGGTTTGGTTCTTGTTTTGATCTCAAATATCATTGCCCGTCGCATTGATAAGAATGCCGCTCTCTTCTAGAAAGGAGGATCGTATGAAAAAATCAACCATTCAAAAAGAAAAAATTGATAATGTCGGGATCCATTCTTTCAGTAAGAAGAGCAACTTCTTCTTTACCTTGTTGTTGACCTTGGTCGGCTTGACCTGTGTGCTTCCCTTCATCTTCGTTGTCATGATCTCTTTGACAGACGAACAAAGTTTGGCAGTCCATGGCTTCCAATTCTGGCCAGCAAAATTTGGATTTGATGGTTACCTCTTCTTAGTACAGTTCAAAGACAAAATCTTGCAAGCCCTCTTCATTACCTTGTTTGTGACCATTGTGGGAACAGCATGTAATGTCTTTATCACCACAACCTATGCTTACGCAATCTCACGGAGTACCTTTAAATACCGCAAGTTCTTTACCGTATTTTCACTCCTTAGTATGCTCTTTAGTGCAGGGTTGGTTCCAAGCTACATTGTGACCACTCAACTCTTGCAGTTAGGTGATACCATCGGGGCTTTGATTATCCCAATGTTGCTCAGTCCATTTAACATCATCTTGATGCGGACCTTCTTTAAACGGACCATTCCAGAAGCCATCCTTGAATCCGCTCGGATCGATGGGGCAAGTGAAACACGGATCTTCTTCCAAATCTGCTTGCCATTGTCTCTACCAGGGATTGCGACCATCAGTTTGTTCACTGCTTTAGGATTCTGGAACGACTGGTTCAACGCCCTCCTCTATATTAAGAGTGACAACCTTTACCCATTGCAATACCTCTTGATGCAAATCCAAAACAATATGGATTACATCGCTAAAAACGTCGGGGTATCCGGCCAATTGGCAGGAGCTGTACAATCCATCCCACGGGAAACAGGACGTATGGCCATGGTGGTTGTGGCAACAGTGCCAATCGCCATTCTCTATCCATTCTTCCAACGCTACTTTGTAAAAGGCTTGACCATCGGTGGTGTGAAAGAATAACATCGTTCATTGAAAATCAACAGGATTTTCAACTCATAACTTAGTCTAAAAAGAAAATAACATAAAGGAGATTTTTCTTATGAAAAATTGGAAAAAATATGCGTTAGCATCTGCTAGTGTCATCGCTCTTGGAGCTACTCTTGCTGCTTGTGGAAGCCTTACAGGTAACAACAAGAAATCTGCAACAACTGAAGATGGTAAACCAATCATCAAGATGTATCAAATCGGTGACAAACCAGATAACTTGGATGTTCTTCTTAAAAATGCCAACAAGATCATTGAAAAGAAAGTCGGCGCAAAATTGGATATCCAATACCTTGGTTGGGGTGACTACGCACAAAAAATGAACGTTATCATCTCATCTGGTGAAAACTATGATATCGCCTTTGCTAATAACTACGTGATCAACGCTCAAAAAGGTGCTTATGCTGACTTGACAGAATTGTACAAGAAAGAAGGGAAAGACCTTTACAAAGCACTTGACCCAGCTTACATCAAAGGGAATACTGTAAACGGCAAGATCTATGCTGTTCCAGTAGCAGCCAACGTTGCATCTTCTCAAAACTTTGCCTTCAACGGACCACTTGTTGAAAAATATGGTATCGACATCTCAAATGTCAAAGACTATGCTTCTCTTGAACCAGTTTTGAAAGCCATTAAAGAAAAAGATCCAAACGTTGTTCCATTTGCCATGAACAAGAGCTACGGTGGACCTTCAGATGACTTCGACTATGTGGCTGTTGATGGACTTCCATTCGTTGTTGACTTGAAAGGTGACACTACGAAGATCGTTGACCGTTACACAATCCCTCGTTATGTAGAAAACTTGAAGACTCTTCACAAATACTACGAAGCAGGATACATTCCAAAAGACGTAGCAACAAGCGATACTGGTTATGACCTTTCTCAAGATACTTGGTTGGTTCGTGAAGAAACAGTAGGACCAGCTGACTACGGTAACAGCTTGCTTACTCGTGTAGCAAACCGTAAGATCGACATCAAACCATTTACTGAACTTTACAAGAAGAACAATACCACTCAAGTAGCTAACTTTGTTATCTCAAACAACTCTAAGAACAAAGAAAAAGCAATGGAAGTATTGAACCTCTTGAATACAAACCCAGAACTCTTGAACGGTCTTGTTTACGGACCAGAAGGCAAGAACTGGGAAAAAGTTGAAGGTAAAGAAAACCGTGTCAAAGTCTTGGATGGCTACAACGGAAACACTCACATGTCTGGATGGAACACTGGTAACAACTGGATCCTTTACATCAACGAAAACGTAACAGATGAACAAATTGCACAATCTAAGAAAGACTTGGAAACTGCAAAAGAATCTCCAGCACTTGGTTTCATCTTTAACACAGATAAAGTGAAATCAGAAATCACTGCTCTTACAAATACTTTGAACCAATTCGCAGGTGCGATCAATACTGGTACTGTGGATCCTGAAGTAGAAGTTCCTAAGATGCTTGAAAAATTGAAATCAGAAGGTGCTTACCAAAAAGTGCTTGACGAAATGCAAAAACAATACGACGAATTCCTTGCTTCTAAAAAATAAGAAACAGGTCGTGTGAAAAGGCTTTGGAGGGATCTCCAGAGCCTTTTTAAGTTTTTATGAAAATGAATCCTGGAAATGAAAATCAATATTTCAATTTACTAATGCAAATATGAGGAAAGCGTTTTATTTTTATGATATAATAGAATCACTAATTGGAAAAGAGGCTGAATGATGGGAAAAATCATCGAGTTCATTTTTACGAGAGTCTATGTTGCCATGCTGGTAACAGGGATTTTTTGGGTCTTGACGATCTGTGGGGGCATTCTGCTAGGAGTAGGACCAGCTAGTGCCACTATCATGAGCCTCTATGCGGAAAATGGCATGACCTACAAGGACTATCATTGGTCACGCGCTTGGGAACTCTTCAAAGAAAATCTACGCCCGGCTAATCAAGTCTTTTATACCTTCTTTGCCATTGAAGGGGTTCTTCTCTATGGCATGTACCTCATGATCCAGATTCCTCACTTGAATTTCTTCCAAATTTTGGTTCTTTTGTTTAATCTGGTTTTTCTCTTGGTTGCGCCTCTAGCTTACGCCGTTTATTTGAAATTGCAAGTTCATTTCGATCTCTCTTATGCCAATAGTATCAAGCTCAGTTTGATCGGAATGTTGCTGGACATTCGTCCGGTTCTGAAGTTCATCCTTGGAACTGCGCTACTTGGCGTCATTAGCTACTATATGCCAGCCCTTCTCTTTTTCGTCTTGATCGGTGTATGGCATTTCTTTGTCAATGATATCTTTGACCCTGTTTATCAAAACATCCACGAAAAATTGGTATCCTAACGATGAAAAAAATCTGGTTAAGTACGCTTTTAAAATTCTACGCCTATGTCATGGTGGTCATTTTGACCATTATGGGCCTGGTCGTCGCGGGGATCTCTTGGAAAAACCAGCAAGCTGAAGCCGACCGGATCTCCCAACGGGTCTTGACCGAAGTGGTGACGGATCTTGAGACCTCTTATCAACGGGTCACACAAGAAGGTCGTAGCCTCGTTGAGAACCCTGCAAAATTAGAAGGAGTTTATCGCTATTTTACCTTGTCACCATCGGAGTATGAGACTTGGCGATTGAATGCCCAATTCCCTTCTTATATCCAATTGTCCCTACATAAGAATATTGACAGTCTCTATTTGAGCAATAAAAACATCGAGGGTATCGATGTCACCTTGTCTGATTACAAGACGGTATTTGTCTCTACCCGGCAATCACAGGGAGGCAAGCAAGTCTCAGCGGACCATTACAAGGCTCCTGCGACAGCCATTCCGGTTCCTTTGACAGATCCGACTACGGGTGCTGGAGTTGGGATTGCTTATATGACGCTGAACCAAGAAATTTTGACGGCAGCGATTGATAACGCCAGGGGCGATCTTCCGGTCGCTGTGCGGATCTTCACTCCCTTTGGGAAAGAGATGTACCATGAAGGGGATAAGGGGCAATCAAAGGATGTTAAATGGCAAACCCGCAGCACGATCTATGGCTACAAGGTGGATGTAGCTGTTTCTGAAAGTTATCTGGTCAAGAAGGGTCTAGCTAATCTGACCACTTTTCTCTCCATTGCTTTCCTAATTTTCTTGATCCTTTACTTGTTATTACGGCAGATTTTCAAAAATTACCGGCGTCAAGTCCTCGACTTGGTCGATACCATGAATCAGATCAGTCAAGGCGATAGCGAACGACGGATTGATACGTCCACGAAGGACCAAGAACTCTTGGTTATCGGGGATATGATCAATACCATGTTAGACAATATGGATAAGAACATTCGGGATATCTACCAGCTGCAGCTCAGCCAAAAAGACGCCAATATGCGGGCCTTACAAGCCCAGATCAATCCCCACTTCATGTACAATACACTGGAATTTATCCGGATGTATGCCGTCATGCAAGAGCAAGATGAATTGGGTGATATTATCTATGAGTTTAGTAGTCTCTTGCGAAATAATATCTCAGATGAGCGAGTGACGACAGTTGAAAATGAGCTCGAATTTTGTCGCAAATACAGCTACCTCTGTATGGTGCGTTATCCAAAATCGATTGCCTATGGCTTTAAGATCGATCCAGGCTTGGAAAAGATGAAGATTCCAAAATTCACCATCCAGCCTTTGGTCGAGAACTATTTTGCACATGGAGTGGATCACAAACGCAAGGACAATGTGATTAGTGTCAAAGTCTTGCAAGGAGAAGGGCAAGTCATGATCCTAGTTACTGATAATGGGCGCGGAATGGAAGAAGAACAGCAAGAAAAAATTCAAGAGATACTAGCCAATCGCAATCCACGCTCAGAAATCGAAGAAAAGAGTGGCCGGCAGTCCATCGGAATCGTCAATGTCCATGAACGTATGCTACTCTATTTTGGAGATCGCTACCATATCCAAGTCTTCTCCCAACCTCACCATGGAGTGACCTATACGATAACTATTCAAGATGAATAAAGGAGACAGAATGTACAAAGTCTTATTAGTAGACGATGAGTATATGATTACAGAAGGGTTAAAAAAATTAATCCCCTTTGACCACTGGAATATGGAAGTGGTCGCAACTGCAGAAGATGCAGACCAGGCCCTTGATTATGTGCGAGAGCATCCGGTGGATGTGGTGATCACGGATGTCAATATGCCTGGAAAGACCGGACTTCAGATGATTGCTGAGATGAAGGATTTGATCCCAGATGCTGCTTTTATCATTATGTCAGGCTATCAGGATTTTGAATATGTCAAGACAGCCCTCAATTTGCGCGTGGCAGACTACCTGCTCAAACCTGTCAATAAGGTGGAGATGGGCAATATCCTAGAAAAAATCCAGCACCAAATCCAGCAACCAAGCCAAGAGTTGGCCAACCGCTTGATTCACGATGATATCTCAGAGGAAGAGTTTTGTCGGTATATCGCAGGACGAAACTCACTGTGGATTGGGGTTGCTAAGGAGAAAAAAGGCTTTATCAGCTCGTCTTACCAAGTTCTCGGGCAAAATCTTCAACTCTTTATCTCAGATCAAGAAGAAGAAGCCATGATTGAGAAGGCCTTTGAGCCTCCTTATAAAGAGCACTTTCGTCAATTTAAGGACCTAGTAGAGCGGAGCCTCTTTTATGGAGCGACCCCTCTCAATCAAGATGAAGAGGTCTTCCATTACTACGAGCCGGCCTACCGGGTGATCATGCAAGGAAATATCCAACAGATCTTAGAAGAACTGGACTGGTTGGAAAAAATGATCCTTGAGAAGACACCCAAGGTTTCGTTGACCAAGCAGCTCTTTATCCAATTTTTGATGGATGTCTTTCATTTGTTTGAATACCTGCAAGGAGATGATTTGGCCGATGTGGTCAAGAAAGTCCAAGAAGCTGCTACCTTTAGCGAGATGATTAGCTTCATCCAGGAAGAGCTGTCCCGTTTCTTATCCCACTATCGGATGAACGAAAATGTAGCGAGTGTCCTCCAAGTGATTAGCCGTGATTACCAAAAAGAGCTGTCGCTCAAGGACATCAGTCAGGCTCTCTTTATCAATCCAGTCTATTTAGGCCAATTGATTAAACGAGAAACCAATGCAACGTTCGCAGAACTCCTCAATAAACAGCGGATTAAGGCGGCCCAGCAGCTCCTCTTATCGACCAATGACAGTATTGAAGATATCTGCTATAAGGTCGGTTACAGTAATGTAGGCTATTTTTATAAGGTTTTCCGTAAACTCTGTGGAAAATCGCCTAAAACCTATCGCTTACAAGTCATGACAGAGCATGCAGAAGATGAGTAAAAGGCTGAGACGATTTGTCTCAGCCTTTTGATTGAAGATAAAGTCTTCTTAGAAACTTTCCTTAGGTGAGTACGTGACAGAAGGTCAGAGACCCTGAAGCTAAGTTTTGAGTATTTTTTATTTGACAAATATAAGTAGACAGTGTATACTTTAAAAAGTAGACGGCGTATACTTTGATAAGGAAAGGTGGTCAAATGAAACGGAATACGGAAGAACTGAAAGAAAAGTTAATTTTGGTCGGCATTGAAGAAATCAGAACTAACGGGATTGACCGGATGTCTATGCGTACAATAGCTCAAAAATGCGGGGTGACTCATGGAGCTCCCTATAAGCATTTTGGAAGTAAAGATAGATATATTCAAGTGGTTATGGAACACTTATCAATGTTCTTTTTGAAAAATATGATACAAGGGATTGATACTTCTATAGATGCAAGAACTCAACTAACTCTGATGGGCTGTAACTTTGTAAGGTTTGCCCAAGAGGAACCCTATCTATTTGAAGCATTATTTATCAAATTTCCATATAACTATTTGGAGTTATCTCAGGAAACTATTTCAGTCAACTCCTCTTTACCAGGATTTGAACATTTTAAGTCGGTAGCGTTAAGACTTAAAGATGAGGAAAATCTTTCTAGTAGTGACGCAGAAATTTTGATCCATTTTTGGAGTTTTATTGCTGGTTTGGCTCTATTGGTAAGGAGTCCCGTTGGAGAAAGCTTTAAAGAAAATGATGTTCAAAAGACCGTTAGAACGATGCTTGATATTTATATAAAAGGAGATAGCTGATGAATGTTTTAATAATCTATTCACATCCGAATGAAACAAGTTATAATGCATCAATCCTTCAAACTGTGCAAAAGCATTTAGCACCAGAGCATGAGGTTAAAATAGTAGACTTATATAAAGAAAACTTTGATCCGGTTTTACGTTTTGATGAAAGGCATAAAAGGAGAGATTTACAGCATAATGAAGACATGAAACCGTATAGAGATTTATTGAGTTGGGCGGATCAGTTGATTTTTATTTTCCCTACTTGGTGGAGTGGAATGCCAGCTATTTTAAAAGGTTTTATTGATCGTGTTTTTGTTGCAGGTTTTGCTTATCAGAATGGACCTCGAGGTCCGGTGGGGCAACTAGATGGAAAAGCGTGGATCATTACGACGCATAATACGCCAAAAATTTTTCTTCCTTTTTCTCAAGACTACGCAAAGGTTCTAAAATCCCAAATCTTGAAACCCTGTGGTATTAAACCGGTTAAAGTGACACAAGTTACACGAGTGGAGTATATGAGTGATCGTCAACGGAAAGAAGAACTCGAAAAAATCGCACAGATAGCCAAAAGGATTTAAAAACGTGCGTTACAAGTCATGACAGAGCATGCAGAAGATGAGTAAAAGGCTGAGACGATTTGTCTCAGCCTTTTTACTTTTCATTTTACGTTCTTTGTATCTTGATTTTCCCAACCAATATTTGGGCCTCAATGGTGATTTCTGTGAGTTGGGTCCAGTCGATTTTTTCTTGGTCTACGTGAAATAGAAGAGGGGTCATGGCGAGGAGCGCCTGGCGTTCTTCAGGAGTTAAACTCTTGGTGAGGCTGACCGTTTCGGATGAGAGGATTTGGCAGTGGTCTTCAAAGTGCACCAAAATTTCCTGGTTGGAGTAGGATTGCTTGGTCAATTGATCTTGGGCCAACTGACGAATTTCTTTCAGATGAGAAGAGGTTGGAACGACCTTAATGATGACCCCTTCAGCCTTTAAAACACGCTCAAATTCAGCGTAATTAGCCGGGGAGAAGATGTCCAAAATGACCTCTATACTCTTGGATTGAATGGGTAAATGAGCCAAGTCTCCTACAAACCAATTGACCTTCCAGCTAGCGTCACTCTTGGCAGCTAGTTGCACAGATTCCTTGGAAAGATCAAAGGCATAGAAAGTAGCCTTGGGATAGGCTTCTTGTAGTTTTCGGGAGTAATAGCCTTCTCCGCAACCGATATCTAGAATTCTAGCATCACTGGTCGGAATTTTTTGTCCGATCGCTGTTAGAATCGGCTCATAAAAACCTGCTTCTAAGATCAGCTGGCGATTCTGGAAATTTTCTTTGTCATAGTCCTTCGATTGTTTGATCTGAGGAGCCAGGTTGACATAGCCAAATTTTGCTAAATCAAAAGAATGGCCCTTGGGACATTTAAAACTGGTCCCCACAAGTTCTAGGCCCAGTTGACAGATGGGACAGGCAAAAGCAGTCGCTGTTTGAAATCGTTGTAATTTTGGTTTGATTGTCATGATAGTTCTAGTGTACCAAAAAACCTCCGAAAGTCATAGTTTCAGAGGTTTTACTTTCTTAATAAGTCAAAACAAAGTATTTTTTCTTACCGCGACGGATAACGGTCAATTCATTTTCTAATTTATCGCTATCGCTCAAGACATAGTCAAGGTCTTGGATACGTTCGCCGTTGACGTAGATAGCTCCGTTTTGAATATCTTCGCGGGCTTGGCGTTTAGAATTGACCACACCAGCTGTGACCAAGAGTTCAACAATGTTGAGGTTGTCTTCTGCTTGGACCTGGTAGTTTGGCACACCACGAAGGCCTTGTTTGAGTTCTTTAACAGAAAGGTTTTTGATGTTTCCTGCAAAGAGTTGTTCTGTGATGTTGAGGGCTTCCTTGTAGGCTTCTTCGCCGTGGACAAGGGTAACCACTTCACGCGCTAAGATCTTTTGAGCCAAGCGTTCATGAGGAGCAGCCTCAAACTGTTTACGGATCTCTTCAATCTCATCAAGTGACAAGAAAGTGAAGATCTTCAAGAAGCGCACAACATCCGCATCCATCACATTCATCCAGAATTGGTACATTTCGTATGGAGATGTTTTGTCTGCATTGAGCCAGACCGCATTGCCTTCTGATTTACCGAATTTCTTACCAGTTGCATCTGTGATCAAAGGTACAGTCATAACATGACCAGTTTTATCTGCTTTCCGACGCATCAACTCAGTACCAGCTGTCATGTTCCCCCATTGGTCAGATCCACCGATTTGAAGAGTTACATTGTGTTCTTGGTTGAGGACGTAGAAGTCATAGCCTTGCATGATTTGGTAGGCAAACTCTGTGTAAGAAATCCCTGTCTCAATCCGTTTTTTAACAGATTCTTTACTCAACATAGCATTGACTGTAAAGTATTTTCCGACATCACGAAGGAAGTCAATAAAGCTAATGCTTCCGAACCAATCGTAGTTGTTGACCATTTCGGCTTTATTGTCCCCATTTTCAAAATCGAGGAAACGAGACAATTGCCCTTGAATGGAGCGAACCCATTCTTGTACAGTTTCTTTTGTTTGGAGACTACGTTCAGCATCTTTGAAGGACGGATCTCCAATGAGACCAGTCGCACCGCCAACGAGCGCATAAGGTTTGTGGCCTGCTAGTTGAAGGCGACGGCTCGTCAAGATGGCAACCAAGTGACCAAGGTGAAGGCTGTCAGCAGTTGGATCATAACCAGTATAATAAGAAACCTGACCTTCTTCCAGTGCTTTGCGTAAGGCTTCTTCATCCGTCGTTTGAAATACCAAACCACGCTCTTTTAGCTCATCAAAAATGTGCATGTGTCTTTTCTCCTTTATAAGTTTATTCATTTCTCTATTCTACCATAAACCACGGAAATGGCAATGGTTTCCATCATTTTCTTGTCCTTACCCAAGCAGAATGAGTGACGATTTCTACGCTCTTGTGATTGAAAACAAAGGGCCTAATCTGCTATAATATAGGGAACAAGGAGAAAGAATCAGTGAATCAATTAAAAGAGAAGCTGCAAGAGTTTTGGAAGAAAGTCCAAAAATTCTTTGCAAATATGTATACAGAAACTCCGAATAAGGAAAAAAATGAGGAAAGTAGCTGGTCTGTCGGCGATATTTTTGCGACCTTTTTGCGAACTCTCAAACTCTTGTGGGATGTCATGATCGCCCTGTTCGTGTGCCTCTTTTTATTTGGTGCAGGGATCGGGATTGGTTATGCGGCGAGCCTCTTTAGCAATGTCAAGGTTCCAAAGACAGAAGAACTGGTCCAGCAGGTCCGCAATGTCAGCAGTGTTTCAAAACTGACTTATTCCGATAAGAGCTTGATTGCAGAAGTGGACAGTGATTTGATCCGCACGCCAGTAGCAGGAGATGCCATTTCAGACAATGTCAAGAAGGCTGTGATTGCTACTGAGGATGAGAATTTTGAAAGCCACAAGGGGGTTGTGCCTAAAGCCGTTCTTCGGGCAACACTTGGATCTGTAGCCGGTGTGGGCTCCTCTAGTGGGGGATCAACTCTGACCCAGCAGTTGATCAAACAGCAAGTCGTCGGAGACGCTCCAACCTTTACTCGTAAGGCGACAGAGATTGTCGATGCCTTGGCTTTAGAGCGGGGAATGGATAAAAATGAAATCCTAACCACCTACTTAAATGTTTCGCCTTTTGGACGAAACAATCGGGGACAAAATATTGCGGGTGTGGAAGCTGCAGCTCAAGGGATCTTTGGGGTCTCTGCCAAAGACTTGTCCGTTCCACAAGCGGCCTTTATCGCTGGCTTGCCACAGAGTCCGATTGTCTACTCCCCCTATGCTGCAGACGGTAGCCTAAAGAGCAAAGAAAACCTCGAGTTAGGTCTGGCGCGTGCCAAAGACGTTTTGTTCAATATGTACCGGACGGGAGCCTTGTCGAAAAAAGACTACGAGACCTATGCTCAGTACGACTTGACCAAAGACTTCATGGCTCCAGATGGCATCGAGAAGACACCGCATGACTACCTCTACTTCCAAGCCATGGAAGAAGCAAAAGAGGCCATGTATGATTACTTGATCAAGCGAGACAATGTCACCAAGCAAGACTTGAAAAATAATGAAACCGTCAAGGCTTACCAAGAATTAGCGGAGAGCGAGTTGCGCGAAGGTGGCTACACCATTCAAACCACGATTAACAAACCGGTTCACAATGCGATGCAGGCCGCAGTAGCGAATTTTGGAAGCGTCTTGGATGATGGGACGGGTCTTGTAGAAGTTGGGAATGTCCTCATGGACAACCGAACGGGTGCCGTTTTAGGATTTATCGGTGGACGGAATTTTGACGGCAACCAAAACAACCATGCCTTTGATACAGAGCGTTCCCCAGGGTCTACAATCAAGCCGCTGTTGGCCTATGGGATTGCCATCGACCAAGGCTTGATGGGAAGCAATAGCATCCTTTCTAACTACCCGACTAATTTCTCAAGTGGGGAGCCGATCATGCACGTGGATAGCCGAGGGACAGCCATGATGGATCTCCGTGAGGCCCTCAATACCTCATGGAATATTCCAGCTTACTGGACTTACCGGACTCTTCGTGAAAAAGGTGTGGATGTCCCATCCTACATGAAGAAAATGGGCTATGATATCCCTGAATATGGCATTGAGAGTCTGCCGATGGGGGGAGGAATTGAGGTCACTGTTGCCCAACATACCAATGGTTTCCAAACCATTGCTAACAATGGGAACTACCTCAAACGCTACATGGTAGAGCAAATCATTGATCGAGATGGGGATGTAGTATACAAGCACGAGGCAGATCCTGTTCGTGTTTACTCTCCAGCAACGGCAACGATTATGCAGGATCTCTTGCGCGGGGTTATTACGTCTGGTGCTACAACGACCTTTAAGTCACGGATTAGCCAAATCAACCCAACACTGGCAGGTGCTGACTGGATTGGAAAAACCGGTACCACTAACTCAAATGGGGATATGTGGCTCATGCTGTCCACCCCAAATGTTTCTTTAGGTGGCTGGATCGGTCATGACAACAATGCTTCCATGCAGACCTTGACCGGATACAACAACAATGCCCAATACATGGCGCAGTTGGCGAATGCAATCTACCAAGCAGATCCAAGTCTCTTTGGAATTCAGGATAAATTCACTCTCGATAAGAGTGTGATCCGTTCTGAAGTGCTCAAATCGACTGGTGAAAGACCAGGCCGCGTCAATGTCAATGGCCGAGATATCGATGTGAGCGGTCAAACGGTGACGAGCCTTTGGGCCAAAAACGGAGCGCCAACCACTCAATACCACTTTGCCATCGGGGGATCGGATAGCGATTATCAAAGTGCTTGGGCAGCAATTCTCGGCAATAGCAGTGGAAATCAGTCGAATAATAAGAACAATTCGACAACCAATAGTTCATCAAGCAATAGTTCAAATCGAAACAGCTCAAATCGTGGCAATCGACGCTAGTCTGATCCAGTAGAAAACCTAGAGAAAGCCTTGATTTTTGGAGCAAAAAACGGTATAATAGTGATAACTAATTTGTCGTGTGCTTTATTTGAAATATTGTCCAAATAAGAGCTTACAGCAGTTAAATCTTACTTGAATAAGTCGATTTAGCTGCTCTTTTTGTGCCTAATTTTCAGAAAAATCCTAGTTTGTTACACAAATTTAATTTTTCTAAAAATTACAAAAAGCGACGAATGAGGTGAAGAGACAGCTCTTCACGTGATGCAAATCACACAATTGTAGTTAAAACCGGATAGGTGGTGAAAGTCATTTTACCAAGCTATCCTAGTATGGAAAAAGGAGTTAAAAACTTTGGCAGGACATGACGTTCAATACGGGAAACATCGGACCCGTCGTAGTTTTTCAAGAATCAAAGAGGTTCTTGATTTACCAAACTTGATTGAAATCCAGACAGACTCATTCAAAGATTTCTTGGATCATGGCTTGAAGGAAGTATTTGAAGATGTGCTTCCCATCTCAAACTTCACGGATACAATGGAATTGGAATTTGTGGGTTATGAAATCCGCGAACCTAAGTATTCGCTTGAAGAAGCGCGCATCCACGATGCCAGCTACTCAGCACCAATCTTTGTGACCTTCCGTTTGGTCAACAAAGAAACAGGTGAAATCAAGACCCAAGAAGTTTTCTTTGGTGATTTCCCAATCATGACTGAAATGGGAACTTTCATCATCAATGGTGGAGAACGGATTATCGTATCTCAGTTGGTCCGCTCACCAGGTGTCTACTTCAATGATAAGGTGGACAAGAATGGTAAGATTGGTTATGGATCTACTGTTATCCCTAACCGTGGAGCTTGGTTAGAGCTTGAAACCGACTCAAAAGACATCGCCTACACGCGCATCGACCGCACACGTAAAATTCCATTTACAACGCTTGTGCGTGCTCTTGGATTCTCAGGAGATGATGAAATCATCGATATCTTTGGGGACAGCGAATTGGTTCTCAATACCATCGAAAAAGATATCCACAAAAATCCAATGGATTCACGGACAGATGAAGCCCTCAAAGAAATCTACGAGCGTCTTCGTCCAGGTGAACCAAAAACAGCGGAAAGCTCACGTAGCTTGTTGGTAGCCCGTTTCTTTGATCCACGTCGTTATGACTTGGCACCAGTTGGTCGCTACAAGATCAACAAGAAACTCAATATCAAGAACCGCTTGTTGAATCAAACAATCGCAGAACCATTGGTGGATGCTGAAACAGGAGAAATCCTTGTAGAAGCTGGTACTGTCATGACGCGCGATGTCATCGACAGCATCTCAGAACAATTGGATAACGGTTTGAACAAAATCACCTACATTCCAAATGATGCTGCTGTTTTGACAGAACCAGTAGAATTGCAAAAATTCAAAGTTGTCGCTCCAACAGATCCAGACCGCGTTGTCACCATCATCGGAAATGCCAACCCATCTGACAAAGTACGGATTGTAACTCCAGCAGATATCTTGGCAGAAATGAGCTATTTCTTGAACCTGGCAGAAGGTATTGGTCGCGTGGATGATATCGACCACCTTGGAAACCGTCGGATTCGTGCCGTTGGTGAATTGCTTGCCAACCAAGTGCGTCTTGGACTTTCACGGATGGAACGAAACGTTCGCGAACGCATGTCTGTACAAGATAACGATGTTTTGACACCTCAACAAATCATCAACATTCGTCCAGTAACTGCAGCGATTAAAGAATTCTTTGGTTCTTCACAATTGTCACAGTTCATGGACCAACACAACCCACTTTCTGAGTTGTCTCACAAACGTCGTTTGTCTGCCTTAGGGCCTGGTGGTTTGACACGTGACCGTGCCGGATATGAAGTGCGTGACGTACACTATACCCACTATGGTCGTATGTGTCCAATCGAAACACCTGAAGGACCAAACATCGGTTTGATCAACAACTTGTCATCTTACGGACACTTGAACAAATATGGCTTCATCCAAACGCCATACCGTAAAGTGGACCGTGAAAAAGGTGTGGTGACCAACGAAATCGTTTGGTTGACAGCCGATGAAGAAGATGAGTACATCGTTGCTCAGGCCAACTCTAAGTTGAACGAAAAAGGTGGCTTTGCTGAGCCAATCGTTATGGGACGTCACCGTGGTAACAACCAAGAATTCCCATCTGATCAAGTCGACTACATGGACGTATCTCCAAAACAAGTAGTTGCTGTTGCGACAGCATGTATTCCTTTCTTGGAAAACGATGACTCCAACCGTGCCCTCATGGGTGCCAACATGCAACGTCAGGCTGTGCCATTGATTGATCCAAAAGCCCCTTATGTGGGTACTGGTATGGAATACCAAGCTGCCCATGATTCAGGAGCTGCAGTCATTGCTCAACACGATGGTAAAGTTACTTATGCAGATGCAGACAAGGTAGAAGTTCGTCGGGAAGATGGATCTCTTGATGTTTATCATATCCAAAAATTCCGTCGTTCAAACTCAGGTACGGCTTACAACCAACGTACCCTTGTAAAAGTTGGCGATGTCGTTGAAAAAGGCGACTTTATCGCTGACGGTCCATCGATGGAAAAAGGGGAAATGGCCCTTGGTCAAAACCCAATCGTCGCTTATATGACATGGGAAGGGTATAACTTCGAGGATGCCGTTATCATGAGCGAACGCTTGGTGAAAGAAGATGTTTACACATCTGTTCACTTGGAAGAATTCGAATCAGAAACACGCGATACCAAGTTAGGCCCTGAAGAAATTACCCGTGAAATTCCAAACGTTGGGGAAGATGCTCTTCGTGACTTGGATGAAACAGGTATTATCCGTATTGGTGCGGAAGTAAAAGAAGGCGATATCCTTGTCGGTAAGGTAACACCGAAGGGTGAAAAAGACCTTTCTGCTGAAGAACGTCTCCTTCACGCGATCTTTGGAGATAAATCTCGTGAAGTGCGTGATACTTCTCTTCGTGTGCCTCACGGTGGAGATGGAGTCGTTCGCGATGTTAAGATCTTTACACGTGCAAACGGAGATGAATTGCAATCGGGTGTCAACATGTTGGTTCGTGTTTACATCGCACAAAAACGCAAGATCCGCGTCGGAGATAAGATGGCCGGTCGTCACGGAAACAAAGGGGTTGTGTCTCGTATTGTTCCAGTTGAAGACATGCCTTACCTTCCAGACGGTACACCAGTTGATATCATGTTGAACCCTCTTGGGGTGCCATCACGTATGAATATCGGTCAGGTTATGGAACTTCACCTTGGTATGGCCGCTCGTAACTTGGGTATCCACATCGCAACACCAGTCTTTGACGGAGCAAGCTCAGAAGACCTCTGGGATACTGTAAAAGAAGCTGGTATGGATAGCGATGCTAAGACAATCCTTTACGATGGACGTACAGGTGAGCCATTTGACAACCGTGTCTCTGTCGGTGTCATGTACATGATCAAGCTCCACCACATGGTTGATGATAAACTCCATGCCCGTTCAGTCGGACCTTACTCAATGGTTACCCAACAACCACTCGGAGGGAAAGCTCAATTTGGTGGACAACGTTTCGGGGAAATGGAAGTGTGGGCCCTTGAGGCTTATGGTGCATCAAATGTCCTTCAAGAAATCTTGACCTACAAGTCAGATGATGTCAACGGACGTTTGAAAGCTTATGAAGCAATTACCAAAGGTAAACCAATTCCAAAACCAGGTGTACCAGAATCCTTCCGCGTTCTTGTCAAAGAATTGCAATCTCTTGGTCTTGACATGCGTGTCTTGGACGAAGATGATCAAGAAGTGGAACTTCGTGACCTCGATGAAGGGGAAGACGATGATGTGATTCATGTGGATGACCTTGAAAAAGCACGTGAAAAAGCAGCTAAGGAAGCAAAAGCAGCCTTTGATGCTGAAGAATCAGAAAAATAATCAGTAAAAATGATTGTCTTGTAAGAAACCAATGCTTCTGACAGGATGATTCGATAACAAGATACAGACACAAGGAGGTGGCAAGAAAGTTTTCTTTCTTTCCCCACCTAAGCTGTATCCAAATGAAACAAGTATGAAAACAAGGAAAGGTAAGAAATAGTGGTTGATGTAAATCGTTTTAAAAGTATGCAAATCACCCTAGCTTCTCCAAGCAAGGTCCGTTCATGGTCTTATGGAGAGGTCAAGAAACCTGAAACAATCAACTACCGTACATTGAAACCAGAACGTGAAGGTCTCTTTGATGAAGTCATCTTTGGACCTACAAAAGACTGGGAATGTGCGTGTGGGAAATACAAACGGATCCGTTACAAAGGGATCGTTTGTGACCGCTGTGGGGTTGAAGTAACACGTGCCAAGGTTCGTCGTGAACGTATGGGACACATCGAGTTGAAAGCGCCTGTATCACACATCTGGTACTTCAAAGGCATCCCTTCTCGTATGGGATTGACTTTGGATATGAGCCCTCGTGCCCTTGAAGAAGTTATTTACTTCGCAGCTTACGTGGTCATCGATCCAAAAGATACACCACTTGAGCACAAATCCATCATGACAGAACGTGAATACCGTGAACGATTGCGTGAATACGGACCAGGTTCTTTTGTAGCTAAGATGGGTGCAGAAGCGATCCAAGACCTCTTGAAACAAGTGGATCTGGAAGCTGAAATTGCTCTCTTGAAAGAAGAATTGAAGACTGCAACTGGTCAAAAACGTGTGAAGGCTGTGCGTCGTTTGGATGTCTTGGATGCCTTCTACAAATCTGGTAACAAGCCAGAGTGGATGGTTCTCAACATCCTTCCGGTTATTCCACCAGATCTTCGTCCGATGGTCCAATTGGATGGTGGCCGTTTTGCTGCCTCTGACTTGAACGACCTTTACCGTCGTGTGATCAACCGGAACAACCGTTTGGCACGTTTGCTCGAGTTGAATGCCCCTGGTATCATCGTGCAAAACGAAAAACGGATGCTCCAAGAAGCCGTTGATGCATTGATTGACAATGGTCGTCGTGGTCGTCCGATTACAGGACCAGGTAGCCGTCCACTCAAATCATTGAGCCACATGCTCAAAGGTAAACAAGGACGTTTCCGTCAAAACTTGCTCGGTAAACGTGTCGACTTCTCAGGACGTTCTGTTATCGCCGTTGGTCCAACTCTTAAGATGTACCAATGTGGTGTACCACGTGAAATGGCGATCGAGCTCTTCAAACCATTTGTGATGCGTGAAATCGTTGCGCGTGATATCGTGCAAAACGTCAAAGCTGCAAAACGCTTGGTCGAACGTGGAGATGAACGCATCTGGGATATCCTAGAAGAAGTGATCAAAGAACACCCAGTTCTCTTGAACCGCGCACCGACCCTTCACCGTTTGGGGATCCAAGCTTTTGAACCTGTATTGATTGACGGGAAAGCTCTTCGCTTGCACCCACTTGTCTGTGAAGCCTACAATGCCGACTTTGACGGGGACCAAATGGCCATCCACGTACCGCTTTCAGAAGAAGCCCAAGCAGAAGCTCGTATCTTGATGTTGGCTGCTGAGCACATCTTGAACCCTAAAGACGGTAAACCAGTTGTTACCCCATCTCAGGATATGGTATTGGGGAACTACTACCTCACTATGGAAGAAGCTGGTCGTGAAGGCGAAGGCATGGTCTTTAAAGACCGTGATGAAGCGGTCATGGCCCTTCGCAATGGCTATGTTCACTTGCATACCCGTGTCGGAATTGCGACAGATAGCTTGAACAAACCATGGACAGAAGCGCAACAACACAAGATTCTCTTGACAACTGTTGGTAAGATTCTCTTTAACGATATCATGCCTGCAGAACTTCCATACCTTCAAGAGCCAAATAATGCCAACTTGACAGAAGGCGTTCCAGCTAAGTACTTCTTGGAGCCTGGTCAAGATGTCAAAGCAGCGATTGAAAAATTGGAATTAAACGTTCCATTCAAGAAGAAAAATCTTGGAAATATCATCGCAGAAATCTTCAAACGCTTCCGTACAACTGAAACGTCTGCTTTCTTGGACCGCTTGAAAGACCTGGGTTACCATCACTCAACCCTTGCTGGTTTGACAGTGGGGATTGCCGATATCCCGGTCGTTGAAGACAAGGCAGAAATCATTGAAGAATCTCACAAACGTGTGGAACAAATCACCAAACAATTCCGTCGTGGTTTGATCACGGATGACGAACGCTACAATGCCGTTACAGCTGAATGGCGTGCGGCTCGTGAGAAATTGGAAAAACGCTTGGTGGATAACCAAGATCCGAAGAACCCAATCGTTATGATGATGGACTCTGGAGCCCGTGGTAACATCTCAAACTTCTCGCAGCTTGCCGGTATGCGTGGTTTGATGGCCGCTCCAAACGGACGGATCATGGAATTGCCAATCCTGTCAAACTTCCGCGAAGGTTTGTCAGTACTCGAAATGTTCTTCTCAACTCACGGTGCCCGTAAAGGGATGACCGATACGGCCCTTAAGACAGCCGACTCTGGTTACTTGACTCGTCGTTTGGTTGACGTGGCCCAAGACGTCATTATTCGTGAAGATGACTGTGGAACAGACCGTGGACTTGTAATCCGTGCCATTACTGATGGCAAGGAAATGATCGAGCCACTCGAAGAACGCTTGACAGGTCGTTATACCAAGAAATCTGTTAAACACCCTGAAACAGGTGAAGTCATTGTTGGGCCAGATACCTTGATCTCAGAAGACCTAGCACGTGAAATTGTCAAAGCTGGTGTGGAAGAAGTCACTATCCGCTCTGTCTTTACATGTAACACCCGCCATGGTGTCTGCCGTCACTGTTATGGTATCAACTTGGCGACTGGTGATGCGGTTGAAGTGGGTGAAGCAGTCGGAACCATCGCTGCCCAATCTATCGGGGAACCTGGTACACAGTTGACCATGCGTACCTTCCACACGGGTGGGGTTGCCTCAAATGCCGATATCACGCAAGGTCTTCCTCGTGTCCAAGAAATCTTTGAAGCCCGCAATCCAAAAGGGGAAGCGGTCATCACTGAGGTCAAAGGGGAAGTCACAGCCATCGAAGAAGATGCTTCTACACGGACCAAGAAAGTCTTTGTTAGCGGAGCAACTGGTGAAGGTGAATACGTTGTCCCTTACACTGCCCGCATGAAAGTCGAAGTAGGAGATCAAGTCTCTCGTGGTGCGGCTCTGACAGAAGGGTCTATCCAACCAAAACGTCTCCTTGCCGTTCGTGATGTCTTGTCGGTTGAAACTTACCTTCTTGCGGAAGTACAAAAAGTATACCGTAGCCAAGGGGTAGAAATCGGCGATAAACACATCGAGGTAATGGTTCGTCAAATGATCCGTAAAGTACGTGTCATGGATCCAGGAGATACAGACCTTCTCATGGGTACGCTTATGGACATTACAGACTTTACAGATGCTAATAAGGATGTCCTTATCTCTGGTGGAGTTCCTGCGACTGCTCGTCCAGTCCTTATGGGAATCACCAAAGCCTCTCTTGAAACCAACAGTTTCTTGTCAGCTGCTTCCTTCCAAGAAACCACTCGTGTTCTTACTGACGCAGCGATCCGTGGTAAGAAAGACCATCTCCTTGGACTTAAGGAAAATGTTATCATTGGTAAGATTATTCCTGCAGGTACAGGTATGGCTCGTTACCGTAACTTGGAACCACAAGCGATTAATGAAGTTGAAATTATCGAAGAAGTGCCATTAACAGATGGAACAGTTGATGAAGTTCAAACAGCTGAAGTCGTAGAAGAATAAGAAAATTAGTCGGAACTACAAGTTCCGGCTTTTTTTTGAAAAAAGGAACCAATAGCAATTAGGCAGTCTATTTTTGAAAAATAATGGTGAAAATAGCCTGAAAACTACCTGAAAAATCATGCTCTGAGCAGATAACTTTTATTCTCAAAGGATTTTCTATATAATAGAGGATACAAAGGATGGAAGAGTTTATGTATCGAGTGATTGAAATGTACGGGGACTGTGAACCCTGGTGGTTTTTAGAAGGTTGGGAAGAAGATATCGTGAGTAGTCGGAAGTTTGAAGACTATTACCAGGCTTTGAAATACTACAAGCAGAAGTGGTTGGAGTTAAATGAGCACTTTCCAAGTTATAAGAGTCGGAGTGACCTCATGACGATCTTTTGGGATACCAAGGAGCAAGAGTGGTGTGAGGACTGCAGTGAAGATGTGCAGTTTTTCCATTCGATTGTCCTCCTAGAAGACGAGCATAAGATCCCTAAAAGCAAGCTCCGCCCAGGCTACGAAAAGGAAAGAGGCAGTCGCAAACACCGTTCTTGTCAATATACACTCGATTCAAAAAAGGGGACGACCCTGTCATAAGAGAAATGCGGAAGATTTTTTAGAGCGATCTAGAAAGTCTTCTTTTTTTGTCTTCTTTTTCGAATAGTATAAGTGAGAGGAGGAACTATGGTTCAAGAAATTGCAAAAAAATTGATCCGCATGGGAAAAAAGGAAGAAGCTCAGGATCTTTACTTCATTCCTCGGAAGGAGGAGTACCAGGTTTTTATGAGGGTGGGAGACGAGAGGCGCTTTGTGCAGTCCTTCCCTTTTGAGGAGATGACGGCTATGATTAGCCACTTTAAGTTCGTGGCAGGGATGAATGTGGGAGAAAAAAGGCGCAGCCAGCTAGGATCGTGTGATTACCCTTTGGAGAATGGAGTGGTTTCGATTCGCTTGTCAACGGTGGGGGATTATCGTGGCTATGAAAGCTTGGTTATTCGGCTCTTGCATGATGAGGAGCGAGAATTACGGTTTTGGTTTGATCAGTTGCCAGACTTGAAGAAGAAATTGGCTGGTCGTGGCCTCTATCTCTTTGCAGGTCCTGTTGGTTCGGGAAAGACCACTCTCATGCATGCGTTGGCGCAAGAGCGCTTTGCGGACCAGCAAGTCATGTCTATTGAAGACCCTGTCGAGATCAAGCAGGACAATATGCTTCAACTTCAGCTGAATGACCAGATCGGCATGACCTATGACAACCTGATCAAACTCTCCTTACGCCATCGGCCGGACCTTCTCATTATTGGAGAAATCCGAGATAGGGAAACAGCTCGTGCGGTCGTACGAGCTAGTTTGACAGGAGTCACCGTCTTCTCTACGATCCATGCCAAGAGCGTTCGAGGTGTTTATGAGAGGCTCTTAGAACTTGGAGTGAGTGAGGAAGAGCTCAAGATTGTTTTACAAGGTATTTGCTACCAACGATTAATTGCAGGAGGAGGTGTGGTCGATTTTGCGACGGAAAACTACCAAGAGCACTCAGCCAGCCGCTGGAACCAACAAATGGATCTCTTGGCTCAATCGGGATATATCCAGCTGGCTCAGGCGCAAGCCGAAAAAATTATCTACCGCTAAACAAAAGCAAATCATCGAATTGTTTTTGAATCTTTATTCGAGTGGTTTTCATCTGTCTGAGATTGTCGATTTTCTGGATCGCTCTCACCTAGTGGAGAGTCGTTTGGTTTCCCAGATGCGAGAGGACCTCTCGAGGGGGCGGAGTTTTTCAGAGATGATGGCGGGGATCGGTTTTTCAGATGCGGTCACGACACAGCTGTCTCTCGCTGAACTCCATGGCAATCTTGCATTGAGCTTGGAGAAAATCAGTGCTTACCTAGAAAACATGCGCAAGGTCAAGAAAAAGCTGATTGAGGTGAGCACCTATCCTCTCATCTTGCTTGGATTTTTAGTTCTGATTATGCTAGGCTTGCGCAATTACTTGCTTCCTCAAATGGATGCTCAAAATATTGGGACGCAATTGATCAGTTCCTTCCCCCAACTCTTTTTGGCCTTAGGAGCGGGACTGGTGATCTTCTTCTTACTCAGCTTTCTCTATTATCGAAAGTCAGGCAAGATCAAGGTTTTTAGAACCTTGTCTCATCTGCCTTTCGGGAAAGGCATGATTCAAGCTTATTTGACAGCCTATTATGCCAGAGAATGGGGTAATCTGATTGGACAAGGATTGGAATTGTCTCAGATTTTTTCCATGATGCAGGGGCAAAAATCCCAGCTTTTTCAGGAAATTGGAAGGGACTTAGCTCTTTCTTTAGATCGTGGCCAGTCCTTTTCAGAGACGGTCAGGGGGTATTCTTTTTTCAAAAAAGAATTGTCCCTTATGATTGAATACGGTGAAGTCAAATCAAAGCTCGGAAGTGAGCTAGAGATCTACGCTGAAAAAACATGGGAAGATTTCTTTCGTCGGGTTCACAAGGCCATGAATGTGATACAACCCTTGGTGTTTGTCTTTGTGGCTCTTGTGATTGTCTTACTCTATGCAGCCATGTTGCTGCCGATTTATCAAAATATGGAGGTCCATTTATGAAAACATTAAAAACCTATCAGGTTAAGGCTTTTACACTGATTGAAATGTTGGTGGTCTTATTGATCATCAGTGTGCTCTTATTGCTCTTTGTGCCGAATTTGACCAAGCAAAAAGACTCCGTGAAAGAGACAGGAAATGCAGCGGTTGTGAAGGTGGTCGAAAGCCAGGCTGAATTGTACGAGCTCAATCATACCAATGACCAAGCTACTCTATCAAAGCTAATTGCTGATGGAAATATTACCAACAAACAAGCAGAGTCCTACCGTGCCTATTATGCGAAAAATAGTGGAGAAACTCGTGCGGTTGCAGATTAAGGCCTTCACCTTGGTGGAGACTCTTCTGACCTTGATGATCGTCAGTTTTATCTATCTGGGCTTATCGGGATCGATCAAGACGAGCTTTCAGCAGGTGGAAGAAAAAGTATTTTTTGCAGAGTTTGAACACCTCTATCAAGAAAGCCAGAAAATAGCGCTGGCAAGGCAAACGGAATTGGATGTTGAAGTGACTGCAAGGAAGATTCAAACGCCTTACCAGACGGTGGAGATTCCTGATTCTGTCATTTTGCAAGATCCTAAAACTATTCGTTTAGACCGTGCAGGTGGCAATTCATCCCTGGCTAATGTTCACTTTCAGACACAGAGAGGAGTGGTGACCTATCAGCTTTCGCTTGGAAATGGAAAAATTAAAAAGAGCATCCGTTCCCGCTAGTATTCTCATAGAATCCCTAGTAGCTTTGAGTTTATTTGCCATGATTACGACCCTATTATTAGGGGAGATCCGGCGTTCGCGCAAGGAGCGACTAGCGGATTTCAATGAGGTAGAGGTCTTATCTGTCGCTCAAATGGCGCTTCAGACAGGGCAAAATCATCTGGAGGCTAATGGCATTCAGGTTCAAGTCGAAAAAGATGCCGATCAACTCACGGTCTATCATCAAGGAAAGGTGGTGCTGCATGTGGAATAAAGGAAAGGTCAAGGCCTTTACCCTGCTCGAAGCCTTGGTCGCTCTCTTGGTGCTCAGTGGGGGTGTGTTGGTCTTTCAAGGCTTGACCAAGCTCCTGCATGCTGAATTGGACTACCAGGCGCATCAAAAGCAGGAAGAATGGATACTTTTTCAGCAACAATTGCAGGTGGAATTGGATCGGAGCCATTTTGAAAAAGTAGCGGACAATCATATCTACTTGGTTCAGGATCAAAAACCAATTGCCATTGGTCAATCTAAAGGAGATGATATCCGAAAAACAGATGATAAGGGCAGGGGCTATCAGCCTATGATTTCAGGGGTTCGCTCTAGCCAAATTTGGCAGGAGGGAGAGTTGATTCATCTGCGGTTGAATTTCGAAGAAGGTCTAGAAAGGGAGTATGTCTACCATGTGGTACCAGCGATGCAAAATGAAAAAAGTTAAGGCTGGTGTCTTGCTCTACGCCCTCTTGATGGCAGCGATTTTTAGTCTCTTACTTCAGTTTTACCTGCACCGTCAGGTTGCGGAGAGACGGATCTTAAAGACGAGTCAAGATCGCCTTCGGGCCTATGCTTTGGTGCAAATGGCTCTTGAAAAGAGAAAGAGTGATGAGAAGACATCAGAGATTCATTTAAAATCTGGAGTTGTTCAGCTACAGCAGGACACTGATTTTCTTCATGCTCAGGCTAAGATGGATGGCGAAAGCTATGAGTTTGTCCTTCCTGTGAGGGAAGAAAAAGAAAGCAAGAAAGCTAAAAAAGAAAAGAAGAAGACGCAGAAAGATAAGGAGAAGGCAGGGAGCGAAAAGCCTTCTGAAGAGACTCCAAATGAGACCAAGGAGCCATCAGAAAATAGCGAAAAAGACTAATTTTTGGTATGATAGGGTGCGGAGGAAATCATGAATTTCGAAAAAATTGAACAAGCCTATACCTATCTATTAGAAAACACTCAAAGTATTCAAAATGAATTGTCGACCAACTTTTATGACGCCTTGATTGAACAAAATGCCATGTATTTGGATGGCAAGACAGATCTAGACATTGTTAAAAATAATAGCAAAAAATTAAAAGAACTAGGTTTAAGTAAGGAAGAATGGCGCAGAGCCTACCAATTCCTTTTTATGAAAGCTGCTCAGACAGAGCCTTTACAAGCGAATCACCAGTTCACACCAGATGCGATTGGTTTTATCATTACATTTTTGATTGATCAGTTGGCCAAAGGCGACCAACTGGATGTCTTAGAAGTGGGAAGTGGAACCGGAAATCTCGCTGAGACCATTGTCAACAATAGCCGCCTCACGATTGATTACTTAGGATTGGAAGTAGATGATCTCTTGATTGACCTATCTGCTAGTATCGCAGATGTGATGAAGTCTAGCGTTGTCTTTGCACAAGGCGATGCGGTTCGCCCACAAGTTTTGAAAGAAAGTGACTTGATCGTCAGTGATCTTCCTATTGGATACTATCCAGATGATGCCATTGCACAGCGCTATCAGGTAGCGAGCTTCGAAGGCCATACCTATGCCCATCACCTCATGATGGAACAGGCTCTGAAATACCTGAAACCTCAAGGAGTAGCCATCTTTTTAGCTCCAAACAACCTCTTGACGAGCCCTCAGAGTGATCTTTTAAAAGCTTGGCTAACAGACAAGGCTCAACTCCTTGCCATGCTGACCTTGCCAGAATCTCTCTTTTCAAATCCAGCCTATGCTAAGACGATTTTCGTCCTACGAAAACAAGAAGAAGAGTCTGTTCAGCCCTTTGTCTATCCGTTTACCGATCTCCAGGATCACGACCAGGTGGTTCACTTTATGGAAAGTTTCCAAAACTGGTTAAAGGATAGTGAAATTTGATCAAAGATCTGATATAATAGAGGAAGTGAAAACGCTTAATGAGGTGAATATATGTCGAAAACAATTTCTATTAATGCAGGAAGCTCTAGTTTGAAATGGCAATTGTACCAAATGCCAGAGGAAACTGTTCTTGCAAAAGGGTTGATTGAACGGATCGGTTTGAAAGATTCTATTTCAACTGTTAAATTTGATGGACGCTCTGAAAAACAAGTATTAGATATCCAGGATCATACACAAGCTGTAAAAATTTTGTTGGATGATTTGATTCGCTTTGATATTATCAAATCCTACGATGAGATTACAGGCGTGGGCCACCGCGTCGTTGCTGGTGGAGAATACTTCAAGGATTCTGCCTTGGTAGATGACGAAGTCCTTCGAAAAGTAGAAGAATTGTCTTTGTTAGCACCTCTTCATAATCCTGCAAATGCAGCTGGAATTCGTGCCTTTAGAGAGATTTGTCCAAATATTACCAGTGTTGTGGTATTTGATACTTCTTTCCATACAACCATGCCGGAAAAAGCTTATCGTTACCCTCTTCCAACTAAATATTACACAGAAAATAAGGTCCGTAAGTACGGTGCTCATGGAACCAGTCATCAGTATGTAGCTGGTGAAGCTGCTAAACTTCTTGGAAAACCATTAGAAGAATTGAAATTGATCACCTGCCACGTTGGAAATGGTGTATCTGTTACAGCGGTTGACAAGGGAATCTCTGTCGATACCTCAATGGGCTTCACCCCTCTAGGTGGAGTCATGATGGGAACCCGTACAGGGGATCTCGATCCAGCGATTATTCCTTACTTGATGGAACATACAGAGGATTTCAATAAGCCTGAAGATATCAGCCGCATCCTCAATCGTGAATCAGGTCTTCTGGGTGTTTCTGGATCTTCTAGTGACATGCGGGATATTCATACAGCGATGCATAATGGAGACGAAAAAGCCAAATTGGCTTACGATATCTTTATCGATCGTTTGCAAAAATACATCGGTCAATACTTGGCTGTTTTGAATGGTGCAGATGCCATCATCTTTACAGCAGGAATCGGTGAAAATGCAGTAAACGTTCGTTCTTCTATTATCAATGGCATCAGCTGGTTTGGCTGCAAGGTCGACCCTGAAAAGAACGTCTTTGGAGTTGTCGGAGACATTTCCACAGATGATTCCCGTGTGAAGGTATTGGTGATTCCAACGGATGAAGAGTTGGTGATTGCGCGTGACGTTGAACGTTTCAAAAATCAGTAAACTGAAAAAAAGAGAGAAGGCTGAAGGCGAAAGCCCCAGCCTTCTTATTTTATGCAAGAAAGAGGTTGTCCATTGAAAAAAATACAGTCTTTTGTTCGAAAGCACCCATTATGTAAGAATGCCCTCTGGCTCCTTCTTTTTGTGCCCTTATTCTTTCTTTCACAATTTCCCCTCATCACTATGGTTTATTCCCTTCAAGAAGGAATGGATGCAAGGTGGATCACTATCCTCACTCTCTTGGTAACAGTGATGGTGCTATTTATTTTTTATATAGTCATAAAGAAGAGCCCTCTGGAAAACTTAGATGTTCGGGTCATAACCTGGCCGGCTCTGGGGAGAAATTTTCTTTTTCTTCTCTTGTTGATGGCTAATAATCTGCTCGCCTATCCCTTGTTGAAACAAGAGGCAGGTGGTACAACAGCAAACCAAGCGGCTCTGAATGAGCTGCAATCTCATGCTCCTTTTCTTGCTATGGGAATGGTCGTGATCCTTGTCGCTCCGATTCTAGAAGAGCTGCTTTGTCGGGCCATCATCCCTCGTTTGATCTTTCGAGGAGCAGAACCGATCGGTTACTTAGCCGGTGCTCTCTTTTTTACTTATTTGCATGGACCGAGCGCCTTGGGGGAATGGGTAGCCTACGGAGGTATGTCTTTGATCTTAACTTGGGTGGCTTATCGCTACCAGCGGATCGAGTACAGTATTTGCCTCCATATGACCTTGAATGCGCTAGCTTATTATTATCCTGCTGTATTCCTCCTTTGTTTATTGCCGGTATCGAGAGTTTTCTTCCATGATAAATTATGATAAAATGGTAGGTACCAATGAGTTTTGATGCAGAACCATCCTACAGAAGGTCAGATAAAATCAGAAATCCGTATGGAGAGTAGACTCAGGGGTTTAGAACACTTGTTCTAGCCTCTTTTGTTCGCAAGCATGCTGTAGGAAGGGAATCGAAGGAGGACGAAAATGATTGATAATAAATGGCTGAGTGGCCAAGGGACCCTTCTTTGTGGGATCTTAAATGTCACTCCGGATTCATTTTCTGATGGCGGTAAGTATACGAGTGTGGATGCAGCCGTGCAGCAGGCGAGAAAACTGATCCAAGAAGGAGCTCAGATCCTCGATATCGGGGGAGAATCAACCAGACCAGGTAGTCATTATGTAGTAGAGATCCAAGAAGAGATTGACCGCGTGGTTCCAGTAATTAAAGCCATTCGGAAAGAAAGTGATGTCTTGATTTCAGTGGATACCTGGAAGTCCCAGGTGGCGGCGGCGGCGCTCGAAGCTGGGGCTGATATTGTCAACGATATTACTGGTTTTCTTGGAGATCCTAAGATGGCTGCTGTCGTCGCGGAGCATGAAGCGGGCGCAGTTCTCATGTTTAATCCAGTGATGGCAAGACCGCATCATCCAAGTTCCACTATTTTTCCAACTTTTGGTTTTGAGCCAGTCTTTTCAGAGCAAGAACTTCAACAGATGGCTCAAGAACCGATTCAAGACTTGATGTGGACCTTCTTTGATCGCTCGCTTGCGGTAGCGAAAGCAGCCGGTGTCCAGATGGATCGTATCATGCTGGATCCTGGGATTGGTTTTGGTTTGACCAAGCGTGAGAACTTACTCTTATTACAAGAGCTAGAGACGATTCACCAAAAGGGCTATCCGATCTTTCTAGGGGTCTCCCGCAAACGTTTTGTGGTCAATATTATTGAGGAAGCTGGATTTGAGACAGATCCTGCAACGGAGACTGGTTTTTGGAATCGGGACCTGGCTTCGAGCCATTTGACGAGTATTGCAGCCAGTCAAGGAGTCGAAGTGGTGCGGGTGCATGATATTCCTCTTCACAAGATGGCAGCCAGTCTGGGCCAAGCCATTTTCCAAGCCCAAGAGGCAGCAGATACCAATTTAAAACAATACAAGTAAATGAAGACAAAAGAACATCAGTTGGATCTTCGTTGGCTAGAAGCCTATCGTTCCCAAGATCCACATTTCGGCTTGGAGCGCATGGAAGCTCTCTTGGCTTTGAGAGGAAATCCTCACCTAGACTGTCGGGTCATTCATGTTGCGGGGACCAATGGCAAAGGATCTACCATTGCTACCTTGTCCCAACTCTTGAGGCAGGCAGGTTTACGCGTTGGAGTCTTTACCTCTCCTTATCTGATCTATTACAATGACCAAATCACCATTAATGGCGAAGCCATTTCAGATCAAGACCTGCAAACCTACCTGGATAGTTACCAGCAGCTCCTGCAAGCTGAACAATCAAGGGCTATCTTTCAAGGTTTGACGGAATTTGAAGTGATGACGGCCATCGCCTATGATTATTTTGATCACGAGGAGCTGGATTATGTGATCATGGAAGTCGGTATGGGGGGACGACTAGACAGTACCAATGTCTGTCAGCCTGTTCTGACTGCGATCACTTCGATTGGCTTGGATCATGTCGCCCTTCTTGGGCCAGATCTGGCTTCCATCGCCCGTGAAAAGGCAGGCATCATTAAGCCAGGAATTCCTCTGGTTCTAGGGAAATTAGAAGCAGAAGCCAGCCAAGTCATTGAAGGCATTGCGATTCAGAAGCAGGCACCGATAACAGCCTATGACAGAGATTACCAAGTTGAGCTAGAGGCCTCTTGTCTATCGGGCCAATCCTTTTCTTATCACAGTTCCAAAAGAGAAACAGCCTCCTATCAAGTAGCGCTCTTAGGTCATCACCAGGCTAGAAATGCAGCTCTTGCGATCAGTATCTGTGATGTACTTTTTGAAAGAGAAGGGCGTGAACTCTTGTCAAGAGAGTTAGTGGATGAGGCCTTGCATCAAGTCGTCTGGCCTGGCCGGATGGAAGTGGTCTCGCAAAATCCCATGATCTTGCTTGATGGGGCCCATAATCCCCATGCCGTTGCGCCTTTGATCGCAAGTCTTCGGGAACTGTTCCCAAGGCAAAAAAAGACCATTCTTTTTACCTGCATCCGGACCAAAGCTTTAGAAGAGATGCTCATTCAGTGGCAGGAACTGGAAAATAGTCGCTTGATCCTAACGACCTTTGAAGATCCAAGAGCCTATTCTCAAGAAGAGATAAGAGCTGCTGCGAAAAACCATCAGCTTGAGGAAGTCAACTGGCAAGAGTTTCTACAAAACTGGCAAGCAAAAGGCGATGAGCTCCTCATTGTAACGGGATCGCTCTACTTTCTTAGCCAGGTACGACCTTATTTATTAAAAACAGAAAAATCCAACTAGGAGATGATATGGATACAAAGAAAATTGAAGAAGCAGTGAAAATGATCATCGAGGCAGTCGGTGAAGATGAGAACCGTGAGGGACTTCAGGAAACGCCGACCCGCATTGCCAAGATGTACCAAGAAATCTTTGCAGGATTAGGGCAGACAGCAGAAGAGCACCTGTCTAAATCATTTGAAATCATTGATAACAATATGGTGGTCGAGAAGGATATCTTCTTCCATTCCATGTGTGAGCATCACTTTTTACCATTTTATGGAAAAGTGCACATTGCCTACATTCCAAATGGCCGTGTGGCTGGGCTTTCAAAACTGGCTCGTACGGTCGAAGTATACGCTAAAAAACCACAGATTCAGGAACGTTTGACGGTAGAAATCGCAGATGCCTTGATGGAATATCTTGGAGCACAAGGAGCACTTGTCTGGGTAGAAGCAGAGCATATGTGTATGAACATGCGTGGTGTCCGTAAACCTGGAACCGCTACAGTGACAACTGCTGCGCGTGGACTGCTTGCGACAGATAAAGACTTGAAAAATGAAGCCTATAAACTCATGGGCCACTAATGGCTGGCTATAAGAGGTGAAGAGAGTGGATCAATTACGGATCAAGGACTTAGAGGTATACGCCTATCATGGTGTTTTTCCAGCAGAAAAAGAATTGGGACAACGCTTTGTCCTAGACCTATGGGTGGATTATGAAATGACCCGTGCTGCCCGCACAGGTGATTTGGAAGCTTCGATCCATTACGGGATCTTAGCGGAACAATTGACCGAGTGGATGCAGGCAGAAAAAATCGATCTGATTGAAACGGTGGCCTTTCAGTTGGTTCAAAAGATTTTCGAAAGTTATGCCTTTGTAGAAAAAGTTCGCCTGGAGTTGAAAAAACCTTGGGCTCCTGTTCCCTTGCCATTAGAGACTTGTTCTGTGACAATCGAACGGGAGAAAAAACGGGCCTTTATTGGGCTTGGGACCAATATGGGAGATAAACAACTGCAACTAGAGACGGCGCTAGAAAAAATCAAGGATCGAGGCATTCATCTTCTTCAGACATCTACAAGGATTGAAACAGAACCTTGGGGAGGAGTGGAGCAGGACACCTTTTTGAATCAGGTGGCAGAGGTTGAAACTTGGATGACCCCAGAGGATTTACTAGAGACCTTACTGGCCATTGAGCAGGAAATGGGACGTGTTCGTGAGGTCAAGTGGGGGCCACGTGTGATTGATCTAGATCTGCTCTACATGGAGGACACCATTTGTTACAGTCCGAGCTTGATCTTACCGCATCCTTATGTGGCAGAACGTGCCTTTGTCCTAGAATCTTTGAATGAAATTGCTCCTCATTTTGTGGACCCTGTTCAAAGAAAGCCCATTCGCCAATTATGGGAGGCTGTCAAATAGTCTCTCTTCTTTGCATCATAATAAAAAACAATCCCTGTTCGAGGGATTGTTGAGAGCGTAGAGAAACGAATCTTTAATAAAATTTAATCAATTCTTTAAAAATTATACTCGTTATAGTTATTCAATCATATTCTGAAACTTTCAGCCGTGAGAAAAGTGCCTGAAACGACTCAGTTTCAGGCACTCGGAATTATTGAGACCTTAGGCTCAATAATTAGTCATGGAACTTCTTCGAAGTTCGCTGACGTCCGTACTCACCTAAGGAAAGTTTTTTAAGAAGACTTTGTCTTCAATCTGAACAATTCCTAGAGCAGGGATTGTTTTTGTTTGTCTGAGTTTATTTACGATATAAGCGATCGTATTGGTAGACAGGATCCATGGTGACGTTGATACCGAGCTTGCGAAGGACGTTCTTGTCTTCGTCTGTCAGCATCACGGTTGAATGGGCTTCGCTGCCTTTCAACTTGCCTAATTCTTGCATAGCAAGCTTAGCGTCTTCATTGGTCATAGCTGTAATGGCTAGGGCAATGAGGATCTCGTTTGAGTGAAGACGAGGGTTACGGCTACCCAAATGATTGATCTTCAAGCCTTGGATAGGTTGGACGTATTCTGGCTCGATTAATTTGGTTTCTTTATCAATATGCGCCAATTTCTTGATCGCATTGATCAAGAGGGCTGCGGTTGGGCCAAAGAGATCAGAGGTTTTTCCGGTTACCATCTCGCCGTTTGGCAATTCAAGCGCCAAGGCGGGCTCCCCTGTTTCTTCTTCTTTTTGGCGGGCAAGGACGGTCACTTTCCGATCATTTGGAGTAATCCCCAAATCATTCATCAAGAGCTCAATTTTCTTCACAGCCCCTTCACCGACACGCTCTGCTTTGACATCTAAGATGGTTTGGTAGTAGCGACGGATAATTTCTTGTTGGGAAGCTTCAATCGCAGCGTCATTGTCCACAATGGCAAAGCCAACCATGTTGACGCCCATGTCTGTTGGAGAAGCATAAGGTGAGGTTCCTAGGATGCGTTCCAACATGCGCTTCAAGACAGGGAAGATTTCAATATCGCGGTTGTAGTTGACCGTTGTTTCCCCGTAGGTTTGGAGGTGGAAGGGATCGATCATATTGACATCGTCTAGATCTGCAGTCGCTGCTTCATAAGCCAAGTTGACTGGGTGGTGCAAAGGAAGATTCCAAACTGGGAAGGTTTCAAACTTAGCATAACCAGATTTGATCCCATTTAATTGGTCATGGTACATATTGGACATACACGTTGCCAGCTTACCAGAACCAGGTCCAGGAGCTGTCACAACGACCAAATTGCGGCTAGTCTTGATGTAGTCATTTTTCCCCATCCCCTCAGGAGAGATGATATGGTCCATATCGGTCGGATAGCCCTTGATCGGATAGTGGAGATAAGAGGCGATCCCGCTCTTATCCAGTTGCTTGCGAAAGGCGTCTGCTGCAGCTTGTCCAGCATATTGGGTGATGACGACAGAGCCCACAAAGATCCCTAATTCATTGAATTTGTCGATCAAACGTAGCACTTCTTGGTCATAAGAAATTCCTAGGTCTCCACGGGCTTTTGAGTGCTCAATGTTGTTGGCGTTGATGGCAATGACAATTTCCACCCGGTCACGCAATTCTTGGAGCAGCTTGATCTTATTGTCTGGTTCGTATCCAGGGAGGACACGAGCAGCGTGGAAGTCTTCTAACATCTTACCACCAAATTCAAGGTAGAGCTTGCCATCGAATTGATTGATCCGCTCAATAATGTGGTCACGTTGCAAGTTCAAATACTTTTCAGAACTAAAAGCTTGTTTTTTCATGTAAAACTCCTGTATATAAGGGAAGGGTTTGCCACACGAATCCAAGGATGAGTGTTCCGTTCCCTACCATTTCATTCTTTCATATTATATCAGAAAACAGATGGAAGATAAAATATTCTAAGATACTTTCCATAGGGAAGTGTGGATGCCAAAGAGCTCAATGGTTACTCACGGTGGAAAGCTTCCAAGAGAACCTTGTTTCCCTCCTAAAAAAGCCCCTTACGGGGCTTCAGATAGGATTTGCTTAATAGTGTTTGATCAGATCAACTGTAGAACGATCCAATTTCTTAACCAATGCTTGCAAGAAGGCTTGCGCTTGCAAGAAATCATCCATAGCATAGAGGGTTTGGTGTGAGTGGATGTAACGTGCACAGACACCAATAGTGGTTGATGGGACTCCGCCGTTCTTCAAGTGTGCTGCACCTGCATCGGTACCACCTTTGGCACAATAGTATTGGAATTTAATGCCCGCTTCCTCAGCAGTTGTGAGCAAGAAGTCTTTCATATTTGGTAGCATGATGTGACCTGGATCGTAGAAGCGAAGCAGTGTTCCTTCACCAATCGCGCCCTGGTCCCCAAAGACATCCGCTGCTGGTGAACAGTCTACAGCAAGGAAGATTTCAGGATCAAATTTAGTAGTTGAGGTGTGGGCTCCACGAAGTCCTACTTCTTCTTGAACGTTAGCCCCCACATAGAGTTCGTTGTTTAAGGCTTGTCCAGAAAGACTCTTGGCTAATTCGCTGACCATCAAGACGCCGTAGCGGTTATCCCATGCTTTAGAAATGACGTTTTTACCATTAGCAGTGAGAATTGCAGAGCTATCTGGGACCAAGGTATCTCCAGGACGGATGCCATAGCTCTCAGCTTCGGCTTTAGAGCTAAAGCCAGCATCAAAGACGATGTCGCTAATGGCAGGTACGGTTGGTCCACCTGTTCCACGTGTCAAATGAGGAGGAACAGATCCTGAAATAGCAGGGTATTCACGTCCGTCACGTGTAAAGAGTTTGAAGCGTTGGCTGCTGACGACCATCGGATTCCAACCTCCGATTGGGACAACACGGAAAGTCCCATCAGCTTTGATTTCGCTGATCATAAAACCAACTTCGTCCATGTGGGCAGCTACTAAGATACGAGGAGCATCGGCAGCTGTTGAATGTTTGACCCCAAAGATCCCACCAAGACCATCTGTCACGATTTCGTCCACATGAGGGGTCAATTGTTGGCGCAAATAATCCCGTACAGGAGCTTCATGACCTGAGATAGCAGGGATTTCAGTTACTTCTTTGATTTTAGAAAATAAATCAGTCATAGGTTACCTTCTTTCTGATGTTATTTTATCACTTTTTCTACAAGGATGGTAGCGTTATTATGGAAATCAGTCTCTAAAAGCGGAGGGAGAGATCTAGCCTAGACCGTTGTCCCTCTGCTTATTTTGTGTTACAATAGGCACTATGAAAGCTAAAAAAATTATTTTGTCTAGTCTGGCTGTAGCAAGTGCAGGAGCTCTTGCGGCCGGTGTTTATAAAATCGCCAAAGATCAAAAGCGTCTCCGTACCCAAGAAGAGTTGGTAGCAGAAGTACGGGAGCAAATGGAAGCCATGGGGACGATTGCGACCCTGTATGTGGAACTCTACGAGTCTAGTGAAGAACGCTTAGTAGGAGGCGTCATTTTTGAAGATGAGCTCCATTACCGCTTTGTCTATGAGGACGGTCTCTTGCATTATGAAGAGGAAAAACTATGATTACACCAAATTCTCTAGAAGAAATTGCTTCTTATGTAGAGCAAGATGGCAAGAAAGTGTTTGTCTTTTCAGCAGATTGGTGTGGGGATTGTCGTTACCTCAAGCCTTTTTTGCCGGAGATTGAAGCTGAAAATCCCGAATTTACCTTTATCTTGATTGACCGAGATGCCTATATGGATCTGGCGAAAGTCTGGGATGTTTATGGGATCCCAAGTTTGGTGGTTCTGGAAAAGGATAAGGAAATCGGTCGGTTTGTCAATCGGGATCGAAAAACCAAGGCGCAGCTTACAGCATTCTTAGCAGGATTAAAATAGGAGAAAAACATGATTGTAACATACAACAAAGAACAAGTCGGCGATGTCTTGATGCTGACCTTGAAAAATAGTGGAGAAGCAAAGCTCGCGGTGGAGAGAAAAGGAAAAGTGGCTCGCGTTTACCGTGAGGACAAGCAAGAAACCGTTGCCTGGAATATTTTTGATGCCTCATCTTTCTTCGCCATCGAAGGCAAGGGCCAAGTCTTTTTGACAGATGAGCAAGTAGCTCGTTTGAATCAAGAATTGGAAAGAGAAGGCTTCGCAGAACGTTTGGTCAATGATCGGGAACCAAAATTTGTGGTGGGAGAAATCCTTGAAATGGTAGCCCATCCAGATAGTGACCACTTGAATATCTGCCAAGTAGCAGTTGGACCAGATAAGACGGTTCAGATCGTAGCTGGAGCTCCAAATGCGCGAGTGGGTCTCAAGACCATTGTCGCTCTTCCAGGTGCCATGATGCCGGATGGTAGCTTGATTTTCCCAGGGGCCCTTCGTGGAGAAAAAAGCTATGGGATGATGTGCAGTCCGCGCGAATTGCACTTGCCAAATGCTCCTCAAAAACGAGGCATTATTGAATTGGATGACGCAGAAGTAGCAGGGACACCTTTTGATCCTGCTCGTCACTGGCACGAATAAAGAGAAGAATCTAGGATGTTTTGGATCCTAGATTTTTTTGATTTTGGTTTGTCACCTCCATTTTTTGAAATTTTTTCGAATAAATAGATAGGAGGTAAATGATGTATAATAAAGTTATTTTAATCGGTCGCCTAGTAGCGGCCCCAGAATTGCATAAAACCAGCACAGACAAATCCGTTGCCCGAGTGACCGTTGCGGTCAATCGTCGCTACAAGGACCAAAACGGGGAGCGAGAGACTGATTTTGTCAATGTCGTTGTCTGGGGGAAATTGGCTGAAACCATGGCTAGTTATGCTAGCAAAGGGAGCCTGATCTCTTTGGATGGAGAGATTCGGACGCGCCGCTACGAGAAAAATGGAGTTATGCAGTATGTGACAGAGGTCCTCTGCCAAAGTTTTCAGTTGCTAGAGAGCCGCGCTCAGCGAGCGATGCGTGAAAATGGTGGAACGGGAGATTTAGCCGATATCATCTTAGAAGAGGAAGATCTTCCCTTTTAGGATCAAAAAAGAAAGCTGGTTCGTTTATAGACCAGCTTTTTTGATACTTGCTAGGGATTTTATTCGGGAACGACTCTTTTAAAAATAAATCAAAAATATGCATCTGTACAATAAAAGCCAGCACTTTTCTTGAAAAAGTAGTAAAATAAAGTAATATATATTCAAAATTTTCAGAAAAGGAACGGA
Organism: Streptococcus sp. HMSC074F05; assembly: GCF_001808725.1. Lineage (NCBI taxonomy): Bacteria > Bacillati > Bacillota > Bacilli > Lactobacillales > Streptococcaceae > Streptococcus > Streptococcus sp. HMSC074F05. The sequence goes on along the minus strand of NZ_KV794410.1, from coordinate 18,330 downwards.
GTTTGAAGAGGAAAGAAGAAAGAAAAGAACTGTTAAAATGGCTGATAAAACGGGTTCTACTGGTGATTCCAGTGGCCTGCCTCCTCTTGTGGATCTATGCTGTTTGTCAAACCAGTAGCATCAAGGATCAGACCAAGATTGGTGTCACCTATATGACCATGAACAATGAGTTCTATAAAAGTATTCATTCGGAAATTAGTCGGATTGCCGATGAGAGAGGGGCTCTTGTATCTGTTCGAGATCCGGAATTGGATGAAAAAAGGCAGAGCCAGCAGATCGATGATTTTTGCGCTCAAAAAGTAAATGTGATTGTGATTAATCCGGTCAAAGGGGATAGTCAGCCGATTTTAAGGGCTCTTAAAAAAGCTAGAAAACAAGGAATTAAGATCATTGCAGTTGATACCCAGCTCAAGCATTTTAAGCCGGATGCCAGCATTGTCTCCGACAACTACCAAGCAGGAGTCTTGATTGCGAAAGAGTTGATGAAACGCTCTTCAAATGCTCGGATCCTTCTCTTGGAGCACAAAGGGACTGTTTCGGCAGATACGCGGATTCAGGGATTTAAGGATACCATCAAAGGACATGGATCTTATGAGATCATCTCGGAACTAGAAACCAAGGGTCAGACGGAGATCGCCATGCCCGCTGTCCGTAAGTTCTTGCAGTCAGGGGGGAATGTTGATACCCTAGTTGCCCTGAATGACCGATCGGCTATAGGAGCTTTAGCGGCGATCAAGGAGCAAGGAATCACCCATTCCATTGCGATTTATGGGATTGATGGCTCACCAGATATGAAAGCCTTGCTGCACTCGACAGATGATGTCGTAGGAACCGTTGCCCAGTCTCCGTTGAAGATGGGAGACCGCGTGATGGAGGTCATCCAAGATATGGCTGATGGGAAGAGCTACCAAAAAGAAATAACCATTCCGGTTCAGATGATGACAAAGGAAAACATCGATCAATTTGATGTGAATGGGTGGCAGTAATGAGAAAATTTAGAGGTGTGAGATACAGTTTGGCCATCCTGATGGTCGTAAATTTTATCGCTGTGATGCTCAACAGTATCATCTATCTTCAAGCAACCAATTATATCATTGCTCAACGACAAGCTTCCCTATTAGTAGAACGCTTAGAGCGCATTCCTTTTGCGCCCTCTACAACTTTTTGGTTGTCTGCACTCTTATTTGCTGGGATTGCCTTGATTTCCATGAGTCGTTACCGGTCTCAAACGAGTCGATGGTCCATTTTTGATAAGTGGAACATTCTGGAGATCCTCCTGATGTTGCTCTTGATGTGGGTCCAAAATGTAGCTTATAACGGGCTCATTCTCTTGGTTTTTGCGGATATCTTCTATGGTTCCAAAGAGTTGAATACCAAGCGAGACCGCAAGTATTGGTTTGCTTTTATCCTAGTGAGTTTCTTGATGCTTCTTGTGACCAATTCAGACGTCTTTTCGCTTTTCTTTCCGATTCCTTCTCTGGATGTCTATATTCATTTTTATCCTGCCTCCATTCGGATTCTGGCCTTTTTCTTAAAGAATTCCCTCTATGCCTTGAATATGGTGCTCTTCATTATTTCGCTTTTGTTCTATATTATGAATGTTCTTGCGGAAAACCACGAAGTGGAAGAAGAGTTGGCCATGGTTTCGAAGGTCAATACGGAGTTGAACAACTATATGGCCTTGTCTGAGAAGATTGCAGAAGATCGGGAGCGCAAGCGGATTGCTCGGGAGATTCACGATACCTTGGGGCACGCGCTAACAGGGATCTCGGCAGGGCTGGATGCTGTCGGAGTCTTGATTGATATCGATCCCAATCGGGCAAAAGAGCAGGTTAAAAGCGTATCAGAAGTGGTTCGTGAAGGGATCCAGGATGTGAGAGGCTCTCTCAACCGCCTCCGTCCAGGTGCCCTTGAGGGACGAACCCTCAAAGATGCTTTGGAAAAGATGATCCGCGAGTACCAGACGCTTTCCAACTTGCAGGTTGATTTACACTATGAATGGGTCGATGTCGATATGGACGTCATGATTGAAGATACGATCTTTCGTGTGATCCAAGAGTCTATGACCAATGCGGTTCGCCACGGTCATGCCAGTCAGATGAGCCTTCATTTTTTTGAGAATGAAGAAGATTACCTGATCGAGTTGCAGGACAATGGGGTTGGGTTTGAAACCTTGACCTATGGCTATGGGCTCAAGCAGATGATGGAACGAATTTCTATCCTAGGAGGACAGATTCAATTTGAAAGCCGCGATGGATTTTTCACGCGCGTCAGTTTACCGAAATATAAAGAAGGGAGATAGAGATGGTGATAAAAGTAATGGTGGCAGATGACCAGGCCCTGATTCGAGAATCTTTGAAAATTATTTTGTCAGCCCACCCCGATATCGAAGTGGTGGCCACAGTGGAAGATGGGAATCACGTCTTGTCTAGCATTCCACAGACACATCCTGACCTGATCTTAATGGATATTCGGATGCCAGGCATGGATGGGGTTTTGGCGACAAAAGAAGTCAAAGAGCACTATCCGGATATCAAAATTATTATTTTAACGACCTTTGATGATGATGAATTTATCTATAGTGCACTCAAGTATGGTGCTTCGGGCTACCTCTTAAAGGGAGCCTCGACAGAGGAACTCTATGAAGCGATTAAGGTGGTGTATCAAGGCGGAGCCATGATCAACCCGAATATTGCTAGTAAAGTCTTTCAAATTTTCTCACAAATGGCCAAAACCAATTTCTCTATTGCTGTGGATGAGGACAATGTCAAGGATTTGAGCACGACAGAATGGCGCATTATCCAAGAAGTCGGCTATGGGGAGTCCAATAAAGAAATTGCGGCCAAACTCTTCTTGTCAGAAGGAACCGTGCGCAATTACTTATCAACGATTTTGGCGAAATTAAACCTACGAGATCGAACGCAATTAGCGATCTGGTCAGTCCAAACAGGAGTGACGAGACGTGATTTTTCTAAAGGAAATACAGAATGAAATTGAAGCGAAAGCATCTTTGTTGGGGGATCGGTCTCCTTGTTGTGCTCTGTGTGAGCGCGGGTTTTTATTGGTGGAAACAGCAACCGACCGTACTCCATATCGGCGTTTATGCAGGTTCTAGCTGGGATGTGCCGACCAGTCAACGTTCCCATGCCTTGGATCGTGCGATTCAAAAATTTGAAAAATCCCATCCCCACGTTCGTGTAGAGTATGAAAATGGGATTCCTCAGTCGGATTATTCTGACTGGCTCTCCGAAAAGATTGTCTCAGGAAAGACGCCGGATGTGTTTATGGTCTCTGAGCAAGATCTTTCCTTATTAGCTGCGCGTGGCGTGCTCGAGAAGTTAAATGGTTATATGGATCGAAAAGACCAAGCTGCCTTTTATCCCGTTGCCTTTGAATCCGGTGTCTATCAGGGGCAAACCTATGCCTTACCTTATGAAAGCAATCCGATTTTGATGTGTGTCAATAAAGATCTCTTGGATAAAGAAGGCATCGCGGTTCCCAAAGAAGGTTGGTCCCTTGAAGAGTTCTATACGATTTGCAAGAAACTAACCAAAGATACCAATGGGGATGGGCAACTGGACCAATTTGGGAGTACAGAATACACCTGGAAAGAAGCCTTGGCGGCAAATGGAGGTCATCTTTTCCAAGGTGGCATGCTCAAGCTGACAGCTCCAGAGGTGAAAGAGTCTCTGACTTTTCTGCAAAAATTGGAAGATCTAAATAAAAATTACAAGGTGAGCTCTAAAGATTTTGACCAAGGGAAAGTCGCCTTCTATCCCATGACCTTGGCTCAATATCGGACCTATAAACCTTATCCCTACCACGTTTCTAAATATTCAAACTTCACCTGGACCTGTATCCCGATGCCGGCTAAATCAAAAACGACCAAGGCAACCTTGGTCACGACGACTTCTTTTGCTATGTCGGCTCGAAGTTCTCATTCCAAGTTGGCTTGGGAATTGATGCAACTCTTAACAGAGGATCCAGACATTCAACAAACCCTCTTTGCTCAATCCCAAGGGATCTCTGTCATGCCACAGGTGGTCAAGAGTCGCTCTAGTAAAGACCTTTTGCAGGTGGATGATTTTGGAACGGATTCCTTGACCAATCAGACCTTGAACCGCATCATGGAACAAGCTGTTGAAAGTAGTCCTAAAAATGTCTCAAAAGAGGTGTTAGAAAAGCTAGACTACTTGATCGGCAATGCCTTGCGCGATCAGGATGTCGAGAACCGTTTGCCTCAAATTCAGAGGGAGATTGAAAGTAGTCTACAGGTAGGAGTTTAGAGTAAAATAAGATGGCATTTTGTCAAGTGACAGATGTCATTTTTTTATTGCTAAATGTCATATTAGGAATGTGACATTTGACAATGTAAAAACGCTTTCAAATACTCTACAATAGAGTCAAATAAAGGAGGCGTAGAAAAATGAAATACCTCGTTTTGGTCAGTCATGGTGGACTGGCAGAAGGTCTAAAGACATCACTAGCCATGTTTGCTGGTGACAAGTTGGATCAGGTCATCGCAGTTGGACTCAAAGAAGGAAAATCGGTCGATGACTTCGCAGTTGATTTCAGAGAGAGCATTTCAGGATTGACAGCTGATGATTCTGTTTTGGTCTTGGCAGATATCGTAGGTGGTAGTCCATTAACCACTGCAGCCACGGTTCTAGAAGAAGCTGGAAAGCTCGATGGAGCCTTGATCCTTGGTGGGATGAACCTCACCATGGCCTTGACGGCAGTTGTGATGAAGGATGTGTTGGAGGGAGACGATTTGTCAGCCACCATCTTATCAGAAGCACGATCTGCACTACAGCCTTTTGAAATTTCAGCCGCTGGTGCTGAAGAAGATGATGACGATATTTAATAGGGAGGTACCTTATGGTAGTAACATTTGTACGGATTGATGACCGCATGATTCACGGTCAAACAGTCACACGCTGGGCAAAGGAAAAACCATGTGATGGTTTGATTGCCGTAAATGATGCAGCAGCATCAAACAAGGTTTTGATCCAAGCTTACAAAGGCGCATCAGACAAGAAAACCTTTGTATGGACAAAGGAAGCTTTTAAAGAAAAATCAGCAAAAGTAACAGAATCAGATAGTCGTTACTTCTTGATTACCAAAAATCCAATCGATATGAAGGAAATTTTGGTCGACCAAGGGTTTGTCCCAGGTGATGTTAAAGAAATCATTGTTGGCCCTGCAAATGATCGTCCTGGAGCTGTAAAATTGGGAAATAACCAATCCATCACTCAGGAAGAAGCAGAAGCCTTCCAAGCCATTCAAGCAGCAGGCTACAAGGTGAAATTCCAATTGTTGCCAGATGTTTCCATCGGGTATTGGGATGATTTCAAATCAAAATTTGGTTTTTAAAACTAACAGTCTGATCTGTTAGGTAAATAAATTTACAAACAAAAGGAGCGTTTGTTATGACAATTTCATGGATTCAAGCAATCTTGCTTGGTATTTTCGCCAGCTTGTCTTCAATGCCTGGTATGGGAGGTTCCAGTATCGGGAACTATACACTCGGTCGTCCTTTGATCGGTGGGTTGATTTCAGGTTTAATTCTTGGAGATGTGACAACCGGTATTATGGTCGGGGTTGCCCTTCAAGTCGTTTATATCGCCTTGGTAACACCTGGTGGTACCGTATCTGCCGATGTGCGTGCCATCTCTTACATCGGTGTTCCTCTTGCTATCTTGTTTGTGCATGCTAATAACATCACAGATGAAGCAGGAATCGCCGCAGCTGCAGCTCCAATCGGTGCAGCCGTTGGGACAATTGGTACAGTTCTTTTCTACGGTACCGCTACTATGAACTTGGTTTGGCAACACATTGGTTGGAAAGCCGTTGAAGAAGGAAACTTCAAAAAACTCTACGCAGTTGACTGGGTTTACCCTTGGATCTCTCACTTCCTCTTCTCTTTCCTTCCAACAATGATTATCACCAAATACGGTGAAAACATGGTTGATTTGATGAAACAATACCTTCCTATGGATGGTTACTGGATGAAAGCCCTCTTTACAGTCGGTGCTCTTCTCCCATGTGTCGGTATTGCCATCTTGTTGAAACAAATTGTTACAGAAGCAACTGACTTCATTCCATTCTTTGTTGGATTTACCTTGGCAAAATCTCTCGGATTGAACTTGGTATCCAGTGCCGTTGTTTCATTAATCTTTGCAGTAATCTACTATGAACTTGAAGTGATCAAATCGATGAAAGCTGCTCCAGCCGGAGTGGTGGACCAAGACGATGATGAGGAGGATATTTAAAATGGCTGATAGAAAGAAAATTTCAAAGAAAACATTAGCAAAAGCATTCCATCATTGGTATTATGGTCATTTGACTTGTTTCTCTCAAGAACATATGCAAACCTTCGGGTACTTGACTTCTATGCTTCCAATCGTAGAAGAAATGTATGACACAAAAGAAGAACAAAAGGATGCTATGCAAACCTATACGGCCTTCTTCAACACTGAACCACAACTTGGATCTCTTGTTGTAGGGATCACAGCTGGTTTGGAAGAAGCGCGTGCAAACGGAGATGCAGTAGATGGCGAAACCATCAACGGTATGCGTGCCGGTTTGATGGGACCAATCGCTGGTATTGGTGACTCATTGGTCGTTGGTACCTTGATTCCAGTTCTCTTGGGGATTGCCCTTGGACTTTCTAAAGGTGGTAACGTCGCTGGTGCTCTCTTCTACATCGTCGTATGGAACCTCTTAGTCTACTTTGGTATGCGCTTTGCCTTCTTCAAAGGTTACCAATTAGGGGATAAAGCCGTTGAATTCCTTGTAGGACCAAAAGGACAAGCTCTTCGTAAAGCGATCAGCGTTGTCGGTGGTATGGTTATCGGTGCCGTAGCAGCTACTTGGGTATCTGTTACAACAGCCCTTCAATTCAAGAATTCTGAAGGAAAAGTCTTCTTGAACATCCAAGAAAAGATCGATGGTGTTTATCCAGGTCTCTTGACAGCAGCCTTCATCACTCTTTGCTGGTGGTTGATGTCTAAGAAAAAAATTTCACCAAACAAAGTCATGTTACTTCTCGTTGTAGTGGCTTTGATCGGTGTTGCCCTTGGTATCTTCGACCCACATCTTAAATACTAAGGAAAAGAAAAAACAAATTTGCTAGTAGGAGTTTTTGAGAATGAAGTGGATTGACCTCCTTTACTTGCACTTCATTCTCAATTTTTATCAGGAGGAATCCCATGGTTACAAAACAAGAACTTGTCAATGGATATGAAACAGAAATCAACTACCAACGCCACATGCTTGAAAACCTTGGTCGTTGGTTCAGCTTACTCTTTATCATTGCCAGTATTGGTGTGGTATTGATCTATCTCTTTCACAAAAGTTTCCTCCCACTCTTGATCCTCGGGATTTTACTAGCCTTGGTTGGAATTTTAGGCATGATTGTTTTTGGATATGGCATCTACCGCGGGCGGATCAATCTTCAAAAAGTGATCGATGATTTCAATCAAAAATTGACAATTTTAAATTGAAATTTTAGAAACATCTCATCTATTTTTGAGGTGTTTTTTTCTTGACTATTTCTGACCAAGTGATACAATAGAAACATAAGTTAGCACTTACGTATAGAGAGTGCTAAAAAACTCGTATGGAGGAATGAATATGTTAAAACCATTAGGAGACCGTGTGGTCTTAAAAGTAGAAGAAAAAGAACAGACTGTTGGAGGTTTTGTTCTCGCAGGTGCGAGCAAGGCTGATACAAAAACAGCTGAAGTAGTGGCCGTTGGTGAAGGTGTGCGTACCCTAAGTGGTGAACTCATCGCTCCAGCTGTAAAAGCAGGAGACCACGTTTTGGTTGAAAGCCATGCAGGAATTGAAGTGAAAGATGGGGAAGAAACCTACACCATCGTTGGAACAGCAAACATTCTTGCAATTGTAGAGTAAGAGAAGAAAGAGGTAAGAGAAATGGCAAAAGATATTAAATTTTCATCTGATGCACGTTCTGCAATGGTCCGTGGTGTCGATGTCTTAGCAGATACAGTGAAAGTTACGTTGGGCCCTAAAGGTCGCAATGTGGTTCTTGAAAAATCATTTGGTTCACCTTTGATCACAAATGATGGGGTGACTATCGCAAAAGAAATCGAATTGGAAGACCATTTTGAAAATATGGGAGCTAAATTGGTGTCAGAAGTGGCTTCTAAGACCAATGATATCGCAGGTGACGGTACAACGACCGCAACGGTCTTGACTCAAGCTATCGTCCGTGAAGGGATCAAAAACGTTACTGCAGGTGCTAACCCAATTGGCATCCGTCGTGGGATTGAGACAGCTGTTGTAACAGCAGTAGAAGCTTTGAAAAACAATGCGATTCCAGTATCGAGCAAGGAAGCGATTGCTCAAGTAGCTGCTGTGTCTTCTCGTTCTGAAAAAGTCGGTGAGTACATCTCTGAAGCCATGGAAAAAGTTGGCAAAGATGGGGTCATCACCATTGAAGAGTCTCGTGGAATGGAGACAGAACTGGAAGTCGTTGAAGGTATGCAATTTGACCGTGGTTACCTCTCACAATACATGGTCACTGATAATGAAAAAATGGTGGCAGACCTTGAAAATCCATACATTTTGATCACTGACAAGAAGATTTCAAATATCCAAGAAATCTTGCCATTGTTGGAAAGCATTCTTCAAAGCAACCGTCCACTCTTGATCATCGCAGATGATGTCGATGGCGAAGCTCTTCCAACACTTGTCTTAAACAAGATCCGCGGTACCTTTAATGTCGTAGCTGTCAAGGCACCAGGATTTGGAGATCGCCGCAAAGCCATGCTAGAAGACATTGCCATCTTGACTGGTGGTACAGTCATTACAGACGATCTTGGTTTGGAATTGAAAGATGCAACCATTGAAGCCCTTGGGCAAGCAGCTAAAGTGTCAGTCGATAAAGACAGTACCGTCATTGTCGAAGGTTCTGGTAACCCAGAAGCGATCGCTAACCGTGTGGCTGTTATCAAGTCACAAATCGAAACCACAACCTCTGAATTTGACCGTGAAAAATTACAAGAACGTTTGGCTAAATTGTCTGGTGGTGTTGCCGTAATCAAGGTTGGTGCTGCAACAGAAACAGAATTGAAAGAAATGAAACTCCGTATCGAAGATGCCCTTAATGCGACTCGCGCAGCCGTTGAAGAAGGGATCGTTGCCGGAGGTGGTACAGCTCTTGTCAATGTCATCTCTGCAGTCGCAGCCCTTGAATTAGAAGGAGATGAAGCGACCGGACGCAATATCGTTCTTCGTGCCTTGGAAGAGCCGGTGCGCCAAATTGCCCACAATGCCGGTTACGAAGGATCTATTGTGATTGATCGCTTGAAAAATGCCGAAGTCGGAACAGGTTTCAATGCTGCAACAGGTGAATGGGTGAATATGATTGATGCAGGAATCATCGACCCAGTTAAAGTGAGCCGTTCAGCCCTTCAAAACGCCGCTTCCGTAGCGAGTCTGATCTTGACGACCGAAGCAGTCGTAGCCAACAAACCAGAACCAGCAGCCCCAGCAGGACCAGGAATGGATCCAAGCATGATGGGGGGGATGATGTAAGACACTTAGCCTAATGGGTGCTGAAGCACCTCATTAGGCTACGGCAAGCATCATGGTGCCTTGCCGAAGTGTCTTACTAAGAAAATAAAGAAGGCGTTATCGGCCTTCTTTATTTTCTGTCGTAACCTGATACCCATGATTGGTTCTAAAGCACGAATCATTTGACGCCAGCCGCTATTGTGCGGTCTGGCTAATCGTCTTACTAGCTCAGAGAGAGTGGGACAGAAATCGGTAATTCGTTAGAATTCGATTTCGTCGTCCCACCTCCGCACAGTTGAGTAGGACTGTAAAAGCTGATGAAAGCAGCGTAGTAGAGCCCACTCAACCACTGCGTCTTGCTCGACAATCCAAAAATAATTGAGAGGCTAGGACTTTTGTCCCAGCCTCTTTTTATCGTGCTTTGGGATTTTCATTTGTTATGGAATAATATTTTTATTTTAAATTTTGTAACAGAAATGATAAATACTAATTAAAGAGGACTTGCGTAGATGCTTGGGAATCAAGCATTTGCGGTGTTTTCAGGCAGAGGGATATTTGCCAACAAATTGCAATACAAATTAACTGATTTTGTAATAATTCTAGTGTATACTATTAAGAGTAGATCACAGGTCTACATTGTTGCAAGGGGAGAACTTCCCACATACATGTCTATTGACAATAAAACTTGATCGTAATATCGCTGTTAGTAAAATGAGAGTTTGAACATAGCATAGATTTTATCGACCTTTTTCATATTAAAAAATATTTTTCAAATTCCCCTTGCGCGAGCTCTTCCGGATTCCTCCGGGAGAGTTTTTTGTTAAGGAAAAAAGATAGAAGGCCTTTGAGTCTCCTTTGAAAGAGTGGCTCAGCAGGCATCATTTATGGTAAAATAGAACATATTCGTCGAGGGGAAGGAGTGAGGACTTTGTTGAAGATTTTTGTGTTAGAAGATGAATGGATCCAACAATCGCGTATCGAAGCGGTCTTGCAGGATCTCATCCGTCAAAAATCCTTGCAATGTAAAGCGCCAGAAGTGTTTGGGAAGCCAAGCCAGTTGCTGGATGCTATCACAGAGAGAGGCGCCCATCACCTATTCTTTTTAGATATCGAGATTAAAGGTGAGGAAAAAAAGGGGCTAGAGATCGCAAAAGAGATTCGTAAGAAAGACCCCCATGCGACCATTGTCTTTGTCACCACTCACTCTGAATTCATGCCCATTACCTTTCAGTACAAAGTAGCTGCCTTGGATTTTATCGATAAAACGCTGGGTGAGGAAGAGTTCAAAGAGAGAATCAGCTCAGCCATCGATTATACCTTGGAGCAAGCTGGGACCACGATTGCGCAAGATGCCTTTACGTTTGAGAGTGCGATGGCGCGTGTACAAGTTCCTTTTAATAAGATTTTGTATGTTGAAACGTCTCCAACCATTCACAAGGTCATTTTACACACCCAGGAAGAGCGCTTGGAATTTTACGCTAGTATTGCCGATATCGAAAAAGCAGATCCCCGCTTGTATCGGTGCCACCGCTCCTTTGTGGTGAATCCGCAAAATATTACGAAGATTGATAAAGAAGCCAAGAAAGCTTTTTTTGAAAATGGGGACAATTGCTTGATCTCACGGACCAAGTACAGAGGCTTACTGGAAGCTTTGAAAAAATAGAAGGGAGAAAGAATTGCTGTTAGATATTCTAATGTCTTACCTAAAGTTCTTCGTCAGCATGCTGATCTATCGTCATATCAGTAGACAAGAGTTCACCTTGCGCTGGCTCTTTTTGTGCCCCTTCTTCTTTGCAATTATCTTTACCCTTGTACCACCGGTAGGCTTTTTTGGCTATTTCTTAGTATTTATTGCCTATAGTTTCTACCGAAATCGTAACATACGACACCTTTTGAATATTTTTTATGGGCTCTATCCGGTTGTCATGGAGAGTCTCATTGGGCGTCTCTTAGCCTTTTATGTCTTTCCAATGTTAGGGATCGTACTTGTTCATGAGGCATCTGTCAGCTGGTATGATGCTCTACTTGAATTGCTGGTCTTTCCTGTTTATATAGGAATCACTAAATTGTTAAAACTAGATTTTACAGATTTAAAAGTAGGGTTTCAACGGCAGTATTTTAATCGTTTCCTACTCCCAATGGATCTTTCCATGTTTGTGTATTTGCTCAGTGTTGTAGGTCTGGTGGTTTTTGAGGATGCTATTCCTCATGCAGATGCTTTACGGGAACAGTTAAATAGTATTTATCTGATTTTGTTTTTTGTGATGCTCTTGTATTTCAATGCAGTGTCCAAAGAACGATTGAAACAAGAGATTCTAGAGCAAAAAGATAGGCAACTGCAGGAGTTAGCCACCTATAGCCAACACGTCGAAATGCTCTATGGGGAGATTCGTGCCTTTCGTCATGATTACCTGAATATTTTAACCAGTCTCAAATTAAGTATTGAGCACGAAGACCTCAATGCGATCAGGGAAGTCTATGAGAATGTTCTTCGAGAGAGTGGCCAGCAATTTTACAATAGTAAGTTTGATATTGCCAAACTCAGTCACATAGAAAATCCAGCTGTAAAAAGTGTTCTGTCCGCAAAATTATTGGAAGCTCAAAATAAAGGGATTGGGATCTCTGTCGAGATCGATGAACCTGTTCGTGATTTATTCATCGAGGTTTTAGATTTCATCACCTTCTTATCCATCCTTTGTGACAATGCTATTGAAGCGAGTCTTGAATCAGAGGACCCCCAGCTGACCCTTGCCATGCTTCAGGAAACAAACTCCCTCATCTTAATCGTTGAAAATAGTACAAAAGCTGAAAAAATAGATCTGGCGAGAATTTTTGAAAAAGACTACTCGAGTAAAGGAGAGGGCCGCGGTCTTGGCTTGTACAAGATCCAACAATTACTGGAAAAGTATCCCAAAACGACAGTGTCTACCAAGAGTTCAAACTACCGATTTACTCAGAGCCTGACCTTTTGGAAGGAATAATAGAAGAGAGAGTGGGACAGAAATCGGTAATTCGTTAGAATTCGATTTCGTCGTCCCACCTCCGCACAGTTGAGTAGGACTGTAAAAGCTGATGAAAGCAGCGTAGTAGAGCCCACTCAACCACTGCGTCTTGCTCGACAATCCAAAATAATTGAGAGGCTAGGACTTTTGTCCCAGCCTCTTTTTTGACCATTCGCGACGATTTTCTGACCGATTCTGACAGAGAGCCACAAAGCCTGTCCCTTTGAAGTATACTGTACACAAGATCAATAAGAAAAGAGGGATCGTATGTTTCAGGTAGCATCTATTACAAAATCATTTAAGGAAAAAGCTGTATTAAAGGGAGTGTCTTTTTCGATAGAAGAAGGAGATAAAATTGCCTTGCTGGGAAATAATGGGGCAGGTAAAAGCACCCTGTTCAATATTATCGCTGGACAGCTCCAGGCCGATTCGGGGACGATAAAGACTTCGCTTGATTTTCAAAGAGAAATTGGGATGATGCCTCAGGGGGATCTGCTCATCGAGGATCTAACCGTCGCTGAATTCGTCGAATTAAAAAGCCGGATGAATCAGCTGAAGCAGGCTGATATCAATGGACTCTTAGAGATGGTCGAATTGAGAGAATCAAGAGAGCAGATGGTGGGCAGTCTTTCCGGTGGTCAAAAGAGACGCTTGTCCTTGTTGGTAACTATTTTGAATCATCCAAAGTTGATTTTTTTAGATGAGCCAACGACTGGCATGGACTTGGAAGCAGTGGATAATTTTTGGAAATTACTGGAGCAGCAAGAGTTTACATCTGTTGTGGTGACCCATGATTTTAACCAAATCGATGCCTTTTTTACAAAAGTCCTGATTTTAAAAGATGGTCGAATTGCTGCCACAAAGTCTGTCGAGGACATTCACCAGGATGGTCAAACCATTGAGCAGTATTTCCGAGAAGAGATGAATAAAGGAGGGGAACAAGCATGAAAAAGATTCAATTAAAACAAGTTTTACGAAATAAGCGCTTTGTATTATTCACCATTATTTTACCCATAGGCTGGTATATCTTCTTTGATCAGCTTCAAAAAGGGGTTTCGCCAAGTATTTTATTAGGCATTGCCGTATTTATCGGGGTCATTGGCAATAGCCTTGCAACCTTTAGTAAGCGGATCGCCTCAGATATCGGGTTTTATTCTTTTGAATCCCATTTTACAAGCTATAGTGTCAAGAACTATTTATGGGATCAATCGATCGTACAACTGATTTTGAACAGCTTGATCTTTTTAGCAGTACTAGTAGTTGCTGTTCTAGGTTTTCGCTTTCCAGTGACGACTAGCCTGTTGGTACAATTTTTCCTCTTATCCTTGATGGGGATCTACTTTAGCGTGATTGGCTTTGTCCTTGGGGTAAGAGTAGATGCCAAGACGATTGATACCATTGGCTTTCCTATCATTATTTTGGCCGCTATGACCATTATTCCCTTTGATACGCTTGGTGCAAGTGGAGGATTTATGGACTTAGTTGGCAAGCTACAACGGGCTTTCCCAGGTTATTATTATACAAAGCTGATCCAAGATTTGACCGAGAAACAAACGGTCGATGCCACTCAATTAGCGCTCTTTGTTGCCGTATTTGGATTGAATTTGCTATTTTTCTATCTGCTCGTACCCAAAGGAAAAATGGGGAACTAAGAGCAGTTAAAAAGAGGTTGGGACAAAAGTCCTAGCCTCTCAATTATTTTTGGATTGTCGAGCAAGACGCAGTGGTTGAGTGGGCTCTACTACGCTGATTTCATCAGCTTTTACAGCCCTACTCAACTGTGCGGAGGTGGGACGACGAAATCGAATTCTAACGAATTACCGATTTCTGTCCCACTCTCTTTTCTTTGCTATAAAACGGTTATTCGGTATTCGTCCGTCAAGTACTTGGAAAGATCTTGCCAATCTTCTTCCTTAAATTTACAAAGATTGACGAAGAGTTTTACGGTATGGTGCTCTGTGTTAATGATGACATTCGATTTTGAGAGATTTTCTAGTGCTGTATTGTCCCTCAGTTGAAATTCGATGAAATAACTTTTACTATTTTGGTGATCTGGGTCACTGACATCAACCACTTTATAGGCTGCACTCAGCAAATCTTCCTTGGGAATAAAGATATCTTTTGTCAGAATCACTCCCTGATAAGCATGGATCCCATCAGAAGTCAGCTCAAAGGCGATCTGACGACTGGTCAGTCTTTTGATCCCAGCAATGGTTGCATAGATCGCAATCAACAATAAAAGGATCTGAATGAGAGTGATAAAAGTGATTTTTGGAAACCCCTCAAAACCTAGGATCGATAAAAAAGCTAAGTGGATAAAGAGCGCACAGGCAAAAGCCAGAGAGCCATATCCGACATATTTTGAATAATAGATTTTCATTTTGGACTCCTTACATTTAAGATGCAACGAAAACTTGGAATTTCAAGTACCCTTATCATAGCGGATTCGATGAAGAGCTGTCAAATGTTTGCTAGGGTTCAAAGGTGCTTTTTTATTTTAAATGGAATAACAATGATGCAGGATATTCTATCTTCGTACGCTACATTATAGTGTATAAAAATATGAGCCAAATACTTTTGAGACAAGCAAAAAAGCCTTGGTTTTCAAGGCTTTTTGTGCATAAAAAAATGCCCCCTACATGAATTTGTAAGAACTTTTCATATTGAAAATAAACAAAAATATTGAAATATAGCTGATTTTAGGAAATACTTTTAGGTATTTTCAATGTCAGGATTTAAAAATGGGGCAAAAGTGGGGCAAAAACAAATTAACGAAAAAAATATCGAGTTCGTGCATCAAGTAAATGATAAATTGCAAGAATAAGTGCAACATTTACTCGAACTCATCCTCTAGAGCTTCACTAGCAGTTCTGTAAGCTAAACATTTTCGTGGTCGGTGATTGATATCATATAAAGCCTTGGTTCCCAAAGCTTTTTTATGTTATAAACTCATTAAAAGAACCCCCAGTTAGATTTGGAATATTTTTTATTCTGTGTCACATAAAAATAAATAAAATGAATGGCTATAGCTAGAGTAAAAATGGTTGCAATACTCAACACTGTTATAGGATTAGAAGCGAAAAGCAAAGAGAGAATCAAGGCAGCCAGATAGAGTGTCGCTTGAGCACAGTAGTAACTTCTCGGATAGCGAAGATAGTTTTTGTTATAGGGCCCATTTGCTAGGACAGCAGCTTGGAAGAGGCCAATTCCGATATAAAAGAAGCTGATTGCAACGAGAAGATTAGCCTCGGGATTCAGGAGATAACCCATCGAAACTGTCATCAACATAAGCCCGATGAAAATAGGATAGTGACTATAAATTACAAATAATCCCTTTTGACTAGATCCTTCATCAATAGCATGGTCAAATTCGCCAAAATAAAACAAGAACAGGGAAAGCATGATAACGAAATTGAGAACCGAATAAATCGAGAAATTCTCGACTGTAAAGAAGCTAGCTAGCCCAACAACCATCTCTCCAAACGTAATAATCACAAGAAGGGAGACGCGCTCGATTAAATGGGGAAGATTTACCTGGAAATGCTCATCTTTAGTAATCAAGAAAATTGGCACAATAAATGTTAGCAGAATACTAGCAATAAAGATATAGACTCCAACGTAAATAGGAAAAAGAGCTGCCAGATAGACTCCTAAACTTCCTAGACCTGTTAACCATAGAAAACCTTTGATACTTTCCCGATCAGTATTATCGGTTGATTTTCTAAAAAATTCAACCAAATATTGAAAAAATAAGGTAAGGGTCAATGTACCAACAGCCCAACAGGTATAATAGAACCATTGTTGCCAATTGTATCCAATCATATTGGACATAAAGAGCATAAGTCCCATGTTGATAAACATGATTACCATGTTAAATAACGAGTTTGTTCCATAGCGATTGGTATAAATGGTTTGAATCATCCAGGAATTGATGATAACCATGACAGAGATGAAGAAATCAAGTAAAGAATCCCAAGCCACAACACCGCTATGAAGAGGGTGAATTAAAGCAGTTGCTTTTGAAATTGCAAAAACAAACACTAGGTCATAAAATAGTTCTGAAAATTCTACACGTTTATGCTTAATAAGAGTTGTCATATTAATACCTTTCTACTTTAGAAATACAATACATTATAACAGAAAATGGTAATGAGAGAAAAGGATATGCTTAAATAATTTCATGTGGCGCGAATTGTCAAAATCTTGGAGCACATTTACCTCATGTACCAGCTTACAGGCGGAGTGTTTGATGATTGGTAATGAAGTACGTGTATTCTGAGGCAAAAGATTTCGAGACTCCATTACGTAACTCCCATCTATAAATAAAAAATGATAGTTTCATCATAGCAAATCTAAAGAAACACACTAAAAAGCAACCCTGATGGGTTGCTTAAAATCCTATTAAAAATTAACTGTGTCAGGATCATCCTGAGTTTTGATGCCTTGAATCTTATCCAAGACTGCCATATCTTCCTCTGATAAGTCGAAGCCGAAGATATCCAAGTTAGCTTTTATATTTTTAGGTGTCACAGACTTAGGTAGTGGCAAGAAACCTTTTTGAAGGCTCCAACGCAGAGCAACTTGTGCCACAGATTTACCGTTACGTTCAGCCACTGCTTCAACATCTTCATTTGCAAAAATGCTACCTGTACCTAGTGGACTATAGGCTTCAAGAAGGATATCGCGCTCTTGGCAATAGGCAACTAAGTCTTCTTGGTCACAACCTGGAGCCAAGAGGATTTGATTGACATGTGGAACAATTTTAGCTGTTTCAAAAAGAGCTTCTAGGTGATGTTGCATAAAGTTTGACACACCGATAGCACGCACCTTACCTTCTTTGTAGGCTTCTTCCATAGCCTTCCATGCACCCGCATTGCCAGCCTTCCAAGCATCATTCTCACGAAGCGCCTTTGGATTAGGCCAATGGATAAGCAAAAGATCCAAATAATCCACACCAAGTCTTTCGAGAGACTCATCGATAGAAGTCTTAGCCAACTCGTAATCGTGCTTATCATTCCAAAGTTTGGTAGTTAGGAAAATATCCTCACGTGCCAAATCACTATCAGCAATCGCCTTACCTACAGAAACCTCGTTACCGTAAATTTGTGCGGTATCAATATGTGTGTAACCCGCCTTAAGTGCGAAGCTAACGCTGTTATAGGCTTCTTCGCCTTCAGCAATTTGCCAAGTTCCAAAACCAATTTTAGGAATAGCAACCCCATTTGCAAGTGTATATGTTTCCACGATTTTCACCTTTTCTTTTTTTTAATAGTACTATCTTAAAAAAGATAAGGCAAAAATGCAAAGATTTGCTACGGCTATTATTATGAATAGTTCCTTACTTCTTTTTCCGCTGTTCGTAACAGCTTTTGGAGATATTATTACTTGGGAAGAGAAT
>NZ_KV794410.1:0-287 GCF_001808725.1 Streptococcus sp. HMSC074F05 | reverse complement strand
AAAATCTATAATACCTAATGATTATGCTATACTAGATATATAGTGTTGTTATAAATAAATGTCGGCGTGAGAACAAATCGGAGGATAAAATGGAAAAACAAATTAATGAAAAAATTCGTGAGATTGCACAGAGTGTTAATGAGACAATACCAGTAGCATGGGATAATCTTTTTATTAACATAAGTTTAGCTTTTGATGGAGGAGAGGTATATTATTTCTTTAATGAAGAGGGGAAAAATGAGTATATCTACAATCTATATATTCCAAAGCGGTATGGTATTCCTAAT
>NZ_KV794409.1:109147-202304 GCF_001808725.1 Streptococcus sp. HMSC074F05 | reverse complement strand
AGCCTTATAAATCAAGGCTTTTTCCTGTTGTATGTAGATGCCCCCTACAGGGCTCGAACCTGTGACCCATAGATTAAGAGTCTACTGCTCTACCAACTGAGCTAAGGAGGCAAATATAAAAAGCTGTATTGGTGCCGATACTTCACGATTTGTATTGAACCCGCGCAATTAAGCAGGTGGGCAACTCGCTCTGACTTAGCTGCTTCCGCGTGAAACGGCCTGCATACTGCCAGAAGTCTTTTGTTTCCCTAATAATACAAAAAATAGTCGGTCAACACTTAAGTGTGAAGTCGTACACCACAGCGTTTCTATATGTATATGATACCACATTTTGAAAATATTTCAAGGAAAAATCTCAATTTTTTGAAACCGATGTCACTTTTTCTTAAATTGATCAATCTTCTCCTTGGTGGCTCCGAGAGCACGCTCGTACTTGCCATTTTCATTGGGAATAAAGTAGGAAGCGTGTTTGAGCTTGTCTGGCAAGTAGTCCTGATTGACCCAGTTGCCAGGGTAGTTGTGAGGGTATTTATAGTTTTGCGCATTTCCCAGTTCCTTGCTTCCAGCATAATGACCATCGCGGAGGTGGCGAGGAATAGGAAGGTTGCCAGAACTTCTAAGATCAGCCAGCGCCTTGTCCATGGCAACGTAGGCTGAGTTGGATTTCGGCGAAAGGGCTAGATCGATGACGATGTTGGCGATGAGAATGCGGGCCTCAGGAAAGCCGATGCGCTCAGCTGCTTGTAACGCTGTCACGGTATGAATCTGCGCATCTGGATTGGCCAGACCGATATCCTCATAAGCGATGACAGTCAAGCGACGAGCTAGGCTGGGTAGATCTCCGGCTTCGATCAAACGAGCTGCATAGTGGAGACTAGCATCGACATCCGAACCACGGATAGATTTTTGCAGAGCAGAGAGCACGTCGTAGTGGCCGTCTCCATCTTTGTCCATGGTGATGTAGCTGCGCTGGAGACTGTTTTCCATGATCTCTAGCGTAATATGGCGAATTCCTTCTGCATTTTCAGAGGTCGACAGCACCGCCAGATCGAGAGAATTAAAGGCAGAGCGAAGATCTCCATTGGTTGAGGTAGCGATGAAATCCAAAGCGTCCTCATCGAGCACGACTGGAAAATCAAAGCCACGGTCGGGATCGTCCAGCGCCGTTTTTAGAGCTTGCTTGACCTCCTCCGTCGTCAACGGTTCCAGCTCAAAGATTTGTACGCGGCTACGAATAGCGGGTGTGACAGAGAAAAAGGGATTTTCAGTCGTTGCACCGATCATGATGACCAGACCACTTTCGAGCAAAGGCAGGAGAAAATCTTGTTTAGTTTTATCGAGGCGATGGATCTCGTCCAAGAGCAGGACCAAGCCACCAGAAAATTTGGCCTCCTCTGCGATTTCTTGTAGGCGTTTTTTACTGTCAACTGTTGCATTAAAGGTCCGAAAAGCATACTTGGTCGTTCCTGCGATCGCAGAAGCAATACTGGTTTTTCCGATCCCCGGAGGTCCATAGAGAATCATAGAGGACAGACGATTGGCCTCGACCATGCGACGAATGATTTTGCCTTCTCCGACCAGGTGCTGTTGACCGATGACTTGATCGATCGTTCGTGGTCGCATACGGAGTGCGAGATTGTCGGGCATTTCCTTCTCCTTTCTAGCTTTGTCTCCTTTCAAAGAGGCGTTTTTTATGGTAAGATTGTAGTAACTATTGTATCATATTCCGCTCTAATAGTGGGAAATTAGAAAGAGGACACTATGTCTAAATACGGATTTTTGGATGTTTTAGAAGAGGAGATGGACAAGGTTTTTCCCTTTGATTTTGAGATCAATTGGGATAAGAAAAACCATGCGGTAGAAGTGGCTTTTCTCTTGGAAGCGCAAAACACAGGCGGGGTTGCACTGGTTGATGAAGCTGGCGAAGAATCTGATGAGGATATTTTCTTTGAAGAAGCCGTGCTCTTCTACAATCCAGCCAAGTCTCATGTGGAGGAAGATGCCTATTTAACAGCGATTCCTTATGAGCCTAAAAAAGGTTTGTCTCGTGAGTTTCTAGCCTATTTTGCGACTTTCCTTAGAGATACAGCCGAGCTGGCCTTGGATGAGCTCATGGATTTCTTAGCAGACGAAGAAGCAGAGAGCTTTGAGATCGTCTGGAACCAAGAAGTTTTTGAAGAAGGCAAAGTTGGCCTAGAAGAAAGCACCTTTTATCCTTATCCGAGATATTAGGAGGGAAAGCTCATGCTTGAGGATTGCTTAGAAGCACGATTCGAATTTACGGGTTGTAAAATTGCTTTGATTTGTGAGGGGCAAATTTTGACCATCTTGCGCGATGATAAAGAAACGATTCCTTACCCTAATATGTGGGACTTGCCAGGTGGTGGTCGGGAAGGAAATGAGACACCTTTTGAGTGTGTGGCGCGTGAAGTCTATGAAGAATTGAGCATCCAACTGTCGAAAGAGGAAGTCATCTGGTCTGGGATCTATCCAGGCATCTTGGATGAGAAGAAACAGTTCGTTTTTCTAGTTGGCAATCTAGCCCAAGAAGAGTTTGAACACATTGACTTTGGAGACGAGGGCCAGGGCTATAAGTTAGTGAGCTTTGAAGAGTTTTTAACTTCGGATCGGGTAGTTCCCCAATTACAAGAGCGAGTGAGAGATTATGTGGAGAAAAGTTTATGATAACACTTGAACGAGCAGGAGCAGAGGATTTAGAAACCATTATTGCCATTCAAAGAGCTAGTTTTAAAGCGGTTTATGACAAATACCAAGATGAATATGATCCCTATCTAGAAGATCGCGAGCGAATTAAGTGGAAACTAGTCCAGCGTCCCAATAGCTATTACTACTTTGTAAAAAAAGATGAAGAAAACATCGGATTTTTACGAGTTCAGACCAATGAAGAGTTAACGAAAGCTTGGTTGGGAACGGCAGCGATTTTGCCCCAGTATCAAGGAAAAGGTTATGGCTCTGAGGGATTGCGCTTGCTAGAAGAGGAATTTCCAACCATCACACAATGGGATTTGTGTACGGTATTACAGGATGCAGGCATGGTCGCCTTTTACGAGAAAAACGGCTATCGTCAAACCCATATCGAGCCTGAAAAAGAAGGCATGGATATGGTCTACATGAAAAAATTGATAGAGAAATAGAAAGGATGGTTCGGTTAAATTTCTAAACTGAACCCGCCCTAAACACTGTGCCAAAAAGATAAACTTCTCTTAGACACAAGCGTCTTCAGAGAATTTCCTATTTTGGCTTTATGTTTTACGGGCTTGGTATCTTAATGATGGAAACATGGCAAGAGTTAAAAGTTACAGTCAAGCGTGAGGGAGAGGAGCTGGTCTCTAATCTCTTGATCGAGTTAGGTGCCCAAGGGGTCGCAATCGAAGACAGCATGGACTATGTGGGCAATGTGGACCGCTTCGGTGAGATTTTTCCTGATGTCGAGCAGCAGGAGGAAATCGTGGTGACGGCCTACTACCCGGAAACGGTTGATGTAGCAGCGGTTGAAGCGGACTTGCAGGCTCGCTTGGCAGAATTGACGGATTTTATGGATCTGGGTGAGGTCAAGATGGGGACGACTGCTTTGGCTGAGGAAGACTGGGCCGACAACTGGAAGAAATACTATGAACCAGCTCGCATCACCCATGACTTGACCATCGTGCCGTCATGGACAGACTATGAGGCGACTGCTGGAGAAAAGATTATCAAGCTAGATCCTGGTATGGCCTTTGGAACAGGAACCCACCCAACCACTAAGATGAGCCTCTTTGCCTTGGAACAGGTCCTTCGTGGTGGGGAGACAGTGCTAGATGTGGGGACAGGTTCAGGGGTTCTTTCCATTGCTAGCTCTCTTCTGGGTGCCAAGGAAATCTTTGCTTATGACTTGGATGATGTGGCAGTTCGTGTGGCTCAGGAAAATATTGAGCTCAATCCGGGAATGGAAAACATCCATGTAGCCCCAGGCGATTTGCTGAAAGGCGTGGAGATTGAGGCAGATGTCATCGTGGCCAATATCTTGGCAGATATCCTTATCCATCTGACAGAGGATGCTTATCGTTTGGTCAAGGACGAAGGTTACCTGATCATGAGTGGCATTATCAAGGACAAGTGGGACATGGTGCGTGAGTCGGCTGAATCGGCTGGATTTTTCCTTGAAACCCACATGATCCAAGGGGAATGGAATGCCTGTGTCTTCAAGAAGACCAAGGATGTCTCCGGTGTGATTGGAGGCTAGCATGCAGCAGTATTTTGTAAAAGGATTGGCTAGCTCACCTGTCACCATCGAGGACAAGGAAACCAGCAAGCACATGTTTCAGGTCATGCGCCTGAAAGAAGAGGATGAAGTGACCTTGGTCTTTGATGATGGGATTAAACGATTGGCGCGCGTGGTAAATGTAGAAGCCCGTAAGTTGGAGCTAATCGAGGAATTAGCTGACAATGTGGAACTGCCAGTCCAAGTGACCATCGCATCAGGCTTTCCCAAGGGAGACAAGCTCGAGTTCATCACTCAGAAAGTAACGGAACTCGGTGCCAGCCAAATCTGGGCCTTCCCTGCAGACTGGTCCGTTGCTAAGTGGGACGGCAAGAAATTGGGTAAAAAGGTCGAGAAACTAGAAAAAATCGCCCTCGGAGCAGCCGAGCAGAGTAAGCGAAATCTGGTCCCAAGCATTACCCTTTTTGAGAAAAAGGCAGACTTTCTGGCTCAGTTCGACCAGTTTGACCGGATCGTGGTGGCCTATGAAGAGTCAGCTAAAGAAGGCGAGGCGGCCGCTCTGATTCAGTCGCTGACAGGCTTAGAAGCTGGATGTAAACTACTCTTTATCTTTGGACCAGAGGGCGGTTTATCCCCTGCAGAAATTAAAAGTTTTACAGCTAAAGGAGCAGTCCTTGCAGGACTTGGGCCTCGCATACTTCGAGCAGAAACAGCGCCACTCTACGCCCTCAGCGCCGTGAGTGTTGTCACAGAATTAATGAACTAACGAAGTGAAGGAATCGCTTCGTTAGTTTTTTTACAAGAATGATGAAAGCAAGGTGGATCCCAGAATGATCTTCGAGAAGTATCCGTATATTAAAGTAGCTTCATTGGTTCCCATCTGCTTCTAAAAGTGTTAAAATAGTATCCAAGAAACTGGAGAAAATACATGCCGAAAGAAGAGAATTTAACAGGGGACCAAGTCGTTGCCCTTACAAAAAAATATTTATCACCTGAAGATGTTGCTTTTGTACAAAAGGCTTTGGTCTATGCGGTTGATTGCCATAATGGGCAATTCCGTCAGTCTGGCGAGCCTTATATCATCCACCCAATTCAAGTAGCAGGGATCCTTGCCAAGCTGAAACTGGATGCTGTGACGGTCGCCTGCGGCTTTTTGCATGATGTCGTGGAAGATACGGATGCGACTTTAGATGATTTAGAGCGCGAATTTGGTCATGATGTGCGCGTGATTGTCGATGGGGTGACCAAGCTCGGGAAGGTCAAGTACAAGTCCCATGAAGAGCAGTTGGCGGAAAACCATCGCAAGATGCTCATGGCCATGTCTCAAGATATCCGCGTGATTTTGGTTAAATTGGCTGACCGCTTGCATAATATGCGTACCCTCAAGCATTTGCGCAAGGATAAGCAAGAGCGCATTTCGCGTGAGACCATGGAGATCTATGCGCCACTCGCCCACCGTCTCGGGATTTCCAGCGTCAAGTGGGAGCTTGAGGATTTGTCCTTCCGTTATCTGAATGAAGTTGAATTCTACAAGATTTCGCATATGATGAAGGAAAAACGTCGCGAGCGAGAAGAGTTGGTCGAAGAGGTTGTCCACAAGATCGAGACCTATGCTGGGGAACGCCATCTGCATGGGAAAATTTATGGTCGACCAAAGCATATCTATTCGATCTATCGCAAAATGCAGGATAAGAAGAAACGCTTCGATGAAATCTATGACTTGATTGCCATCCGCTGCATCCTGGACACTCCAAGTGATGTTTATGCCATGCTGGGCTATATCCATGAGCTCTGGAAGCCAATGCCGGGTCGATTTAAGGACTATATTGCCAACCGGAAGGCCAATGGCTATCAGTCCATCCATACGACTGTATACGGCCCTAAAGGACCGATTGAGTTCCAGATCCGAACCAAGGAAATGCATGAGGTTGCTGAGTACGGGGTTGCGGCTCACTGGGCCTATAAAAAAGGGATCAAGGGTCAAGTTAACAGCAAGGAATCGGCTATTGGGATGAACTGGATTAAGGAGATGATGGAACTCCAAGACCAGTCAGGCGATGCCAAAGAATTTGTTGAAAATGTAAAAGAAGACATCCTGGCAGAAGAGATTTACGTCTTCACACCAGATGGAACCGTGCGCTCGCTTCCGAAAGATTCTGGGCCGATCGATTTTGCCTATGAAATCCACACCAAGGTTGGGGAAAAAGCGATTGGTGCCAAGGTCAACGGCCGGATGGTGCCCCTTAATACCAAACTTCGGACGGGAGACCAGGTGGAGATTATCACCAATGCCAACTCCTTTGGTCCGAGCCGTGACTGGCTGACCCTTGTTAAAACTAGCAAGGCGCGTAACAAGATCCGTCAGTTCTTTAAAAATCAAGATAAGGAATTATCGATTAACCGGGGTCGGGACCTCTTGATGGCCCAATTCCACGAGCATGACTTGGTAGCCAATAAGTTCATGGACAAAAAGCACATGGACAAAGTGCTACAAAAATCAAGTTACAAGACAGAAGAAGCCTTGTTTGCGGCGATTGGTTTTGGAGAGATTGGGGCTATTACCATCTTTAACCGCTTGACGGAGGATGAACGCCGGGAAGAAGAACGGGCTAAGGCACGCGCAGAAGCAGAAGAGCTAGTCAAAGGTGGCGAGGTCAAGGTTGAAAATAAAAAAGACACCCTCAAGGTCCGTCACGAAGGTGGCGTGGTCATCCAAGGTGCTTCTGGGCTCTTGATTCGGATTGCAAAGTGCTGTAACCCAGTTCCAGGTGATGAAATCGTCGGCTACATTACCAAAGGGCGCGGTGTTGCGATTCATCGTCGAGACTGTATGAACCTACGTGCCCAAGACAACTACGAGCAACGCTTGATTGATGTGGAGTGGGAAGATAACAACACGACCAAGGACTATATCGCTCACATCGATATTTACGGGCTCAACCGTGCAGGCCTTCTGAACGACGTGCTCCAAGTCCTCTCCAATACAGCTAAGATGATCTCAACTGTTAATGCCCAACCAACCAAAGATATGAAATTTGCCAATATACACATTTCCTTTGGGATTCCAAACTTGTCTATGTTGACAACAGTTGTGGATAAGATTAAGAGTGTGCCGGAGGTGTACTCTGTTAAGCGTACCAACGGCTAATTCGGCTGCTCAGAACTCTTTTATTGCTTGGTTAGCTCGTCTCGCCGTACTTAAGTACTGTCTTCGTCTCGCTGCCTTGCACTAAAAGCAACTGAACAGCCTTTACTTTTCAGATAGTGTGCCTGCGTCTCACTGCCTTGTCTGGAGCCGATTTTCTTTGAAGTAAGTAAGAACATGGTCAGAATTCTTTTATTAGTTGGTTAGCTCGCCTTGCTGCCTTGCTCTAAAAGCAACTGAACAGCCGTTGCTTTTCAGCTAGTCTGCCTGCGTCTCACTGCTTTGTCTGAAGTTGATGTTCTTTGAAGGTTAGTAGTGAATGCCCAATAGATTTATAAAATAGGATAGTAAAATGAAATTAGTGATTCAACGGGTTAAGAGTGCCTCAGTTTCCATTGATGGTCAAGTCTACAATGCGATCCAGCAAGGCTTGTTGCTCCTAGTGGGAGTGGGGCCTGAGGATGACCAGAAGGATTTGGATTATGCGGTCCGCAAGGTATCGCAGATGCGGATTTTCTCAGATGAGGAAGATAAGATGAATCTTTCGGTCAAAGATGTCCAAGGGGAAATCTTGTCGATCTCTCAATTTACCCTCTTTGCGGATACCAAAAAAGGCAACCGTCCTGCTTTTACAGGGGCTGCCAAGCCAGATATGGCCAGTCAGTTATATGATGCCTTTAATGATCAATTAGAAAAAGAAGTCCCTGTCAAACGAGGGATCTTTGGGGCCGATATGGCGATTGAATTGATCAATGATGGTCCAGTGACGATTTTGTTAGATACAAAAAATCCATAAGTAAGAAAACATGCAGTCGGTTTAGACTGCATGTTTTTCGATATAGAGTTGTTGGGCGATCACTTGGTTGATAGAAATTTCTTGTCCTTGGATGACTAAGTGATAGAGGCCTGTGTAGTCATCATATCGTTGAAACGCGATAGTATCCCCAATCTGGAGATGGATCTGGTCTATGAATTTTAACAATTCATAGGTGTCATGGACCCTTTGCAGAATATACAGACCAGGTTGGGTCGCTTCGCTGAGACGGTCTTGGTAGGCTTCGACAAGCCTTTCGCCTTTCTTTGGAATTGTCCCACCGTGAGGGCAGGTCTTAGGAGTTCCAAGCATGTGATCCAGCTGGTCAATGAAATGTTCAGAAACGGTATGCTCGAGAACTTCTGCCTCTTCATGGACTTCTTCAGTTGTATAGTCAAGTTTTTCCAGAAGAAATACTTCGATCAAGCGGTGCTTGCGGTAGAGATCAGAGACCAACTGCGATCCTAGATCCGTTAGTAGATACCCATGGGTCTTATCCTTCACCAAGAGACCCTCTGAGATCATGCGCTTAATCATCTCGGTCACAGCGGGTGGAGAGACCTGCATGCGACTCGCGATTTCCTTGTTGCTAATTTTTTCTACTTCTGTGCCAATTTCATAAATGCACTTGAGGTAATCTTCTTTGTTTGGTGTCATGCTTTCCTCTTTTCTTCGCTCACTTCTAGTATATCAAAAATCTCCTCAAAAACGCTAGTGGAGTAATGAGAATTGTCTCAAGATCCAAAAGATGGTAGTATAGAAGCATAGAAAGGACGGCACTATGAACAGACGGGAATTAGTGAGATTAGGCTGGAGAGAGAGTAGTTTAGCCTATCTAGAGAAGCACTTGCAGGGATTGAAAGATCCACAAGCCTACCAAGAACAATACCAGTCTGTCTTTTTCTTTGCCAGTCCTCTGTTTCAAAATATGTGGTTTCAAGAGATCAAAGATCTAACGGAAACGGCTGCCCAAGACTTGCTGAGGGGAGTCATGAAAATTCTTCTTATGCCAAGTGACCTGTCCGGAACTTGTGAAGAAACAGCCTTTCTTCTGAGTAGGATGGCTCCAGATTGTCCGCCAGGTTCCGACTTTTGGAAGGCTTTTTCACACGTCGTGCAAATCGCCTTTGAAAAGGATCCCTTAGCAGATCAGTCGGGAGATCAGCTCTTGAAACGCCAGGTTCACCAGTTACGCTACCTACTTTCAAGTTACCAAGCCCAGTGGATTCGGACGCATGAGGCCAGAGCTGGACAGACTGACGAGGAGGCCTTACAAGCTTACCTACAGGAGGCTAGAGCGGTCACGGTGGATGCTTATGCGGCTGCTCGCCTTCACAATAAGGTCTCCCTAGGGCCAGATGGTCACCTTCATTATCCATCAGGGACCTCCCAACAAGTCAATTTCAAGGTCTTGTTAAATTTCCATACGGAGTATATTCTCGATCAAGCCGGGCGTTTTCTCAATGAAGTCGATCCAGTAGAAGTTTCTGAAAATGGCATTGTCAATGGGGCTAGTTTTAACTACGGGCTGGCTAGGGGACGGACCCATAAGGACTTAGATATTGACCCCGTCAAAGCTTGGGATCCAGCCTTTCGCAAGCATGTCCTCTATCAGCAAGATGTTCGCTATCTAGCCCCTAAAAATGATCGCAGTGTCGAAGGCTACTGGAGTCGAAAAGGAGTCTTTGCACAAGGAGGCAAGAGCTACAAGCAACAAGTGGCACAGCGCGTGCGGAGTTTCCTCAGAGGCATCCCTCGCTTACGCTGGCGCGTCCTCCTACAGAATGGACTTCATCGGATTTTATAGCAATGGAAAAGAGGTCGCAGACCTCTTTTTTCATTTATCCAAGCGCATTGACGGCTTCGATTGCAGCGTCGTAATTTGGTTCGCTGTTGATATTGTCTAGGTATTCAACGTAAGTAACCTTGTTATCCGCATCTAAGACCAAGACAGCGCGTGCGAGTAGGTGCCATTCATTGATCAAGAGGCCGTATGCTTTCCCGAAGGAATGGTCGTAGTAGTCTGAGAGCATGATGGCATTGTCGAGCCCTTCAGCAGCGCACCATTTACTTTGAGCAAAAGGAAGGTCGACAGAGACCGTCAAGACGACAGTGTCTTCCATATCCGATAAGGTTTGATTGAAGTGACGTGTTTGCATCGAACAGATACCTGTGTCGATGGATGGGATAATGCTGAGGACTTTTTTCTTGCCAGCAAAATCAGCTAAAGATTTCTTCTCAAGAGCTGGAGTGATCAATGAAAAGTCATGAGCAGTATCGCCAACTTGAAGTTGAGATCCGGTAAAGGTAACAGGGTTTCCTAAAAATGTTGTCATAGCAAAGACTCCTTTTTTCTTTTCATTGTACATCAATGAAGGGGGAAGAGCCACTGATTTGTTTGAGAATCTAATCAGTTTGGAATCTTATTTGTTCAAACCTTCTGCGATCTTGTCTAAGTTCCATTTCATCATGCTGTAGTAGCTATCACCTTTTTCTCCCTCTTTGGCAATGGAATCAGTGAAGATCTTTGCATAGATCGGGATATTGGTATCTTTAGACACAGTTTTCATAGGACGTTCATCGACGCTAGATTCAACAAAGAGGGCAGGCACCTTGGTTTGCCGGAGCTTTTCTACCAGCGTTTTGATTTGGTCAGGTGTGCCTTCTTCTTCCGTATTGATTTCCCAGATATAGGCGGATGGGACGCCGTAGGCTTTGGAGAAGTATTTGAAGCAGCCTTCGCTGGTTACAATCATCTTCTTCTCTTCTGGGATATTGTTGAATTTTTGTTTGGCTTCTTGGTCGAGCTTGCTGAGTTTTTCAGTATAGGCAGCTAGATTTTTTTCGTAGAAGTCCTTGTTTTTGGGATCTTTTGCGATCAATTGTTTGGCAATGTTTTTAGCGTAGAGGATCCCGTTTTCGAGATTGAGCCAAGCGTGAGGGTCTTCTTTTCCAGCTTGGTTTTGGCCTTCCAAGTAGATGACGTCGACTCCGTCGCTAGCTGCGAAATAGTCTTTGTTTTCAACTTTATTGGCATTTTTGACCAATTTAGTAAACCAAGCATTGCCACCGGTTTCGAGGTTGATCCCGTTGTAGAAGATGAGGTCTGCTTGCGAAGTCTTTTTGACATCTTCTGGAAGCGGTTCGTACTCGTGAGGATCTTTGCCGACAGGAACGATACTGTGCAGCTCGATCTTATCCCCAGCTATATTTTTGGTGATATCTGCAAGGATGGAGTTGGTGGTGACCACTTTCAATTTATCAGAAGCTCCAGAAGAAGAGCCTTTGCTACAGGCCAACAGACCAAATAAGAGTGCCACAAAGAGGGCGAGGATAGAAGCGGTTTTTTTCATGTGTTTCTCCTTTAATGAGATGAAAGAGCGTGCTTATTCTTTCTCTGCTTAGGAGCGATAAAGAAGCTGATGAGAAAGAAGACAGCAGAAGTGAGGACAATACAAGACCCGACGGCGATGTTTAAGCTATAGCCAATAAAGAGTCCCAGGATGGATGCAAGAGCACCTAATCCGGATGAAAGGAGCATCATGGACCAGAGACTATTGGTATAGAGATAGGCCGTCGCAGCGGGTGTAATGAGCATGGCGACGATGAGAATGGTTCCGACACTCTGCATAGCAGTGACAGAAACCAAGGTCAAGAGCACCATAAGGAGGTAGTGATAGACCTTGACCCGGACGCCCATGGATTGAGCCAGAACAGGATCAAAAGATGTGAGCAGTAAGGGTCGAAAGAGTAGGACAATCACCAGCAAGACTGCAGCACCAACACCGATGGTTATCCACATATCCCGGTCTTGGACGGCCAAGATATTCCCAAAGAGGATGTGGAAAAGGTCGGTGGAACTTTTAGCGACTCCAATCAGGATGACTCCTAAGGCGAGGAAAGAAGAAAAGGTAATCCCAATTGCAGTGTCGCTCTTGATGATGGAGTTGCTCTTGATATAGGTGATAAGGACGGACGCCAGGAGGCCAAAGACAATAGCGCCAATAAAGAAATTGATGCCTAGGATAAAGGAGAGAGCCACACCAGGAAGAACTGCGTGTGAGATAGCGTCTCCCATGAGAGACATGCCTCTTAAAATAATGAAGCATCCAACGGCTCCAGCGACAATCCCGATGGCGATGGCTGTGATCAGGGCATTCTGTAAGAAGTGGAATTGCTGTAATCCATCGATAAATTCTGTAATCATCCGACGCCACCTCCTATAAAGAGTTCATGCCCATAGGCTGCATGCAGATTTTCTTTGGTAAAGGTTTCCTCTGTTTTCCCAAATGCAATCAGTTTACGATGAAGGAGGAGGACCTGGTCGAAATAAGCTGGGACCTTGCTGAGGTCGTGATGGACGATCAGAATGGTCTTGCCTTCTTGTTTCAAGGTCTGGAGGGTCTGCATGATGATGTCTTCGCTGACAGAGTCAATCCCTGCGAAGGGCTCATCCAAAAAAATGACATCCGCTTCTTGGACCAAGCAGCGGGCGATCAGCACCCGTTGGAATTGCCCTCCTGAAAGCTGGCCGATCTGGCGATCCGCTAGATCAAGAAGATTGACAAGTTTCAAGGCATTTTCCACTTTTTGGAGATCTTCTTTGCTTTTTCTCTTGAAGATAGAAAGGTGGGGATAAAGACCCAGTGAGATGCACTCTCTCACCGTGATGGGAAAGTGGAAATCAATAGCGGATTTCTGTTCGACGTAGGCCACCCGTTGAAGAACTTGGCTGAGATCTTTTTGATCGAGCTGGACCTTTCCCGCATGAGGGAGAAGTCCTAGCATGGCCTTGATTAGGGTTGATTTTCCAGCCCCATTGGGGCCAAGAATGCCTAGGATGGTTGGACCCTGGATGGTGAGGGAAAGATCCTCCAAGGCCAGTGTTTGCTGGTAAGCAACACTGAGATGTTCAATTTGAATCATGATTTTGCTCCTTTACCATTAATATACATGAATAAAAAAATTAAGTCAAGTTAATTTTTGAAATAATTATACACGAATAAAAAGTTAAGTCAAGTTAATTTTTAAAATAATTCAACTTAAATCTCTTGAAATCATTGAAAAAAGTTCCTATTTTTGATAAGGTTATTACAAAAGAATGAAAGCGAGAAGATCATGGTACGTTTACAAGATGATTTTTATGATTACGTCAATGGGGCATGGGCTGAGACAGCTGTGATTCCAGATGACAAACCGTCAACCGGTGGTTTTATGGACTTGATCCAAGATATCGAAAACTTGATGTTGGATATTACCGGAAAATGGCAAAGAGGAGAAGAATTGCCTGAAGATAGCATTCTGCAAAACTTTGTCAAATACCACAAAATGGTGGCAGATTTTGATGCACGGGAAGCAGCTGGTGTGGCTCCAGCTATGCCCTTGATCAACGAAATCAAGGCCTTATCTTCCTTTGAAGACTATACCAGCAAGTTGGGCACCTATGAGCTAGCTGGCAAACCAAATCTCTTGCCATTTAGCGTGTCACCAGACTTTATGAATGCCCAAATGAATGTCTTGTGGGGAGAAGCACTCGGTTTGATTTTGCCTGATACAACCTACTATGAAGAAGACAATGAAAAAGGACCAGAGTTATTAGCTGTTTGGCGTCAAATGGTTGAAAAACTCTTGGCAAAATTCGATTTCTCAGAGGAAGAAATCAAAGATATCCTAGATAAGGTCATTGCGGCTGATGCAGAATTGGCCAAATATGTCTTGTCAAACGAAGAAAAATCAGAGTACAACAAACTCTACCATCCTTATGAATGGGCAGATTTCAAGGCCTTGGTTCCAGAATTGCCACTCGATACTTTCTTTACAGAAGTGATCGGACAAACGCCAGATACTATCATCGTGCCAGAAGAGCGGTTCTGGAAGGAATTCGCACCAACATTCTACTCAGCAGCCAACTGGGAAACCCTTCATGCTAAATTGAAACTTGGTGCAGCTTTAGATTGGACGTCTTTCTTGACGGAAGAAATCCGTGTCTTGTCTGGTGAATATGGACGGATGATCACGGGGATTCCAGAAGCACGTCCGAAAGAAAAAGCCGCTCTGGCCTTGGCAGAAGGACCTTATAGCCAAGCACTTGGACTCTGGTATGCGGGCGAAAAATTCTCACCAGAAGCAAAAGCAGACGTAGAGCATAAAGTAGCGACCATGATTGACGTCTATAAGGAGCGCTTAGAAAAAGCAGACTGGCTCGCTCCTGAAACTCGTGAAAAAGCCATTGTCAAACTCAATGTCATCACACCACATATCGGCTACCCTGAAAAATTACCAGAAACATACGCCAAAAAGATCATCGACGAAAGCAAGACCTTGGTTGAAAATGCTCAAGCCCTTTACGAAATTTCCATTGCCCATACTTGGAGCAAGTGGAACCAACCGGTTGATCGAAGCGAATGGCACATGCCAGCCCACCTGGTCAATGCCTACTATGATCCGCAACAAAACCAAATCGTCTTCCCAGCAGCGATTTTACAAGCACCTTTCTATGACCTTCACCAATCATCATCAGCCAACTACGGCGGAATCGGTGCAGTCATTGCCCATGAAATCTCCCACGCCTTTGACACCAATGGTGCTTCCTTTGATGAGCACGGTAGCTTGAAAGACTGGTGGAAGCCAGAAGATTACGAAGCCTTTACCGCTCGGACTCAAAAAGTCATCGATCAGTTTGAAGGACAAGACTCTTACGGTGCCAAGATCAACGGGAAATTGACCGTTTCTGAAAACGTAGCAGACCTCGGTGGTATCGCTGCAGCCCTTGAAGCCGCTAAGAAAGAGGAAGATTTCTCAGCAGAAGAATTCTTCACCAACTTTGCTCGCATCTGGCGCATGAAAGCTCGGACAGAGTACATGCAACTCCTCGCAAGTGTCGATGTCCATGCACCAGGAAAACTTCGCACCAATGTCCAATTACCAAACTTTGACGAATTCTTTGAAACCTTTGATGTCAAAGAAGGCGACGGCATGTGGCGCGCACCAGAGGATCGTGTGATTATTTGGTAAACTAAGATAGGAGAGACGATTCGGTTTACCGAAACTTCCTGCAGAAAAATAGGAAATCAATGCCGCATTCCCTGAATGCCAATTGATTTATCTTTTTTCCAAAGGAAGTAGTCTCGACTTCAGTTAAGCAATTGATTGATTTTCTCAATACTTGTAAAAAAATAAAAATCCCCAAAGTCAAGTTTCAACCTACTGAAACTAGCTTTGGGGATTTTTGATAATAAGATTCATCAAATAAAAACGAAGCGCTTCCAATGACTGCGTGAACAGATAAATTTAATTGAGTGGTGCCTTGTATAATTCTTTGAATTTCATAGAAATAAATGCTACTATAGGTGTGAACTAAATAAATTTTAAAGGAGCAGACTATGAGAAATTTTGCAAGTCCGTCACGTTACATTCAAGGTGAGAATGCCTTATTTGAAAATGCACAATCTATTTCAGAATTAGGGAATCACCCTGTTTTGCTATGTGATTCAGTGGTCTATGATATCGTAGGGAAGCGTTTTGAAGAATACCTTGGTCAAAATGGGCTCACGGTTTTGCCAGTCTTCTTCAATGGAGAAGCTTCTGACAACGAAATCAATCGTGTGGTTAGTCTGGCAGAAGAAAATGGCTGTGATTTGGTCATTGGACTTGGTGGAGGAAAGACCATCGATAGTGCAAAAGCTATTGCTGATCTTCTAAAATCACCAGTTGTGATTGCTCCGACCATCGCCTCTACAGATGCTCCCGTTTCCGCCTTGTCGGTTATCTATACGGATGAGGGTGCCTTTGAGCGCTATATCTTCTATTCTAAGAACCCAGAATTGGTCTTGGTGGATAGCAAAGTGATCTCTCAAGCACCAAAACGTTTGCTCGCCTCTGGTATCGCAGATGGATTAGCGACTTGGGTAGAAGCGCGTGCGGTGATGCAAGCGAATGGAAAAACCATGTTGGGTCAACGACAAACCTTAGCGGGTGTCGCCATTGCACAACGTTGTGAAGAAACCTTATTTGCAGACGGTCTTCAAGCCATGGCTGCTTGTGAAGCCAAAGTTGTAACACCTGCTCTTGAAAACATTATTGAAGCTAATACCCTTCTCAGTGGTATTGGATTTGAAAGTGGGGGATTAGCTGCTGCCCATGCCATCCATAATGGCTTTACAGCCCTTACTGGGGACATCCACCATTTAACTCACGGTGAAAAAGTAGCCTA
The DNA here is from genome assembly GCF_001808725.1 of Streptococcus sp. HMSC074F05. Classification (NCBI taxonomy): domain Bacteria; kingdom Bacillati; phylum Bacillota; class Bacilli; order Lactobacillales; family Streptococcaceae; genus Streptococcus; species Streptococcus sp. HMSC074F05. The sequence continues at coordinate 185,911 of NZ_KV794409.1, read as the reverse complement.
CGGAACGCTCGTTCAATTGTTCTTGGAAAACCGTCCGAAGGAAGAATTGAATAAATACATTCGTTTCTATCAACAAATCGGTATGCCAACAACTCTGAAAGAAATGCATCTTGAAACTGCAAGTTATGAAGATCTTCTCAAAGTTGGTCAACAAGCCACCATCGAAGGAGAAACCATCCATCAAATGCCATTTGAAGTGAAGGCTTCTGATATTGCCCAAGCCATCGTAGCAGTAGATGCCTACGTTCAAGGTTTAGACTAAATCAATATCTGTCATTCACAGATAATGTAGACAAACTGATTTTTTACATCAAACAAACTAATGGATGCCTAAAAAATTAAAATTAGATACTTTTTAAGGCTCATTAAAAAATACTTAGGAACTTTCCGCCGTGAGAAAAGTGCCTGAAAACAATTGTTTCAGGCACTCGGGAGTTTTGAGACCTTAGGCTCAAAACTAAGTCATGGAACTTCTTCGAAGTTCGCTGACGTCCGTACTCACCTAAGGAAAGTTTCTAAGATGACTTTGTCAACAAACCAAGAACTCCCATACCTTATGGTAATGGGAGTTCTTTTTCTATTTTCTTCTTTTTGGATCGGTTTGTTTAAAGATCAGGTATAAAATTCCGGCAGGCAGGAAGCAGAAGAGCCACATAACATCTAGTCCCTTGCTTTTACTGCTAAAGGTCGTTGTTTTAGACTCATTGACGGTCACTCCCGCTTTAATACTTGGAGATACCTGTTGCAAGCCGTTCTGAACGACTAGGCGGTTGTCTTCCAGTTTAAGGGCTGGCTTCGTCCCCTTCTTAACGGTCGCATAGAAGTCTTGCTTCAAGTGAATGGTCTGCCCGTCGATGGTATGATCGCCTCCAGAAAGGATTTTTTTATACTGGTAGTCTGCGAACATTTTCTCAGCCAAGGTATTCCCGATTTGATTGCGGTAACTTTCGGCGATCTCGACATCGTAGTTTCCAACCCCCAAAATGACTTCGATAATCCGCTGTTTACCCCGCTTGGTTGTCGCGGTGTAGTTGTAGTCAGCAGTCGGGCTGGATCCAGTTTTGAGTCCATCTGTTCCTTTAAGGGCGAATTTTCCACCTTCGAGGGAAGTATTGTAGTTATCGTAGCTTTGCTCGTAGGGTGTTCCTTCCATGATCGTAGTGTGAGCTTGCTTGGTGTATTCCAACATTTCTGGCAGGTCGTTTACGATGTGATAAGCCAGAATAGACATGTCCCGCGCTGTGATTTCGTTATTCGCATTGACATCGTAGCGCTGAGGATTGTAGTAGCCCTGAAGGACCGAGATCATCGCCCCATTTGGATTGTGCCATTTGGTATGGCTCATCCCCATTTCTTGCGCGTACTGATTCATTAAGTCCAAAAACTTATCGGGATCATTGTCAGTGACGGCGTTGGCGAGCATAATCACGGCCGCACTGGAAGATGGAACAAAGAGCATCTTGATCAATTCCGATACCTTGTAGTCTACACCAGCTACAATAGGTGAATTACTTAAAAGGTTGTTTTCTGAGATGGCTTGGTCTGCCTCTGTTGCTGTGACCACGGTATCGTACTTGATCTTGCCTTCTTTGAGGGCCCGAAAGACAACATAGGCACTCATGAGCTTGGCCATGCTTCCTGAGTCCCGGACCGTGTCGATATTGTCTCCGTACAAAATAGCTCCAGTATTGGCGTCGATGACGATATCAGCCTTAGGCTTGTAAAAATCATCCAATACCAGTCCAGCATCAGCTGCGATTTTCATGACATCTTCTTGCTGGTAGATGTCGTCCGCAAAAGCAGTGGAAATAGTGCCAAATGCCAAGACTCCTACAAGGAGGGACAAGAGGCTGTGTTTTAGTCGTTTGTGTAAATGTCTCCTATAATTCATAGATTCCATTATATCATACAGGCCAGGGATTCAACTTGAAAAAATTCTAGAAAAAGAAGAAATTGAAAAAATAAAGAAGAAATAGAATAATTTCACAGTAAAAGCGTTTACATTTCCCTAGAAAGTGCTATAATTTAAATTGAGTATAACATTTTTTACAATGAGGTGATTTATATGAACAAAGGGAAGGTACTCTTAGCTACCAGCGCTCTGCTTTTATCAGCTGGTGTACTGGCAGCCTGCTCAGGAGGGAAATCTAGTAGCTCTGGTGGTCAGACCTATAGCTATGTCTATACCCAGGATCCAGATACCTTAGACTACTCGATTTCTAATAAAAAATCGACTTCCGAGTTTACAGGAAATGCGATAGATGGCTTGTTGGAAGTGGACAAGTACGGGAACTTGATCCCATCGCTTGCTAAAGACTGGACTGTTTCCAAGGATGGCTTGACCTATACTTATAAACTCCGTAAAGGGGTCAAATGGATGACTTCTGAAGGGGAAGAATATGGAGAAGTCAAAGCCAAAGACTTTGTCACAGGCCTCAAACACGCGGCAGACAAGAAATCACAAGCGATTTACTTGGTCCAAAAATCTGTCAAAGGCTTGGATGATTATGTTTCAGGGAAAACATCTGATTTCTCAACTGTTGGAGTAAAGGCTATTGATGATTATACCGTTCAATATACCTTGAGCCAACCAGAAAGTTTCTGGAATTCTAAGACTACGATGGGGATCTTGATGCCGGTTAACGAAGAGTTCCTGAAATCTAAAGGAGATGACTATGGTCAAGGAACTTCTCCGTCTAGTATCCTCTACTGCGGACCTTATTTGATCAAATCCATTACTTCGAAATCTTCTGCGATATTAGAAAAAAATCCAACCTACTGGGATGCGGAAAATGTCAAGATCAGTAAAGTCAAACTGACCTATTATGATGGTCAAGACTCCGAGTCTCTGATCCGTGGATTTGATAACGGTGACTATACAGTTGCCCGTGTTTTCCCAAATGGTTCCAACTATAAGAGTGTAGAGAAGAAGCATAAGGACGACATCGTCTATACTGACCAAGGTTCCTCAACCTATAACCTTTCCTTCAACATTGACCGTCAGGCCTATGAAATCACAAAGAAGACCACGGATGCTCAAAAGGCCTCTACCAAGAAAGCAATCTTGAACAAGGACTTCCGTCAAGCTATTATGTTTGCCTTCAACCGCAAGGCTTATGTAGCGCAAACTAACGGGGAAGCGGGTGCCAATAAGGTGATCCGTAATACCTTTACGCCACCAAACTTTGTCCAAATCGATGGCAAACAATTTGGTGATGCAGTAGAAAAAGATTTAGAAGCTTATGGGGATGAATGGAAAGGGGTCTCTGTCGCAGATGGAAAAGACACCCTCTACAATCCAAGCAAGGCCAAAGAAGAGTTTGCCAAAGCTAAGGCAGAATTGCAGTCTCAAGGAGTTGAATTCCCAATTCATTTAGACCTTCCAACTTCTTCGACTTATACGGAAGGAATCAAACAAGCCCAATCCTTCAAACAGTCGATTGAATCTACATTGGGAGCAGAAAATATTGTCATCGATCTGAATATGGTTTCTGAGGATGATCTTCAACGAGTGACTTACTTTGCTGAAAATGCTTCCCAACAAGACTGGGATCTAAACAATAACTTGGGCTGGGGACCAGACTATACGGACCCATCTTCTTACATCGACATCACCAGTGGTAAATCTGGTGAAAATGCCAATTCTTACTTTGGATTCGATGCTGGTACGGATAATGCGGCGGCAAAAGCAGCTGGCTTTGATGAGTACAATCAATTAATTGAGGACGCTCAAAAAGAAAACACTGATGTGAACAAGCGTTATGAAAAATATGCTGCGGCTCAGGCTTGGTTGACCGATAGCGCCCTCTTGATTCCGATTCATTCGGATGGGGCTTCTCCAGTCGTTCGTAAGACTGTACCATACTCTGCAGCCTTTGCTTGGACAGGCCACAAGGGTCAAACCTTTAACTATAAGTATTTAGAAGTTCAAGACAAGGTCGTAGCGGCGAAAGACTACGACAAAGCGCGTGAACAATGGAAGAAAGAAAAAGAAAAATCCAATAAAAAAGCGCAAGAAGAACTTGAAAAGCATGTGAAATAGACTTTTCTTGGAGAAAACAGGAAAGACAGGTCCCATATGGGACCTGTCTTTTTCTTCGTCTGAACCTTTAAAAATCGCCTAAAAATGGTATAATAGGAGCATCACGAAAATTGGAGAGACGCTATGAGTTTTTACAATCATAAAGAAATCGAGCCTAAGTGGCAAAAATACTGGGCTGACCATCACACCTTTAAGACAGGAACAGATGCTTCAAAACCTAAGTTTTATGCGCTGGACATGTTCCCTTATCCATCTGGAGCGGGTCTTCACGTAGGACACCCAGAAGGCTACACAGCAACAGATATCCTTAGCCGTTTCAAACGTGCCCAAGGTTACAATGTCCTTCACCCAATGGGATGGGATGCCTTTGGTTTGCCTGCAGAGCAATACGCTATGGATACAGGGAATGACCCAGCGGAATTCACAGCAGAAAACATTGCTAACTTCAAACGCCAAATCAATGCGCTTGGCTTCTCTTACGACTGGGATCGTGAAGTCAATACGACAGATCCGAACTACTACAAGTGGACGCAATGGATTTTCACTAAGCTTTACGAAAAAGGCTTGGCTTATGAAGCTGAAGTGCCAGTAAACTGGGTTGAGGAACTAGGAACAGCTATCGCCAACGAAGAAGTTCTTCCAGATGGAACATCTGAGCGTGGTGGCTATCCAGTTGTCCGCAAACCAATGCGCCAATGGATGCTTAAAATCACTGCCTATGCGGAACGTTTGCTCAATGACTTGGACGACCTTGATTGGCCAGAGTCTATCAAGGACATGCAACGCAACTGGATTGGGAAATCAACTGGTGCCAATGTCAACTTCAAAGTAAAAGGAACAGACAAGGAATTCACCGTCTTTACAACTCGTCCAGATACCCTTTTCGGGGCGACCTTCACTGTCTTAGCTCCTGAGCATGACTTGGTTGACGCTATTACAAGCCCAGAGCAGGCTCAAGCTGTGGCTGACTACAAACACCAAGCTAGCCTTAAATCAGACTTAGCTCGTACTGACCTTGCCAAGGAAAAAACAGGGGTTTGGACTGGTGCTTATGCCATCAACCCTGTCAATGGCAAAGAAATCCCAATCTGGATTGCGGACTACGTTCTTGCTAGCTACGGTACAGGTGCTGTTATGGCCGTACCTGCCCACGATGAGCGTGACTGGGAATTTGCAAAACAGTTTGGTCTTCCAATCGTAGAAGTCTTGGAAGGTGGAAATGTAGCAGAAGCTGCTTACACAGAAGATGACCTTCACGTCAACTCAGACTTCTTGAACGGTCTTAACAAAGAAGAAGCAATTGCTAAAATCGTGGCTTGGTTGGAAGAAAAAGGCTTCGGTCAAGAAAAAGTGACCTACCGTCTCCGCGACTGGCTCTTTAGCCGTCAACGGTACTGGGGTGAACCAATCCCAATCATTCATTGGGAAGATGGAACTTCGACAGCCGTTCCAGAAAGTGAATTGCCACTTGTCTTGCCAGTCACCAAGGACATCCGCCCTTCAGGTACTGGTGAAAGCCCACTAGCTAACTTGACAGACTGGCTGGAAGTGACTCGTGAAGATGGTGTCAAAGGTCGTCGTGAAACCAACACCATGCCACAATGGGCAGGTTCAAGCTGGTACTACCTCCGCTATATCGATCCACATAACACAGAAAAATTGGCCGATGAGGACCTCCTCAAACAATGGTTGCCAGTCGATATCTACGTGGGTGGTGCAGAACACGCCGTTCTTCACTTGCTTTACGCTCGTTTCTGGCATAAATTCCTTTATGATATCGGTGTTGTACCGACTAAAGAACCGTTCCAAAAACTCTTTAACCAAGGAATGATCTTGGGAACTAGCTACCGTGACCATCGTGGAGCTCTTGTGGCAACTGACAAGGTTGAAAAACGTGATGGTTCCTTCTTCCATGTGGAAACAGGGGAAGAGTTGGAGCAAGCACCAGCCAAGATGTCTAAATCTCTCAAGAACGTGGTTAATCCAGATGATGTGGTGGAACAATACGGTGCTGATACCCTTCGTGTCTATGAAATGTTTATGGGACCACTCGATGCTTCAATCGCTTGGTCAGAAGAAGGTCTGGAAGGAAGTCGTAAGTTCCTCGACCGTGTGTACCGTTTGATTACAAGTAAAGAAATCGTTGCGGACAACAATGGTGCTCTTGACAAGGTTTATAACGAAACCGTTAAGGCTGTCACAGAGCAAATCGAGTCGATGAAATTCAACACTGCTATTGCTCAGCTCATGGTCTTTGTCAATGCAGCTAACAAGGAAGACAAACTCTATGTAGACTACGCCAAAGGCTTTATCCAATTGATCGCCCCATTTGCCCCTCACTTGGCAGAAGAACTCTGGCAAACAGTCGCAGCAACAGGTGAGTCTATCTCTTACGTAGCTTGGCCAACATGGGACGAAAGCAAATTGGTTGAAGACGAAATTGAAATCGTCGTTCAAATCAAAGGAAAAGTCCGTGCTAAACTCATGGTCGCAAAAGACCTTTCTCGTGAAGAATTGCAAGAAGTCGCTCTAGCTGACGACAAAGTCAAGGCAGAGATTGATGGCAAAGAAATCGTGAAAGTGATTGCGGTACCAAATAAATTGGTTAATATTGTTGTAAAATAACCAATTTATTTGCTGATTTCCAACCTCAAACAGTTTCCCAAACTGTTTGAGCCAACCAAGCTTGTAAATATCGTAACGAAATAAATTTAAAAGTCCTTCAGAGCTAAGCTCTGGAGGATTTTTGTATTGCTATATGCTATAATAGTTCCAACTAAGATAAAAACACAGTTCTGGTTGGTAGTCCAGACGTAGGCAAGCCTATCAGTAACCTTCCTCCTTGGTTGTCCATTCTTAGGGATAGATTTAAGGAGGTGCTGTCGTGGAAACAATTTCAATTGGATTGACAGTTTATTTTGAAGATGGATTTTGGCATGGTTTGTTCGAACAAGTGTATCGAGAAACTTATCAAGTTTGTCGTGTGACATTTGGTCAGGAGCCAAAAGATGATGAAATTCTAGAGATCTTACAGACTCAGTTTACTCAATTATCTTTTAGTCCAGAAGCTATAGTTAAGCAACATGTAAAAATCAAGAATCCTAAACGATTACAGCGAATGGTGAAGAAACAAGTAAATCAGAAAGTTTCTTCCAAGTCGAAAGAACTATTGCAGTTGCAGTATGAGGAAAGGAAAAAGATTTCAAAACATCAATCTAGTGTCCAAAAACAATTGCTAAAACAAGAGAAATTCGAACGCAAACAGCAAAAACGAAGAGAGAAGCATAAAGGATATTAACCCTTATCTCTTTCATCAAAAAAGCCTCGGTAGGAAGAACCCTACCGAGGCTTTTTAACATGTTGAAAACGATTGTTGAATATCTGGATGATTTTCCCAATCAGCTCGATTGTAGCTTCCTGTAATGGTGTGCTCTTCAGAAAAGAGCAGAACCCGTTCCACAATCGGAGCGATTTGCTCGAAATGGTGGGAGGAAATCACAATCGTTTTTCCTGCTGTTTTGAGTTCTTGGAGCAAGGCGACAATCAGCTTCTGGTATTTTGGTGAGAGACCGTTAAAGGGCTCGTCAAATAGCAAGAGACTAGGATTCATGGTGAGGACACTAGCGATAGCGACTAGCTTCTTTTCCCCTCCGGAAAGATGGTAGGGAATACGATCTCTCAGGTGCTCAATCTCTAAAAGAGTGAGTGTATCATTGACGCGTTGTTCGATTTCAACTGCCGATAAGCCGAGTTGACGTGGGCCAAAAGCCAGTTCATCATAGACGCTTGTATTGAACAATTGGGTATCGCTGTTTTGAAAAATGAGTCCAACCTGCTGGAAGAGTTGCCCAGCACGATGGGGATCTTTCAAGAAGTCTTTGTCAATGGTCCAATCCTTGAAGTGGTACTGACCAGAAGACAGGGGCAAGAGCCCAACCAGAATTTTAAAGAGGGTCGATTTTCCAGCTCCGTTTGGGCCCATCAAGCCCACGGTTTCCCCTTTTTGAATCTGGAGTTGAATATCGTGGACACCAGTTTCTTCGGTATAGTGGTAATTTCCATCCTGAATGGTAATCATAGGGCTTCCTTTCTAGCCAAGTAAGGTCGTGAAGGTCGTGAGAACCGCCAATTCCAATAGGAAAAAGACGTCTTCCTTCTTCCAGTGGAAGGCTTCTTTGCGCTTTGTATCCATACCGTAGCCTCTCAGCAACATGGCCTCGTAGACCTCTTTGGTATGGTTCTTCGTTGATAGATACAAGAGACCCAGAAGAGAGCCAAAGAGATGGAGGTTCACTTTTTGACCAACTGTCCGGAGTTGGACGCACTCAATTTGTTGGTGAAGGTGTTTTCCCAAAATATAACTATATTTCAGTGTAATATCAATGGTCTGGACAAAGGTCTTGGGGACATGTAGCTGCCTTAGGGCCTCAACCAGTTGGATGCTTGTGGTAGTGGCTAAAAAGAGAGAAATATTGAGGACAATTATCCCTGCGCGTAGCAAAAAGAGTCCTCCATTTTGAAATCCTTGAAATAAGATGCTAGGCAATATCACAATTGTTGAAATCAACAGCACCTTGAACAGGACCTTAAAGAGGTGGAGTAGGACCTCTCCAGGAAGCATGGCAATGTGCATTAACAAAAGGATACCGATCAACCACAGTTGGATGGGATGGTGGGCAGTCGTAATGAGAATGGCTAAAATTAAGAAGGAAACGAGCCGCATCCAAGACGAAGTTTTGGCCTTGAATGCGGGCGTCGTTTGTTTCATTTTGCCAAGAAAGTGGCGCAATGTTTGAAGATTCATTTGTAAATAGTGATGGCTTTTGGATGCTTCAAGAATCGCTTGCTCTTGATGAAGCCAGTCAGGGAGTTTACGCATGAGAAGTCTTTTCTCCGTTCATTGATCGAATGATTTTACTGATGATATAGAAAATGAGAACAGCTGTAATGGCTGATAGAATATAGCCAATCGCAATTTTTGTTCCAGGAATGGTGTAATCATTGAACAAGGCTTCAAAAGAGAATCCATTTTTGATCCCTGTTGGGACTTTGCCATGAAGCAGGCTACCCAATTCTTCAGTAGACCATTCACCAAAGGCTGTCCCATCTGCGAGAAGTCCAAGTGGGCTGAGGATGATCAAAGCAAGGAGTACCCAGCGAATTTTTTTAACAAATGAAGTTGTATTGACTGTACTTGGTGTGTACAACTCTGTAGGAGCGACTTGTTTGACAAAACGGTAAATCACAACGGTGAAGAAGACTTCGACCCAACCTGCGACAAGGAGGTGAGCACCCAACATAGCAGGCACCGTGATACTCAATCCATAAGGATTATAGAGTGGCTGACCAGCTTCTGACGCGATGAGGGGTTGCAAGCCCAATTCAACACCAGCTAAGAAGGCAGCAGCATTGATCGAAAGGAAAGAACCGATAATAACGCCAAGCGTTTCCTGATGGTGCTTGCGGAACAAGTTATAAATAGCATAGCCAACAAAAGGCATCACAATGGCCATGTTGAAAATATTGGCCCCAAGAGCGAGAATGCCTCCATCTCCAAATAAGAAGGCCTGTAGGAGTAAGGCGACCGTCAGCGCTAGAGAAGCCGCATAGGGACCTATGAGAATGGCAAGAAGGGTTCCTCCGACAGCGTGAGCGGTCGTTCCACCAGGAACAGGAACATTAAACATCATCAATAAGAAGGACAAAGAAGCAGCGATCCCAAGCATCGGAGCTAGCTCTTTGTTTTCTTTTAATTGGACCTTGACTTTTTTGACAGACAAGACAATAACAGGAGCAGCAGCAACCGCTAAAACTGCACAACTTGCAGGACTAAGGTAATTATCTGGTATATGCATAACAAATTCTCCATTAGTATGATTTAATTTCGTTAACAGATTACCACATTATAAAATCAGGTGTCGTTGCAAAACGAGTCCAACATTTGTTACACTTGCTAGAAAGAGGGAGAAAAAACTAGTTTGAAGGGATAGAAAGGCTTTTTAAGGTGAATTTAGATAAAATTATTGGTTCCATATCGAAGCAGTTGACAGATGTAACGAACAGTGATACAATGGCTGTGATATTTCGATATAGAAATAAAAAGGAGACGAAATGGACAAGATGCAAGGGGGCTACCAAGCTTTACAAATACGCTTGTTAAATGGGCGTATCTTTCAAAAACTGCTGAGCAAGGAACCAGATGCCCAATACCGAAGTGAACAGGGGAAAATTTTAACGATTTTGTGGAAGCAAGAGTTGGGGTGCGCTACTGCGACCGATATCGCTCTTGCGACTGGATTAGCTAATAACACCTTGACCAGCATGGTTAAAAAATTGGAAGAACAAGGCTTGGTTACGATTCAACCTTGTACGCAGGATAAAAGGAAAAAATATATTTCTTTGACAGACCTCGGTTGGGCACAAAAGGAAATCGGAGACCGTGTCAGCAAAGAACTGGGAGAGATTTTCTATCAAGGATTTTCGGATCAAGAAATCCGAGAATTTGAGGCCTATCAAGAGCGGATTATCACAAATCTAAAAGCTAAAGAGAATGACATCTAGGGAAAGGAAGTAACAGTTATGATTGGTATTACAGGGGTAACAGGGAAATTAGGTTCTTATGTGGCTAATCTTGTAGATAAGAAAGGAATCGCTCCAGTTCATCTAGCACGAAGCCCAGAGCGTGCAAAAATCTATGCGTCAGCGGAAATTCGTAAAATAGTGTATGCCAATACACCAGAGGTGGTTGAGGCCTTAAAGGGTATTGATATCTTGTTGATGGTTTCTGCTCGGGAAAATCCAGAGCGTGTCAAGGAACACAAGGACTTTTTAGATGCTGCAAAGCTAGCAGGGGTAGAGCATATCGTCTATACCTCCTTTTATGGGGCAGATGAGAAGGCAACTTTCACCTTGTCTCGAGATCATGCCCAGACGGAAGCCTATATCAAGGAGTTAGGGTTCACCTACACTTTTTTGAGAGATAATTTTTACTTGGACTTCCTGATTGATATGGCGCTTGAAAATGGAGAGATTCGTGGTCCGGCAGGCAATGGTCTTGTGTCAGCTGTTGCCCGTAAGGACACATCTAGGGTTGCAGCAGAAATTCTTTTAAATCCTAAGGAGTGGGAAAATCAAACCTTGAATCTGACAGGGCCAGAGGATCTTTCCATGGAAGAAATCGTAGCGCTTCTCTCAAAAGAGACTGGTGACGCCATCGCGTATGTGGATGAAACAGTAGAAGAAGCTTATGAGTCACGGAAAAAATGGCCAGCACAAACTTGGGAGTACGATGCCTGGGTCAGCACTTATACAGCGATTAAAGCTGGGGAACAAGCTGGGGTTTCAACAGATATCGAAAAAGTCCTAGGGCATCCGGCAAGTAGCCTATTGGATACTCTTAGAGACAGAAAACTTATTGAGGAAGAATATGATTGAATATAAACATGTAGCCTTGCGCTACACGGATAAGGACATTTTAAAAGATGTCAATCTCCGTATTGAAAATGGAGAATTTATGGTGCTAGTAGGTCCTTCAGGATCTGGAAAGACCACCATGATCAAGATGATTAACCGTCTTTTGGAGCCAACTGATGGCAATATCTATATGGATGGAAAACGCATCAAGGACTATGATGAACGTGAATTACGTCTGTCTACTGGTTATGTGCTTCAAGCCATTGCTCTATTTCCTAATTTGACAGTTGCGGAAAATATCGCTCTCATTCCTGAGATGAAGGGCTGGGGCAAGGAGCGAGTGGCTTCCAAAACAGTCGGACTTTTAGAAAAAGTAGGTCTTCCAGCTTCTGATTACGCCGATCGCAAACCCCATGAGCTATCTGGTGGGGAGCAACAACGGATTGGCATTGTGCGGGCCATCATTGCAGAGCCAAAAATCTTACTGATGGACGAGCCCTTTTCAGCCTTGGATGCCATTTCCCGCAAACAGTTGCAGACTCTCACCAAAGACTTGCACAATGAATTTGGTATGACGACTATTTTCGTGACTCATGATACGGACGAGGCCTTGAAATTAGGCGATCGGATTGCGGTGCTACAAGAAGGAGAGATTGTGCAGGTGGCGGATTCTGAGACCATTTTAGCCAAACCAGTCAACGACTTTGTGGCAGATTTATTTGGAGGTGCTCACCATGTCTAAACTATTTGCAACCTTTCAAGAACGCTTTGGAGACTGGCTCACTGCATTAGGGCAACATTTGCAACTGTCGTTACTGACCTTGCTCCTTGCGATTTTTCTGGCGGTCCCTCTGGCTATTTATTTAAGTACACGCAAGAGAGCCAGCAACTGGGTTTTACAGGTAGCTGGAATCTTCCAGACTATTCCTTCCATGGCCCTTTTGGGGCTCTTCATTCCCATCATGGGAATTGGAACACTTCCGGCCTTGACAGCTCTCGTCATCTATGCCATTTTCCCCATCCTTCAAAATACCATCACCGGTTTACAAGGGATTGATCCAAGTCTAGAAGAAGCGGGAATCGCCTTTGGGATGACCAAGTGGGAGCGACTCAAGAAGTTCGAGATTCCCTTGGCCATGCCCGTCATTATGTCTGGGATTCGGACAGCAGCTGTGATGATTATCGGGACGGCTACCCTAGCCGCCTTGATTGGAGCAGGGGGACTCGGTTCCTTTATCCTTCTAGGGATTGACCGCAATAATGCCAGTCTGATTTTGATCGGTGCCCTATCTTCTGCCTTCTTAGCCATCGCCTTTAACCTTCTTCTTAAATGGATGGAAAAGGCCAAATTGCGGACCATCTTTGCTGCCTTTGCTGTCATGGTCCTGGGATTAGGATCTTCTTATACACCAAGTCTTCTTTCAAAACCAGAAAAAGAAAACCTGGTCATTGCTGGGAAGTTAGGACCAGAACCCGAAATTCTAGCTAATATGTATAAGATCTTGATCGAAGAAAATACAGATATGACAGTGACCGTCAAGCCGAATTTTGGAAAGACTACTTTCCTCTATGAAGCCCTGAAAAAAGGGGACATCGCTATCTATCCAGAATTTACAGGTACGGTGACCGAAAGTCTCCTCAAGCCAGCACCACAAGTTGGTCATGATCCAGAAACGGTCTATCAAGCTGCCCGAGATGGGATCAAGCAACAAGACGACCTAGCCTTGCTCAAACCCATGGCTTATCAAAACACCTACGCTGTCGCAGTGCCTAGGAAGATTGCCCAGGAGTATGGCCTTAAGACCATTTCAGATTTGAAAAAGGTGGAAGGGCAACTCAAGGCAGGCTTTACCTTGGAGTTTAACGACCGAGAAGACGGAAACAAGGGCCTGCAGAAGGTCTATGGTCTTCATCTACAAGTCTCCACCATGGAACCAGCCCTTCGCTACCAAGCTATCCAGTCTGGCGATATCCAGATAACAGATGCCTACTCAACAGATGCCGAGCTGGCTCGCTATGACCTGGTGGTCCTTGAAGATGACAAACAACTCTTCCCACCTTATCAAGGGGCGCCCCTCATGAAAGAAGCTCTTCTTAAGAAACATCCCGAATTGGAAGGTGTGCTTAATAAGCTAGCTGGTAAAATCACTGAGAGCCAGATGAGCCAGATGAACTACCAAGTCGGAGTAGAAGGCAAGCCTGCTGCTAAAGTAGCGCGTGACTTTTTGGTAAAAGAAGGGTTGATAAAAAATTAACAAACCATTCTCAAGTCTTTGCACTTGAGAATTTTTTAATAGAAAGCAATTTTATATCCTTTCAGCAAGCTTTTGGGGTAGAGGGAAAGACCTTCTCTTCAAAAAAATCTCCATTGAGTCTGGCTTGAAATTGTGTTACAATAAGCCTTGAAGATGAATGAAAGAATATGGAAATAAGCATGAAAATAAGACCAGTGATTGGAATTACAGGAAATGAAAGACCCTTCCCAGATGATCCAGACGCGAACATGAGCTATGCGGCGACTGGTTTTGTCGAAGCGGTCAAAGAGGCAGGAGGGATTCCCTTGATCTTGCCGATTGGAGATGCGGCCTTGGCCAAAGACTACATATCGATGATTGATAAGCTCATCATCACCGGTGGACAAAATGTCTTGCCCAAGTTTTACGGAGAAGAAATCACCATCGACAGTGATGACTACCTCTTGAAACGCGATCTCTTTGAGTTGGCTTTGATTGAAGAAGCGCGTGCGGCTAAAAAAGCTATCTTTACCGTCTGCCGTGGGACCCAGCTCTATAATGTCGCTCTAGGGGGAACTCTGCATCAAGACATTGAACACCACTGGCAGGACAATCCAGGTCAGTACACCAGCCAAGAGTTGGTGACCAAGGATCAGACGATCCTGCAAGAGATCTATGGTAAGAACAGTCGCATCAATTCTTTCCATCATCAAAGTATTAAAGACTTGGCAGATGGCCTAGAAGTGATCGCGCGGGATCCTAAAGATGACATCATAGAAGCTGTTCAATCCACAGATGAGAGCCGTTTCCTCGGCGTTCAGTGGCATCCAGAACTACGTTTTGACAAGAGCCCAGCAGATCGCAAGCTCTTTGAATATGTCGTGACTCAATTGTAAAGAGGACCAGCTCCCTTAGGAATTTTTCCTAAGGGGCTTTTTCTTTAATCTGCGTAAGAAAGACTGTAAATTGTGCCTAGGTTTTGGGGGAGGATGCGCTACAATAGAGCTAGTAGAATGAGGAGGATTAGGACATGTATCAATTTCCAAAGGATTTTTTATGGGGGAGTTCGACCTCGGGCCCTCAGACGGAGGGACGTTTCGCCCAAGATGGAAAGGGAGACAATCTCTGGGATTACTGGTATAGGATCGAGCCCAACCGCTTTAATCAAGGGCAAGGACCAGAGAAAACATCGACTTTTTATGAACACTGGGAAGAAGATCTGGACCTCTTGTTAGAAACTGGGCACACCGCCTTTCGAACCTCTATTCAGTGGTCACGTATTTTCCCAGAAGGACGAGGGGAAATCAATCAAGCAGGTGTTGATTTCTACCGCCGTGTCTTTGAAAAGATTAAAGAAAAAGGGATTCACCTCTTGGTCAACCTCTATCATTTTGATTTACCGATGGCTCTTCAAGAGCAAGGGGATGGTTGGGAAAATAAAGAAACCGCCTATGCTTACCAAGAATATGCGCGTTTTTGTTTCAAGACCTATGGAGATCTGGTCGATCAGTGGATCACCTTTAATGAACCCATTGTCCCTGTGGAGTTTGGTTATTTTTATGATGCCCATTTTCCTCATAAGGTAGACGCAGTAGCAGCAGTTAAAGTAGCCTACCACACCCAGTTAGCAAGCTCTCTAGCAGTGAAGGCCTGTCACGAGGTGGATCCTAATTTCCGTATCGGAATTGTGCTCAATTTGACACCAGCCTATCCTCGGAGCCAGCATCCAGAAGATGTGAAAGCCGCGCGCATTGCCGAGCTCTTTCAAGCCAAATCCTTCTTAGATCCATCTGTTCTTGGTCATTATCCTGAAGAATTAGTGGAGATCCTACGGGAGCGTGATCTCTTACCGGATTATGATCCCTTTGAATTGCGCTTGATCGAGGAAAATACGGTGGATTACCTAGGGGTTAACTATTACCAACCACTCCGTGTGGCAGCTCCTCGTTATGCTCCAAATCCAGCATCTCCCCTACTCTTTGAACAATTTTATGAACCTTATGTTATGCCAGGCCGCAAGATCAATCCCCACCGTGGTTGGGAAATCTATGAGCAAGGCTTGTATGACATTGCCCAAAATATCAAGGAAAACTATGGCAATATCGAGTGGATCCTGACCGAAAATGGGATGGGGGTTGAAGGAGAGGAAAAATTCCGCAAGGATGGCGTGATCCAAGACGACTACCGGATTGACTTTGTCAAAGACCATCTTCGTGAGCTCCACCGGGCTATTCAAGATGGTGCTAACTGTAAAGGTTATTTGATCTGGACCTTTATTGACTGTTGGTCATGGCTCAATGGCTACAAGAACCGCTATGGCTTGGTTGAATTGGATCTCGAGAGTCAAAAACGTACCCTCAAAAAATCCGGCCATTGGTTTAAAGAACTAAGCCAAGCCAATGGATTTGAAGACTAAATCAAAATCCGCAGCCTGTGTTCAATTCGTATGGAGACTCCTCAAATCGTCATATTAAAGCTTGGAGTCAAATAGTTCCCCGGACGATTTGACTCTCAATCATTCCGAATGTCTGAAACCATTATGTTTCAGGCATTTTTCTTACAGTGGAAATTTTCTCAAATGACTTCGTCTTCAATCTTAACGCTAACTTAACTAGACCAATTTTCTTGAATTTCCTAGTTGACAAACTAGAAGAAGCATTGTATACTGACTCCGCTGGTTGCTTTTTGGTCAAATTAGACTAGACCAATTTTAAAGTAGCTGAGAAATCGACCATGGGTCGTTTGACTAAGTAAAGGGGAAAGTATAGCAAGGCTATATCGTAAAAATTATGTGCGGAATCGTTGGTGTTGTAGGAAATACAAATGCTACAGATATTTTGATTCAAGGACTTGAAAAACTCGAATACCGAGGCTATGACTCTGCGGGTGTTTTCCTGGCTAGTGAAGGCAAGAGCCAATTGGTAAAGGCAGTTGGCCGCATTGCAGAATTGTCGTCTAAGGCAGAAGGTGTCGAAGGAACAGCTGGGATCGGACATACCCGCTGGGCCACTCACGGAAAACCAACTGAGGACAATGCTCACCCACACCGCTCGGAAACAGGTCGCTTTGTTTTGGTCCACAATGGGGTCATTGAAAATTACCTTGAAATCAAGGAAGAATACCTAGCAGGTCACCATTTCAAGGGGCAAACAGATACAGAAATTGCTGCCCACTTGATCGGAAAATTTGCTGAAGAAGATGGCTTGTCTACGCTCGAAGCCTTCAAAAAAGCCCTCCACATCATCCGTGGGGCCTATGCTTTTGCTTTGATGGATGCGGAAGATCCAAGCACCATCTATGTGGCAAAAAATAAATCACCACTCCTGATCGGTCTTGGTGATGGCTACAATATGGTCTGTTCTGATGCCATGGCCATGATTCGTGAAACTAACCAATATATGGAAATCCATGACCAAGAGTTGGTCATTGTCAAGGCTGACAGCGTTGAAGTGCAAGACTATGATGGCAACGTCAAAGAACGGGATAGCTACACGGCTGAACTCGACCTTTCTGATATTGGAAAAGGGACTTACCCATACTACATGCTCAAGGAAATCGATGAGCAACCAACTGTCATGCGTAAGTTGATCCAAGCCTATACAGATGAATCTGGACAAGTAGTGGTAGATCCAGCTATTATCAAGGCTGTTCAAGAAGCAGATCGAATCTATATCCTTGCGGCTGGTACCTCTTACCATGCTGGATTTGCGTCTAAAAAAATGTTGGAAGAGTTGACAGATACTCCAGTAGAACTCGGTATTTCATCTGAGTGGGGCTATGGTATGCCACTTCTCAGCAAGAAACCACTCTTCATCTTTATCAGCCAATCTGGTGAAACAGCCGATAGCCGCCAAGTATTGGTCAAAGCTAATGAAATGGGCATCCCAAGCTTGACAGTGACCAATGTTCCAGGTTCAACTCTTTCACGTGAAGCAGACATGACCATGTTGCTCCATGCTGGTCCTGAAATTGCGGTAGCTTCTTCTAAGGCTTATACGGCTCAAATCGCAGCCCTTGCCTTTCTGGCGAAAGCTGTTGGGGAAGCTAATGGCAATGAGAAGGCCAAAGCCTTTGATTTGGTGCACGAATTGTCTATCGTTGCCCAATCGATCGAATCAACCCTTTCAGAAAAAGAAGTGATCGATGAAAAAGTTCGTGGCTTGTTGGAAACAACCCGCAATGCTTTCTATATCGGACGTGGCCAAGATTACTATGTTGCCATGGAAGCCAGTCTGAAATTAAAAGAAATTTCTTACATCCAATGTGAAGGCTTCGCTGCGGGTGAGTTGAAACACGGTACCATCGCTCTGATCGAAGAGGGTACACCGGTCATCGCCCTCTTGTCAGATCCAGTCCTAGCCAGCCACACACGTGGGAACATCCAAGAAGTGGCAGCACGTGGGGCCCATGTTTTAACCATTGCAGAAGAAAATGTCGCTAAAGAGACAGATGATTTGGTCTTGACAGCGGTTCACCCTTACCTCTCTCCAATCTCAATGGTGGTGCCAACCCAATTGATTGCCTACTTTGCAACCCTTCATCGTGGGCTCGATGTTGATAAACCACGAAACCTTGCTAAGTCTGTAACCGTTGAATAAAATTATCTATATAGAAAAAAACATCCTCGTTAGGTTTTTCCTAGCGAGGATGTTTGCTTTATTTGTCAAAACCTTGCAAGGCTTTGAGGCGTTCTTCTGTTTGTCCCTTGGCATCTAGTTTTTTACCTTGGTAAACAGCAGATTCCCATGATCCATACATTGGATTTGGGAAGATGATGAATTTTTCACCAAATTCTTTTTGCAATTCGTCCAATTTCTTGTCGCGATCAGCTTCAGAGGTCTTAGAGAAGTCTGCAAAGTCGACCAGGTTGTCCCCGAAGAGCAAGACAAGGTTGGTCTTTTCTTGTACAGCTTGGCGACGGCCTTCTTTTGATTTGACGCCATCTTCTAAGAACATGAGGTGGTCACGTCCTTGAACAGGAATGCCTTCTTTTTCAAGGTTTTTGATGGTATCATCTACTTGAGAGGTTGTACGGTCAGAAATGTAGTAGATTTGAACCCCGTTTTGATCCGCATATTGAAGGAAATCTTTGGCACCTGGCACCGCTTTTGCGGCTGCTTTTTTTACCCAAACATCCCAATCTTTAGGATTGAAGGCCGTACCATCTTTGACGTTTTGAACTTGGTAAGGGCTGTTGTCTAAAACAGTTTCGTCCAAATCCAAGACGATGGAATAAGGCTTATCAGAAGGAGTTTGGAGGATCTCTTTCAAACGGTCAGTAGCGACATTGTAGCCTTGTAAATACAAAGCCTTGGTTTCTGCTGCCTTTTGGTACCAGAGAACAGACATGGTATTTTCTTGTGAGCGCTGTTGATCATAGGTCATCGTCACCTGATTTTTAGTGCTGCTTGCTTTTGTCTCTTGCGTTTTAGTGGTGTTGCTTCCACAACTCGTCAGTAAAATGACAGAAGCAAGAGCAGAAACGATGGTAAAGGTGGTTTTTGTTGTTTTCATAAACCGTACACTCCTTAAAATTATTCTACAAAAATTATACTCCTTTCAATCTTGCCTGACAAGAAAGAGGAGAAGGGGATCCAGGGAATGGTAAAATGAATAGGAAGAAAGAAATGTTGATATGAAGGGCTTTTTCACCTCAATAGATGCCATTTTTCAGCTTAAAAGAAGGGGTATAGTTTTATGCTATAACCGGATCAAGAAAAGATCAAAGTAGCCTTTTTCTTCTAAAATGAAAGAATAAAGAAAGATACTCGCAAGTCCCTATTTTCAAGGACTTGCGTTTTTTTGATGCCTTTCTCAATAAAGAAATTTTAAGGCCTTGATAGGGAAAATATATTAGTCAGCCACTTTTCGAGGTGATATCATGGTTACAAATTCCAGAAGGGAAGTAGTCAATCTTTCTGTTGGAGAAATATTGAGGAGGATGTACAGTATGAGTAAAAAAGAATTGGTTCTTCGTGCCATTCGAGGCGAAACAGTAGAGCGAATCCCTGTAGGATTTTGGCTCCATTATGTGACCCAAGAAGAAAAAGAATTGGGTCTAGACAATCCGGCTGTAGTAGAAAAAAGTATTAAGGGCCACCAACACTATGTAGAAGAAATTTCACCTGATTTTGTCAAGATCATGAGTGATGGCTTCTTCCGCTATCCGAGTGCTCTTTATTCGAGAGAGATCAGATCGATCCGAGAATTGAAGGATATTCAACCGATTGGAGAGCATCATCCATGGATTGAAAAACAAATCGAGGTGGTCAAGGAAATTTGTTCTCATTTCCATGAAGAGATTGCTTCTTTCTACAATATCTTCTCGCCCATTTCTTATTTGAAACGCTGGTTCCGTACGGATCAATCTCGTGGAGACCAAGTGATTGCAGACTTTATCAAGGAAGATCCAGAAACTTTAGCTCATGTCCTTGACGTGATTGCAGGAGACATCGCTACTTTAAGTCGTCGCTTGATCCAAGAAGCAGGTATTGAAGGTATTTACTTTTCAACCCAGCAGATCCAAGATGAGCGTGTGACAGATGAAGAATACCGCAAGTTCATTGAGCCTAGCAGCATCGCTGTCCTAGAAGCAGCCAATGAAGCTGGAGGCATCAATATCCTTCATATTTGTGGTTTTGAAGGGGCCAGCAATGAAGTGGAGCTCTTCAAGGATTATCCAGCCCAAGTCATTAACTGGGCGACCCATCATGAAGGCCTTAGCCTAGCCGCAGGTCGTAAACTTTTCGGCGATCGTGCCGTCTTGGGTGGCTTTGTCAATGGCAAGAAAGGTTTGCTCTACCAAGGGGAACGAGAAGCTATTGAGCAAGAAACGCGTCGCTTGGTGGCTGAAGCCGGAAGTCGTGGTTTGATTCTTGGAGCAGACTGCACCGTGCCAGATGATTTCCAATTGGAACGCTTAGATTGGGTGCGTCAAGCAGCCGTATTGTAAAAAGAAAGGAGAGGGAGATGAAAAAGATCAATGTATGGTGTATCCTGGTAACCGTTTTGTTTTTGCTTCTCGGGCTTAGTAAAGTTGCTCTAGCAAGTAGTCAGGGGAAAGCAAAAAAAGATCCAGATATGGCAAGACTGGAGAAAATTCCTGCCCATAGTCTCTCCCTCCTTCGCCCATCTGACCTAGCAGGAATTCTACTCCTTGAAGATCAGTGATAAAAAAAGATGAAGAGCTTGATAAAAAATATATATTAGTCAAACAATTATCGAAGTGATAAGATAACAAACAAGAAAAGATTAGAACGAGGTAAGAACATGTCATCAAAAAGAGAATTAGTGTTAAAAGCTTTCAAAGGAGAAGCAGTCGACCGTGTGCCAGTTGGATTTTGGCATCATTTTACAACAGAAGAAGAATGGTTGAAAGGATTTTCAAATCCGGAAATTATTGAAAAAAACCTCAATGGCCATAAAAACTTCCTTCACAAGGTCAAACCAGACTTTGTCAAACTCATGAGTGATGGTTACTTTGCTTATCCAAATCCAGCCATTCACAAAGGCCTTGAAAATATCTCTGACTTAGCAGGGATTGAACCACTCGGAGCAGATCATCCATGGATCACAGAGCAAGTAGAGCTCGTTAAAAAAATCCGTGCTGGTTTTGAAGAAGACATTGTGGCTATCTACAATATCTTTGCTCCAGTGACCTACTTCAAATGGTTGGTCGGAGAAGTTTCAGGAGGAGATGACTTGATCGCAAACTTTATCGATCAAGATGCAGCCACTCTTAAAAAAGTATTGGATACAATTGGCCAAGATATTGCAAGTTTGAGCCAACGAATCATCAATGAAGCAGGAGCAGACGGGATCTACCTCAGTGTTCAAAGTATCCAAGATGCGCGTGTCAGTCAGGAAGTTTACAAACAAGTCATCGCGCCTAGTGAACTCCATGTCTTAGAGACAGCTAAGGAAGCCGGTGGCGTAAATATTCTTCATATCTGTGGCTACGAAGGAGCTCGCAATGATATCCATCTCTTCACAGACTATCCAGCCCCAGTCATTAACTGGGCAGTCGGACCCGAAGGGATTAGCCTAGCAGAAGGACGCGAAATCTTCGGTGGACGCACGGTTCTCGGTGGTTTTGAAAATGGCAAAACTGGTCTTCTCTACACAGGAGACAAGGCTGCCATCCAAGCAGAAACCAAACGCATCATCGCAGAGACAGGAACCACAGGCTTGGTCATCGGTGCCGATTGTACCATTCCAAGTGACATTGATGAAGAACGAATCGAATGGGTTCGTGAAGCTGCAGCAGAATAAGGAAAATAGAAAAGGGAGAACAGAGTATGAGTAAAAAAACATGGATTATCGGTGGGGTAGCAGTACTTGCCATTGCAGGTGCAACCATTCTTGGACGGAGCTTGAACCATGCAAACGACAGCAAAGGCTCAACAGGAACGAACAAGGTAACAACCTTGAAAGTAGCCCACACTCAAAACTATGTACCGTATGATTTCGTTGATGAAAAAGGGGAATCAGATGGCTATGAAGTAGCTGTGCTCAAAGCTATTGACGAAAAGCTACCAGACTACAAGTTTGAGTATACTGGAACCAGTGACGACGACCTCTTGATTGGTCTAGAATCTGGTAAATACGATATTGGAACCAAAGGAGCTTGGTATACCGAAGAACGCGCCAAGAAATTTATCATTCCAAAAGAACCAATCGGAGCCAGTATCATCGGATTTACCGTACGGAAAGAAGATGCGGATAAATACAAGAACATCGATGACTTCGCTAAAGAAAAAGGAAAATTGGTTCCAATTTCACCACAAAATGCGCAGTGGAATGTTATTAAAGAATACAATGAAAAGCATAAGGACCAACAAATCGAATTAACAGCTGCGGAATCTTTCAAAGTCGCAGATGCCTATGCTTGGGTTCTTGAAGGACGTTACGATGCCTTCTTTGACATCAAACTTTCCTTTGAAAAAGCTGTCACAGATAAAGATGGTTCTTACCACCAATATGCGGACAAACTGAGCTGGTTTGCCTACAAAGGAATTCCAACTTACCCATTGATCCACAAGGATAAGAAAAACGAAAAATTTGCGGAAGAATACAGCAAGGCCATCAAAGAATTAGAAAAAGATGGCACACTTGCTAAATTGTCGAAAAAATATTTCGGTGAAGATGTCTTCAGTTATGTAGATAAAGAGAAATAAGATAGAACTGGGTGCGCATAGCCCCAGCTTCCTTATTTCTATACGGATACAGAAAGGAAAAGAAACATGGTCTCATACGACATTTCCAAGGTCTGGTCATTTCTTCCAACCTTGGTCCAAGCTCTACCAGCGACCCTAGCTTTGATGGTTTTAACGACGGTTCTCGGTTCTGCATTTGGCTTGGTTTTGACCTGGGCACAAGTATCAGAAGATAAGGTAGGAGCAGGTCTGGCAAAAGGTTATGTCTTTACTTTACGTTGTACCCCTCCGATTGTCTTGCTCTTTTTGGTCTTTTATGGACTTCCCCAATTTTTGAACTGGTGGTTGGGCATTGACATTGACCACTGGTCCAAGTTTGTCTTTGTCCTTGTTGCCATGTTTCTTCTCTTTGCCGCTATGATCTCTGAGGTCTTCAAGGCAGCCTATTTGGCCATTCCAAAAGGTCAGATGGAAGCGGGCTTGAGTATCGGCTTGACGCCAGCTCAAACCATTTGGCGGATTGTCCTTCCCCAAGCCTTTCGCGTAGCTCTTCCAAATATGACGACTGCCATCTTGAACCTCATGCGCGATGCCGCTTTGGCTTATACCATTGGCTTTATCGATATCATGGGAGCAGGCAACAACTTGATCAGCCGCAATCTTGGGAATTATTCCCTCGAAACGTATACAGCTGTCGCAGTGATCTACTGGGGAATTGCCCTTGTGATCTCCTTCTCCGCTCAACTCCTTGAGAAACGACTCAGTGTAACAGAAAGGTAGCTTATGGATTTCAATTTTATTAGTAAAGCATTTCTAGCCACCTTGGGTGGTGTTCCAGTGACCCTTCTGATCATGGTCGTATCGATTCTCTTGAGTTTCCTTCCAGCCCTCTTTTTGGCGCTCGGTCAGATCTATAAGGTCAAAGGGGTTCGCAGTTTCTCAGTGATTTACTTAGCTTTTATCCGCGCGACACCTCCGATTCTCTTGATTCTCTTCTTTTATAGTCTCTTTCCCAGCCTCTTAAATAGCTTTTTTAAGAGTATTGGCAGTCACTTTAATGTCTTTGAGATCAATCCCATTTACTATGCCTTTATCATCTTTAGCTTGATGACAACAGGGAGCCTGGCTGAAATTCTACGGTCAGCCATTCTGACGGTGGATAAGGGCCAGCTAGAAGCAGCGCAAGCCATTGGTTTGACAAATCGCCAAGCCTATATCCGCATTGTTTTTCCACAAGCCTTGCGTGCGGCCCTGCCCAATCTGTGTAATCTGGTTATCAACTTGGTCAAAGGAACCTCCCTTGTCTTTGTCATGACCATCAAGGATATCACCGCCATTGCCAAGGTCGAAGCCTCTTATGGCTATCAATATTTTGAATCCTATCTAGTGATTTTTATTCTTTATATTGTCATTTGTGGGGTGATTCAGTGGGGATTCAACCTCTTAGAAAAACGCCTGACACTCGCATAGAAGAAGGAGAAATAAGAAGATGTTAGAAGTAGAACACGTATCGAAAAAATTTAAGGACCACCAGGTCTTGGTAGATGTTAATCTCAAGGTCAACCAAGGGGATGTGGTCGTTATTTTGGGGCCATCTGGATCAGGAAAAACAACCTTCCTTCGCTGCCTCAATCACTTGGAAAAGGCAGATACAGGTCACCTCACCCTAGGTGGAAAAGAGTATGACCTCTCAAAACTCAGCAAAAAAGAGATTCTAGAAATCCGGCAAAAGACAGCCTTTGTCTTCCAGCATTACAATCTCTTTGCCAACAAAACAGCGCTTGAAAATATCTTAGAAGGCCTGGTTGTGGCCCGTAAGATTCCAAAAGAAGAAGCCATCCAACGGGCAGAATCAGCCCTTGAAAAAGTTGGTCTCCTCGCTTATAAGGATTACTATCCTTCTCAATTGTCAGGTGGCCAGCAGCAACGGATCGGAATCGCGCGTGCCATCGCAGTGAAACCAGATGTGATCTTGCTAGACGAGCCGACTTCAGCGCTAGACCCAGAGTTGGTCGGTGATGTATTAGATGTCATGAAGCAACTGGCCCAAGAAGGAGTGACCATGGTTGTGGTGACGCATGAGATGGGCTTTGCGCGTGATGTGGCCAACCACGTTATCTTTATGGATGGCGGACACATCATCGAAGAAAACGAACCGCATGAATTCTTCAACAGTCCAAAAGAAGAACGAACCAAACAATTCCTCTCACGGATTTTATCCGACGCCACTTATAGCGTTGAATACATGATTTAACAGGAGACACACCCAGTAAGGGTGTGTTTTTTAGGATCTGGAAAAAATTTTTAAAAATTGGGTCATTTTTTAAAAATCATTACGAATAATATAAGTGAGAGGGAAATATGACTGATAAAAAACAACGATTTGTACTACTATTCTTACTGACTTTGTTTCTAGGAGGTTGCAGTCTTTTTACGGATAAAGCTGCTGAGAGAAGGGAAATGATTCAGATCGCAGAGAGTACGAAAATGGAGCGAGCGATAAAACACTTGTTAATCAGTATCGATCCGAAAGCTTTCACTTCAGAAGGAATCATTCACTCCTATACCCTGATAAAAGGTGAATTGGAATACAATCCAATGGGAGGGATGAATGTCACTCTCGTTATCAATGGCGATAAAAAGTTAACGATCGATACGACTGTTCAAATGGAAGATTCAGGACAGTTCGAAGCAGGTAGTTACGGTATTTCAGCAAAATTAAGTGATCTGTTAAGTAAAGCAGAAGAGACTGGGAAATAAACTCATTTAGATAAATACCCCTAATATAGGAAAATAGAAATATTTCTGGATCAAAGCTGGTATGTTACATTAATAGCTAGTGCTTGTAACGATTTGGCAACATTTTTTAACAAAAGTAACATTTCAGGTATGAATAGAATTTTGTATAATAAATTCTAAGAAACCTGAAGAAAGAATGGGAAGAAGATGAAAAAAAGTAAATTTATTGTGTTGATAATGGTAGTATTTAGCCTGAGCTTAGGAGGCTGTAGCTTTTTTAATGGACAATCTGCCAAGAAACAAGAAATGATTCAAATCGCAGAGAGTAAGAAGATGAAAGTAGCGATTGAAGAATATCTAAAAAACCTGGACCCGGAAGCACTGACTCCAAATGGGAAAATAAAGACTTATAGGATTTTAAAAGATAAATTGAAATATAATCCAATGGAAGGGATTAATATTGAGATTGTTATTAATAATGATGATAAGTTGATTGTTGATATGGTAGTAATAGAAAAGGAATCAGGATTATATCATGTTGCGGCATCCAGTACACCTACAGAGTTGGACGAACTTTTAGAAGGGAAAAATTATGGACAATAATTCAATAGATTCAGATTATCTACATAAGGAGGTGGCTTTATTAGAATATGTTCCATCAGAAATTGGGAAAAAGCAAACTATTGAAAATGGAAAATATTATATAGGCCATACCGCTCACATCTATGATAATGTAAATGACAATGAGGAGCAGGTCTTCGTTCTTACTAACAATGGTCAAGGTGAAAAACAAAAAGCAGTCCCCTATACTGCTTCAGATGATGCGCGCGCCCAGATCCATGACGTGACAGTTTTGATGAAGGGATCTGAAACTGAAATAAGTACACAAAAATTACTCCATGATACGTTTACGGATTGGGTAAAGACAGATTTGCCGGCAGCTTCCAATATTTTGAACCCTGGTGGTGCGAGCGAGTATGCAACAGAATATGCGAAGAATTATGCGCGAAATAAGGCTAAAGATGGTTTTAACAATGCTGTAGAAGCTCTTGAAGATGCAATTATTCCTACATCAGTTAATCTTCCACCGGAGGCCACTCCCGTTGGCAGGTTCATACAAAAAGCGATGGACAATCCTTTCAGCAATTTCGTACAGGAAAAAGCATCAGATATGGTCGGATTTTTTGCAGAAAGGACAGCCGAAGAACAGGTTAGATTTCCTACTTTAATAGGAGCTGCTTTTTTAAAAAAATACAATGACGAAAACGGTACTTTCCCACCTCCGCAATTTAAAGATGCTGCAGCTCATTTGAAAGAGGTGATCCGAAAATACCCCAATGCCAAGATTGATCTATATGGTCACTCTCTGGGATCTATGAATATTCAGTATGCTCTTGCCTG
Source organism: Streptococcus sp. HMSC074F05 (assembly GCF_001808725.1). Lineage (NCBI taxonomy): Bacteria > Bacillati > Bacillota > Bacilli > Lactobacillales > Streptococcaceae > Streptococcus > Streptococcus sp. HMSC074F05. The sequence continues at coordinate 158,927 of NZ_KV794409.1, read as the reverse complement.
TTTGACGGAAGAGGAAGCTTCTCATATTGGGACCGTCCATCTATACAATGGTCCTAATGCCTACTCCATCTTAACACCAGAGCAAAAAGCGCGTATAGATGCGCTGAAGTATAAGATCTACAACCACATTGACCATAAAGATTTGGTTAGTTTGGGCTATCCAGATTCTGGAAGCAAGGGTGCCAGTGGGATTGTTAAGCACCTCAAAACGAAGAATTTGAAAAATATTGGCCTGCAACACATGATGCATGGTTATATCTATGATAAGGATGGGAATTTGGTTCTTGAAAAGGGAACGGAAGCCATCACTCGGAAGGAAATCATTGAAGAGCGGATGAAGGTTTACTATCGCCTAAAGGATAAATTACAAAAAACAGGTGGTGGACTGAGTTCAAGTGAACAAATCTATCTCGATGCTTTGCAGGCGCGCTTGGCTTCTGATGAGCTGATTCGAGTAGTGGATGAAGGGCTGGAGCAAGCTCAGAAATCTAAGTCACAACTGGATGCGGATTTAGAAGCTTTGGAGAAAGTCTTACAGACCGTTCCGAAAGGCTTCATTCTCAATCTTGCGGAAGTAGAAGAGGCCTATGCACAGGCTGGTGCGACAAGGCAAACAGTTGTCACTGAAGTAAGAGAAAGATTCGACAATCGTTTGGCTGCATATCAGTCCTTATCGAATGAATTCCATGCTTTAAACGAGCAAGTGAATGCAGGAATTGAGCTCTTAAAAGCAAAAGATCAAGAAATTGCAGGAGAAATGAATCAATGGGAACAACTAGCTTATTAATGTCATCTACTCCTTCGAAAAGGGAAAAGCAACTAGATCACTTGGAAAGAGAATTTCAAAAAGCGCGCTTGGAGCTAGATGAAAAGCGTTGCTTAGTAGAAAGAAAACAGCAGCTCTTCACCCAGATGCTGGAAGAAGAGTATGCGATGGCAGCTTCCTTTTTACAAAAGCAGGAGGTTGATGTCAGTTGTGCATGGGAGTCCCTCCATCGCTGTATAGAAGAGTATGATCTCGAAGCTAGAGATGCAGCGCAAGTAGCCATAAAACAGATCGACACTGAAGAAGAGAATTTATGGCAATCCTACCGTAAAGAGAGATGCCAGTTGGAAGAGGAAATTGCACAAGATAAAGTTTCATAGTATAGAAGAGGAGGAAGTATGGGTGATAGTCCTGTCAAAGATTTCTTTGATTTAGATATGAAAGATAAGATGAGGATCATCGAAAGCAGAAAGAAACTTGAAAAAGAATTAATACGGGTTGTCTATGCCCCCATTTTATTGACCTGTAAGGCAGGAGTCGAGAAACGCTTCAATGATGAATTGACTGCGATTGCAACAGTAGCTGAAGAAGACGTCCAAGTAGTCGGAAAGCAACTGGACCAATCCATGGTGGGGCAATTTGCTAAAAATGTACAGACGGCTATTCAAGAAAACGCTGGGGAATTTAAATCTATCTAGCCAAGAACTTCTATAAAATGTGGAATCTGGAATGACATCCAGATTTTTTTATGAATTTTAAAAAATTATGTAAAAAAGTGTTGACAAAGAAATCAGTCTGCGTTATAATAATTTATGTAAACAAAAAGAGGTTGGAAAATCTCAAGAGTTTACAAGATCAATAGTGGAAAGGAGATGGTAATATGCTATTTCCAGAATTAAGACAACTAATTGATAAAAGGGAAAATAGAAACTGTTAGCCTGTAGGGCTATTATTAAATCAATGAATTAAAATTATGTAAAAAACCAAACAGCAGCCAATTGGTCTGCTAATTTTCAAGAATGAATTAAAATTATGTAAAACGAGGTAACAACTATGAACAACAACTTTAACAATATGGATGATCTTTTCAATCAACTAATGGGCAACATGGGTGGTTTTCGTTCTGAAAGCCGTCGCTACATGATTAATGGTCGTGAAGTGACACCAGAAGAATTCGCTATCTACCGTCAAACTGGTCAACTTCCAAATGAAGGAAGTGAGCAAGCGCAACACCATCAAGGTAAAGGAATGAAACAAGATGGGATCCTTGCAAAACTTGGTCGCAACTTGACCGAAGAAGCACGTGAAGGAAAATTGGATCCGGTTATCGGACGCAATAAAGAAATTCAAGAAACGGCTGAAATCTTGTCTCGTCGTACTAAGAACAACCCTGTCCTTGTAGGGGATGCCGGTGTTGGTAAAACAGCAGTTGTAGAAGGTTTGGCACAAGCTATTGTGAACGGGGACGTTCCAGCTGCCATCAAGAACAAAGAAGTCATCTCCATTGATATTTCTGGTCTTGAAGCAGGGACTCAATACCGTGGTAGCTTTGAAGAAAATATTCAAAATCTGATCCAAGAAGTCAAGGCGATGGGAAATGTCATTCTCTTCTTTGATGAAATCCATCAAATCCTTGGTGCAGGTAGCACAGGTGATGGTCAAGGATCTAAAGGTCTTGCGGATATCATCAAACCGGCTCTTTCACGTGGGGAATTGACAGTCATTGGTGCAACTACTCAAGATGAATACCGTAACACCATCTTGAAGAATGCGGCTCTTGCTCGTCGTTTCAATGAAGTGAAGGTTAATGCTCCATCAGCTGAAGATACGTTCAAGATTCTTCAAGGGATCCGTGATCTTTATGAAAAACACCACAATGTCATCTTGCCAGATGAAGTTTTGAAAGCAGCGGTTGATTATTCGATCCAATACATTCCACAACGTAGCTTGCCTGATAAGGCCATTGACTTGCTCGATGTAACAGCTGCTCACTTGGCAGCCCAACATCCAGTAACAGATGTTCATGCTGTGGAACATGAAATTGAAGAAGAAAAAACCAAACAAGAAGAAGCTGCGGCTAAAGAAGATTACGAAGCAGCTTTGAAAGCAAAAGTTCGTATCGAAGAACTTGAAAAGAAAATTGAAAACCATACAGAAGACCATAAGGTAACTGCAACAATCAACGATGTGGCTGAATCAGTAGAACGGATGACTGGTATTCCAGTGTCACAAATGGGTGCAACTGATATCGAACGTTTGAAAGATATGGGTCACCGTTTGCAAACCAAGGTTATCGGTCAAGACAAGGCTGTTGAAGCAGTGGCACGTGCTATCCGTCGGAACCGTGCAGGATTTGATGAAGGAAACCGCCCAATTGGGAGCTTCCTCTTTGTAGGTCCGACTGGTGTCGGTAAGACTGAGTTGGCTAAACAATTGGCTCTTGATATGTTCGGAACCAAAGATGCCATCATCCGTTTGGACATGTCAGAATACAGCGACCGTACAGCTGTTTCTAAATTGATTGGTACAACAGCTGGTTATGTTGGTTATGATGACAACAGCAATACTTTGACAGAACGTGTTCGCCGTAACCCATACTCAATCGTCCTTCTTGACGAAATTGAAAAGGCGGATCCTCAAGTGATCACCCTTCTCCTCCAAGTTTTGGACGATGGTCGTTTGACAGATGGTCAAGGGAATACGGTCAACTTCAAGAACACTGTAATTATCGCTACTTCAAACGCTGGATTTGGTTACGAAGCTAACTTGACAGAAGATGCGGATAAACCAGAACTCATGGATCGTTTGAAACCTTACTTCCGTCCAGAATTCTTGAACCGTTTCAACGCTGTCATTGAATTCTCACACTTGAGCAAGGAAGACCTTTCTAAGATTGTTGATTTGATGTTGGTAGATGTCAATAAGACCCTTTCTAAGAAAGAAATCGACTTGGCAGTGAGCGATGCAGCTAAAGAATACATGACTGAAGAAGGTTATGATGAAGTGATGGGTGTTCGTCCACTCCGTCGGGTAGTTGAACAACAAATCCGTGACAAAGTCACAGACTTCCACTTGGATAACTTGGATGCCAAACATCTCGAAGCAGACATGGAAGATGGTGTGCTTGTGATCAGAGAAAAAGACACAAAGAAGGAAGAAAACACTGATAAACAAGCAGATTAAGGCGAATTAGTTTGTGAAAAATAGAGACTGCTATAATATAGCGGTCTTTATTTTTTCTTCCCACCTGGGGGAAATTATTCGCCGTATAAGGCGAAAAAGACCCTATTTGGGGTGAAAAAACATCAATAATTAGTGAAATTAATCCAATTTGAGCAAAATTATTAATAAATAAAGAAAATAAGTATATAATCTATACAAGAATAAAATTTGAGGAATGGAAGTAAGATGAGCAATACAATTGATATCTACTCAACTCCCGAATACAGAAAAGTGGAAGCCGTTGTTCAACTGATGGTTGACGGTCGCTTGACGAGCTATCGTGTCGCAACTGAAACAAACATCAGCAAAATGAGCTTGGCGACTTTGACGAAGGGAACGAGTAAAATCAAAAATATTACCTATCAAACGGCTTTGGCCTTGATTGATTGGTATGATGAGAATCATGAAAAGTATGGCATTACGATTGACTAGTCAGTAGCCCACTTTTCGTGGTTTTTTTCTTTTTCATCAAAACTTGCCTCCTCTCTGAGACTGAGGTCTGATTTTGCTTGAAGAGGATGGGGAAACTTGAAAAGACGGGCGAAATTTGATATAGTATAGCATATATGAAAATTAAAGGAGAAACATATGCAAGGCGGAAGTTTGCTAATTATGCTCGTTCTTATGGTCGGTTTGATGTACTTCATGAGCCGTAGCCAAAAGAAACAGTACCAAAAACGGATGGAAAGTTTGAATAAACTTCAAAAAGGAAATGAAGTCATCACGATTGGTGGCTTGTACGGAACCATCGATGAAGTCGACACAGACCGCAAGACCGTTGTCTTGGATGTTGATGGTGTCTACCTGACCTTTGAATTGGGAGCGATCAAAACAGTTCTTCCTGTATCAGAAGGAATCTCAGCTACTGCGACAGAAGGTGCTAGCTCAGATGCTGATTCAGCCATCGAAGAATAATCATCAAAGAAGAGGCAAGGGCCTCTTTTTTGGTGGGCAAATAGGACGATGTGATGAAGGAAAGTCCTGCTGGTTCAAAAAAGAGGCCAGAGTCCCTATTTTATGGGGATTTATGGTATAATGAAGCGATAAATATTGAAATAGGTAGAAAAACATGTTTCGTTTTAAGAAAAAAGAAAAAATCGATATACCTTTAGAAGTCCCGAAACACATTGGGATCATTATGGATGGCAATGGTCGCTGGGCGAAAAAGCGGATGCAACCGCGCGTCTTCGGTCATAAGGCGGGGATGGAAGCTCTCCAAGAAGTGACGATTGCAGCAAAAAATATGGGGGTTCAGGTCTTGACTGTCTATGCCTTTTCTACGGAAAACTGGACACGCCCTGAAGATGAGGTCAAGTTCATCATGCACTTGCCGGTCGAGTTTTATGATCGTTTCGTCCCCGAATTGCATCGCAACAATGTCAAGATTCAAATGATCGGTGATACCAAGAAATTGCCAAAAGAAACGCTGGAGGCTTTGGAAAGAGCAGAAGCGATGACCCATCTCAATACAGGTTTGATCCTGAATTTCGCACTCAATTATGGTGGACGTGCTGAGATCACTCAGGCTGTGAAGCAGATCGCCCAAGAAGTCTTGGATGCGAAGTTCAGCCCAGAAGATATCACAGAAGAGATGATCGCAGATTCTCTCTATACCGAGAGTTTGCCACGTGTCCTAAGGGACCCGGATTTGATTATTCGTACCAGCGGAGAGATCCGTTTGAGTAATTTCCTTCCTTGGCAGGCTGCTTATAGTGAGTTGTATTTCACAGATGTGATGTGGCCAGATTTTGGAGAGGAAGCACTACGAAGTGCTGTAGTAGAATATAGCCATCGCCACCGGAGATTTGGCGGTGTTTAGGAGAAGATGATGACGAAAGATTTACAAAAACGTGTGATTTTTGGAGGAATTGCCCTGCTCTTTTTCATTCCAACAGTAATGGTTGGAGGGGTATTCTTTCAGATTGTGATTGGCTTGATCGCCATGCTAGGGGTTCATGAATTGCTCAAAATGAAGGGGCTTGAGACAGCGACCTTTGAAGGAGCGCTAGCCATGTTAGCGGCCTTTGTCCTGACTTTGCCGATCGAGGACTACCTCCCTTACCTTCCAGCAGATGGCAATATGATTGCTTATGGTTTGGTTGTCTTGATTCTCATGGGAACAACTGTTCTTGCTCAGAATTACAATTATGAAGATGTGGTCTATCCCATTGCGTCTAGCTTTTATGTTGGACTTGGTTTCCATTCCTTAGTAGATGCGCGAATTGCTGGTATTGACAAGGTCTTATTGGCCCTCTTTATTGTTTGGGCTACAGATTCAGGTGCTTATCTAGTAGGAAGTCGGTTTGGGAAACGCAAGCTCATGCCTGCGGTTTCTCCTAATAAAACGATTGAAGGCAGTCTTGGGGGAATCTTGTCTGCAGTTGCGGTAACTGTGATCTATATGATCGTGGATCGTTCTGTGGCGGGTGGACATGGTTTTCTTGCTATGATCTTCTTTACCATCCTCTTTAGTATCGCAGGTCAGTTTGGAGATCTGGTAGAGAGTGCGATTAAACGCCACTTCGGTGTGAAAGATTCTGGGAAATTTATTCCAGGACATGGTGGTGTTCTAGACCGCTTTGATAGTTTGATCTTTGTCTTTCCCTTGATGCATTTCTTGGGCTTGTTCTAAGACAGAAGAGATAGAAAGGAAACCACGTATAGAACGATGCAGTTTATTGCCTTTATTGTTATTTTTGGAGTGATCGTTCTCGTTCACGAGTTTGGTCATTTCTATTTTGCAAAAAAATCGGGCATCCTGGTGCGAGAATTCTCGATTGGGATGGGTCCCAAGATCTTTGCCCATATTGGTCAAGATGGAACAGCCTATACGATTCGCATTCTACCTTTAGGTGGCTATGTTCGTATGGCTGGCTGGGGTGAGGATACAACTGAGATTAAAACCGGAACGCCTGTTAGCTTGACGCTAAATGAGGCTGGCAAGGTCGTCCGGATCAATCTTTCAGGAAAGAATCTGGATCAGACAGCCCTTCCCATGAATGTTACCCAGTTTGACTTTGAAGACAAACTGGAAATTACGGGTTTGGTTCTCGATGAGACCAAGACTTATAGTGTTGATCATGATGCGACCATCGTTGAGGAAGATGGGACGGAAGTGCGGATTGCGCCGAGAGATGTTCAGTATCAGAATGCCAGCATTTGGGGACGGTTGATCACCAACTTTGCGGGTCCTATGAACAACTTTATCCTCAGTATTGTCGTTTACTCACTTCTAGCTTTTATGCGTGGTGGTGCGATTGACTACTACAGCAACAATGTTCAGGTGGCACCCGATGGGGCGCTGGCTAAGGTCGGTGTCAAAAGTACTGTTCAGATCCTTCAAGTCAACAACGATACCGTTAGCAACTGGGATGAGCTGACAGATGCTGTTGAGAAAGCAACTAAGGACAGCAAGACGGCTCCTGAATTGACCCTGAAAGTCAAAACAGACGGCCAAGAAAAAGAAGTCAAAGTGAAGCCAACCAAGTCAGGGAATCGTTACTATCTGGGTGTGACAAATGGCCTCAAGACAGGATTTGTGGATAAACTCTTGTCTGGTTTTACAGATACCTGGAATACAGCGACACGGATTCTGGGAGCTTTGAAAGATATCATTTTCCACTTTAGTCTCAATAAACTGGGTGGTCCGGTTGCCATCTACAATGCCAGCTCACAAGCTGCTCAATTAGGGATTCCGGCAGTCTTATCTCTTATGGCCATGCTCTCTATTAATATTGGGATCTTCAATCTAATCCCGATTCCAGCTTTGGATGGAGGAAAAATCTTGATCAATTTGATCGAGGTCGTCCGGAGAAAGCCACTGAAACAGGAAGTAGAAACCTATATGACGCTTGCAGGTGTAGCTGTAATGGTTATTTTGATGATTGCTGTCACCTGGAATGATATTATGAAATTATTTTTGAAATAGAAAAGGATATTGTCCATGAAACAAAGTAAAATGTTGATTCCAACGCTTCGCGAAATGCCAAGCGATGCCCAAGTCATTAGCCATGCTTTGATGTTGCGTGCAGGTTATGTTCGCCAAGTATCAGCTGGTGTCTATTCTTATCTGCCGTTAGCAAATCGAGTGATTGAAAAAGCAAAAGGCATCATGCGCCAAGAATTCGAAAAAATTGGAGCAGTTGAAATGCTTGCTCCAGCCCTTTTGAGTGCGGATCTCTGGCGTGAATCTGGTCGTTACGAAACTTACGGGGAAGACCTCTATAAGTTGAAAAACCGTGAAGGCTCTGACTTTATCTTAGGTCCGACTCACGAAGAAACCTTTACCGCTATTGTGCGCGACTCAGTAAAATCTTACAAACAATTGCCGTTGAATCTCTACCAAATTCAACCAAAATACCGCGATGAAAAACGCCCACGGAACGGTCTTCTGCGGACCCGTGAGTTCATCATGAAAGACGGTTATAGCTTCCATGCCAACTACGATAGCTTGGATGTCACTTATGATGAATACAAGGCAGCTTATGAGCGGATCTTCACCCGCAGTGGCATCGACTACAAAGCCATCATCGGTGATGGTGGTGCCATGGGCGGAAAAGATAGCCAAGAGTTTATGGCTGTTACACCTGCTCGTACAGACTTGGATCGTTGGGTTGTTTTAGACAAATCAGTAGCTTCCTTTGATGAAATTCCAGCAGAAGTCCAAGAAGAAATCAAAGCAGAATTGCTCAAATGGATGGTCTCTGGTGAAGATACCATTGCCTATTCAAGTGAATCCACCTATGCTGCCAACTTGGAAATGGCTACTAACGAATACAAGCCAAGTAACCGTGTTGTAGCGGAAGAAGAAGTGAAACGCGTGGAAACACCAGGTGTCAAATCGATTGATGAAGTAGCTGCATTCTTGAATGTTCCAGAAGAAGCTACTATCAAGACTTTGGTTTACATCGCAGATGGTGAGCCTGTTGTTGCCCTTCTCGTAGGTAATGATCAGCTCAATGAAGTGAAGTTGAAAAACCACCTCGGCGCAGACTTCTTTGAACCTGCAACCGAAGTGGAAGTGAAAGAATTATTAGGAGCTGATTTTGGCTCTCTCGGTCCAGTTGATCTTCCTGAAAATGTTAAGATTATCGCAGACCGCAAGGTCCAAGACAGCCGTAATGCAGTAGTCGGTGCCAATGAAACAGGCTACCACTTGACTGGTGTCAACCCAGGACGTGACTTTACTGCAGAATACGTCGATATCCGTGAAGTTCGTGAAGGCGAAATCTCACCAGATGGGAAAGGGTTCTTGAACTTTGCACGTGGGATCGAAATCGGTCACATTTTCAAACTCGGTACACGCTACTCCGCTAGCATGGGAGCAGATGTCTTGGACGAAAACGGTCGTGCAGTTCCGATCATCATGGGCTGCTACGGAATCGGTGTCAGCCGTCTTCTTTCAGCTGTTATGGAGCAACATGCACGCCTCTTTGTCAATAAGACTCCAAAAGGGGAATACCGTTACGCTTGGGGGATTAACTTCCCTAAAGAATTGGCGCCATTTGATGTGCATTTGATTCCAGTCAATGTCAAGGATGAAGCAAGCCTTGCTTTGACCGATCGGATCGAAGAAGCTTTGGTGAATAAAGGCTACGAAGTCTTGGTGGATGACCGAAATGAACGCGCTGGTGTCAAATTCAGCGATAGTGATTTGATTGGACTTCCAATCCGCGTAACAGTTGGTAAGAAAGCAGCTGAAGGCATCGTTGAAGTGAAAATCAAAGCGACAGGAGATACCATTGAAGTTCATGCGGACAATCTCCTTGAAACTCTTTCAATCTTGAACAAATAAGAAAAAGCTTTCTGAGCTCTCACCAGTGTGGTGATGAAACTCAGGAAGCTCTTTTTATTTTTCTTCTTTGAGGCCTTGATCTTTGAAATAGGTAAAGAGATCTTGAGGTTTGCCATTGAGGTATTTCTTGAACTCGGCTCTTTCTTCCTCCCCTTGATCCCCGTAGATGGAAGCAAACTCATCTTTCTTGATTTTTGAGAAGTCAGCTTGTAAGACCTTGGCATAGGATTGTTTATCTTTCGAAATTTGAATGCGGAAGCTAAGACCAGGCTTGCCATTTAAGCTTTTATAGATATCGCTATGTTCTAATTCTTCTTGGTAGATTTCCTTTAACTCGGAAAGATCCATGTCTTGCAAATCTGAGGAAATGGGTTCAAAACTAAGAAAAGTAAAAGAGACAATTTCATCTTTTTTGTAGCCGATTTGAATTTTGTTTTGGTGGTGATCGCCGAGGTCACTAACAAAGGTCTTGTTTTGGACTTGCTCCTTTTTGGTTTGAGTGGCCTCTTGCTTGGAAGAAGCGTTAGTAGTCCCTTTGCCTTGTTGGCCTTGGCTACAAGCGGTAAGAGCTAGTAGACAGACAGAGACAAGTAGAAATTTTTTCATATATACTCCTTATAGGTTAATGGTGTTCGATCTTGTATGAAACAAGTTTTGAACAGGTTTCATTATACCATAAAAGTTTTAAAAATGAAAAAATATACAAAAGTCATCGAAATTTGCTTTTAAAAACACCTAAAATCAACAACTTTTATCTATGTGTTGAGTTAATATAAAAGGACAGAGTGTCTTCTTTTCTTTCCAGAAATAATACTAGTTGGAGACTATTAGGGCAAGGAATTCAGGAAATATATTACGATTTTATGACAAAATGTTACACATCTGTAACAAAGTTACAATATTTTATCAGTTACCCCTCTAAACTTGACATTCTGGCAATATTTCATTAAGATACTTTTAAGTAAATAATACAAAAAGGGAGCAAAAGGTAAAATATACAGTTATCTGGCATTTTACTAATTCGTACTAAAATGTATTGTTTATGAAAAAAATATAAGGGTATCAGCCCAAAAGGAGAAACACATGGCTCAAATTAAATTAACTCCAGAAGACCTACGTCAATCAGCACAACGCTATGCACAAGGTTCTCAAGACATCGATCAAATCCTTACTACTTTGACTCATGAACAACAAGTCATCGACGCAAACTGGGATGGATCTGCATTTGATAGCTTTGAAGCACAATTCAACGAATTGTCTCCAAAAATCAAACAATTCGCTCAATTGTTGGAAGACATCAACGGTCAATTGATCAAAGTTGCTGATATCGTTGAACAAACTGACCAAGATATCGCTGCACAAATCCACTAAGATAGTCTTGGAGGTGATCTTACTTCTTGTAGGTAGATCACCCTTTTGTCTTTTGATATATAGAAAATAGGGGTTAGATTCTTAATTCCTAACCCCTATTTTGTATCTATGAATTAGAAAAAGGAAAAGGTATGGAAGTTAAAAATAAAAAATGGTTAAAATACATTGGTCAGAGCGCAGTTGTGCTCCTTTTGATGGGATCTGTAGTGGGTCTTTATACGACGGTTCAAAAGGACCAAAAGCAAAACGAAGCCAAGACCGTACAAACGACAGAAAACACCAAGCTCAATATTGCGGTGGTCAATGAAGACAAGGCGGTTAAACTGAATGATAAAGAATACAACCTTGGGGCTAGCTATGTAAAGAATATCGAACGGGATAATTCGCAAAACTGGTCTGTCCTCCCTCGTGGAGCCGCTGAGTCAGGGCTTGCAGATGGCAAGTACCAGTTGATGATCGTCATTCCAAGTGACTTCTCAGAGAAGGTCTTGGAAGTGAACGCAGTCAATGCAGAGAAGACAACTGTGACGTATAAGGTCAATGCGGCTGGGAATTCTCAGGTTGAGAACGAGGCCAATAAAGTCGCTAAAGATATCGTTTCAGACTTGAATAGCCAGTTGGTTGATATGTATATGGTCAGTATTCTAAGCAACCTTTATACAGCTCAGAAAAACGTGGAGACAAGTAACAAGATCCAATCGACCAACATTGGTTCTTACCGAAGCAACTTGCTGGATTCGGCTTTAGATTCCAAAAATATCTTCCCGAGTCTCTATAGCTTGTCGACATCATCTGTCGAGTCGAATAATGCCTTGAAGACAGTTCTTGAGTCTTATACCCAGGCTTTTGATCAGTTGACCCAATCTCAGGATCAGTACGGTCAAAACTTCGACACATTGATTAAGCAACGCTCTGAGGACAAGATCAGCCATGAAGAGTTCATGAACCAGCTGATGTCTATGAATCAGTCTGTTGTCAGTGAAAAGACGCAAGAGTTGTATAAGAATTTACAACAAAACCAAGAAGCGATTACCAAGCAATTGAGTCAACCAGCTGAAACAGAAGGAGATGCTTCAGGTACCAAGACCTATGCAGGCTTGACCAAAGATGTGAATGATCGTGTGGCAGACCTCGAAAAAGGGATCAAGGCAGAACGTGACAAATTAGATGAGCACGAAAAGAACATCGAGTCTACTGTAAAAGCGAAGATCCTTGACTACTATGGTCTAAAAGAAGGAGACAAAGTCACCCTTCGTACCTTGATTGGGAAGACAAAAATCGAAACTCTCAGCAATGCTCGTAATAAAGCGGATGATGACATTCGTCAAGCAATTGAAAAACTTCCGTCTTTAGATCCAGCTAGTCTTAATCTGAATAAATATGGCAACCTCAATTCAGCAATTAATTTTGATAGTACTTTTGCTGGGACGATGGCGAAAGCAAATGGAAATGCTGATGAATTAAAAACTTTGGCTGCAGAAGTAGATGCCAAATCAACTGCAGTTGCCGATGTCCTCAATGCTAAATCTGGAAAACAGAAGGTTAGCATCCAAGTACCAGCAGGAGTCAAGGTTGATACTTGGACCTATGATGGACATACTTATGCAGGTAGTGGCGAGCAGGAAGTCGAACTGAAAGATGGCAAACAAATCCAAATTCACCTCGCTGAAGATGGAGGAGCTATGCCAAGCGCGATTGATGTTGAAGTTCTTGTGAATGGGGTTTCTTCAACCAGTGTGACCGTATCTGCAGAAGACTTGAAAACAGCTGTTGCTAACTATGCGTCGAAAGCTAGTGAAATCGCCTTGGATTATCAACGCGCAGGAGCATTGATCGATGCTTACTATCCAAAAGATGACAAGGGAGATCGTCAATCGCTCTATGATCCAATCGAAGATATGGATTTGACGGAAGCCTTGGTCAATGTCGTGAAATCCGCGGTTACAAGCAATATCAATGACTACCGTAAGAGTATTGAAACGGATGAATCTGGGGATGCAACGAAGAGTGTGAAAGCCCAGTTAGATGGTACCCTTAAACAGTTGCAAGACTTGGGACCACAATTGCAGGCTAATCTTCAAGCCATCGAAAACACCAACAAGGATCTAACCCAAAATATCAACGATCAATTGAAGCAGTATGCAGACCTTCAAAAACGCCTAGAAGAGATCTCAAAAGCGCAAGAAACAGTGACACAGGCTCAAACCAAGACCGATGCAGACTTGTCAGCTCTTGGTTCTGAATACACCTCCTTGTTGACTTCGACAGAAGGTGTTAAGAGTTCATCTCGTAGCAATGTGGACGCTGCCAACTCTACCAATGAAATCTTTAGCCAATTGAACAAAGAATTGGAAAGAGCCCAAGGCAATACAGAGAAATTGTCTAGCAATGCAGAGAGCTTGATGGGTGAATTCGATAAGGAATTGTCTGAAAATGGAAACTTCGTTGAAGCCTTCCGCAAAGTCTTCAACAATGCTTACGAAAATGGTGTGCCAAATGAAGTCTTGCTCGACTTCTTGTCAAATCCAGTTGCAGAGAAATCTTCTTCTGTGAAAGCGACCATCAACGTCTACCGTCCATTTATCTGGATCTTTATGCTAGAAATCTTGAGCCTCTTTACAGCTTATCTCTTTGCGACTCAGCCAATCATCCGTAAGGTGAAAGATCGCTTCAAATTAAATCGCTTGCAAGAATCAGATCTCTTGTCTGTCGGTGTCCTTGTGGGACTTTCTCTCATCCTTGGACTGGTGATCGGAATGATTTCAAGTATTCAACTCTCTGTTGGTCGTGAATATGTACCTTCATGGGTATTCTTAGCGGTTCTAGCAAGTTTTGTCTTGGTACAACTGCAATACCTCCTCTTGAAACACTTCCGTGTGATTGGAATGGGACTGGCCTTCTTCATGTTGATCAGCTATGTCTACCTATCAAGCGCGATCGGAACGACCGCGACCTTGTCAGGCCTTCCAGCACTGGTGAAAAATGTCAACCTCCTTTCTATTTTAGAAGGACAGTTTGCGGGTTACTTTGATGGACAAACAGCCGGTATCGGCGTCTTCTTCGGATTGTTGGTCTTCTTCGGTCTTTTGGCGGTTGCCAATATCTTCATTCCAAAGAAGTTTACTCAAACAAAGGAAATTGAATCAAGCTTATGAAAAAAATGATGTATCTTCTCTTTGTCTTTAGTCTCTTGCCAGTAGTTGTTGTTTCTGCAGATGATTTTATCGATAATCGTCTGCAGGTCAACAACTCACGTCTTGAGACAGAGCAGGAAAAGACACTCGGGGGCCAATTGGATGCGACTGAGTCTCTTTTCAATGAGAAGGATCAGAAAAAATTAGCAGATGAAAAACGCAAGCAAGAGAAACAATTGACCGATTCAGACGGCCAGTTGTTTTCTGCTATAAAGGGAAAGAAAAAAACAGGGCCTGAAGCGGACCTGTTCCAGCCTGAAAATCAAAAATTATCTAAATTCGAGTCCAATGTGGAGGACAATTCGGCCAGCTTGTCGGATTTTATTCCAGCCTTGCAAATGCTGGCTTGGAGTGCCCTTCTCTTTGGGATTGCTGGCTATATTTCCTATCGAATCTATAGAAAAGAGGCCTAAATGGAGCAACATATCAATGTCACCTTCCGTATGAATGGTGCAAGCCATGATCTCCGAATCCCAACACGGATGGAGGTGCGACGCTTGATTCGGGAATTGGATCAGATCTTTGGGTCTGCCATGGAACCTAGAAGCAAGTATCAGTTGCGCGTGGTAAATAAGGGCATCTTGCTGGATGAAGGCAAGGTGGTACAAGAGTATCCGATCACGAGTGGTGATCTGATCGAGATTGAGGAGTGGTAAGGTGAAAGAAGAACAATTTACACTGGAAGAACAAGTCTTCCGTTTTGAAAAAGAAGACACGAGCTGGCAGCTGGACCTCAAGCGTTCAGAAGTGGATAGCCAGGATTTACGCAATTTATGGATTTTGGATCTCCATCATCCCTTGTTTTTAGAGCAGAGCATGACAGCGGATCAAGACCAGATTCATCTGACCTATCAGACAGATGCTCTGGGCTTGAGTGCAGAAGAAATCCAAGAATTACCGGTTTCAGACCGTCTACGTCTAGCTATTAATGTCTTAGATTTGGCGCCAGCCTTGGAGCTTCCGGTGACCTTTATGTTGCATCCCATCAATTTGTTTGTGACCAAGGATGCGCAAGTCAAGATCGCTTACCGCGGGGTTCCGGGAATGATGGTGCCACGCAAGTGGGATCAGGTTGAATTCTTGCGCCAGGCCAAGTGTTATGCGGTCACTCTTTTTGGGGACTGGGATTTCATGGAGCTCTATCAAGGCACGCTCGAATTAGAAGATCTGCCAGATTTCTTGGTGGAAATCCGTGATGCTGCTAGCTTAGAAGAGATGAAAGCTCTCTTAGAGAAAGCCTACCAAGAACGCAAGGAAGAGGAAGAAAAGACCTTGACCTTGGTCTCAAGCCGTCAACACCGAATCTTTAAGTTGGCAACCGTATGGCTTTCCGCTGTAGTGGCCCTCTTACTCTTGCCTTTGATCTATTTGGTCTTTTTCCAAGCACCCTTTAAAGAAAAGTTGCTTCAAGCGGATACAGCCTATCTCAAGGTAGACTATACTGGTGTGATCGATGAGCTAGAGGGAGTAGCTCCAAGCAGTCTTCCAACGACACAGAAATATGAGTTGGCGACGTCTTACTTGCAAGGCTTGAATTTCTCAGAGGACCAAAAGAAGGTCATCCTCAACAACGTCACGCTCAAATCAGACAGTCTCTATCTCCACTACTGGATCTATATCGGCCGTCATGACTTTACCCAAGCGCTGGATACAGCCAAACGAATCGACGATTCAGACTTGATTATCTATGCCCTTCGGAAGGAAATCAAGGCGACACGTGATAGCGAAAAACTCTCTGGTGAACAGCGCGAGAAAAAACTCTCTGAGCTAGAGGGCGAATACAAGAAATACTGGGATGCCCGCTCTAAACTCTTGGAAGCAGAGACAGATGAAACCAAAGCTTCCACTAGCAGCTCAACAACGGCTTCGTCTACAGAAAGTTCCTCAACAGAAAGCTCGTCTTCTACAACTGCAAGCTCGACTGAGTCTAGCGAACACAAGGAGTAGTCTATGAAAAAACGTATCATACTCTATAAAAAAGGTTTTCGCTATGAGCTAGCGCTAGAAGAGGGAAAGACAGCCACCGTATCGAATCAAGAAACAGCTCAGTTGACCCTGGCTTCGCAAGAAAATCCCCTTCATTTCCAATGGAGTCAAGGAGAAATCTTCTACCAGTATGGTGAAGACAAGGGTGTGCTTGAAAATAGCAAGATCCTTGGGGATGTAGTCTGCTACTTGGCGACAGGAGAAGTCCATACCTATGAACTGTTAGACAAGGAAGAAATTCTAGTAGCAGATGAAAAGGGTGCGGATGTGCGCTTGCACTATCCAGTACGCTTTCTTCTTGTGAAAAAAGAGCAGACTTGGACTTGCCAGCTCTTATCCGGAAAACTCTACCATAACCATAAACTCGTCAGTGAAGCGACTTTTCCACTGGCCTTTGGGGATGAGCTTGCCATTGGGGATGTGACCTTTAAGCTCTATCCAGAAGAATTTGGCGTGGAAGGAACTGTTGAAGTAAGTCCTTATCTGGTGCCTCGCTTGCATTCGCGTTACGACTTCTACAAGGACTACCCAGAGTACCACCGGTCTCCGCGGATCATCTACCGGAGTTCGGAAGACAAGATCTTGATCAATCCTCCGGGTGCGGAGCCTCAAAAACCATCCGATGAACTCTTGAAGTTGATCATGCCACCCCTCATCATGGTTGGGGTGACCCTCTTGATCACTATTTTCCAACCGCGGGGTCTCTATATCATCGCGACGGTATCCATGTCTGTGGTCAGTGTGATCTTTTCGGTACAAGGATTTTTCAAGAATCGTAAGAAATATAAAGAAGACAAGAAAGAGCGCGTGGAGCTCTACCATCTCTATCTCAAGGACAAGGCCAAGGACTTGGAACAGCTCTCTCGGAAGCAACGAGAAGGCATGTTTTACCATTTCCCAGCGATTGCAGACTTGACTAAGATGGTCAAACGCTATGACTCGCGGATCTACGAAAAAACACCGCTTCATCTTGACTTTTTGGCCTATCGTTTGGGCTTGGGCAAGGTCCCAACCAGCTATGAGCTCAAATATGGTCAGGAAGAACGCAGTGGGAAGAAAGATGCCTTGGAAGAAGAAGGCTATGCCCTTTTCCAAGCGCATCAAAAGATCGACAATCTTCCGATTGTAGCCAGCCTCAATCGGGGACCGGTTGGCTATGTCGGCCCTCGTCCTATCGTGCTCGAGCAGCTGCAACTCCTGGTTGCCCAATTGGCTGTCTTTCACTCTTACCATGATCTGACTATTATTCCGATCATTCCAGAAGAGGAAAAAGAAAGCTGGGATTGGATGCGCTGGTTGCCTCATGCGACCTTGCAAGACATGAATGTCCGTAGCTTTGTCTACAATCAGCGGACACGCGATCAGGTCTTAAATAGTCTCAACCAAATCCTCAAGCTCCGCAAGGCGCAAAAAGAGGAAGAAAAAGCCAATGACACCAAGATCTTCCACCCTCACTATGTGGTGCTCATCACCGATGAGACCTTGATTTTGGACCATGTCATCATGGAGTTCTTCCGTGAGGATCCGACAGAGCTGGGCTGCTCCATCATCTATGTGGCAGACGTGCTCTCATCTCTTTCTGAGAATATCCAAACCGTTATCTCCATCAAGGACCGCAACCAAGGGCAATTGCTCTTGCAAGAAGGGGTTCTTCGCGAGCTCGACTTCCAATTGGACCACTTCCCTGAAGGTTATGACAAGGAAGCCATCTCGCGTGGCCTTGCCCCCCTCAAGCATATCCAACAGCTTAAGAGCTCGATTCCAGACTCAGTGACCTTCCTTGAAATGTATCAAGCGGAAACTTTCAATGATCTCAAGGTCTTGAGTCGTTGGGAGAGCCATGCCCCTTACCAAAGTTTGGCCGTGCCGATCGGTCTGCGCGGGAAGGACGATTTGGTTTACCTCAATCTTCATGAAAAAGCTCATGGACCACACGGTTTGATCGCAGGGACAACTGGTTCTGGTAAGTCTGAGACTATTCAGTCTTATATCCTGAGCCTTGCCGTCAACTTCCACCCACATGATGTGGCTTTCCTCCTCATCGACTACAAGGGTGGGGGAATGGCCAATCTCTTCAAGGATCTGCCTCACTTGCTTGGGACCATCACCAACTTGGATGGTGCCCAGTCCATGCGGGCCCTAGCCTCTATCAATGCGGAGATCCATCGTCGGGAGCGCCTCTTTGGTCAATATGGGGTCAACCATATCAACCAATACCAAAAGAAATTTAAACTCGGTGAAGCGACCGAACCGCTTCCTCACCTCTTCTTGATCAGTGATGAGTTCGCCGAACTTAAGGTCAACCAGCCAGACTTCATTAAGGAATTGGTCTCTATCGCGCGTGTCGGGCGTTCCCTCGGGGTACACTTGATCCTTGCGACGCAAAAACCTTCTGGGGTCGTGGATGACCAGATCTGGTCCAACTCTCGCTTCAAGCTAGCCCTCAAGGTAGCTGACCGTGGAGACTCGATGGAGATGCTGCGGACGGCAGATGCGGCTGAGATCACTCAGACTGGTCGTGCCTACCTCCAAGTCGGGAACAACGAAGTCTATGAACTCTTCCAAACCGCTTGGTCAGGTGCAGACTATCAGCCTGAGAAGGACCAGCTAGGGATCGAAGACCATACCATCTACTTGATCAATGAACTGGGCCAATACGAAGTCCTCAACCAAGACCTCTCCGGTCTGGATATGGCAGAAGAAATCAAGGAAGTGCCGACAGAGCTGGATGTCATCGTGCAAGAAATCAACCACTTGCACCAACAAGAAGGCATCGCAGCTGTGGCCCAACCATGGTTGCCACCGCTTAAAGAGCGGATCACGCTGGATGAGTTGGACAAGGTCGTGCCGATCGAGGCTTGGCAAAAACGGACAGCTCCAAGCGTCCTGATCGGGGTCGCCGATATCCCGCAAGCGCAAAAGCAAGAAGCTGTCGCCATCGATCTGTCAAAAGATGGCAATATCCTCCTTTACGGAAGTCCAGGTACAGGAAAGACGACTTTCCTACAGACAGCCGCAATGGATCTGGCCCGCAAGCAGAGTCCAGAAAATCTGACCATGTATCTGCTTGATTTCGGAACTAACGGTCTAGCACCCTTGAGCCAATTGCCACATGTGGCCGATAGCCTGCTGCTCGATCAGACGGAGAAAATCCAGAAATTCATCCGGATCATCAACCGCGAGTTGGATCGTCGTAAGAAGCTCCTCTCTGAGCATGGGGTCGGCACCATCGCCCTCTACCGTGAAGTGACCGGTAAGCAAGAGCCAACCATGGTCATCCTCATGGATAGCTATGAGTCTATGAAGGACGAGCCTTATGAGACAGACCTCTTCAAGCTCTTCATGCGGATCTCTCGTGAAGGTCTCAGCATCGGTGTGCACTTGATCATCACAGCTAGCCGTCAGAACAACCTACGGGCTCAGCTCTATTCCAACTTCAAGCACCAGCTGACCTTGCCACAAAATGATATCTCTGAAATCCGCGGTATCGTGGGAGCAACCCCACTTGCGGCTACCATGGAAGACATCAAGGGACGCGCCCTCATGAAGCGTGACGAAGTCGATGTCGTCCAATTCGCTCTACCAGTCGCAGGAGACAATGATATCCAAATCATCAACAATCTCCGTGATCAAGTCCAAAGCCTCAAAGAAATGTGGACAGGCCGCACCCCAGCAGGCATCCCAATGGTCCCAGATGAGTTGACAGAAGCAGCCTTCTACGGCCGTGAGGATGTAGCAGCTTTACTGAATGAAGGAAAGGTACCACTCGGATTGGATCTGGAGACGGTTGAGCCGGTGACATGGGATCTCAAGAAAGGCAACCTTCTCTATCTGACAGACAAAGAAGAGCAGATGACTCAATTCGTCAAACAAATTGCTCGTAGCAAGCAGAAGGTGATTGTGTTGGCGCCGAAGTATCATAAACTACCAAATGCAGATAATTTATTTGTCTTTTCATCGGCTGAGGAAGTTCTAGAATCTCTTAAAGATATGAATAAGCGTATTGATGAGAGATTGGAGAAACAGTTGTTTTCTCATGATGCTACTATTATTATATATAATATGATTGATCTACTGCAGGAGTTAACACAAAATGGTATTGACTACTTGACGTACTTATTGGAAAAAGGTTTGAAGGTTGGATACGGTGTTGTTGTTATGACTTCGGCTTCTATAAGTCGCAATATTGATTCAGCTTCGAAACAAGTAAGAGCATATAAACAAGCTTTCTTAGCAATTAGATTTAATGATCAAACTATGTTGAATGCAGTCAATAAGCCACTAAGAGAAGGAGTGTTAGAAAAACAATTACATTATTATGTAGTTGATAATCAACTAAGAATAATCAAGGTTTTGATATCGTAATATTATAGGAGATGTAATGGGAAATAAATCTGAATTAATCCAACAGTATAATGAAATTAGTGCTAAGAGTAATGCATTAAATGCAAAAATCGCTGAGTTATCAGAAGCTTTAAAGAATTTAAATAATGTTTCAACTACAGTAGATTATATTCTTAAAAATCATGAAAATATAAAAAATAATTATAATTTGGCTGGAACAGCATATAAAAATGAAACAGAAGCAGAACAAACAACTGTAAAGATAGCTTCGGAGAAATTTTCAAAATATAAAGAAGATATTGCAGGGGAACTCAATGCTAAAATATTATTTCTTGGCTTTGAGGCTGCTGCATGTAGAACGTCAATGAATACATTATCTATACTTATAGATATGGCGAAGGAGTGATAGTTTTATGAGTGACATTATCAAGATACATAATTTACCTGGTATAGATGATTTTGGAAAGTCTATTTCAGAATTTTCAAAATCATATTCAGTTGCTGTTAGTGATACAGAAAGAAAGTTTTCTATTAAAAAAAATAATTCAGAATTAGATGCGTTAGAAGCTTTTTACAAAAAATTAAACATTTTACAAGAAAAAGTTTTTCATAAAGTACCTGAAGAGTTAGAAAAATATTCTACACTCAATATCACGTTTAGTTCAACTATTAGGGATGCTGGATTTGATGTCAAAGCTTGGACTTCAGAAAGCGGGAAAAATACTGTAACACAGACTTTGACAGGTGATCAGTCAACTGCTGTTGAAGATGTCAAGTCTAAATTGCAACCTGCGTTGGATACTGCCACAAGATTATTAGAAATTGATAGTATAAATTTGACCCCTATCCAAACAACAGCACAGCAAGAATTATTAACTGAGTCTACGAATAGATCAAATACACATGATGCGATCGAAGGAGCACACAAAACATTTGTACAGGGGTTGGATGAAATAACGAAGACAATAAATCTGCTTCAAATAGAAGTCAATCATGCAAAGTCGATTTTAAGGATGCCTGCAGATTTTATTTTGGATAGTATTAGCCATAAAATTTTAACGAAGGATAAAATGTATTATCTTGATTCTATGTCAAGCGATGTTGATGCAACAGTAGTAAAAGATATCCTTAGTGAATCTCCTGGAAAAATAATGAAGCAACGACCTGAGGGGATTAGTGGTGGTACATATAATGTACTTTCCGCAGAAGTTACGGATTGGATAGTGCGTGGGAAAAATGGAGATAAACTAGCAGTAAAAAAATTAAATCATCTAGTAGATGCGATGGGGAGTGAGTCGATTGACACTGTATCTCAGTTTACAACTTCAATGATAGAAGCCGGTGATAGAGAAGCTTGGTTTCTAATTGGAAATATGAAAAAGAACCATTCAGAAAATCCGAATGATTCTAAAATTGGTAGAGATCAGAATCGATTAAATAACGTGAATGATTTCATTGGTTTGATGCAGTCTATTAATTTAATTGGTATCGGAGAAGATATAGAAAGATTAAATTATGGTGAATACACTGAGCCAGAAACTAAAATGACCAACAAACAAATGAAAGACATACAAATAACAAGTGATGGAATTTCTTTCTCTGTAAAAACAGATTTTAAACATGTAATACATAAAAATGTTTTGGGAATGGTCAAAGTAGATCAAATTATGACTGCCACTACAACAACGGAAAATTATAATAGTAGTACAATGGCTGGAGCAGGTGCAAATTTGATCTATAATCAAGAAAGGGCATCTAAACTTAAGAAAGCTCGAAAAGAAGCGTTGGAAGAATTTCAGAAAGAAATGGGTAAAGCTATTGGGCAAGGCTTATTAAATAGTCTTATTCCTGGTTCTGGAACAGTCATGGAGCTTTTAGGATCGTTTGCTGGAGATGACAAGGAGAAATCGGATGGTATTAAATCACTTAGTGATTATATTCCAAATAAATACGGGAAGAATGCACTGAAGGTTATTGGTAACATTGCTAAAGACCATTTTGAGTTTAGTAGTAAGATAGAGAAACTGTCAAAAGAGGAATTAAGTAATCAACAAAAAAGCATAGGTGAGTATTTGAAAAAAGGGACTTGGTATCTCAAATCGAATAAAGATACTTATACAGACTCTTCTGTTTACTATGACTTTAATGCAACTCTTCGAGCGGAAGAAATGGACGATAGAGGTATGAAAGGCTATGTAGAAGAAAAAATTCCAGAAGCTACTCGCAATGGTTTAACTCCGGAACAGTGGATAGAAAACCAAATTAAAAAGAACGAAGTTAAAGTTGATAATGATACCAAGAACTATCTTATGGGAGTATCTGATAAAAAAATAACAGATATGAAGCAAGAGGAAATAGATAAACTTACAAATGCTTTAAATGCTATCATTCCGCAGAATGAAAGTACGGGAAACAGAGGCGTAGAAAGGTATATTTTATACCTAGATGAGAAATTTGAATACAAGGAGAGATAAGTATGACTTTTAAAAAGTTTGCAATACTTTCAACGATTTTTGTCGCAATTTTAGGATTTTTTGTCTATAAATACTACCAAGATAAACAAGAAAAAGAAGATTATTACAATAATGTGTACACTTATAGTGGTGACTACGAAATTGGTGATTATGAATTTCTAGGAGATAAGGGTATCGTAGCAAAGTGGGTTAGTAAAGATCCGGAAGAAGATAAACAAATTCGTAAGCACCTTAAGAACGATCCACAAAGTAAAGTTGAATATCATAACAATGATGTTATCATGGCAGGTAAACGTTTTATCATTAGAGAGAATTTTAAAACGATGTCGCGCAAAAAAGGTGGAAGTACCTATCGTTTATTAATCTATGATACAAAAGATCAAACTTTAAAAAAGAAAGAGGTTGATGTATTAAAATGGCTTCGAGAAAAAGGTGAAGGCTGGGGATTAAGTACAGTTGGTCCATCTTTAAATACACTACCTAGCGGAAAGGAAGTGTTGTCTGTCAATATTCAAAAGAGTACAGAAAAAAAGGTAAATGGTATTCCGGTCTCTAAGACAGAAATTAAACCATATTATTTAGATTTGGAAACGGGTAAATTCATTGATTATCAGAAGGAAAGCAAAAAATTAGAGGGATTATATTCTTCAATCAATGAAAATTACCAAGGGGATTCTTTACCAGGAGATGAATTATTACATTATGGTCTTGATTTAAACTATAATACTGTAAACATCAAAAAAGAATTATTTGAACAAAGTAAAGATCTACCAATTCAGAAAGAATATCCGAAGGCTTACAAAATTTTAAAAGAAAATAATAGCGCTTATTATCCAACTTTTAATAGCGATCGAAGTCCAAAAGAAATTTTAAATCATTTATCTCCTCTTATACCAGAAGGTAGTGACATTTTACAAGATACAAGGATTCAATAGTTAAATAAGAAAGGAGATAAAATGGGAACAGGTACTAAACGAATTAGCTCAGAACATATAAAAGGAGTTAAAGCAAGTTTTAAGGTTGCGGATGAACATTTATCAGATAAGTCCTCTGACTTGATAGAATCAGATGCAACAGAAAAATTATCAGCAGCAACAAGCTCCATTAAACAAATGATTACTGATTTGAGTGATACTGTGGAAAATCTTGATCAGTATTTAAATTCAATAGCGGATGCTTTTGATAGAGTGGATGGCGATTTAGCTGAAGCGATTAAAAATAATATAAGTGAATCATTTTCAAATGGGAAGTCGACCAAGCAAATGCAGTCAGAAGAAGAAAAACGTCAAAATGCAGAGAAAAAACAAGAAACAACAAAATCTAAGAAAAAAGTTCAATATCCATAAGTGTCTTATTGTATTTGAGAAAATTTATTGTTTATAGCTGATTTTATTTTAATGAGGAAGTCGTTTATAAATTGGGAGAACCAAATATGAACTGCGATCAAAAAGTTAGACAGAAAAAATCAAACTTTTGGTGTCAGTACACAGGTTCTCTCTTTTTTCATCCCCTCAGCTCTCTCCACCTAGTGACGAACTTGCTCTTCAAACTAATTTCCGGTATGATAGTAGAAAATGTTTTTGAATCTAACTCAATTATAAAAGAAGGGAAATGATCCATGAAAAAGATGATGGTATTACTGGCGAGTGTGTTTGTATTAACAGCTTGTGCTCAGCCGAAAAAAGAGGTCAAGGAGGCGACTGCAAAGAAAACTGAGCAAACTACAAAAGCCTCCTCGTCTGCTAAAGAGGAACAGGGGTTGAAATTTGTAGTGGCACCTCAGTATGAAGGAAAAACATCTGACTTGATCGAACTAGGGAAGAAGTTAGTTAAAGAGCATCCGGAGGCTGGCAAGCAAGGTGAGATCACTTTGTATTATACAGGGAGTACCTATACTTTGAACCAACAAGAATATGTAGTATTTATGTTGGTCAACAAAACGACAACGAATATTGATCATGATGCAGAATATAAGCTCAATTGGAGTTATGATGGACAATCTATATATCAAAATCAGTTAGTTGAGTATAGTATTTCTGAAAATGGCACATTACCAACGCAATCGGCAACGATCTTTTTGCTTCCTTTGACTAAGGAGCAACAATCAATTGTCGAAAGTATAACAGATGGAACGAAGATGAGTCTTAGTATGTCAGATCTGATGATGAAGTAGGTGATGGGTATGCCCGATATCAGAATACTTCTAGTCATTGCTGTGGCTGTTATTGGATTTCCTTTATTTGAAGTACTCTTTTTTGGATATTTTTATAGAAGAGAAGTTAGGATTAAGACCCTCTCGTCAAAGAGCGTTGAGGGAGTGGTAATTGGCTATAAGAGGGCACAAATTGTAGCGGCTCCGATTGTAGAATATAGAGTGGATGGTCAGACCTATCGAAATAGCCTGAAATATTATTGGGTGATGCGGGCAACACTTCCTTGGAAAACGAATCAAGCGGCTAGCGACATCGATTTGATGGCGCAAAGGATAACTATCTACACCAATTCTACAGTCTCCAAGGGCAATCTTTTTCAAGATGCTTTTCCATTGGGATCGAGCATGACGGTCTGGTATAATCCAGCTTGTCCAAAAGAATCATACGTTGAACGCTATAGTGGGCTAGATAAATTTTATAAGAGGGAAATGTGGATTGGAATCTGGATGTTGATATTATTGCCGATTTTAGCAGTTGTGGCCATCATCATGGGGATGAAGTATAAATGATGGATCAGCCCTAACTGAATAAATGAAACATGAAGAGAAATCACCAACCTATCGGTGATTTCTTTGTCTTCACTTCTCCCTCGAATTAATCCTTAAATTGTGATAAAATAAGGGTTACGAATGTTTTTGAACGGTCTGTTTTTGCTTAGATGCGGGCTACTCAAAAGCGAGCAAAAGAATCAAGATCAAGGGAGAAACAATGTCCAACACCTTTGAAATTTTAATGGATCAGCTGGATATGCCGCTGGAGATGCGATCTTCCAGTGCCTTTTTGCATGCGGAGATTCAAGAAGTCGTGGTGCATAAGGTTAGTCGGGTCTGGGAGTTCCGCTTTGCCTTTGCGGAAGTCTTGCCCATTGCTTTGTTTAAGGAATTGAGCCAGCGCTTGAAGGACGAATTTTCAAAGACGGGAAACCAAGCGACCTTTACCATCCAAGTGGCCAATCAGGACTTTTCTGATGATTTATTGCAGGCCTACTATCGGGAGGTCTTTGAGGATGGACCTTGTGCTAGTCAAGGATTTAAGGGACTTTACCAAGACTTGCAGGTGCGTGCGGAAGGGCAGGAATTGATCATCTCAGGGCCTTCTTCGGTTGATACGGAGCATTTTCGTAAGAATCATTTGCCCAATCTTGCCAAGCAGTTGGAAGCCTTTGGTTTTCCGCATTTCACCTGTCGGGTGGAGTCTGATGAGGAGTTGACAGAGCAGGAAGTGGCGCGCTTTGAGCAGGAAAATGAAAAGATCTTCCAAGCAGCCAATGAAGAGACCTTGCGGGCTATGGAATCCTTGGCCCAGATGGCTCCGCCACCAGCGGTTGAAGAAAAGCCAGCCTTTGATTTCAAGGCTAAGAAGGCTGCGGCTAAACCTAAGCTAGACAAGGCTGAGATCACTCCGATGATCGAGATCACAACAGAAGAGAATCGGATTGTCTTTGAGGGTGTGGTCTTTGACGTGGAGCACAAGGTGACACGAACCGGTCGGGTCTTGATCAGCTTTAAGATGACCGACTATACCTCGAGTTTTTCCCTTCAGAAATGGGTCAAAAATGAGGAAGAAGCTCAGAAGTTTGACATGATCAAGAAGAACAGCTGGCTCCGGGTGCGGGGAAATATCGAAATGAACAATTTCACGCGCGACTTGACCATGAATGTCCAAGATATCCAGGAAGTCGTGCATTATGCCCGCAAGGACCTGATGCCAGAGGGTGAGCGCCGGGTGGAATTCCACGCCCATACCAATATGTCGACTATGGATGCCCTGCCGGAAGTCGAAGAGCTGATCGCCAAGGCAGCTGAGTGGGGCCACAAGGCGGTGGCCATTACCGATCATGGCAATGTGCAGAGCTTCCCACATGGCTTTAAAGCAGCCAAGAAGGCTGGGATCCAGCTGATCTATGGGATGGAAGCCAATATTGTAGAGGACAAGGTGCCGATCACCTATAACGAGGTGGATCTGGATCTCAATGAAGCGACCTATGTGGTCTTTGACGTGGAAACGACGGGACTTTCAGCCATTTACAATGACTTGATCCAGGTTGCCGCTTCTAAGATGTACAAGGGCAATGTCATTGAGGAGTTTGACGAATTTATCGATCCGGGCCATCCTCTGTCTGCCTTTACGACCCAATTGACAGGGATCACCAATGAGCATGTCCGGGGGGCTAAGCCCTTGGTGCAGGTCTTGAAGGAGTTTCAGGCCTTCTGTGAGGGAACCGTTCTTGTCGCCCACAATGCCACCTTTGACGTGGGCTTCATGAATGCCAACTATGAGCGTCATGGTCTTCCCAAGATCACCCAGCCGGTCATCGATACCCTGGAATTTGCCCGCAACCTCTATCCAGATTTTAAACGGCATGGTTTGGGGCCATTGACCAAGCGCTTTGGAGTAGGCTTGGAGCACCACCACATGGCCAACTACGATGCGGAAGCAACGGGGCGCCTGCTCTTTATCTTCATCAAAGATGTCGCTGAAAAGCATGGGGTGACCAATCTTAAGGATCTGAATATCGATTTGATCGATGAGAATTCTTATAAGAAGGCGCGGGTCAAGCATGCGACCCTCTATGTCAAAAATCAGACTGGCCTTAAGAACATGTTTAAACTGGTTTCACTTTCTGGGACCAAGTATTTCGAAGGAGTCCCACGGATTCCAAAGACTGTGCTGGATGCCCACCGCGAGGGCTTGATCCTTGGATCGGCCTGCTCAGAAGGGGAAGTCTTTGATGCCGTCATGTCGCAAGGTGTGGATGCGGCAGTCGAAGTGGCCAAGTACTACGACTTTATCGAGGTGATGCCACCGGCTATCTACGCACCTCTCATTGCCAAGGAGCAGGTTAAGGACATGGATGAGCTCCAGACCATTATCAAGAGCTTGATCGAAGTGGGAGATCGCCTCGGCAAGCCCGTTCTTGCGACAGGAAATGTCCACTATCTGGAGCCGGAAGATGAGATCTATCGGGAGATCATTGTCCGTAGTCTCGGTCAAGGGGCTATGATCAACCGGACCATTGGGCACGGAGAAGATGCCCAGCCAGCGCCACTTCCTAAAGCGCATTTCAGAACCACCAATGAAATGCTGGATGAATTCGCCTTTTTGGGAGAAGACTTGGCGCGCAAGATTGTTATTGAAAATACCAATGCGCTAGCCGAGACCTTTGAGCCAGTTGAAGTGGTCAAGGGCGACCTCTATACGCCATTTATCGACAAGGCCGAAGAAACGGTTGCGGAATTGACCTATCAGCGAGCCTTTGAGATCTATGGTAATCCGCTCCCTGATATTGTCGATCTGCGGATTGAAAAGGAATTGACCTCTATTTTGGGGAATGGCTTTGCTGTGATTTATCTGGCCTCGCAAATGCTGGTGCATCGTTCCAATGAGCGGGGCTACCTGGTTGGATCGCGTGGATCCGTTGGATCCAGCTTTGTGGCGACTATGATCGGGATCACAGAGGTTAATCCGCTCTCGCCTCACTATGTCTGCAGCCAGTGCCAATACAGTGAGTTTATCACGGATGGTTCTTATGGATCAGGATTTGATATGCCCAATAAGGACTGTCCAAACTGTGGACACCAACTCAGCAAAAACGGCCAAGATATTCCCTTCGAGACCTTCCTTGGTTTTGATGGGGACAAGGTACCCGATATCGATTTGAACTTCTCTGGGGAAGACCAGCCGAGCGCCCACTTGGATGTTCGGGATATATTTGGGGAAGAATATGCCTTCCGGGCAGGAACGGTAGGTACCGTCGCAGCTAAGACCGCCTACGGCTTTGTCAAGGGCTATGAGCGTGATTTTGGCAAGTACTACCGAGATGCCGAGGTCGAGCGCTTAGCTCTCGGTGCCGCTGGGGTTAAACGGACGACCGGTCAGCACCCGGGGGGAATCGTTGTTATTCCAAACTATATGGATGTCTATGACTTTACTCCGGTCCAGTATCCGGCAGATGATGTGTCAGCTGAATGGCAGACCACCCACTTTAACTTCCACGATATCGATGAGAACGTCCTCAAGCTCGATGTGCTGGGACACGATGACCCGACCATGATTCGCAAGCTCCAGGACTTGTCAGGCATCGATCCAAACGATATCCCTATGGATGATCCAGGTGTCATGGCCCTCTTTTCTGGGACCGATATCCTAGGGGTCACACCGGAGCAAATCGGGACTTCAACTGGTATGCTGGGGATCCCAGAGTTTGGGACCAACTTCGTTCGGGGCATGGTGGATGAAACCCATCCGACGACCTTTGCGGAGCTCTTGCAGCTCTCTGGTCTGTCTCATGGTACCGACGTGTGGTTGGGAAATGCCCAAGACTTGATCAAGGCGGGTATTGCCGACCTATCGACCGTTATCGGCTGTCGGGACGACATCATGGTTTACCTCATGCACGCAGGGCTCGAGCCTAAGACGGCCTTTACCATCATGGAGCGCGTGCGGAAAGGCATGTGGCTCAAAATCTCAGAAGAAGAGCGCAATGGCTACATCCAAGCCATGAAGGAAAACAATGTCCCTGAGTGGTACATCGAGTCCTGTGGGAAGATCAAGTACATGTTCCCCAAAGCCCATGCGGCGGCCTATGTTATGATGGCCCTTCGTGTGGCCTACTTTAAGGTGCATCATCCTCTCTATTATTACTGTGCCTACTTCTCGATTCGGGCCAAAGCCTTTGATATCAAGACCATGGGTGCAGGCCTTGAGGCCGTGAAAGCTCGGATGAAAGAAATCGCTGAAAAACGCAAGAACAACGAAGCTTCCAATGTGGAGATCGACCTCTACACGACCCTTGAAATTGTCAATGAGATGTGGGAGCGGGGCTTCAAGTTTGGCAAGCTAGACCTCTATCGCAGTCAGGCGACAGAATTTTTGATCGATGGGGACACCCTCATTCCGCCATTTGTCGCGATGGATGGTCTGGGAGAGAACGTTGCCAAGCAGATCGTGCGGGTGCGTGAAGAAGGAGAATTTCTCTCTAAGACCGAGCTCCGCAAGCGCGGCGGTGTCTCCTCAACCCTGGTTGAAAAGATGGATGAGATGGGCATTCTTGGCAATATGCCAGAAGATAACCAGCTCAGCCTCTTTGATGATTTGTTCTAGAAACAAAGGAGGAAAACATGAAGGTAGAAATTTTTGCAGAAGACAAACCAGCTGAAAAAGTCTTTGAGTACAAGCTAGAAGTGGCAGACAATGTCCTGCTCCTTTCCACCGCCATGCTCTCAGGAGCGATTGCTCTAGCCGGCTTATTTTCAGCCTTGAAAGATTAACGGACAGCCTCTATTTTCCTGTTGAAAATAGAGGTTTTTCAGTCCTTTCAGATCTGATAAGTGTTTTCTTTGGACCTAGATTGTGTTACAATTTTTAGTAACGATTGTTTGTGACAAGGAAACAGAAAAACAATGGATGTTCTTTCAAAAAGATGAAACAAAGGAGAAGCGCGTGGCAAGATATTTAGTAGGGCCTTACAACAATAGTTGGAACTTTATGGATGCGGTTGAAAAAGCGCAGGATGGGGATACCATCGAGTTTGAAAATGGGTATGTCTTTCAATGGCCGACAAATAAAGTGATCGAGATCGACAAGAACCTTCATTTTGTGGGGCATGTTGTCCCAAATCCAAATGGCAATGGGCGCATGTTTAACAACATCATTGAGGCTTCCTTCCGATTTGTAGAGGGAGCTCAGGTGACATTTGAAGATCTGTGGTTTAAAGTTGGTGGGAATTATACTACCTTGCTCTTATGGAATAGCTCAGATATCACCTGTAAACAGGTCTATTTTGAAGCAACCACTCCAACAAATAATGAATTTTTTATCTATATGGATACGCATTCGAAGTTGACACTGGAAGGAGTCGGGATGAAGGTTCCGGAAAAACACCAAAGTGCCATCGGAATGTCAGCATCAGAATTGTCCATTCGCAATTCAACGATTTTTTCTAAGATAGATCTGTCAGAAGGATCTAAATTGACCTTAGAAAATGTCCATATTGAAAAATTTGGGAATAATACGATCCATGCCAAGGACTCAGAAGTGATCGCAAAAAATTCAACGATTACAGGCGGGGATCTGGAAAAGGATTTTCCACCAGTTTGGTTGAGGAATGTCATCTGGGAGTCTGAAAACTGTAAAATTGAGCTACCTACCGGTACTGGGGTCTGTCTTGATAATAATGTTCAATTCAATTCGGATTCGGATCGTATAACCTCCATCAATTCATTCAATAGTATGATCCGAGCTCACCAGGCTACATTTACAGAATTTTTATGCGTCTATGAAGAGTCCTTTGCTTCCCTGACTG
The DNA here is from genome assembly GCF_001808725.1 of Streptococcus sp. HMSC074F05. Classification (NCBI taxonomy): domain Bacteria; kingdom Bacillati; phylum Bacillota; class Bacilli; order Lactobacillales; family Streptococcaceae; genus Streptococcus; species Streptococcus sp. HMSC074F05. The sequence continues at coordinate 127,259 of NZ_KV794409.1, read as the reverse complement.
GAGAAACAACCTTCTTGAATGAGAATGCCGAAACCATTTCATTTGGCGTTTTTGATGATGGTGTGCTGATGGCTGAGCATATGATTTGTCATAAGATTGCGGATCCTAATATACGGCTTCAAGGTGGAGCCTTTGCGAAGGTGGGCACCATGACCTATAAGCAAGGGGATGCGCGTGATCTGACCAAGGAAATTGAGGATGACTGTGATTATCTTGTCGGTAGAGAAGTGGCGAAGGGCAATGTGCAAGTCGTTCCTACGGGACAGGCGACGGATGCAACGGTGGCTCCAACAACTGCAAGAGACTCTGGACCAGAGAAGAAACAAGATGCTCTTCAAGAACTCAATAGCCTGATTGGTCTTGAAAAAGTCAAACATGAGATCAAGAAAATGATCAACATGGTGGAATTTAACAAGAAACGAATCGCCAGTGGCAAGGCTCCTGAAAAGCAAACTTTGCATGCTGCCTTTATGGGAAATCCTGGTACAGGGAAAACCACTGTGGCCCGTCTGTTGGGACAAGTGCTCTTTGATGCGGGTGTCCTCTCAGGGGAGGAATTCCGTTTTGTGGAAGCAACGGAGTCCGATCTGATTTCTTCGAATATTGGAGGAACAGCTGAACAGACCCAAGCCCTGCTTGAAAAAGCGCGAGGAGGCATCCTCTTTATTGATGAAGCCTATAGCTTGGATAAAAAAGATAGCGGTGCGGACTTTGGGATCGAGGCGATCAATACCATCCTCAAATTTATGGAGGACAATCGTGACGACATCATGATAATCTTTGCCGGCTATACCAAGGAAATGGAGGAGTTCTTAAAGACCAATCCAGGCCTTCGTTCTCGGGTGCCAAATAATTTCATCTTTGAAGATTTCACAGGAGATGAGATTGTTCAACTAGGTGAAATGATCCTAAGCAAAGGAGACTATAAACTAGAAGACCGGGATTACTATGCGCGGCATGTTAAGCGGGCTTATGATGGCTCGCTAGATAAGAGCAATGGTCGCTGGATCCGTAACCTGGATGAGCAATTGACCAAGACCATGGCAGATCGGGTGGTGGCCCAAGGTTCTGACGATATTGAGACCATCCTCAATAGCGATATCGATGCTGTCCTTAACCAAGGTAAGTATCAAGCAGGAGCCGACAAGGAAGAAGATGGGATGGCTGCCCTCAACCGATTGGTTGGAATTGCTAAGGTGAAAGAGCAAGTCGAACAATTCGTAGCCATGGCTGAGTTCAATCAAAAACGGGCTGAACAAGGTGGCATCGTCGAAGACACGACCCTGCACTCTCTCTTTCTTGGAAATCCTGGTACAGGAAAGACCACCGTGGCCCGCATTTTGGGCAATATCCTCTTCCAAAAAGGAGTTATCAAGCAGAAGAAATTCATCGAAGTATCGCGGAGCAATCTGGTTGGAGGCTACCAAGGTCAAACAGCTTTGAAGACGCGCGAAGTCCTAGAAAGTGCACTGGGTGGAGTCCTCTTTATCGATGAGGCCTATACCCTCTTTACCGGTTCAAATGATGATTTTGGGAAGGAAGCTTTGGATGAAGTCCTCAAATTTATGGAGGACCACCGTCGTGATATCGTCATTATCTTTGCTGGTTACACGAAAGAGATGCACGACTTCTTGCAGGTCAATTCAGGTCTGCAAAGTCGGATCCCGACTACCTTTGACTTTGAAGACTACAGCCCAGATGAGATCGTCGAGATCGGTCTGTTAGGATTGCGTAAGCAAGGTTACCAAGTCAATGAAGCCCTTTACGGAGAGATTGTGAAAGAAAATTATATGCGGGCCAATGACCATAGTAATGGTCGCTGGGTTCGTAATCTTAATGAAAAACTCTTGCGCCAAGTATCGACTCGGGTAACCCGTGAAGGTAGTACGGATTACAATTCGATTTTGGATCAAGATTTGGAAGCCTTGAGAGAGAATGGCAATTCTGGGCATCCCCATACAGTGGATGATCAAGGCTATGTTCTTACTTAAGTTAGAAGGAACAAGAAAAAGGATTCTGCAGGAGCGGAATCCTTTTTGCATGGACTTATGGTATACTAGGAAGAGATCATTCACTTATGAAGGAGAAAAAATGGTTTTACCAAATTTTAAAGAAAACCTCGAAAAATATGCCAAATTGTTGGTGGCGAACGGTATCAACGTGCAACCTGGTCATACCTTGGTCTTGAACATCGATGTGGAACAAAGAGAATTGGCCCACTTGATCGTGAAGGAAGCCTATGCCTTGGGGGCACATGAAGTCATTGTCCAATGGGCAGATGATTTTACTACCCGGGAGAAATTCCTCCATGCACCGATGGATCGCTTGGACAATGTACCTGACTACAAGATTGCAGAGATGAACTACCTCTTGGAACACAAGGCTAGTCGTTTGGGTGTGCGTTCGTCTGATCCAGGTGCCTTAAATGGTGTCGATGCAGAGAAATTGTCTGCCTCTGCCAAGGCTTTGGGCATGGCCATGAAACCAATGCGCATCGCCACTCAATCCAACAAGGTCAGCTGGACAGTGGCTGCAGCAGCAGGACTAGAATGGGCGAAAAAGGTCTTCCCAAATGCGGCGAGCGATGAAGAAGCAGTAGATCTCCTGTGGGATCAAATCTTCAAGACTTGCCGAGTGTATGAGGAAGATCCCGTCAAAGCTTGGGAAGAGCATGCAGCTATTCTCAAGAGCAAGGCAGATACACTGAATAAGGAACAATTCTCAGCTCTTCATTACACAGCCCCAGGAACTGATTTGACTCTTGGTTTGCCGAAAAACCACGTTTGGGAATCTGCTGGAGCTATCAATGCCCAAGGCGAAGGCTTCTTGCCAAACATGCCGACAGAAGAGGTCTTCACAGCTCCTGACTTCCGTCGCGCAGAAGGTTATGTCACTTCTACAAAACCGCTTAGCTACAATGGGAACATCATTGCAGGCATCAAAGTGACCTTTGAAAATGGAGAAATCGTAGATATCACAGCTGAAAAAGGCGATCAAGTCATGAAAGATTTGGTCTTCAAAAACAAGGGAGCGCGTGCCTTGGGTGAATGTGCCCTCGTACCAGACCCAAGTCCAATTTCACAGTCAGGCATTACCTTCTTTAACACCCTCTTTGATGAAAATGCATCAAACCATTTGGCCATCGGGGCAGCCTATGCAACCAGCGTAGAAGGGGGCGCAGAATTCACAGAAGAAGAACTCGAAGCAGCCGGCCTCAACCGCTCAGACGTCCACGTCGACTTCATGATCGGCTCAAGCCAAATGGATATCGACGGTATCCGAGAAGACGGTACCCGCGTCCCAGTCTTCCGTAACGGAGATTGGGCAATATAGGGAGCAGGACAGAAATCGGTAGACGCAGTCTCGATTTCGTAGTCCTGCCCCCGCACAGTTGATTAGGAAGTACGAGTACCGAAGGTAGGAGTAGTTCCAATCAACCACTGCGCCGAGAGACAGAAATCGGTAGACGCAGTCTCGATTTCGTAGTCCTGCCCCCGCACAGTTGATTAGGAAGTACGAGTACCGAAGGTAGGAGTAGTTCCAATCAACCACTGCGCCAAGAGACAGAAATCGGTAGACGCGGTCTCGTAAAAAAAGTAAGGTAGTAGTGATGATTCACTACTACCTTACTTTTTGTCATTTACGCTATTCTAAAATCAAGAGTCCTTCTTTGATTTCAAATGGGTTGTTTGGGTTGATGCGGTCATAGAACATGATGCCGTTGGTGTGGTCGATTTCATGTTGAACGACGATGGAGTTGTATCCTTTGAGTTTGATGCGTTTCTTTTCCCCATCTTTTGTGAAATACTCAACCGTCACGCGGGCATGGCGAACCACATAGCCTGGTACGTTGCGGTCTACTGAGAGACAGCCTTCCCCGTCGCCAAGAGCTGCATCTTGAACAGAATGGGCGACAACCTTTGGATTGTACATGACTTCTTGAAGGCTATAGGCTTCTTTTGGTGGGTTACCATCGGCATCTTCTGGATTGGGAACCAAAACAGCGATAATCCGTTTCGAGATATCCAACTGTGGTGCTGCGAGTCCCACTCCTCCACGGAGGCCAAGTTTTTCAGCCATAACAGGGTCTTGAGAATGGTGCAAGAATTGCATCATTTTTTCACCCAGGATAATTTCCTGATCAGATAAAGGGAAGGTCACGTCTTCTGCAACCGCTCGAAGTGTTGGATTTCCTTCGCGGATAATGTCATCCATATCAATCAAATGGGACGCTCTTGTAATTTTTTCAATTGCTTTCATCGTTTTACTCTCACTTTCTTTCTACCCTCCATGATAACACAAAAGAGCCTAAAATTAAAGTTATCTGTCGACGGTTTCCGCATGTTTGATGGACAAATCATTCATCCTTTTTGCATCTAAAATCGTATAGATTCGTCCTTCTCTTTGGACTAAGCCCTCTTCAATCATCTGCTTGATGACGCGGCTAAGGTGGCGGTAGCTGATCCCAAAACGCAGGGCCAGCTGATTCATCTTGGGCTTGAGGGTCCCATTTTCATCGCAATGCTCCAGAAAATGCGTAGCGAGGCGTTCCTTGACCGAATAATGAAAGTTGGCAGGAGCCAAATAGTTGATCTGGTGCAATTTCTCAGCCAAGGTCTTGGCCGTAGAGTGCAAAAAGGTTGGATCAAGCAGGAGGCGCTTCTTAAAGTGCTGGGCTGGGAGCTGAACGACTAGCGAGTCTTGGTCTGCAATGACCGATGTGATACAGACCCGATCGAGCAGGAGCTCAATCTCTCCTAAGAGTCCAGGTTTTTCTTGGATTTCAAGGATGGTGTCGCTGCCATTCTCAAGACTGTGGATAATCTTGAGCCGACCTTTGAGAAAATAAGGAATGACATCTTGTTCAGAACCCTGACGGCAGATATAATCTCCAGCCTGATAGAGAACGAGGTCCAGCTGGCTAAGACAGTCGCCTGGAAAGATCTGGTCCAATTGGTAGTCTGTGATGATTTCCTTGAGTCTTGTAGATGGGGAAATTTTTTTCATCTCAATCTCCTAAAATAGGACAAATGTCCTGTTTTTCTATTTCTAAATTGATTATACTAGGATTCTATTGAAAATACTAGTTTGAATCTTTTTTGAAAAAACTAGTAAAATCAAAATGTTACCAGTAAAGTGTAGGAAATAAAAAATGAAAAAAACAATGGAAAGAATCAGTCTCTTGAGCTTGTCGCTCATGCTGATCTCATCCTTTTCAATTACAGCCGGTTTGCCGGCTATGAAGGCTTATTTTAGCCAATTTGGCTATACAGCAAGCCAGGTGGAACTCTTGGTTTCCCTGCCAGCCTTTGCGGTCGTGGCCATGCTCTTTTTAAATAGCGTGATCGAGCGGTGGATGAGTGAGCGCCAGATGATTGTCGCAGGGCTCTTGCTCTTTTCAACTAGTGGCCTCTTGCCTTTGGTCGTACAGGACTATCCTCTCATCTTTCTAAGTCGTCTGATCTTTGGCTTGGGGACAGGAATGATCAATGCCAAGGCCATTTCAATTATCAGTGAGCGCTACTCAGGCAATGACAAGACCCGGATGCTGGGCTATCGGGGGTCTGCTGAAGTAGTGGGTTCTGCCATCTTGACCTTTATGGTGGGACAACTCTTACCCCTAGGCTGGCCAGCGATCTTTGCCGTATATGGTGGTGGTTACTTGATTTTACTCCTCTATATCCTTTTTGTCCCTTATCCTAAGGAGAAAAAACAGGCTAGCTTGAAGGTGAAAAAGTCAGGATCCGTCCGCCTTCGCTCCCCTCAATGGCGTTTTAGTCTAATGCTAGCTGTGATTGCTGGTATCATCATTTGCTTCAATTCTATTATTAGCTTGCGCGTGCCGGATATCATCGTTGATGCTCGTTTGGGAACGGCGACAACAGCTGGAACCGTCTTGAGTCTGATGCAATTGACAGGGATTGTAGCAGGAGTGGGCTTTGCCAGTTTGACACATGTTTTCAAAAAGAACTTGCTCATGATCATGTGTTTTGGTTTCGGACTAGCTCTGGCCTTGATTGGCTTGTCCGGACAGCTGTGGAGCCTGGTTTTAGGAACCCTTTTAGCAGGATTTACTTACAGTACAGGGGTCACCAGTATCTTTTATCACTTATCTGAAAAAATCCCGACCAATCTCCTGAACCTTGCGACCTCGCTGGTCTTGATTGGTTGCAATCTCGGATCAGCCCTCTCTTCTTTCTTCATCCAGTTGGTGACGCCACTAGCTCCTTCCAATCATCTGCTCTTTGTCTTGATTGGTGTTTTGATGCTCCTAACAGGAGTCTTCGCCTCACAATTACTAGCACGAACGAAATGATGGAGAAATCATTTCGTTTTTTTAATTCAATCTATTGCGTCCTGTCACTAGCTCGTGTTATTATAGGAGGAGTGTGAAAAAAAGATTAGTTTAAAGGAAAAAATAATGAAAAGAATCATGGAGAAAGTGAGTATTCTCGCGCTTTCATTTATTTTGACGACCTCGTTTTCGATTTCGAGTGCGCAGTCGGCCATGTTTGCCTATTACAAGGGAATTCCTCACAGCATGATTGAGCTCTTGGTCTCGCTTCCTTCTGCAGGGATCATGGTTTCACTCATTTTCAATAAATGGATTGGACGCCTATTTTCAGAGCGTCAGATGATTGTGATAGGCCTAGTCGCTTACGCTCTATGTGGCTTTATTCCCTTAATCAGTCCAGCTTATCCGGTTGTCTTTTTGTCTCGGATTATTTTCGGGATGGCGGTTGGCTTACTCAATGTTTCTGCCATTGCCATTATCAGTGAGCGCTATAAAGGAAAAGAACGCGTCCAAACTCTTGGTATTCGTGGTTCTGCAGAAGTTGTTGGGACGGCCGTTTTGACCTTTGGAGTGAGCCTTTTGATTCGCTTTGGCTGGCAGGCTGCCTTTCTCGTTTACGGCATCAGCATTCCTATCTTACTTTTGTATCTCTTATTTGTGCCTTATGGATCTAAGACAGAAGCAGTGGAGGAAAAACACCGGGATGTCAAGATGACGGGGGGACAATGGCGGACTGCGCTCGGCTTAGCGGTCGTTGCGGCAGCTATCGTCTTGTCCAATGTCATGATCACCGTTCGGATTCCAAGTGTGGTAGAACAAGTTGGACATGGCACTGCCCAAACTGCTGGGGTTATATTAGCAGCCATGCAATTTGTTGGGATCTTGGCAGGTTTGGCCTTCTCGCCCTTGACCTATCTATTCCGTGATCGTTTATTATTGGTTTCGGGAGTAGCTTATGGTGTGGCCCAAATGTTGATAGGGGTCTCTCCAAATCTCTCGATTCTTGCCCTTGTAACCATTGCTTCTGGCTTCGCCTACAGTGTGGCTTTGACAACAGTTTACAATGTCTTATCTGATAAGATGCCAGCAGGGGTCTTGAGCCAGGCAACGTCCATTGCGGTTTTGGGATGTAGTGCAGGTTCGATCGCAACGACCTTTGTCCTTAGTCTATTAGGGACGATCTCATCTGCTCCAGTCTTCATTTTTGGATTTTCTGGTATCCTCATGATCCTGGTTTCCTTTTTTGGTCTTTGGATTGTACGAAAGAGCGGGAAGTAATCATGCGACTAGATAAATTTTTAGTGGATTGTGGCGTGGGGAGCAGGACCGAGGTCAAGCAACTCCTCAAGCAAAAGAAAATCTCAGTAAATGGAAAAAAAGAGACAGCAGGAAAACTACAGATTGATCCAGACAAGGATCAGGTGACCTTTATGGGAGAAGACCTGGTCCATGAAACCTTTGTGTATTATCTGCTTAATAAACCAGCTGGGGTCATCTCAGCGACAGAAGATGATCACCACCAAACTGTGCTAGATCTATTGGATGAGACAGCCCGTCACAAGGAAGTCTTTCCTGTCGGGCGCTTAGATATCGATACCCATGGCTTGCTCCTTTTGACCAATAATGGCAAGCTCGCCCATGCCATGCTTTCGCCGAAGAAGCATGTGTCGAAGATCTACTGTGCCCAGGTGGCTGGGATCATGGATGAGGTAGATGTAGCCCGTTTTGAAGCAGGCATTGACCTCAAAGACTTTACCACCCTGCCCGCGAGATTGCAGATCGTAGAGGTGAATGAGGCAAATGCCAGCTCCTACGTCGAAATCGAAATCGCTGAAGGAAAATTTCATCAGGTCAAGCGCATGGTCGCTGCCTGTGGTAAGGAAGTGGTGGATTTAGAGCGGATCTCTATGGGTCCTCTAACGCTAGATCCAAGCCTGAAATTGGGAGAATGGCGGAGACTTCATCCTTCTGAACTCAAGTCCTTAGAGGTCTTCGGAGTTCCCTTATAAGCAAAAAACCAAGCAGTCTGATTTATACAGGCTGCTATTTTTTATTTGTATCAAGAAAATGAACTGAAAAGACAAAAAATGATTTTAATTGCTTGTACTATCAAAGCAAATTGTTTATAATGAAAAAAGATAGGTTGTGTATAAAATCACAATATGTAGTGATAATTTTTCGACTCACATACCTTATCTAGTAAACGTAGAAAAAGGAGAAAAATCGTTTATGAAAAAGTGGCTCTATTCTGTTGTGACAACAGTTGCCCTATTTTTACTAGCGACTTTAGGATTTGCCAAACCCAATAGTCCAGCTAAAGTCCATGCCGATACGATCAATGATGTTGTGACATCTGTAAACATCTCGAAATCAACTGGTGGAGCGATTACAGATCCACTCGGTGTTTGGGAGAGTTTTCAAGTTGAAGCAAACTTTGTGTTGCCGAATGGTCGTGTAAAAAAGGGAGATCAGACCGTTATCCAACTTGGAGATGACTTTAAGGTCTTTGAAACGGACACCATTGACCTGCTGGATCCAAGTGGTCAAAAGGTTGCGACAGCAACGGTAGATGATCAAAGAAAGGTCATCACCGTAACCTATACGGACTATCCTGAAAGAATGGCTAATGTGACAGGGAAACTGCGTTTCTTTGCGCGTGTAGACCACCAAGTCGTCAAAGGACAAAAGACACTTGATTTTACTCTTACGATCGATAAGAAAGTGATTTCGGGTGGGAATATCGATTACAAAGGGGTCAATCCAGGTGAGAATCCTCCTACTCCAGAAGTCTTTAGCAAATGGGGCTGGACTAACTCAGATGATAAATTAAAATTGACCTATACCTTGAACATCAATCAAGGTCACACTGCCCTTCATAATATTGATATTAAAGACCAATTGGCCTTTACAGATGGAAAAATCAAAGCAGATTCTGTCAACATCCATACAGGAACTTGGCAGGTCAGTGACGAAGATGGGGCTTATCACTTAAGAGACACCACCAACGTCACCAAGAATTATTCCCCTGTTGTCAGCGCTGATGGTCGTTCTCTAACGGTTCATATTGGAGATCTAGCTCCTGAACAAGGGATGACTGTTCGTTATGATGTCTATCTGGACAAGGTCCCAGCCATCAATACATCCTACAAAAACAATGCGACAATGACAGCTACAGAAATCAAGGAGCAAAATAAGGTAGCAGACGTTCTGTATCAGTTCCTTGATGGAAAATTCAATGGTGAGAAATATTCCTTCACGATTCACAAAAAAGGTGAAAATGGTCAAGCGCTTGCCGGTGCCGTCTTTGCTGTGACAGCAGATGATACAGGTGAGCAAGTGGGAACCATTACGACAGATGAGAATGGTGTTGGCACCATTACGGGCTTGATCAAACAAGCTTATACGGTTCAAGAAATTCAAGCTCCAACAGGCTATGTTCTCTCTGAAGAACCTATCAAGATTAGCAAGGATGATTTTGGAAATGACCTTGCGATTTCTCGTGATGTTGTGAACCAAAAAGAAAAAACAAGTGTCTCTGGCCAAAAGACATGGAATGACAATGACAACCAAGATGGCAAGCGTCCATCAAAAATCACAGTCAATCTCCTAGCAAATGGTGTCAAAGTCGCTTCTAAAGAAGTGAAAGCAGATGCTACAGGAACTTGGGCTTATCATTTTGATAATCTCGATGTGGTCGATGATGCTGGCAATGTCATTGCCTACACTGTTTCAGAAGAACCTGTTGAAGGCTATGAAACAACTATTGAGGGAACCAATATTACCAACACTCGTACACCAGAAGTTGTTGAAATTCCAGTAACGAAAGTTTGGAAGGACAATGACAACCAAGATGGCGTTCGTCCTGACAAGGTTACTGTTCGTCTCCTTGCAGATGGTACAGAAGTAGCTAGCCAAGAGCTAAGTGCAGCGACTGATTGGAAGACAGTCTTTACCAATCTTCCAAAATACAACCACGGCAAACAAATTGTCTACACAGTCACAGAAGACACAGTAGCCAATTACTCTGCTACTATTGATGGAACAACCATTACCAATAGCTACAAGCCAGGTAAAACCAGCGTCACTGTTACAAAACGTTGGGAAGACAACAATGACCAAGATGGCAAACGTCCAAGCGCCATTAAGGTACAGCTCTATGCAGATGGCAAAGCTCAAGGAAAAGAAGTGGAACTTTCTGCTAAAAATAACTGGACTCATACCTTTAGCAATTTGCCTCTAAAAGCGAAAGGCAAAGAGATTCAGTACCAAGTGAAAGAAGTTGGAACAGTCAAAGGCTATACTAGTACGGTTGATGACAGTAACAAGGGAAATGTAGTGATTACCAATAGTCGCACACCAGAAGTAACGGAAGTAGCGGTCAAGAAGATCTGGGATGATGCAGACAATAAGGATGGTCTTCGTCCTGAAAAAATCACAGTTCGTCTCCTTGCGGATGGTCAAGAAGTAGCTGTAAAAGAAATCACAGCTACTGATAATTGGCAAGCAAGCTTTACGGATCTACCCGTATACAAGGAAGGTAAGAAGATTGCCTACACGATTACAGAGGATCCAGTAGCAGGTTATACAAGCAACATTGATGGTTTCACAGTAACCAACCGTCATACGCCACCAACAACACCACCTACCACTCCACCAAGCACACCGCCAACGACTCCGCCTACAACCCCACCAACGACACCGCCAACAACTCCTCCTACAACTCCACCGACGACACCACCAACAACGCCGCCAAGCACACCGGAAAAACCAGAAACTCCAACGACACCAAAAGAAGGAAAGAAAAAAATTCTTCCATCAACTGGTGAAGTTGTTGCTTACGGGTTGACCATACTCGGTGCACTCTTAGCAATTTTTGCTTTGGCTTTGCTCTTGCGTGGTAAACGGAAAGAGAAATAAGCTTCATACCGATAAAGAGGCTGGGACAAAAGTCCTAGCCTCTCAATTATTTTTGGATTGTCGAGCAAGACGCAGTGGTTGAGTGGGCTCTACTACGCTGATTTCATCAGCTTTTACAGCCCTACTCAACTGTGCGGAGGTGGGACGACGAAATCGAATTCTAACGAATTACCGATTTCTGTCCCACTCTCTTTTGAATAAGTTGCTTGAAGAATGCTCCATCAAACCGTTCAAATTCTTGAGGTTCATCTTAAAAATCCATCTTGAAGGAAACATAAGTGTTTGACAGAAAGATGAAATCTTGGTAGAATAAGAAGGTCGAATAGACAACTAACTCTTTCTTGGTAGCAGGATATGCCAAACCTGCCACTCGGATAGAGCATAAAGAAAAGGAGCTTATCATGGCAATCTCAAAAGAGAAAAAAAATGAAATCATTGCACAATACGCACGTCACGAAGGTGACACTGGTTCAGTAGAAGTACAAGTTGCTGTCCTTACTTGGGAAATCAACCACTTGAACGAACACATCAAACAACACAAAAAAGACCACGCTACTTACCGTGGTTTGATGAAGAAAATCGGTCGCCGTCGTAACTTGTTGGCTTACCTTCGTACAAACGACGTTAACCGTTACCGTGAGTTGATCAACTCTCTTGGACTTCGTCGTTAACCTTGCGTCTAAAACGTTTCTATACTTCGTTGACTTCGCCTCGATGTACCATCAGTACAATCTTCGGCTCGGCGCCTTGTCTAGAAACGTTTTATCCAGCAAGAATGGAGCCTTCTGAATTCAGGGGGCTTTTTTATTGAGTTTTATCGGCCACAATTTTGGAGACTACAAAAACCTCAAATGGTAGCAGTCTGCAAGCCCCCTCGGAGAGCCCACACTTTACGAAGTAAAGTATAGTGGGTTATACTTTACATGGAAGTAGTCACCGAATTCCAGTTAGAAATTACTTTGTAACTACGTTTTGAGGAGGAGTAAAATGCTTTCCTACGTTCGACATTACCCACTAGCGATAGCTAAATTAATGTGTCTGTGCTTCCCTAAAATCTGCTGATTTATTACTGACTAATACAGGAGTTTTTTTATGGGACAGACAATCATATCTGCTATTGGTGTTTATATTTCCACCAGTATCGATTATTTAATTATTTTAATTATTTTATTTGCACAGCTATCACAGAATAAACAGAAGTGGCATATTTATGCAGGGCAATATCTAGGCACAGGCTTACTTGTAGGGGCGAGTTTATTTGCTGCTTATGTCGTCAATTTCGTGCCTGAAGCATGGATGGTTGGATTGCTTGGTTTAATCCCTATCTATTTAGGGATTCGCTTTGCAATTGTTGGAGAAGGTGAGGAAGAAGAGGAAGAAATTATTGAAAGATTTGAACAAAGCAAGGCAAATCAACTGTTTTGGACAGTTACATTGCTAACAATTGCGTCTGGCGGAGATAATTTAGGTATCTATATACCTTATTTTGCTTCGTTAGATTGGTCACAGACACTCGTGGCGTTGCTTGTGTTTGCAATCGGCATAATTATCTTTTGCGAGCTTAGTCGTGTGCTATCCTCTATGCCGTTAATTTCCGAGACAATTGAAAAATATGAGCGAATCGTTGTGCCCTTAGTATTCATTACACTTGGACTATACATCATGTATGAAAATGGCACGATAGAGCCTACAATCTTCAGTTCGTCGCCTTTTCTAGAACGGTTTTATCCAGTATAATCTTCGGCTACGGTTCCTAGCATCGTAAGGTAAAATAGACCAGAACTATCTCCCTTCGGGGAGGTTTTTTGTTTTGTTGTCTTTTCCTTATCGCACAAGATCCATCATTCTTAGGAAGTCGTTTTGTTTGACAGATGTAATAAACGGAGTTACAATGGATACATCTTAAGAAATAGAGGTTATCGCTATGATTGATATTACATATCTAGATGGTGCAAAGCAAGAAAGAGTCATGCATTTTGATTCCTATGAAGAGTTTGAACGATCCCAACAGACCTGCTTGATTGGTGTAGCGGATTACTATCCCGTACAAAAATTGACCTATAATGGGCACGAACTCGATTACCAAGGCACTTACGGAGATGTCTTCTTCTATTTGATGAAGCAAGACCTAGATCAATACAAAAACTAAAGGAGAAAAACAATGGTAAAAGCAATTACAGATGCAACATTTGAAGCAGAAACTAAAGAAGGATTAGTCTTGGTAGACTTTTGGGCAACCTGGTGTGGCCCATGTCGCATGCAAGCTCCTATCTTAGAAAAATTATCGGAAGAACTTTCGGAAGATGAGTTAAAAATCCTGAAAATGGATGTGGATGAAAATCCTGAAACAGCGCGTGCTTTCGGCATTATGTCCATCCCAACCTTGCTCTTTAAAAAAGATGGACAGGTGGTCAAACAAGTTGCAGGGGTACACACTGCAGCACAAATTAAGGCCATTGTGGCTGAGTTGAGTTAAAATTAATAGCACTCCCAATAGTAAGATAGGAGTGCTATTTTATATTCAAAGAAAGAGCACTGTTCTTTTAAATGAGGAACAAGGCTCTTTTATCATCAATAATTCTTCTGTTTCGAGAACAGTAACTTGAAATTTTTGGTGAGTTTTACCTTCACTGTGTCACCATTAGTATTGAAAAGATTGAATAGCTTCTTTCAAGTCAGCTTGTAAAATGTTTCTCTGGTCGAGTTGGACATAGACTTCCAATAGGCAGGATCTGAAGTTGGAAAATTTATAAAAGTCTTCCCTTTCTTCTATTGGGAAATCAACAGCTTTTATCCAAGAAGCTACCTGCTCTTGATCTAACTTTCCCTGTAAAATAGGTTCATAAAGCACTCTCGCCAAGCGCCAATCCTCATCATCTGTAAAACGAATCGAAATTCTTTTAAAGATTTGGCCAAGTATGTCCAATCCGTCAAGTACTCTATTTTTAGGAAAGCCAGGATGACAAACCACTTCTGTCAAGAGGTCAGCTCCATGCGCAAAAGCGTGAACCCAACCATACCGACTGGAAAAACCTGTTGTATCCTTTTCTTTTTCAAGATAATGTAAACCTTGATCCAGTAAAATATATCTTATATCGGCTTTTAATCTTTGATAAAAAATTGATTGCGGATTGGCATCTGCAGATAGGAGGTTGGCATAAACAAGGGCTTTAAAAGAACGCTCAAGTGTTGATAGCCCAATCTTATCAATCTCTTTTTCTACTCCTTCATTGGACGAGATCGTCTCAGCAATGAAATGAAATTGTTCCTGTGTAAACAGTTCTTCTTGAATCCCTCTAGCCAAGCTGGTAAAAACGAGATCATCGCGAATTTCGGGCGAGGGATCTCCCAAATGTTCTAGCAACCACTGGATTTCTTCTTGACGATAGCTTGGTTTTTCTTCTGTTATTTTTCTAAGTAACTCTTGATACATGGTCAATACCTCTACATTTTTAGCAACTTGATATAGTCCAGACCCCAGTTCTCAACAGCATCTAAGACAACTTTGAATTCCTGCCCTATTTCGGTTAAGCTGTACTCAACTCGTGGGGGAACTTCCGCATAGACCTTTCGTTGAATAATCTTATCCTTTTCTAATTGACGGAGATGACGTGTCAAAATAGTTTGAGTAATCCCAGGCAATAATCTCTGCAATTCTTTAAATCGTTTAGTACCCGTACTCAACTGATAAATGATTACCAGTGCCCATTTCCCTGTTAAAACCCTCTGCGTTGTCGCAAATGGACAAATACCATACTCACTCACTTTATTTGGCATAAAACATCTTCTTTCTATTTTTAAAAAAAATTATCCTTTATTAGCAACAATAGTATTGATTTTGATACCAGCTATCAAAAAAGTGTCTACTTGTTTTTTTGTTTGTAACTGTTAAAATTATATCATAAAAATGAAATGGAGAATAGATATGTCAACAAACTTAGAAATTTTCAATACTTATAACCAAGCTTTAATTGCTGGTGACTTTCCTGGTGTCTTTGAAACGATGGCAGACGATATTGTCTGGCATCAACCTGGTACTCATAGTATATCTGGTACAGTTGTTGGTAAGGACCAACTAGGATCTCACCTAGCTACATTTGCTGAGAAAACTAATGGAACCTTTAAGGTGATAACAAATTGGGTTTCTGATAATAAGGATTTTGTCGCAGCTAATGTTACTTTTCTTGGAACACGGGCTGATGGTACTGAACTCAATATGAACGGGATTGATCTCTTCCGTATTGAAGATGGGAAAATCAAAGAAGTTTGGCTCTTCTCTTCAGATCAAGCTGAAGAAGATAGCTTTTGGGGATAAGCAAAACAGATTGGAAAAATCCAATCTGTTTTTGCTTATACTCATAACTCAGCACTGTAGGCAATGATTTGATCGACAGTGTCTGAAAGGAATTGGATGGTATCGCGGAGTGGTTTATCCGTTGAGATATCTGCTCCGATAATCATGGCTGACTCATGTGGGGTCTTGCTACCGCCTGATTTAAGGAGATCTAGCCAATCTTTGGCTCCGTTTTCGGAGTTCTTCAAATGCAGGTAACCAGCGGTTGAGATAACTAGGCCAGCTGAGTAGGTATAGCTGTATAGTCCCATGTAGTAGTGGCTTTGGCGCATCCAGGTCAAAGCTGCATCGTCATCGATTTCAACGGCGTCTCCCCAGAATTCGGTCAAGACTTCCTTCATGATGCTATTGAGCTTGCTAGCGCCGAAGGTTCCACCTTCTTCAATCAGGGTGTAGACCTTGCGTTGGAAAGCCGCTTCCAGCAAGTGGGTGATGAAGTTGTGGAAGTAGGTATCTGTCAAGCGGTGAGCTAGGGCAAAGCGTTTTTGACGAGGATCGTCAAACTGGTGTTCCAAGTAGTCGCTGAGGAGGAGTTCGTTAAAAGTAGAAGGAGCTTCCACATAGTAGGTCGACATGTGGGCGTTGAAGTAGCTTTGGTTGTTATCTGAGAAGATGAATTGACCAGAGTGTCCGATTTCGTGGATTAAGGTATAAACATCGCTCATCCGTCCTGTCCAACTCATCAAGACATAAGGATGGACACGATAGGGGTCAGCTGCATAACCACCGGAATCCTTGCCTTCATTGGCAGCAAAGTCGACCCAACGTTCGGTTTGGTAGCGGGCAATTTCGCGGGAATATTCTTCGCCAAGAGGTTCCACAGATTTCATGACCAAATCATAAGCATCATCAATGGTAACATCTGGGTTGAGCGCACTGTCCAAGTCCAACTTCCAATCAGCAAAGGTCATTTTCTCAAGGCCGTTGACCTTGGCCACGTGTTTGAGGAATTTTTGAGCTACTGGAGCGAAGTCCTTCATGATCAGGTCAATCTGACGATCAAACATGGCACGATCCACTTCCTGCTCAGCTAAGAGATAGTCAAATACGGAATCGTAGCCTCGCATATCTGCAATCAGTTTTTCAGACTTGACTTGAGCTAGATAGGTAGCAGCAGCCGTGTTTTGGTGCTTGCGAAGACCTTCTGAGAAAGAACGAAAGGCTTTTTCACGAACTTCTGCATTCTCATGGTTTTGGTAGAAGTTTTCATAGGTGACAAAACTATTTTTGTAGACTTTTCCATCCACTTCAAAATCAGCCATTTCAAAGTCGCCTGCCCGCATCTTGGTATAGATGTCTTGTGGTCCGTAGAAGACTTCACCAAGGTTGGTCAAGGTCTTTTCCACATCAGCTCCCAAGTAGTGAGCTTTCTTGATTTTGGCTTGGCGAATGGCAAAAGTGAGGTGAGGAAGTTGTCCCAGGCGTTCGAGGACATCTTCATCCGCTTCTACCAAAGCATCATCAAAGAAGGAAAGTTCGACGCTGGCCCAAGTTTCGAAATCCATCCCTGCTTGGGCAATCTCTGCGAAAGCTTCGTCGCCGAAGTCAGTCGTTTGGGGCATAAAGCTGTAGTTGCCAATGTGGCTGAGTTGAATCTGAATCTGTTCAAAGATGGTAAAGGCAGCTTCGAAGTCTTCAAAGGTGTGGAGGTTACCCTTGTAGTTACGGACAAATTCATTGATTTCTTCGCGTGTTTTTTCGATGGCGCGTAAGAAGTCTTCCTGGTCTTGGTAGAGGGCTGTGAGGTCCCATAGTTCGTTCTCAGGAAATTCAGAACGTTTTTTTAATTCCATAATGTTCTCCTTTTGATCGGTATTCTTCCTTAAGTATAGCAGAAAATAGGACAGAAACATAGAGGGAGAGGGGAAAATGCTTGTTTGAAAATCTTGAAAGAGCTGGAAAAATTGACCATTTTTGATATACTAGGATAGAAATGAGGAGGTTTTTATGAAAAAGGTTATGATTTCACTACTGGCGGGTGCGTCCGTTCTAGCTCTGGTGGCTTGTACGCCCAAACGCTATGAACGCCAAAGTAAACCAAAGACAGCAACGTCATCATCGGTTAAAAAAGAAAAGAAGGATACGGGTCAAAAGTATTATCAAGAGGTTTTGGAGCGGTATGCTAAGTATGATACAGCTCTTAAAAATGGCGATAAGTCAGGCCTGTTTGCGGAATTAGGTAAGATAAAATCTGGCTCAGAAGAAAGCATCTATCTAGATGCTTTGGAGCGCTTAGGAACTCCGGTAACCTTCCAATACGCTTTTACAGACTTGAACAAAGATGGTGTGGATGAGCTCTTGGTGTCCAATCAATACACGGGAAACAAACAATATGTTTCTGCCATCTATTACCTCAAGGGTCAAGAAGCCGAATTGCTCCATACAGCTTATACAGCTGCGGTTGGTGGCTATCGCTCCAGCCTAGACCTTTTTGATAATGGGCAAATTGTCTACGCCACTTGGCAATCTGTGAACCCAGACCGGGAATTGACCCTTTATTCGCTAGGAAAAGGGGAAGCCAAGGAAGAAAAGA
This sequence comes from Streptococcus sp. HMSC074F05, assembly GCF_001808725.1. Lineage (NCBI taxonomy): Bacteria > Bacillati > Bacillota > Bacilli > Lactobacillales > Streptococcaceae > Streptococcus > Streptococcus sp. HMSC074F05. Next base: position 109,160 of record NZ_KV794409.1, on the reverse strand, counting down.
AAGCAACCATTCA
>NZ_KV794409.1:107700-109047 GCF_001808725.1 Streptococcus sp. HMSC074F05 | reverse complement strand
CAAGGAAGAAAAGAAAGCAACCATTCAAATTGGTGGTGACCAAACAGCAGAGCAAGCTCTTGGGATTTCAGCCAAGCAGTTGGACCTCAGTAAGCTGGACTGGAAAACTTTTGACGGTTCAGGGGATTCCAAATCAACAGCGAAAGCAGAAGAGAAAAAATCAGAAAGCTTCCAAGTGCAAGTCAGTGTGTCGGATCTCCGTATTCGAAAAAAGCCCTCAACCTCAGCTCCCTCTGCAGGGATGATCGCAAAAGGAACTCACACCATTACGGAAACAGTGGATGCGGATGGTCATACGTGGGGCAAATTGGAATCTGGACAAGGCTGGATCGCCCTTGAATTCACAACGCGAGTGGATGGTTCTAAATCAGCCAGTTCAAGTAAGAAAAGCAGCGGAATGAACATTCAAGAAATTCAGAACGGTGATTTTTCAAGTATTGCAGGAACCTGGAGAAATGGGAAGGGTTGGACACTGGTATTTGATGGGAATGGATCGGCAAATCAGGTTTTCCTGAACGGTGAAAATATGCTGGTCAATCGAATTCAACAAACAGATAATCACCTTAGTGGAGGATTCAGTAATCCTAAGTATAAGGTGGGTGGTGCAATTATAAGATTCATTCCAGCAGGAACTTCTCTGCCTGTATACGTTGAACAAATAGCAGATCCTTCTGATAGTGGAAAAGACCGCATTTGGACAGGTCAATCAGCAGGGTGGGAAGCAAGCGACTTCTTCTACCGTGTGGACTAAAGGAGTGGTACTATGAGAAAATTGATGATTTCACTACTGGCGGCTGCATCCGTGCTATCTCTAGTGGCTTGTACGCCCAAACGCTATGAACGCCAAAGCAAACCGAAAACGGCAAGCTCTTCGTCGGTCAAAAAAGAGAAGAAAGATACAGGTCAGAAGTATTATCAAGAGGTATTAGATCGCTATAAGTCTTATGCCGTTGCCATTCATACTAAGGACCAAACAGCTTTACAAAATGAACTGAAGAAGATCGAAGCAACTTCAGAAGAATATGCCTATGTCTTTAACCTTCAAACACTTGGGAGTACCAATGAGTGGCAATATGCTTTTGAGGATCTTAATCGTGATGGTAATGATGAACTGCTGATTGGGGATGGCAAAACGATTGCTGCGGTGTATTATTTGAAAGATAACCAGCCAACCTTGCTCCATGTAGCCTATGTAGCTTCTGCAGGTGGCTATCGCTCCAGCTTAGATGTTTTTGACAATGGACAAATCGTCTACGCCACTTGGCAATCCCTTAATCCAGAAATGGAATTAACCCTTTATTCACTAGGAAAAGGGGGAGCCAAGGAAGAAAAGAAAGCAACCATTCA
>NZ_KV794409.1:107272-107600 GCF_001808725.1 Streptococcus sp. HMSC074F05 | reverse complement strand
CAAGGAAGAAAAGAAAGCAACCATTCAAATCGGTGGGAAGGAAACAGCTGAACAAGCTCTTGGGATTTCAGCCGAGAAGTTAGACCTTAGTAAGCTGGACTGGAAAACGTTTGACGGTTCAGGGGATTCCAAATCAACAGCTAAAGCAGAAGAGAAAAAATCGGAAAGCTTTCAAGTACAAGTTAGCGTGGCCGATCTTCGTATTCGAAAAGAACCGTCTACTTCAGATCCCTCAGCAGGAATGATCGCAAAAGGAATTTACACCATCACGGAAACAGTGGATGCGGATGGCCATACCTGGGGCAAATTGGAATCTGGACAAGGCTGG
>NZ_KV794409.1:77441-107172 GCF_001808725.1 Streptococcus sp. HMSC074F05 | reverse complement strand
GGGCAAATTGGAATCTGGACAAGGCTGGATTGCCCTTGACTATACAACGCGTGTGGATGGAAATGCCGAATCAGCTCCTGCCAAAACAAGCACTGAGATGAATCTAGATGAAATAAAAGCTGGAAATTTCTCAAGTGTAGCGGGAGTTTGGAAAAATAAGTACGGTACGAGCATTGAGTTTGATGCGCAAGGAATTGTGAAGGTCAATGGTAGTGCTGTCAATGGTGTTCAATTTTCTGGTTTTTACTTCAAGGAAGGCAATTTACACGGAGTTAGTCGGATGCCTGGGGCAACGAATGACACGCCTATTCTTTTCATTCCTTCAAGAGAAGGTGGCAGTGAATCCATTTACTGGAGTAAGAGTGATGCTACGAATGGGAACGATTTGTACTACCGTGTGAACTAAAAAATAAGGAGACAAACATGAAAAAATTTGGAACATACTTACTAGCTGCAGCCCTCTTGCTTTCCCTAGCAGCTTGTGCCCCAAAACGCTATGAGCGTAAGCACAGTCCGGTAGGGGCTTCATCGGTCAAAAAATCATCTGACAAATCCCAAGAAAAAGAGCAGTCAGAAGAAGCTAAGTCAGATGAACATGATAAAGAAGCAATTGGGACCTTGTCAAAAGCGGACCAAGCGGATATCTATTCGATCATTGAAAACAGTGCGTCTTTGACCTATTCACTTCAGGTGCAACCGACTCGCTTGCTAGAGTTGAATAATGACCACGGCGCGGTTGATGGTTACCCACAAGACATGTTCATTGATTACTACAATACCTACACGCCTGGGACCTATAATCTGCAAGATGTCATTGATAAATTAGATGCAGAAGAAACATCGGACTCAATCCGCAGTCTTTCACAAGACAAGCTGATCCAGCTTACAAATGAAAAGAAAGACGGCTGGATCTATTCGACAAAAGACAAGGCCTTCTACGAAATTGTACCTGGTGGTCGTGGCGGAGCGATGCCACCGATGGAAATCCCTTCACCGGATGAATGGGTGATCAATGAAAATTCAGTTGAAGTGACCACATCGATCCAAGGGACTTCTGAACCATACAGACGTTTTGTCTTGAAACGCAACAACAAGAACTACAAGGGTGGAACACATAAAACACGCTTTTATGTGGATAGTACAGAATTCGTGAAATCGTAAAAATAATCAGAAGCTATATCTAGCTCTAAAATTTTTATATAGAACTTGCTGAAGAATCAAAGAAAAAGGCCCTCAAAGCCTTTTTCTTTTGGGCTTGAATATGTTAAAATAAAAGGTATACGTGCTTGGATACAAAGATGAGGATATAACATACAGATAGGCTGCGTCAATCTATGGTATCATGCGTAACTGAACCCGGCAGAAAAGCCGTGTAAAAAAGATAAACTGTCTTGTCTTCATCGAAGACTTCGTCAGTTTCCTATTTTTACTTTGCTTTTGACGGTCTTAGTATCTTGATAGTTGAACACGGGCTAAATCCCTAGTGAAAAAGATAGATTTCCTAGTGTGCGTGGCACACTTCGTCAATCTCCTATTTTCATACGGGATTCTTCACGCCCTTTGTATCCTGATGAACTGAATTTTGGCCTCATTTCTTAGGAAAAAAGATAAGCTTCCTAGCACTCATCGAGTGCGGCGTCACCTTCCTATTTTTCTACAGAAATGTTCGGCAAGCCGAACCGTCCAAAATATCTTGATCTTTGTAGGCAAGTCGTATAATTTTATCAATCCAAAGGGGATTACAATGACAAAACAAGTGTTTCAAACGACTTTTGCGGGTCGTGAGTTAATCGTAGAGACTGGTCAGGTCGCTAAGCAAGCAAATGGCTCTGTTGTCGTGCGTTATGGTGAGTCAACTGTCTTGACTGCTGCCGTTATGTCTAAGAAGATGGCAACTGGGGATTTCTTCCCACTTCAAGTCAACTACGAAGAAAAAATGTATGCGGCTGGGAAATTTCCTGGTGGCTTTATGAAACGGGAAGGACGTCCTTCAACAGATGCGACTTTGACTGCGCGTTTGATTGACCGTCCGATCCGTCCAATGTTTGCGGAAGGTTTCCGTAACGAAGTACAAGTCATCAACACTGTACTTTCTTACGATGAAAATGCATCTGCACCAATGGCAGCTATGTTTGGTTCATCATTGGCCTTGTCTATCTCAGATATTCCATTTGACGGCCCAATCGCTGGGGTACAAGTGGGCTATGTTGACGGGGAAATCATCATCAACCCAACGCAAGAACAAGCAGAACAATCGCTTCTTGAATTGACAGTAGCTGGTACTAAGCACGCTATCAACATGGTAGAGTCTGGTGCTAAAGAATTGTCAGAAGAAATCATGTTGGAAGCTCTTCTCAAAGGACACGAAGCCGTTAAAGAATTGATTGCCTTCCAAGAAGAAATCGTTGCGGCAGTTGGGAAAGAAAAAGCAGAAGTGGAATTGCTTCATGTGGATGCTGACTTGCAAGCTGAAATCATCGCAGCTTACAACAGTGACCTTCAAAAAGCAGTCCAAGTAGAAGAAAAATTGGCGCGTGAAGCTGCAACTCAAGCAGTGAAAGACCAAGTCACAGCTGTTTACGAAGAAAAATATGCAGACCATGAAGAATTCGACCGCATCATGCGGGATGTGGCTGAAATCTTGGAACAAATGGAACACGCGGAAGTGCGCCGTTTGATTACAGAAGACAAGGTTCGTCCGGATGGTCGTAAAGTTGATGAAATCCGTCCTTTGGATGCACAAGTGGACTACCTTCCTCGTGTGCACGGTTCAGGTCTCTTCACTCGTGGACAAACGCAAGCCCTTTCTGTCTTGACCTTGGCACCAATGGGTGAAACGCAAATCATCGATGGTTTAGATCCTGAGTACAAGAAACGCTTTATGCACCACTATAACTTCCCACAATATTCTGTAGGGGAAACAGGTCGTTATGGTGCGCCTGGTCGTCGTGAAATTGGTCACGGTGCTCTTGGTGAGCGTGCCCTTGCTCAAGTATTGCCAAGCTTGGAAGAATTCCCATATGCCATCCGCTTGGTAGCAGAAGTCTTAGAATCAAATGGTTCTTCTTCACAAGCCTCTATCTGTGCGGGAACTCTTGCCCTTATGGCTGGTGGTGTGCCAATCAAGGCTCCAGTTGCAGGGATTGCCATGGGTCTGATCTCAGATGGAAACAACTACACAGTATTGACAGATATCCAAGGTTTGGAAGACCACTTTGGAGATATGGACTTTAAGGTTGCAGGTACACGTGATGGGATTACAGCCCTTCAAATGGATATCAAGATCCAAGGGATTACTGCAGAAATCTTGACAGAAGCGCTTGCTCAAGCCAAGAAAGCTCGTTTTGAAATCCTTGATGTCATCGAAGCAACCATTCCAGAAGTGCGTCCAGAATTGGCGCCAACTGCTCCGAAAATTGATACCATCAAGATTGATGTCGACAAGATTAAGATTGTCATCGGTAAGGGTGGAGAAACCATCGATAAGATCATCGCTGAAACAGGCGTTAAGATTGATATCGACGAAGAAGGGAACGTATCGATCTACTCGAGTGACCAAGATGCGATTAACCGTGCTAAGGAAATCATTGCTGGTTTGGTGCGTGAAGCTAAAGTGGATGAAGTCTACCATGCCAAAGTGGTTCGGATCGAGAAATTTGGTGCCTTTGTCAACCTCTTTGATAAGACAGATGCCCTCGTTCACATCTCTGAAATGGCTTGGACTCGTACCAACCGTGTCGAAGACTTGGTAGCCATCGGCGATGAAGTAGATGTGAAGATTATCAAGATTGACGAAAAAGGTCGTGTCGATGCTTCTATGAAGGCACTATTACCACGTCCACCAAAACCTGAACATTCAGAAGAAAAAGGTGAAAAGGGTCCTCGTCACGGCGATCGTCCTCGTCACCACAACAAGGACCACAAACCTAAAAAAGACTTTACCATTACACAAAAAGATTCAGAATAATCATTAGAAAAGGAGGAGCACGGTATGGGATGGTGGCGTGAAACCATCGATATTGTAAAAGAAAACGACCCAGCAGCACGTACCTCGCTGGAGGTCCTTTTGACCTATCCGGGTGTTAAAGCACTGGCAGCTCACCGTGTTTCCCACTTTTTGTGGAATCATGGCTTTAAGCTCTTGGCGCGGATGCACAGCCAATTCTGGCGTTTTTGGACCCAGATTGAGATCCATCCGGGTGCGACTATTGCTTCTGGTGTCTTTATCGACCATGGAGCGGGCCTCGTTATCGGGGAAACAGCCATTGTTGAAAAAGGCGTTATGCTCTACCACGGGGTGACCCTTGGGGGAACAGGGAAGGATGTCGGTAAACGCCATCCAACGGTTCGTGAAGGAGCCTTGGTCTCCGCTCATGCTCAGGTCATCGGTCCGATTGAGATTGGGGCCAAGGCCAAAGTAGGAGCAGGAGCGGTCGTGGTCTCCGATGTACCGAGTGATGTGACCGTTGTCGGAGTCCCTGCTAAAATTGTTCGTGTTCACGGTAAGAAGGATGTGCCAATCATTCACCAAGAAGAAGAAAAACGGGAATACTACATGAACAAGCTGGAGCATGCCAAGGAAGCCAGTCATCGGTCTTCAAGCTTGTAAGGAGATCGCTACGTGATTCAATCAACCAATACATTGAATGACCACCAACTACTGGAAGCAAAGGCCCTTATTGCCATCTGTCAGAACTATGACGGAACGTTTCGGGATCCTTATCTCTCCAATATGCTCAATTTTGATCCCGATATGCCAGCCTTTTTCCTTTATTATGAAAAAGGTGAACTTGTTGGCCTATTAACCGTCTATGCGGATGATCAAGATGTGGATGTGGCGATCCTGGTCCACCCTAATCACCGTCGGCAGGGAATTGCGCGTGCTTTGTATAGAAGTTTTGAGAAAGAAACGGCATCTTATCCAATTGAGTCTGTGACTTTTCAGACAGAGCGTATTTTTCTAGAGAATCATCCTGATTTTGCCAGCAATTGGGGACTGGTCGAGGATGAAGAGACAGAAACCTGGTTAGGACGTGATCGAACTGCTTATGCATTAGATTCCCGTTCGGATGTCGATGTGCTCTTGGCGGAACCTTCTTATCTTGAAGCCATTGCCCAGCTCCACCACCAAACCTTCTCAGATGAAGTGGAAGCACCGGAAGTGAGCCACAGATACATTTCAGAGGCCTTGAAGGATCCTGATAGTCTGCTTTACATATTACTCAAAGAAGGTCAAGTGATTGGCGTTTGTACGGTGGATGTATCTGGAAAATGCAATTACCTTTATGGACTTGCGATTGCTGAAGTCTATCGTGGGCAAGGCTACGGAAGCTATTTGGCAAAATCCCTCATCAACCAACTCATGGAGCAAAATGATAAGGCATTTCAGATTGCAGTGGAAGATAGCAATGTAGGTGCCAAACGCTTGTATGAAAAGATTGGCTTTGTCACACAGACTCAGGTGGTTTACTTGAAGCCAAAAGAGTAGAAACAGAAAGGAAATGAAGCGTGTTAAAAATTTATGATACTATGTCTCGTGATTTGCGAGAATTTATCCCCATCGAGGAAGGAAAGGTCCGCATTTATGTCTGTGGGCCAACGGTTTACAACTATATCCACGTAGGGAATGCCCGTTCAACGGTAGCCTTTGACACGATTCGTCGCTACTTTGAGTATCGTGGCTACGAAGTTGCCTACATTTCCAACTTTACAGATGTGGATGATAAGATCATTAACCGTGCCAAAGAAGAAGGCATTACGCCACAGGAAGTGGCAGACAAGTATATTGCGGCCTTCCGTGAGGATGTAACGGCTCTTGGCGTGAAACCTGCAACCCGCCACCCTCGTGTGGTCGAGTTTATGGATGACATCATTCGTTTTGTCGCTGACTTGATCGAAAAAGGCTATGCTTATGAGAGTCAAGGCGATGTCTATTTCCGTGTGGAAAAATCCCACAACTATGCTAAGTTAGCCAATAAAACCCTAGAAGACTTGGAGCTAGGCGCTTCAGGTCGGACAGATGAGGAAACAGCTCGCAAAGAAAATCCAGTCGACTTTGCCCTCTGGAAAGCTGCCAAACCAGGTGAGATTTCTTGGGACAGCCCTTGGGGACCTGGTCGTCCGGGTTGGCACATCGAGTGTTCGGTCATGTCGACGGGAATTTTAGGGGATACTATTGATATCCACGGTGGTGGAGCCGACCTTGAGTTTCCACACCATACTAATGAAATTGCCCAGTCTGAAGCTAAAACAGGCAAGACTTTTGCCAATTACTGGATGCACAATGGCTTTGTCAATATTGATAATGTCAAGATGTCCAAGTCATTGGGCAACTTTATCACCGTGCATGATGCATTGAAGACTATCGACGGCCAAGTGCTTCGCTTCTTCTTTGCGACCCAGCACTATCGCAAGCCCATTAACTTCACAGAAAAAGCGGTGCGCGATGCGGAGACCAACCTCAAGTATTTGAAAAATACCTATGAGCAACCGTTCACAGGAGAAGTAGATCCAGCAGACTTGCAAGGCTTTGTGGACAAGTTTATCGTGGCTATGGATGAAGATATCAATGCGGCAAACGGCATCACTGTCGTCTTTGAATTGGCCAAATGGATCAATTCAGGTCACTACAACCAAGACGTCAAGGATGCCTTGACCAAGATGTTAGAAGTCTTTGGAGTGGTCTTTGTCGAAGAAGTCTTGGATGCAGATATTGAAGCCTTGATCGCTGAACGTCAGGAAGCGCGGGCTAAGAAAGATTTTGCGCGTGCAGATGCTATTCGCGATGAATTAGCTGCGCAAGGAATCAAGCTCTTGGATACAAAAGAAGGTGTAAGGTGGACACGTGATTGATGTCAATCTAATCAATGGAATTGCCCTTGCCTTTGAGGGAGATGCGGTCTATTCCATGTATATTCGCAGACACTTGATTTTTCAAGGGATGACCAAGCCCAATAAGCTTCACCAGGCTGCCACCCGCTATGTCTCTGCTAGGGCTCAAGCCAGCTTGATTGAAAGCATGCTGGAGCAAGAAATTCTGACGGAAAAAGAGTTGGAGATCTACAAGCGCGGTCGCAATACCAATAGTCATACCAAGGCCAAAAATGCGGATGTCGTGACCTATCGCATGTCGACAGGCTTTGAGGCTGTCATGGGCTATCTCCATATGACGGGGGAACTCTCTCGTTTGGAAGAGCTGATTGACTGGTGTATCCAGCAAGTAGAAGAAGGAAGAAAGCAGTGAAAAATATCAGAGAGTGGTTTCCTCATGCAGAGGTGACGGATCAAGCCAATCCACCAGCTGGTTATGTAGCCATTCCCCTTCAGGCTCATCAATGGCTGCTGCTGAAGGAAGAAGAGCTAACCGAGCGAGAAAAACAATTGATTTCCTGGTTGGGCGGTGAAGAAGAGGTTGCCCCTAATCCTTGGTACCAGTACCTGATCGATGGAAAGGGAGAAGCCCCTCAAGTCATCAAAAAAATGCAGCTTGTCTATTGCCACATCTCGCATTCAACAGCGGAAGGGACGGCTTCTTGGTTAGAGATGATGCAGACACTCTTGCCCAACTTCCGAGCAACCTTGCAACTGAGCGGACAAGATTATGTGCTCATTCTGGACCAAGACCAGTCTTTGCCTGTGGCCGATATCTTAAAAGATACCGTCTCTGCCATGGAGTATGACTTCAATATTCGTTTATCTATCCTGGTCGGGCAAGTATGGACCGAGTCTAAAGATGGGAAAGTTTCTCCTGTCATCCGTGCAGAACAGGCGGTCTTTCGAGCTTGGATTCGAGAAGGCCATCAAGGTGTCTATCGCTTTTCTCAACTCTATCTGTGGGGAATCGAGCAGGCAGATCTGGATCTCAACCCGATCAAGGTACGCTTGCATCAGTTGATTGAAAGTCAAGATCAATTGCAAGACATCATTGTTGCTCTTTGGGACAATGGGGCAGTCGTAACCAAGGCCGCCCAACAACTCTATCTCCACCGCAATTCGCTCCAATACAAGATTGACAAGTGGGAGGAGTTGACGGGTCTTCAGTTGAAAAATCTGACAGATCTAGCCCTGTGCTATCATTTGGTCTTACAAGATGTGATTTAAACGAAATAAATCCAGAGTTTTGTGCAACTTGCACAAAACTCTTTTTCTTTTTTGTGAGACTTGCCATAGATTTGTAAAACGTTTTCATTTACAATAGAACTATAAAAATCAAAGGAGTACCATCATGGTAGAATTGAATCTTAGTCACATTTATAAAAAATATCCAAATAGCGAACATTACTCAGTTGAAGACTTCAACTTGGACATCAAAGACAAAGAATTTATCGTTTTCGTAGGTCCTTCAGGATGTGGTAAATCAACGACTCTTCGTATGATCGCTGGTCTTGAAGACATCACAGAAGGTGAATGTTCGATCGATGGCACTGTTGTAAACAACGTGGCACCTAAAGACCGTGATATTGCCATGGTATTCCAAAACTACGCTCTTTACCCACACATGACTGTGTACGATAACATGGCATTTGGTTTGAAATTGCGTAAATACAGCAAGGAAGATATCGACAAACGTGTACAAGAAGCAGCTGAAATCCTTGGCTTGAAAGAATTCTTGGATCGTAAACCAGCTGACCTTTCTGGTGGTCAACGTCAACGTGTGGCCATGGGACGTGCCATTGTCCGTGATGCAAAAGTGTTCTTGATGGACGAACCTTTGTCAAACTTGGATGCTAAACTTCGTGTATCCATGCGTGCTGAAATTGCGAAAATCCACCGTCGTATCGGAGCTACAACGATCTACGTAACTCACGACCAAACAGAAGCAATGACACTTGCTGACCGTATCGTTATCATGTCTGCTACTAAAAACCCTGCAGGTACTGGTACAATTGGACGTGTAGAACAAATCGGAACTCCTCAAGAAGTGTACAAAAACCCAGTCAACAAATTCGTAGCTGGATTCATCGGAAGCCCTGCAATGAACTTCATTAACGTGAAATTGGAAGGTGGATACATCGTTGCCAATGGCTTGAATTTGAAAGTTCCAGAAGGTGCTTTGAAAGTTCTTCGTGAAAAAGGCTATGATGGTAAAGAAATCATCTTTGGTATCCGTCCAGAAGACGTGAATACAGAAGCTGCTTTCCTTGAAACATTCCCAGAATCAGTAGTAAAAGCAACTATCTCTGTATCTGAATTGCTTGGTTCAGAATCTCACTTGTACTGCCAAGTTGGTGACAACGAATTCATCGCTAAAGTAGATGCACGTGACTACCTTGGAACTGGTGAAACCATCGAACTTGGATTTGACTTGAACAAAGCTCACTTCTTCGACAAAGAAACTGAAAAAACAGTATACTAATACGTACTGAAACTGTAGAGACTGAGACGATATGTCTCGGTCTCTTTTGTTTTAAGGAGACAATACATGGAAAAAGACTGGTGGAAGGGGAAAGTCGCTTATCAGATCTACCCAAAAAGCTTTAAGGACAGCAATGGTGATGGCGTTGGAGATTTGAAAGGCATCACGGAAAAACTTGATTACCTTCAAAAATTAGGAATTGATATTCTCTGGTTATCTCCTATTTATAAGAGTCCTTTTATTGACCAGGGCTATGATATTTCTGACTATTATGCCATTGATCCTATTTTTGGAACCATGGAAGATATGGAAGAGCTGATCGCTGAAGGCAAGAAGCGAGGCATTTCCATCATTATGGACTTGGTGGTCAACCACTGCTCCAGTCATCATGAGTGGTTCCAAAAAGCTCTAGCGGATCCAGATGGCCCTTATGCGGATTACTTTTACTTCATCGAAAGTGACAAGGAACCCAACAACTGGGAAAGTTACTTTGGAGGTAGTGTCTGGGAACCGGTTCCTGGTACTAACAAATACTATCTCCATTCTTTCCACAAGGATCAGCCAGATCTCAATTGGCAAAATCCTGTCTTACGCGAAGAGATTTACAAGATGATCAATTGGTGGTTGGACAAGGGAATTGCGGGCTTCCGGATTGATGCCATTATCAATATCAAAAAGGATTTAGAATGGCGTTCGCTTCCGTCTGATCGTGACAATGGCCTGGTTCCAGTACCGGAGTCTCTAGTCAATGCCCAACCGATTGAACCTTTCTTGCAAGAGTTAAAAGAGCGTACTTTCGCCAAGTACAATGCCTTCACAGTAGGGGAAGTTTTCAATGAAACCGACGAAGAATTGCATTTCTTCATTGGAAAAGATGGTGTCTTCTCTTCCATCTTTGATTTCAAACAAACCATGCTGGGTCAGGAAGGAAAAGGCTGGTTCGATCATAGTCTTCCAACTGCAGATGAACTCAAGGAAAGTATTTTCCAAGCGCATGAGCGCGCGGATAGCATTGGGGTGCTCTCGACCATCATTGAAAACCACGACGAACCTCGTGGTGTGTCCCACTATATCGCAGAAGGTCCGGTAAACGATATCAGTAAAAAGGCCTTAGGAACCATTCAAATCTTGCGCAAGGGAATTCCATTTATCTACCAAGGTCAAGAAATTGGAATGGAAAACCAAGTCTTTGAATCGGTGGAGGATTTTGATGATATCGCGACCATCAATGGCTACCATGTGGCGAAAGAAGCTGGTTTGACCGAGGAAGAAGCCTTGACCTCGATTGCCAAATACAGCCGGGACAATGCACGGACACCCATGCAATGGTCGGCAGAGCCAGGATTGGGCTTTAGCGATGGACCAGTCTGGTTGATCAGTCCCAAACCAAATGCTGCCATCAATGTGGAAGACCAGGAAAAGGATCCAAATTCCATCTTGAATTACTATCGCCAGTTGACGGCCTTGTATCGCCATCCCCTCTATGGAAATACCATCCGGTTTGGAGATATGATCCCAGCGTATCGGGACCGTGAAAACATCATTGCCTTCGAACGCCGTGGGGACAAGCGTCTCTTGGTGATCAGCAATTTCCAAAATCGCCAGGCCACCTTGGAGTTGCCAGCTCCGATTAAAACGGTCGTTTTAAATAATACAGCAGAATTATTCCAAGAAGGAGACCAAGTGCTCGAATTGGCCCCTTACCAAACGGTTGTGTTGGAATTGGTGGAATAAGGAGAAACTTTGCATCAGTATTAGGATTTAATGTAGAATAGTATTTTCATTAAATATTCTGGAGAAATTAATAAAAGTTTTCTATACTTTAGAATCAATCAAGTATAAACTGAAACTTTCCGCTGTGAGAAAAGTGTTTGAAACATTATTGTTTCAAACACTCGGGAGTTTTGAGACCTTAGGCTCAAAACTAAGTCATGGAACTTCGACGAAGTTCGCTGACGTCCGTACTCACCTAAGGAAAGTTTTGAAAGATAGTTTAGATCCAAAAAGAACCTTCGCATCTGCAAAGGTTCTTTTCATGTCATCCAGGTCTAAACCTGGAACTTACTCAACTTCTTTCTTTTTCAAGAGGAGGAAGCCTCCGCTTACAGCTAACAAGAAGCCTGAAAGAATGAAGTGTGCAGTTGTGTCTTCTCCGGTTTGTGGCAATTGTGCCTTGGCTGGACTTCCTTGGAAGCTTTGTCCTACTTGGTAAGTCAAGGCTTGCACACTTTCTTCATTTTTAGTTGTCATTTCTTTTTGTGGAAGGAGCACTTTAGGAGTCTCCTTCTTGGCTAAGATTGGCTGTGGATTGCTTGTTTGGTTATGAATTGGCACCACTACTTGATCTGGTTCTTTAGCTGGAACGTAATCCATCAAGCTTGCCAATTTGCTGCCAAAGATCGCATTGGTTACCCAGCGGAAGAAGTGGACAGGGTGTTGACGGTTGGTTGGATTTCCTGCATAGACAAAGAGTGGTTGTCCCATCAGTTCTCCAGAGATGGCCATGACTTTGTTAGCCAGAACATCATTATGTGGCCACCAACCTGCAATATAATAATCGCTCGGAGCGATGCTCATCAAGGTCTTGAAATGTTCTGGAACCTTTTCAATCCAGTTTCCTGAGTTGGAGTAGAAGAGGGTATTCTTCTTGTATCCGCTGGTCAATGGATCCTGGTCATCAATGATCGCTTTCATCAAGCCTTCGTAGTCACTACCGCCTTTTAGTTTTTCAGCGTCAAATCCTGTAAGAACTCCCAATTTTTCCAGTTTTTGCATGGCTTCCCCACCAATGACAAGGGTTGGTTTCTTGCCAAAAATGGAAGCGTCAAAGCGGTTGCTTTCCAAAATAACAACATCGGCTTCTTCTGGTGTATTGACGATTTGGAAGCCTAATTTTTCAAGGACCAGACTAGTATGAGCAGGCGCATCTACTCCAGCCCAATTATAGTGGTAGTTCGGAGAGTAGATCTTCATCGGTTTCAAGGTTGGGCCGCTAGGTACCTTGTAGAGGGCATCCCCATAGATGGCATAGTTTGGTAGGAGCGAAGCAAAGGTATCGCGGTCAACGATGTAGCCATCGTCTGTTAGGTAGACAGATTTTCCTTGCGCGATGGCCTGATTGACAGCTTTAACGGCACTGGCTGAGGTATTTGCGATCACATAGTAAGGAGCTTTTGGATCGATCTCAGAGGTACGAGTGGCGCGGGTGGTGGTGACTTCTCCTAATTTTCCGTTGAAAAGACCATCCGCAAATATAGGTTCGGACTTGAACCCTCTCATATCTGGGAAGTTGACCAGTAACTCTGCGTACATCGCAGCCCAGGCAGATTCGTTGGAGCCCTTGTAGAGAATATGGTTGGCATAGCCACGTTTGGCTTGGGCCATGTCAATGACCAAGTCCCCTTTTTTGTAGGGACCTGTATCTTCTTTAAGTTCCTTGACGAGGACACCATTGCGTTTGAAGTAGTCAATCATATTGAAGGCTTCTTGCGCATCATTGTCCTTGTCGAGGCTCATTGGGATGACGTAGTAGTCTGGGAAGAATTTCGGACGACCATTTTTCACCCGTCCAACGATTTCCCCATTTGGGCCAACCAGTTCATTTTCAGCTTTTGGATCTTCGGTTTTATTGAGACCGCGCAGGTAGAAGTTGAGACGCATCTCAAGGAGACGGTCTGGATCTTGGTTGAGGAAGTCAATGCCGCCTAGGACAGCATTGCGACCCGCTTTGTAGGATTCTTCATTTCCTTCCGGAATTTCAATGGTATGGCCTAAGATACCATGGTAGACAGCATATACCCCTGTATAGCCAGAGAAGGAGTCATCCCAGCCATCGCCCCAATCCAGTTTTGGAATGATGTAACTATTGTATTTAGAATTGGCAACTCCTGCCCGTCCCATATGATGGGCATTTTCTAGCATCAGGTCTGACAGAAGATCGTATTCGAAGTTCGGATCATGTGGTGGCGTTGCAGGTTCGATCAAGAATTCTTTGATAAAACCGTGTAAGTCGTAGAGAGCGATCGGATTCCATTTGTTGATCATTTGGATAACCGTGCGAACTTCAGGGTTGGTTTGGTAGCTGGCATCCCGGTTTGGATCGAGCCCGTTTGCTAGGGCCCGCAGGTTGAGAGCATCCCCATCTGGGTTTTCCGTGAAGTCAAATAAGAAAATGAATTTATTGAGCAAGCTTGGAATATCTAGCGTGACTGTTTTAGCATTTCCAGCTTCATCTGTGGTGTTAAAGGTCACCTTTTCCTTGGTCGCAAAGGTATTGAAGAGGCCTGTGATGATATCAATGCCTGGCTGTTCATCCGCGTGGGTGTTGTGGACTAAGACAGGTAATTTGTAATCCAAGGTCTTGTCTTTTAGTGCGGCCAGCATTTCGCTTGGCTTAGTCAAAGCTGTAGGGTTGGTACTAGACAGGTAGTGATCGATGCTGGCTTGGTCCTTGCTCACGATCCCCATCTTCATATCCCGGCCTTGGGCACTCTTTCCAAGAGTTTCCAGCTGCACTAAACGATCGGGTTTCGCTTCTTCCTTGGATTTTTCGATAGCAGCCAGCATCTCTTCATGTGTATGGTAGTCTTGGTAAGGTCGAAAAACAAGGGTTTTATTGATGGTCACACCTAAGTCTGCATTGGTCCCGACTAGTTCATGGTTGCCGATGTAGTTGCGATAAGTCCGGCGAATATTATTTGGGCTACGAAGACTGAGATCTTCACCAAAGAGATCCTGCACGTCGATGTGGAGATCTAAATCATTGCCGTTTGCAGTCTCTGTGATGGTGAGGAATGGATCCTTGCTTAGTGTTCCTGTCTCCATATCCCAAGTTTTCCACTCAGAGAGAGGCTTATTGTCTAAGGTCCAGTTGATCTTGCCAGCAGCTTGAGCTTTTTCTTGGACTTTGTCATCAATCGTACTCTTTTCAGAGAGATAAATGGTGCTATCCGCCAATCGAGTCGCTTGGTCAGAAGTCGTTGTAGCACGGTTAGTGCTTGGACTAGCGGTTGGAGCAACTTCTGTACTAGAAGCCATATCAGAAGTCGCTGCTGTTTCTGCAGAACTAGCAGGAGTTACTTCTGTGGCTGTAGCGGGACTGGCAGTATCAGCTGTCACAGGTTGCTCAGTAGCAGGTGTCGCTTCAAGAACCGTGCTGGGTTCCGTTTGAGGCACTTCTAAGCTATCAGCTGAAGCTTGGCCATGACCGATAACAGAAAGCAAGACAGCCGCTGAGAGGCTGAGTGTTGTAGTGTACAAATGTTTCTTATACGAAGACTTCATATAGAAGACCCTCCTTAAAAAGTTATTTTCCGTTTCTAGTATACCATTTTAGGAAAACGTTTACAATAATCCCCTGAATAAAAAAACCTTTGCATCTTGCAAGGGCTTCTTTGTCTATTCTGTTTCCTTATGAAATTGTTGGTAAAAATCAACCTTGACCTGGATGAAAGTTTCTAAGTCTCTTAAGAGTTGGAGCAAGGTGGCGCGTGTTTCAAATTCCTCACGGGTCTTAGGAAGAGGACGTTCGCGGAAGATCGCCAAATACTGATTAATATCATCTAGAAGATCTTGGGCGGGATTTTCCTGACTTAACTGTTGGGCCGTCTTCTTAAATAGTTGTGCCAGGATTATGCTTTCACTCGCCGCTAACTGACAGCGGTTGATGTTTTCTGCCATATCCCGCAGGATATCGTTTTGTCGCTTGCGCATTTCGAAGTAGTGAATATGGTAGTTGGTTTGGTGAAAGAGGTGGTTGGAATGGTCCAGATAGACTAGCTTCAAAGCGTCCTTTAGGATGCTGTCCAACTCCTTAATCAAGCGAGCATCATTGCGACCATCCCCTTTACCAAGTAATTCCGCAAAACGACCAAGGATCTTTTTCAGTTGGTCTTCAACAACATCATGGTAATGATCGATCGCAGCCTGATTCGAAGGCATATAGAGATTGGCCAGCAGGGCAAAGCTGGTCCCTATCAAAAAGAGAGCAAGTTCATTGAGCAAGAGTCCCCAGGAAGTAGACTGCTCAATCAAGAGGTGGGTGACCAGCACCGTGCTTGGCGTGATGCCGATCTGCCAGCCCAATAGAAAGGCACAAGGGACATAGAGAGCGATAAAGACTCCCAGTGTCCAAAGGTTAAACCCTAAAAAGGAAAAGGCAAGATTTCCGATAGCAAGGGCCAGCAAGGTCGACATAAAGCGCTGGTAGGCCTGCTTGATGGTGCTGCGACGCGTATCCGAGATACTCAAGATGGCAATGACGCCAGCTGAGATGGCATAGGTCAAGCCCAGAGCATAAGCAAGGGCCGCTGCTAAACAGGTGGCCAAGGTGAGCTTGATGGTTCGTTGAAAAAGAGGCATGGCTTCCTTTCTAGTTCGGTTCGTTCATTGAGATAGATTTGATTTCATTATATCATGAATTGGCCTCTTCCTCCTTTCTTGTGGTATACTAGTTCTATGGAAAATAACGATATCGTATACGGTGTCCACGCAGTCACCGAGGCTTTACAAGCCAATACAGGCAATAAATTATATATTCAAGAAGACCTCCGAGGAAAAAATGTCGACAAGATCAAGGCCTTAGCAGCTGAGAAAAAAGTGTCGATTTCTTGGACCCCAAAGAAAACCCTGCTGGAAATGACAGAAGGAGCTGTTCACCAAGGCTTCGTTCTTCGTGTGGCAGCCTTTGCTTACACAGACTTGGCAGCGATTCTGAAACAGACAGCCCAAGAAGAGAACCCGCTTTTGTTGATTCTCGATGGTTTAACAGATCCGCACAATCTTGGATCCATCTTACGTACAGCTGATGCGACCAATGTCTCAGGAGTCATCATTCCTAAGCACCGGGCAGTCGGGGTAACCCCAGTGGTTTCAAAAACTTCTACTGGAGCAGTGGAACACATTCCCATTGCGCGAGTGACCAATCTTAGCCAAACCATAGACAAGCTAAAGGAAGAGGGCTTCTGGATCTTTGGAACCGACATGAACGGCACGCCGTCTCACCAGTGGAATACGGCTGGCAAGTTAGCCTTGATTATTGGCAATGAAGGAAAAGGGATCTCAGCCAACATCAAAAAGCAAGTCGATGAGATGATCACCATTCCCATGAATGGTCATGTGCAAAGCCTCAATGCCAGTGTGGCAGCAGCCATCCTTATGTATGAGGTCTTTCGCAACCGATTATAATCCTAGAAAGGCAATGATATGAAACGAAAAATCTTATTGGTTGACGGCTATAATATGATTGCCTTTTGGCAGGAGACCCGCCAGCTCTTTCAAAAAAGTGAGCTCGATGCAGCCCGCAACATCCTCCTGCAAAAACTGAGCCACTATGCTAGCTTTGAAGGGATCGAAGTCATCTGTGTCTTTGATGCCCAGTATATGCCAGGAGTGCGGCAGACCTATGAGGAGTTCAATGTTCAGGTGGTATTTACCGGCGAGGATGAAACGGCAGATGACTATATCGAGCGTTTGGCGGCAGAGCTTAATACGCCCCTCCACCAAGTTTCGGTAGCGACCAGTGACTTAAATGAGCAATGGACCGTATTTGCTCAAGGGGCTCTTCGGGTATCTGCCAGAGAGTTAGAAAAACGGGTCGCAGTCGTCAAAGGAAACCTCAACCAGGCGCAGCGAGTGGTCAACGATCAAAAACCACCCATGCGACCACTCGATCACGAAGTATTGCGACAATTACAAGAAATGATGGGAGACAAGTAATGACATTTGCTATTTTAACCGATTCGACCGCAGATTTGGACCAAAACTGGGCCAAGGAACACCAGGTAACCATTCTGGGTTTGACCATTGAGTTAGATGGGACGGTTTACCAGACAGTAGGAGAAGGTCAATTGACCAGCCCTGAGCTTTTAGAAGCCATGAAAAATGGAGCCAAACCGACAACCAGTCAGGTCAATGTGGGCCAATTTCAGGAGACCTTTAAGCACTTTGCAAAAGATGGAAAAGCTGTATTTTATGTAGCCTTTTCATCGGTCTTATCTGGGACCTATCAGAGTGCAGTCATGGCACGAGACCTGGTTTTAGAAGACTACCCGGAAGCCGTGATCGAGATTGTCGATCCGAAGGCTGCTGGGATTGGAGAGGGCTACCTGGTCATGCGGGCAGTAGCAGCGCGCGATGCGGGTCGCTCATTAGCAGAAGCCAAAGAAGAGATCATGGCTCTAGCTCCAAAACTGCGGACCTATTTCCTCGTCGATGATCTCTACCACCTCATGCGTGGTGGTCGCCTCTCAAAGAGCGCTGCGATCATGGGAAGTCTAGCCAGCATCAAGCCCATTCTCTGGATTGATGCAGAAGGGAAATTAGTGCCCATTAGCAAGGTTCGGGGGCGCAAAAAAGCTGTCCGAGAATTACTGGAGCTGATCAAAGCCGATATCGGCATAAGCACAGCCTTGGTATCTTATACCAACGATCTAGAAGGAGCCGAATCACTGAAGCAAGAAATGCTTGCGCTTGAAGGCATCGATGAAGTCCTTGTGATGCCTCTTGGACCAGTTATTTCAGCCCACGTCGGCCCGAATTCCTTGATCGGATTTGTCATTGGAAAAGAAAATCGCAAATAATTTTCCAAATCGGTTGACTTTTATCTTAGAATTTTGATACAATAGTAGGCGGTATTGTTTACCCCATTTGTAAGGCCCCGGAACCTTTCAAATAACTTGCGGACCGGAACATCCGCCCTGTAAACAAAAACGACATTCATATAGGAGAAATCATGAACAAAACTACATTCATGGCTAAACCAGGCCAAGTAGAACGCAAATGGTACGTTGTTGACGCAACTGATGTACCTCTTGGACGCCTTTCAGCAGTTGTTGCAAGCGTGCTTCGCGGAAAAAACAAACCAACCTTCACACCTCACACTGATACAGGTGACTTCGTAATCGTTATCAATGCTGAAAAAGTTAAATTGACTGGTAAAAAAGCAACTGATAAGATCTACTACACTCACTCAAACCACCCAGGTGGATTGAAATCAATCTCTGCTGGTGAACTTCGTTCTAAAAATGCAGTACGTTTGATCGAGAAATCAGTTAAAGGTATGCTTCCACACAATACTCTTGGCCGCGCTCAAGGTATGAAATTGAAAGTATTCGTTGGAGCTGAACACACTCACGCTGCACAACAACCAGAAGTTCTTGATATTTCAGGACTTATCTAAGGAAAGGAACAATAAAGTATGTCACAAGCACAATATGCAGGTACTGGACGTCGTAAAAACGCTGTTGCACGCGTTCGCCTTGTTCCAGGAACTGGTAAAATCACTGTTAACAAAAAAGATGTTGAAGAGTACATCCCACACGCTGACCTTCGTTTGGTCATCAACCAACCATTCGCAGTTACTTCAACTGTAGGTTCATACGACGTTTTCGTTAACGTTGTAGGTGGTGGATACGCTGGTCAAGCAGGAGCTATCCGTCACGGTATCGCTCGTGCCCTTCTTCAAGTAGACCCAGACTTCCGCGATTCATTGAAACGCGCAGGACTTCTTACACGTGACTCACGTAAAGTTGAGCGTAAGAAACCAGGTCTTAAGAAAGCTCGTAAAGCATCACAATTCTCAAAACGTTAATCAATACGATTATATCAACGTTTCAAAGCACTCAAGAGTTTACCTCATGGGTGCTTTTTTTATGTTTTTTGAAAAAGTTCACCTCAAAGTTCACCTTATTTTTACCTTATTGTTTTAAAGACTTTAAGGCAAATTCGCCAACTGCCATAGGGACTACATTAGAAGTATTGACATAAATCTGTGTTGTACCTTTGTCACTGTGAGTTAGGGCTTCGGAAATGGCTTCTAAACTCATACCTGCCTGTTTAGCGAGTGTTGCTCCCGTATGCCGTAATTTGTGTGGCGTAGCGTGTGTAAGTTCTGGGTGTCGCTTTCTGATAGTTTTCATCTTATTATTGAGGTAGTCAGAATGTAAAGGTTTATTGATATTACCTTTGGTATCTATATAAGTGAAGATGAATTGTTCTGTATTACTGATGATGCCAAACTTTGCTAGTTCATATTTTTGTTGTTCTTTCCAAGAGGTAAGAAGCTGAAGTAAGTCACTAGAAATAGAGAAGATAGTTTTTTTATTTCCTTTGGTAGATTTTACTTGTCCGTATCTATCTAAAGCCTGAATTAACTGAATTTGAGATTTTGAAAAATCGACATGTTTCCACTGGAGAGCATATGTTTCTGATTTTCTATCTCCGAGGAAAAAAGTGAGATAAAAAAGGACGTAATCTTTGAGTGATATTTTATCATTTTCTAAATCTTCTTTAAAAGCTGAGAACCATTCTTGGAGTTGCTCATGAGTTAAGTATAAATCTTCATCACGTTTTGATTCTGCAAGTTGAATTTTTCTGACAGCCTTAATTCGTCTTAAAGTTTTTGCAACTCTATTTGCTTCAATATATTCAAGTTCTTCCGCCCAATCAAAAATAGAAATAACGTAACTTCGTAAAGTTTTGAAGTTTGCATATTCGTTAGCTTTTGAGGTCATCAAATTTAGAATAACCTGTTTATTTTGGTTTAAAAATTGAATCGTATAGTTGCCAAGAAGTGGTAGTATATGCTTTTCAAAACATGTTTTGGTATTAGCGATTGTTGACCTGCTTGGTGGTTTCAAAGTAGATGTAGTTTGACCTGCTTTATAGGATTCCCACCAAATATTCTTATAGAAGTCTGAGAAAAGGATATCTTCTTTTCCTAGTCCTGAAAACATATTATCTTCAATTTGGTTTAACTTCGTAAGTAAGTCTATCTCTGCTTGTCTTGCCTCCTTTTTTGTTTTGAATCTTTTATCATAATAGTTATTATTAACGATTCCAAGAGGCATTCGTGCTTCTATTGGAATATAGACTTTTAAGCGGTAAGTTCCGTTTTTTGTCTTACTGATAGTCATGATATTCTCCTTTATATCGAACCAGAAAATATCATGACCATTATAAAATAAAAATCTTGATTTTTCTAGTTGTTGCCGTTTAGCCAGCTGTCAATAGCGTCCTTGTGGAATCTAATGGTTTTTCCGATTTTGATGGATGGAAGCCCCTTTTGAATCCATGAATCAAGAGTATTGTTGGAAATTCCCAAATAGTCGCAAGTCTGTTTTTTGTTCAAATAGGGGCTTTCAATACCACTCTTGTCTAATTGCTCACTGATTTCTTTCCTTATAAGATTAGAGAGTAAAAGTTGAATTTGATGAATTTGTTCATCTGGTAAGATTACTTGCATAGCTTTTCCTCCATTATAATTCTATTGAAGTAGAGCTTGATATGATGTTTCTAGTTTCATTAGGAGTATTCGTCAAGGAATTTTCTGATGAAGTGATTTTGCTTTTGTCTGTGCTATACCTTCGTGAATCTAAATACTTGGCAAAAAAGTATGTTTTGTCAACGATAAGCCTTAATAAGGTCGGATTTTCTTCTCTCGCATACCTAACCAAATGATTAAATTCTGTGAAATTATTCTTGTCTATCACATCAATAATGGTTGATAGAAATTCATCATTATTATTGCTGATGAGGAATTTATCTAATTCAAATCCGCATCCAGTTTCAATATCTTCGATATTGTACTGACTTTTCTCAGGATTTTCTGCATGGACAAAGTAGTCGTACATCCCTTTGGGGGACATTACAGGTTCAACATGTGCAGGGCCATTCAGTTTGTCTTTGATAAGTTCCGAAACTTGAGAATAGCTCTTGAGAGAGCTGAAATAGAATGCTCCATGCTTATGTGCTTTCTTAAACTCTCCAGTTTTTTTGTTTACGTCCTTATCATGCCACGGTGACAGAACAAATGGAACATGAATTTCTTCGAGAATTTCTAAATAGTTTTCGGGCGCACTTTCCTGATAGAATAGAAAAGCCCATTTATTTGAACGTTGTTCTTTTGCCATAGGTAAAATTCCTCACTTTCAATTTTTTATTATTTCTATCTATTAGGAGATTGGGAGGGCATAAATCGGAGTTTTTGAGAAAATTTAATTTTTTTCTGATTATTGATTATTGGATTAAGTGGGGGTCGTAGTCACCCCACTTAATCCTAAATTTTGCAATTAAAAAACGGCGCTGTTTGGCTTCCACTACGTGGGCCACAGCGCCATTAAGCTATTGTCTTTTAGTTCCTACAAAGTATGCCCATTTTTTATCTGGATTTGAGGGGGAGAAGAAATAATCAGGATTGTATCTAGCAACTTCTTCGATAATCATTGTATTCATATCGTCTAGAATCTTCTTTGCTTGCTGAGTCTTTGGAATACGAATCATCAGAATGATTGTATCTTTTCTAACATCTATAATAGATTTATCAACTGCTTTGTTAAAACGTTTATGAATAGGGTTGTAGTGTGTTAATTTTGCTTGTTCAGTTGTAGTTACGGCTTCTGAGAGTTCGCTTTGATGTAGAAAAGTACGGATCGACAAGGTTTGTTTAATTGATTGCCACAGGTTATATAGGTTATCTTCTTTTTGCCGGTCCTTGATTTCACGACTGATGAGGAAAAAGAGAATTACAGAGCTCATAAGCGAAGTAAATAAGCTAATTGCGAAAATTACGCTAGTAAAACGATAAAAGAAGACTAAATAATCAATCTCCTGTAATGAATTCATGCTAAACCCGAAGCAGACTGTGCAGAATGCACCTAAAATTGCTGTAAGAAACAGCAGAGAACCGAGATTAAAAACTTTCTGAAAATGTGTTGTTTGCATAAGTTATAAAATACCTTTCATTGTGTAGTATGTTGGACACAGCAAGGGTAAGACCTGATAAGGATGCTCGTTATCAATGATTTGAATAAGCCCTGTTCCTTTTCCGATCGGAATAACAATACCTTCTGGATCGAGGTCTGGAAATAAGAACTGTACTGTTTTCTGGTTGATGTTACCAACCTGAATCAATACATTAAATTGTTCACGGACTGATACAGGAATTGTACTATGATCAAAACGCTGACTTACAAGAAGCAAGTGAACTTTGGTTGATCGCCCTAATAAAGCAATTTGAGATAACAGAGAGAAGAAGGAATCTTTGATATTTTTGTTGATTCCTTCTGATAAAGCAAGCACCTCATCAATAACAATAGTTAGATGTTGAAATTCATGATGTGGATCATCAAATAAAATCCTTTGTCGTTTATGAATTATTGTCAAACACTGACTTAAACTTTCGTTAATTTCTGATACGAAGTCGGATTTGGAACGATTCTCTTGAGGGTGGATGACACTAATTTGATTCTGCTTTGCCCACCGTGATGGGGTATCATATTTAGGATCAACGATAATCAGGTCGGAAATGTTTTTCAGTATACTTAACAGATAAGTTAATGCATAGCTTTTACCACTACCTGAGTTCCCAGCAATAGCCATAGAAGTTACTTTATCATAGTTAATCATTAGATTTGCCATAATAGGGATATCATTACCTTTTAGCGATAATGTGAATTTTTCTAGGTCTGGAATGATTAGCCGCTCAGAAACACCTTTCTGCCAAGGAAAAAACAGTCCACGTTGAATATGAATATCGTCTGTTTTCAGTGCAATAAAGTAGGCAGAATTTTGTTTTAATAGCGTGTATTGTGGGTAGAGAGACGCATTAGCGATTAAGAAAATCTTTCGGTACAGTTCGTCATCAATGACAAATCCTGATGGAAGACGAGGAATGAAGATAAATCCGTTTTCTTTGACAGAAATGTCAAAAGAGTTGGTATAAGAAGTTTCCCCTTGTAATACAGAGCCCAAAGCCATGTTCAGACTCTGTAATAGGTATTGTTCCAACTCTTTTTGTGTGATAGCTGGAACCATTATTTCACCTCTTTAAATCCATTAGCTCTAAAGTAAACGTTATAGTTGACCTCACATGCTTGCAAGTTGTCAAAGGTGATAAGGGAAAGATATTCAGGGAGTTCAGGTTCTTCAAGGAATTTTACTTGAAATGGTGGTAATCCCTTTTGCCCAAACCAAGCCTTATATGCGACAATTTCACCCGTCGGTTTTCCATCTTCATACTTTTGTTGTGCTTCAAGCTCATCACAAAGCAAGTAGATTGGATCTTGAAGGCTAACGTATTGTTCTGCTGTTTGATTTGAGTATCCGCCATTGCGGAATTTTGCTTTCATTTTCATTTTGAGATACCTCGTATATTCTATTTTGTGATAAAAAGTATTGGTGACATGCTCGGTTTGAGGTCATGAGCTGGACTTGTTGATTTTTTCCTTTCTATCTTATAGGAGATTCAGGAGGTGAATTTCGGAGTTTTTTAGAAAGTTTTAATTTTATTCTATTATGTTCAAAGATTTCGAAAGTAGAAAACTAAATAATTTAAAACAAATGACCTAACAAGAGTTAAAACGTTGATACAACAGAAATAGAATCATAAAATACATTATTTTTAATCAGAATTGGTATCTAAACAGAAAATCATATATGTCTATTTTCGATAAAATTAAAAAATATTCTGGAACTAGTTTCACATACAATAAATTGAATTCTAACAAAAGCAATAATATAATGAGGTTGGATAGGATGGAGGCCTATCCAGAAAGGATTTTAACAAAAATATAACGATTTTAAAGAAGAAAACAGCTTATTAGTATACTCTTAATAAATAGAAAGAAAGTAGGTCTTAAAAATGACTAAAAAATTTTTACCTTTAACGTTAACTATTTTGACTGTAGGATTAATTTCGTATGCTTTATTAAACCCTGTTATTGCTAATTCGTTAGGAGCTCAACAAAAAGAAAATCAAACAATTGAAATTTATAAGAACCTTCTAAAAAATAAGTCTGAAAAAGAAATTAATGAATATTTCTCAAACCAACCTGATGACAAATTAATTATTGCGGATAAATCAGGTGGTTTTACGACGAGCTCAACAGATGATTACAGTAGTCCAGTTGAAACTATTGATAAAGATGGCAATAGAGAAGTAAAATCATTTCAAGATAAAACTGTTTCAGCGACAATTGGTGAAATTAAAGAAGCACTAAAGAATAACTAGAAAGTAAATACAATAAGCTAGTTTATAAGAGTTCCATTTATAAGTGGAACTCTTTTCTTATTAGTTTTTGATCCATACAAAAATTACATTTATATAATTGTTGAATTTTATTTAAATAAAGTATATCCCTAAAATATATAATATTTTAGATTACAAATATAATTCTATTTTTTGAATATAAAAACTGGTAATCAGTCTGATTACCAGTTTTATAGACTATCTGTAGTCTTTTAAGAGTTTTTGTAACTCTTTTTGAAATTTTTTGAAGTGAGCTGTTACAGTTTTGTCGCTACATTCTACAATTTTAGATAGTGTAGACGATGAGGTTGGCTTATCTCTTAGTTTTTCAACCATAATAATTTGGTCATTCGTAGGAAGGGCAGATATATAATTATGCACAGCTTCTAATAGTTCGTTATAGATATAAGCTTGTTCACCATCTAACGAGTCACTAGCGATAAAATCATATTTATCTGTTTCACGTCCTTCGTTAGAAATGTTCGCATCTAAACTTCCAAGATTATGGTATCTATCTCTTCGTTTAGCGTTCTCATATGACTTATCGTCATTTTTCAATATCTTATCCCACTTTTTGATATCTATATAATCCTGTAGAGTGAGACGGTCTTCGAATGTTCTTATTGGCATAATAGCCTCTTTCTAAGTCCATTTCTAGGACGGAAAGAAACTTTTATGAGCTACACTGAATACCGATGTGTGCAAAAAGGCACACCAAAAAAACGGATAAACAGATATATGCAGAACTCGACCGTCATCGTCGGAGTTTTCATATTTGTTTCTATCCGTCCATTTGGTGCGCACCAGTTAGGACTAATATTATTCTTTTGAAGAAAACGCTTGTGAAATTTGATATAATAGTATCGAATATACATTTGCTTTATCTTCACCCTTTATTATGAAGTAGATTGCGTTATTTGCAATTGTAGATAAAGTTTATAAAGTAGATACAGTTACTAAATTAGTTACGAGGAGTAAAAAATGTCTGAAACTGTCCCACGGATCACAGGAGGAATTCTGTTTGGACTAATGCTTGAAGCTAGAAAAACCAAAAGTAGGGTTCGGCGTGGATGCTTGGAAGAACGAACTGATAAATTATCCGAAACTGATATTATGAAGTCTTTTGTTGATATTTTTACAGGAGAAAATCAGCAAATGCCTTACGGAAACACGTTTAAAAAGAATGTTTCTGATTATAAAAAATGTATTATTTCTAAAACAGAGTATTTACCTTTTGATGATTCGAGGTTCATTAATTTATTTAAAGATTCTGTTGAACAGAATAAAAAAGACACACTGGAAAGTATGTCTGAATTTATAAATGAGAAGTTTTCGGAACGAAAATTGAAGTGGCTTGTTTCGGCAGTTGTTGAAACTATTTGTACTGATGAAACGGTTAAGGATTCGGAAGATTTTAAAATTTCCCCTAATGAGTCGTCATGTAAGCAAGATTTATTAAGAGTTGAAGTAATTGAAATTGAGTCATTCTTATTAGATGTAATGAGATATATTTTTGTCAGTAAATTAGATAATACTCTCGGTAAACCAACATTTGAAGCTTGGTATTCTCAAGGCGGAGAGCGAACCCCTTGGAAATTCAATAATGCAGAACTTGGACAACATATAAACGATTTAGAAATAACTCGATATAATCCAAATGTGGAAGATGTTGAGGAACAAGAGTATATCAAAGAATCAGACGTTGAGGTTGAGGAAGAGTTTAATTCTAAAGTTGAAAGTGATGACTCAATAACAAAACAAGTGTTGAATAATCCTAAAGTTATCAACCAGTATGCTAATAATATCTATAACATAGAACATGTAGAAAATCTAAATTAAGGAGAATACATTGACAAACTCACTAAAAAGACAGGGTAATTTGCCGTCAGAATTTCCCCAACAACTACTACAACAAAATGCAGATAGAATCTATAACATTGAGCAAGCAAACAATGTGAATCATATCGTTAATGTTACACCTGTACGCGAGATACTCTCTTCTGATGAGTACTATAACCTATTTATAATTTACGGTGAAAAGTTTGAAGCGAATTCTTTTAGTCTAAATAACGATAGGATTTTTGAACACACGAATACAGCAATTAAACAAAGATTCAATAAATTTACACTAGAAGATATTACTGAAATAAGAAGTTTACCAGCTTTATTTTTACCAGAGTATAGCGATGTGAACCAAGATATAAAAATTGGTTTTTTCGGAAAGTTAGAAGATATAGATAAAAAGGTTAAAGATACACAATTTGTTTTTCAGAAAGAATGTGAAATTGATTTAAATCAGGTCGAACTTCATCAATCAGAATTAAAAATAGAAAATTGGGAATTAAGTAGGACTCACTGGGCAATTAAAAGAGCTAATTTGAAGAACATTTTGGAAGGCTTTGGTAAAGGCAACGAAACAGAGTAAAGAAGTAAAGATCCAACGTGAAGTTGAAAAGTGGTTAACGTCTTACGACCTGGAGTTTGTGGCACAAAATGAAAGTGTTAATCCAGAGATTGACAAAGCCTTATCAAAATCTCCGCCCGTAAGAAATCAAAAGTTAGCACGAATTTACAAGATATCGATAATGCGGTAGGACGTTATGAAGATGTCGTCAATCTTATCAATTTGGTAAAGACGAAATGAAATTAGATGGATTATTTATTGAGGAAATAGTGATGAAATATTTTAAATTAATCGATGGTGGAACTTATCATATTGATGAATTTGAAGAGAAAACAAATAAAAACATACCATATTATCAAAATAGCAAAAGGTATGCATTGTGTCCAACTTGTGGTTCTTCGATTCAACTTATTGGGGGGGAAAATAATAATACTCAAAGTAGAACTGGAAAATATTATGCAGCACATACAAGAAATCCTATAGAAGGACTGTTCTACGATATAGAAAGAAGAAATAAATGTCCAAATTATGAGGGAAATCAAAATAATTGGCAGGGTATTTATCAAAGGGGAGAAGGGCTTCCTGAAAATGAAGAATTATCTATATTTATAAATGAGAATCAGTCGGATATTGCTAAAAAAGTTGGTGACTTAATAGGGTTTAATGGACTAAAAAGTGATGGGACACCTACTGCTATTTTTGATAAGATGCTAGAATCTTTTATTAGGAATGGAGGGTTATGTATTTTACCAGAACAATTTGTGCCAGACTATATCCCTAGAATGATTATTGAAAGAGCTGAACCAGTTAGTTGTTGGGGAGCAACTCCTTATGAGGAGATACGTAATCGTATTCAACAAAATCCAAACCTTCAAGAGTCAATCGAAGGAGTACAATTTAAACCAAATATTAGAACAGAACTTGTTTGTGTCCTAAATAATGTTGAAAATCCAACTCAAATCATAATTAGATTACTATTTGGTCAGGATGAATTAGATTTAAAAACAGTCAATGCAAGAGTTCAATAGAAATAAGAGGTATTGGGATGATAGTAAAAAAGAGGAGCTTCATTATGAAGCCCCTCTTGCTTTTTATTGTTGAAATTAGTATGCTTATTTTAAATAAAGATAGTGATTCGGTTGATTTTTTTGTAATGTACTGAAATTTAAAATTTCGAGAATCGCATAAAAACAAGGTTCCTAACGTTTATTGACGAGTAGTGAATCCCTACTTCACTTCTGAAAAACCAAATAAGGTAAACTTTTGATATTCTGGTTCGATTTTTGTTTATTTTTAATGAAAGTTCACCTTATTTTGATGAAATTGATTGAAATTAGCTGAAATTTTCTTTTTTGAACACTCATAAAAGCGTTGATTTTAAAGCACTTTGAATTTAGATGAAATAAGTGGTGCCCCAACCAGGCTTGAAAAAAGCTCGTAAAGCATCACAATTTAGTAAACGTTAAAACTTATTTAAACTTATTGAAAGCATTTCGTATCAAAAATACGGGATGCTTTTTCTGTTCACCCCAAATTTTTGTAACTAGGTGATACTTGAAATTAATACAAATTTGGTTGTTTTTGATAAATCTAAGCAACACTACATGATGAAGTGAAAGGGGATGAATCTTTGATAGTATTCACTTATTGTGAAATATGATATATTTATTAATTAGATGGATGAATACTTCTAGAGTTAAATATAGTATAATAGGGACATACTTTTTGGTTTATTTTTGTTTGTAGTCGGATTATGAAAGAATATCCAATATTATGCGATAAGATAGAATGTTACAAAAAAGAAAGGGGATGCAATCCGATGAAGAAAGACAGATTAATTGTATTGACAGATGCTGTTCTAGCAATTATTATGACCATCTTGGTTTTAGAGTTAGAAAAACCAACAACACCAAGTCTTGAAGCTTTTTGGGATTTACGGCAAAATTTCTTTGCTTGTTTTCTTTCCTTTTTCTGGTTGGGATCGTTATGGATGGCACTAAACACATTATGGGAAAAGGTTGAGAAAATTTCCTCAGAAATTATTTGGTGGAATTTGTTTCTACTCTTGGAGCGGCAGGAGTTCTCTTTGGAGAATTTCATGCCATCCAAGATACCAGTCTGAATGATGTGGTGGACCGGATCTATATAAATGTCAAGGATTTACCGTTTCAGTCCTTGGGAGCTTTAGCTAATATCCTGTCTGATATTAAGAAGGGACTGATTCAAGACAGTCATATCTGGTCTTTCTTCCAGTCATTTTTCAAACAATATCAGTTGATAATCAGCTTAAATCAGATCTATCAGTTTGTCTATCTTTCTCTGATGGAGATCATGTCCTATCTTCACTTTGATTATTGGAAAAAAACGGCTCGGTCAGGAGCTAGTATGAATAAGGAGAACAAATGAAACGTTTAAAAATGTTATGGCATATTATGCAGGTTACGGGTTTTACTCGGTTTGCTCTGAGTTTTGTGACCTTTGTTTTTGGGTCAGGAGGCGTGCTTTTCCTAGTTGAACCTGCTATCACAAATTACGGAGACGGTCTTTGGTATGCTTTTGTGACTTCGACGACTGTCGGCTACGGGGATCTCCTAGCTGTGACCTTGATTGGAAGGATTACCAGTGTCTTCTTGACGATTTATGGGCTCATATTTTTTGGCTGTTTATCAGCTGTTATTTTTAATTATTATACCAATTTAAATAAGGAAAGAGGAGAGGACAAATGACTGCCAATTATTCAACACGGGAATACCGTGAGAAATTATACGATGACCTTCATGTTCGATTGAGAGATACAGCGATTTTGATGTGTGCAATTTTTATTGCCTCTATCGGACTAAATATGAATTCAACAGCTGTCATTATAGGAGCCATGTTGATTTCACCTCTCATGACACCGATTGTTGGACTGGGATTCGGTTTAGCTATTTTTGATACGCGTTTAATC
>NZ_KV794409.1:76842-77341 GCF_001808725.1 Streptococcus sp. HMSC074F05 | reverse complement strand
TGCACGAACCTCTCCAACCATTTGGGATGTCCTCATTGCTATTGCTGGTGGGATTGCTGGTGTGATCGGTTCAAGGAAAAAAGAAGCAAACAATATCGTGCCAGGAGTAGCCATTGCTACAGCTTTGATGCCGCCTATCTGTACTGCTGGCTATGGTTTAGCTAATGGGAATGTACGATTTTTATTGGGGGCTCTCTATCTTTTCTTGATCAACTGTGTCTTTATCATGCTAATCAACATTGTTGGAACAAGAATTTTGATGAGAAAATCTCCTTTAACTTCATTTAAAGAGCTGAGCATTAAAATGAGAATTGGCTTGATTTCTTTGATTGTATTGTTGATTCTTCCAGCTAGCTATTCGGCAGTTACTCTGACAATAGAACAAGCGCGCAAAGAAGGGATCAAACAGTTTGTAGGAAAAGAGTTCGCCAATTATACGGTTATTAATCAAGTCTACAAGTCAAGTAACAATGAATTGGTCTTGACGGTTGTTGGAGAT
>NZ_KV794409.1:62484-76742 GCF_001808725.1 Streptococcus sp. HMSC074F05 | reverse complement strand
CTCTTACGGTATTCAATCTGTTCAATTGAAAGTGAATCAAGTTCAGAACTCGCCAACATTAGATAGTGAAGCGACCAAGGAATTTTATGAAAACATTGACAAGTATATTGATCAAAAACTCTCTGAAAAAGATTCACAAAACGATCTCGTAAAAGAAAATGAAGCAGACAAGGATTGAGGACAATGAACTGAATCGGTTTTTACGCCGTGTTTTTCTTGTATCTTCCTCTTTCTTACTTATAGCAGGTTGTTTTTGCTTGAATAAGAAATAAATTAGAAGTTCTATCATCTAAGAAAAATGATGAAAAAAATCATTTAACTAATGGTGTGAACGTTTAGTGTTTATCAGCTCCATTCTCTGTAATTTTGGGGGTAAAATCCACACCATTTAGATAAAATTAGTTGAATTTGATTGGAAAAACGCTTTTATAAAAGCGGAGAAAAGTCTTGATATTACGCTGTTTTTAGTCCAACTGAAATTCATACTTTCCAAACCAGGCTTGAAAAAGGCCCGTAAAGCATCACAATTTAGTAAACGTTAATTCGTTACTGGACAGCAGAATACAAACGAAAACACTTTGCATCTTGCAAGGTGTTTTTTTCTATGAGAACTGGCGGTGCGCAATTAGGATAGCTCTAGCGACTTTAGTCGCATAGAGATATGCTATGCACAGTTGCCTCAAGAAAACAATGCTTCTTGGTCCACCCTGTTAGACAAGCTTCAAAACCAAGGAATCCAACAGATTTCTCTTGTAGTTACAGATGGCTTTAAGGGGCTTGAGCAGATTATCAGTCAGGCTCACCCATTAGCTAAACAACAATGTTGCTTAATTCATATTAGTCGAAATCTAGCTAGTAAAGTGAAACGAGCAGATAGAGCGGTTATTCTGGGGCAATTTATAATGATTTATCGTGCTGAAAATTTAGAAATGGCAGGACAAGCTTTAGAGGACTTTCTCGCCGAATGGAAACCAAAGTATAGGAAAGTCATGGAAAGTCTGGAGAAGACGGATAATCTTTTAACTTTTTATCAGTTTCCCTACCAGATTTGGCACAGCATGTATTCGACAAACCTCATTGAGTCTCTTAACAAAGAAATCAAACATCAAACGAAAAAGAAGGTTCTTTTTCCTAATGAGGAGGCTCTGGAACGTTACTTAGTTACGTTGTTTGAAGATTATAATTTCAAGCAAAGTCAACGAATCCATAAAGGGTTTGGTCAATGTTCTGATACACTTGAAAGCTTATTTAATTAACACTCCGTAACTCTACTTAAGTGTTTACACATAATTATTTACAGTATCAAAAAATAAAGTATATTGTTTTCATCATAATATAATTAAATATCAGTATAGAGAATTTTATCTATATATCAGATATCAGCAATTGCTTTTGCTGTCATTTTTCGCTACAATAGTTACAAGGAGGAAATAAACATGTTAAAAGAAGTATTAAACGTCGCAAAAGTTGCGAAAAAATCATCTCTCTTCTTAGGAGGGGTAGCATTTGGGACGCTT
Source organism: Streptococcus sp. HMSC074F05 (assembly GCF_001808725.1). Taxonomy (NCBI): domain Bacteria; kingdom Bacillati; phylum Bacillota; class Bacilli; order Lactobacillales; family Streptococcaceae; genus Streptococcus; species Streptococcus sp. HMSC074F05. The sequence continues at coordinate 75,225 of NZ_KV794409.1, read as the reverse complement.
GGCTTGAAAGTCTTAGCAAGTAAAGAAGCTAAGAAAGGCTATTCTAAGGCCTTGGCTAAAGCTTACAAATTGAAAGATGGACTGGATGCATCTGTTTCTGTTGTAAAACAACACGGTGATGATGTTTTACAAGACGCTAAATATTTATACGAACAGGAAAAGAAAGAAGAACAATTAGATAGCCTGACAGGTGAATAATATGTCTTTTAAAGTGCTACACAGAGGATATCAACATATCCGATTATCGTCCTCGTTTTCACTGACCTTGGATATTCAAGATTATCTTCGTTCCTTGGCTAAAGATGAAAAAGGGATCGACTCTATTCAGTTTTATATGGATCAGCAGCACTTTACTCTACGTATGAAAGAAGGCTTCTCTGTATTAGAAAATGCAGAGGCCTTTTTAAAAAAAATTGACAAGGGGAAAGTTTCGGACTTGATGACTCTTCCCATTCGTAGAGAAGAGAGTGCTTATTCAATTGTATCGGGTGCAGCGATTAAGCGTTTGCTGTTTCGAAGTTTTGTACCCTACCCTATTCGTTATATTTGGACTTGTTATCAGGCTTTGGGTTATGTCAAAGAAGCCTATCAAACTTTAGCGCGCAAGGAACTAACCATGGAGGTCTTGGACTGTTCGGCCATTTTGTTGTCCTTGTTTATGAACCAATCCAAGACAGCTAGCAACATCATGTTTATGCTTGATTTGGGTAATCATCTGGATCAGTGGTCTTTAAAAAAAACAGCAACAGATTTGGAACAAAGCCTTCTTGCTAAAGAAAGTGATGTTTTCTTAGTGCGGGGAGACATGGTCATCAGCATCAAGAGTTCTGATGTTCAAGTAGGTGATGTATTAGTTGTCTCCCAAGGTAATGAAATCTTGTTTGACGGCCAAGTGGTTTCAGGATTAGGCATGGTCAATGAGAGCTCCTTGACTGGAGAGAGCTTCCCTGTTGAAAAGAAAGAGGGAGATTCTGTATGTGCGAATACTGTTTTGGAAACAGGAGAGTTAAGAATTCGTGTGACTGATAATCAGATAAACAGTCGTATTTTGCAACTCATCAATCTGATGAAAAAATCTGAAGAGAGTAAGAAGACAAAACAACGTCATTTTATTAGGATGGCAGACAAGGTTGTAAAATATAACTTCTTAGGTGCTGGTTTGACTTATCTGTTAACAGGTTCGTTTTCAAAAGCCATTTCCTTTTTATTGGTGGATTTTTCATGTGCTCTAAAAATATCCACACCTGTAGCCTACCTTACGGCCATAAAGGAAGGTCTAAATCGAGAAATGGTTATTAAAGATGGTGATGTATTAGAAAAATATCTGGAAGTGGATACTTTCTTGTTTGATAAAACGGGTACCATCACGACGAGTTATCCTTTGGTTGAAAAGGTTCTTCCTTTCGGAGATTATACTGAGAAAGATATTTTAAGAATAAGTGCATGTTTGGAGGAACATATCTATCATCCTATTGCCAATGCAATTGTTAAACAAGCTGAAATTGAAGGCATTGAACACGAAGAAATGCATGGCAAGCTTCAGTATGTTGCAAGCAAAGGGATTAAATCGCAAATTGATGGTCAATCGGTTGTCATTGGAAATTATGTACTAATGCAAGACGAACAGGTAAGAATTAGTTCTGAGCAGCTGGCCTTGATTGAGCAATATAAGACTCATTACAATTTATTGTTTTTGGCTTATAAGAAAGAATTAATTGGGATGTTTTGTATCCACACTCCCTTGAGAAGCGAGGCGAAAGTTGCATTGAAAAAGCTAAAGCGCCAAGGGAAAAAACTGATTCTGGCAACTGGTGATACGTTGGCTAGAACAGAAGAGTTGGTTAAAGATCTGCCATTTGACAACGTTTATACTGATTTAAAACCAGATGGTAAGTTTCAGTTGGTTCAGGAATTACAGAAAGCTGGCCGAACTATTTTGATGGTTGGAGACGGGTTAAACGACTCTGCTGCCTTGACGCTTGCAGATATTGGGGTTGTGATGAATGAAAGTGCTGATATTTCTAAGCAGATGAGTGATATTTTATTATTAGATAATCGTTTAGATTTCTTCGAGGAATTGAATTCTTTATCTGAATCGTTGCAGAAATTAATTCAAAGAAATATTCAAGAAACAGTTGTAATAAATGGAAGTTTAATTGGATTTGGGTTGTTAAATTGGTTAAGCCCATCTAATCTTTCGATATTGCACAATCTGACTACTTTAAGAATCGTCCTTCGTAGTCTTTCTATTAAAAGTAGGTAAGAGACCGAGAAGCTGAGGTTATAAAAACTAAAAGGAGTTGTCTCATTTGAGAATAACGGCTCTTTGTCAACTGTAGTGGGTTGGTGGAAAATTATACCCTGGAGAGGACCAAATTGGTTCTCTCCTTTTAAATATTGAAAAAACCATTGGCAGTGGACATACTTTAAGACTATATATTTCTGAAACTAGTTTCACAATACAAATATTGACATGCAATTATTAATTGGTGGATTTTAAGTTGACATCTACAAAGGTTAATGTTAGAATACATTCAAAAATATATTTGAATGAGGTGTTTTATGATTCAAAATATTGTTACTTCAATAATCCTGTATTCTGGGACAGCCGTAGACTTACTTATTATCCTAATGTTATTTTTTGCCAAAAGAAAAAGCAGAAAGGACATCATTAACATCTATTTAGGACAATTTCTAGGCTCTGTTAGTCTAATATTCCTAAGTTTGCTTTTTGCATTTGTCTTAAATTATATTCCTAGTAAAGAGATTTTAGGTTTACTCGGTTTGATTCCAATTTTCCTAGGCCTCAAAGTTTTGCTTTTAGGAGATTCTGATGGAGAAGCTATTGCAAAAGATGGTTTGCGAAAAGACAATAAAAACCTGATTTTTCTAGTCGCTATGATTACTTTTGCAAGTTGTGGCGCTGACAATATTGGTGTCTTTGTCCCATATTTTACCACCTTAAATTTAGCGAATTTGATAGTGACTTTACTTACTTTTCTAGTCATGATTTATCTCTTGGTTTTTTCTGCCCAAAAATTAGCACAAGTCCCTTCTGTTGGAGAAACTTTGGAAAAATATAGCAGATGGTTTATTGCCGTTGTCTATTTAGGATTGGGGATGTATATCCTGATTGAAAACAACAGCTTTGACATGCTAAGGACTGTGTTCGGCTAGGAGAAAAAATTATGAAAAAAGATAGTATCTGTCAAGTGGATGTTATAAATCAACAAAATGTTATAACCGCAACGAACTACCTTGAAAAGGAAAAAGTCCAAAAATCACTTCGCATTTTATCAAAATTTACCGATAATAAACAGATAAATATCATCTTTTATCTCCTTGCCGTCGAAGAACTCTGTGTCTGTGATATAGCCTGTTTACTAAATCTCAGTATGGCATCTGCCTCCCACCATCTTCGTAAACTAACCAATCAAAACATCTTGGATACTAGAAGAGAGGGGAAAATTATATATTATTTTATAAAAGATGAGGAAATCAAAGACTTTTTTAATCAACTAGGATAACAACTATTTTTACTACTTTACCATGATTATATATAGGACTTATCTATGAAATTTTTTGATGAAAATTACTCACAAGAAATACCTACTCGTATCAAATGTTTAAGAAAAAAGTATAATTTAAAGCAAAGCGACCTAGGTAATGCAGGTCAAGTTAGCCAAGTTGAAAAGGGAGGAATTTGAAAGAATTTGTATCTTTTATTTTTTGTTTCATTTATGCCCCATGCTACTGGAATAGTTAGTAGTCATTTCATGAATCATTCGGCACAGCTCTTTTATGGACTGATTGTTATTGTTTCAACGGTAGCAAACTGGTTTTTACATAAAGTAATTGATAAACCCAATATAGATCAGAAAGAATTACAATACTTACAAAGAGCACCTTTCGAGGTGTTCTTTTTGTATTTTCATACTAAATTGTGGTAGTTGACGTAGTTGTTGTGGCTTTAGCCGCTTACAATTACGGCTGCCATTCGACGAAGTCAATTGCCTCAAAACGTTAATCAACACGATACTATCAACGTTTACAGACATTCAAGAGTATTCTCTTGGATGTCTTTTTTTGTTTCAAAAATACAAAGTTGACCCCGTTATTTTTTTGATTTCAAGTATCCATTTCATCTCTATTTAGAAAAATATCAAATCAATTCTTATTCAGGATAAGAGTTTTGACCTAAATCATTTACAAAATGACAAAAATAATGATATTTTTGACTATTATCATTGTCAAAAATAAAAAGATATGTTACAATGTAATCAAGTTAAAGAAATAAGACTTTGAACGGAGAAACTATGAGGATATCGGTAATAATATCTTATATAATAACAAAGGAGGAAAAATCAGATTCTACCATTTTTGGGATATCTAAGCGAAGTGGCTGAGTTTGATGACAATGGTAAATATGAAGCTAAAAAATCGTTTAAAAGAGCTTCGCGCTCGTGATGGTTTAAACCAAACCGAGCTTGCAAAGCTAGCAGGTATATCTAGGCAGACCATTAGTTTGCTAGAGCGTGATGAGTATACCCCCTCTATTATTATCGCCTTGAAAATCTCTCAGATATTTCATGAGCCAGTAGAGTCGGTATTTCGCTTAGAGGAGGAAGAATCATGAACAAATATAGAGTAATTTATTATCTTTGTATCATTGCCTTTATAGCAAATGTTTCGATGATGATCGGGACCTTGATGGGATGGTTTCACATTTTAGACAGTAATTATTTTTTCTGGAGTGGCTTGATTTTTAGTTTAGTATTTGAGCGGATAGAAAAGAAAGTAAAAGAAAGAGTATAAAAGGAGTAAGATTATGAAAGAGTTTTTGGCAGATTTTCAAGTAGATACCGAACATAAAGAAATTGCAGGGGTTTGTGCCGGTATCGCTAATTATTTCAAGGTAGATCCCCTGATAGTTCGTGCATTAGTCGTTTTGCTTTTTCTTTCTTCGATAGAAATTAGTCTTCTCACAGTGATAAGTTATGCTCTTTTAGCTGGCTGGATGGGAAGTGAATCTCTGGAAGAGGTCATCAAAAAATCAGGGTACAAGATCCTATTTTTCTATATAGTTGCCATTCTCCTGAATAGCTTTGGTGATCAAGTGTTAACAGCTAGCTTTGGATTTGGTCATGCTCTGGTTCAAGGGCTACTTGGTTTATTTTAGAAAGAAGATGGAAAATGAAAAAGAAACATTTATTACTATTGCTAGGAAGTTTATTGTTGGGTGGTTTAATCGGAATGTTTGGTGCTGCTTTCACAAATCTTCATTTAAACATTTCTCAAGAGCAAGTACAGTTTGTTTTGACGACCTTCTTTTTCTGTCTGGGAATACTATCGACCATAGTAGCTCTTTATTTTATTATGAATAGTAGGAAAGCTTATGATAGCTACCTAGCAGAAGAAGATGATGAATTAAATGAGCTGGCTTATATCAAGATGTATCGCTCTCTAGATTATGGGACAGTTGCTTACAATGTTTTGCAAGTTAGTATGTTTTTCAGTTTGGTTACCGTGTTACCTAGTCATGATCTTCCGTTATCAGTTTTTCTCTTAGCGGTATTAACCATTCTTGTTGGAAGTTTCTGCGTCAAAACAACGAGCAAAATTCGTAATTACCAACTCTCTATTTTAGCCACACCAAAAGAGGTATTAGACTATCTAGAAACGTATGACGAGGGAGAGAAACAAGCGGAAATGGAAGAGGCTTATTTAATCTTGTTCAAACTCAATCAGCTAATCTTACCATCGGTCTATATCATCTTATTTGCCTTATCCATCATTCTTGGTGAAGTGCAGTTAGTTGGTGTCCTTATAACTGCTGTCATCCATCTCTATATTAATATTGCACAATTAAGAAAAACAAAACGATACTTTAAATAACAGGGGTTTCTATGAATCGTGTCGAAAATGGAGGTGAGGATGTTGAAAGGGATGAGTCAATCAAAATAAATCTCATTCCAAGATAGAGCTAAACACAAAATTCTAAAAAGTTTGTAAAGTAGCTTTAGTAAACGTTCTTTTAAAAGTATGCTAATCATTACAATGAGCACCCTTCGGGGTGTTTTTTTTGTATAACTGAATTTGAAGCAAATAAAAACCACCCTATCTTCCACGGTCAAACATGACTGTAGAAAATAGAGTGGGTCTAGGATGTTAAAGACTATTTGTCGTCTTTATGAAAGATATTTTTAACGCCCTTGATAGCTCCTTCAACAGCTTCTTTTGCATCTTCAGCAACTTCTTTTGCTTTTGAAGCAACTTTTTCAGCAGTGCCTTCAGCTTCTGTTTTTGTATCGCCGGTTAATTTACCAAGGCCTTCTTTAACAGAACCTTTTGCTTGGTTCAATTTTTCTTCTAATGACATAGCGTCACCTCCATGAAGTTAGTCGTTTATTTCTCTGAATGCAATACTGTTGATTTAAAAAAATAAAAAATATTTGTCTCAGATTAGAATGAGTATATTCTTTTTAAAATGGAAAGTCAAATTTTTGCTACGGCTAAAAAACAGGATCGCTTTCCGGTCACGAATAATGACCGACTAATAAGTCACGACATTTCGTTTTTACAGCAAAGATTTGAAACGAAAAAAGCAAAAAACTTTTTCTGTCTCCAATGAAATAAATGGTATAATAATCGTGAATGGAAACATCGTAACGCTGTTTTTTGAAAAAGAGAAGATAAATATGAAAAGAATCCTCACAACCTACCCTATTATCAGCACTTTAGCTCTAATCTGTTTGTTGCTTGGTCTATTGACTTCCTTTTATGGGGATGCTATGTATGACCTATTGGCCTTTCATTCGAAGCCGGTCTATGGTTGGCAATATGTCAGTGGGACCCTGATGCACGGTAGTAAAGGCGCACCTATCTGGTTTTTATGGGTCCATTTGTTGTTAAATGGACTCATGATCCTTCCCTTCGGAGGACTGCTAGAAAGAAAAAGAGGCTCCAGACAAGTCTTAATCGTTTTTGTGACGGCGACAGTCCTCTCTTCCATCGTTTTTCACTTTTTAACCCAGGAGCAGGACATTCAGGCAACAGGGATCTCTGCTGTAGGATACGGCTTTGTGACCGGAGGGGTTATGATCCTGCCAAACGTGTGGAAAGAATTTTCACGTACCGTAAAATGGCTTTATCTATTCTTGATTTTTCTATCTGGCCTCATGCTCTTACCAGCAATTACCGGATGGATCTCAACGCTATTGCATCTTTCAGGGATTGTGAGTTATCTATTGGTCTTTATCGGAAGTAATATCTTGAAGGGGAGAGCTAAAAGTTCCTGATATAGTAAATGCAAGGTAGGGTCATTCCTAACAGACGCTCAAGAGGAGAATCTTGGGCGTTTTTTTGATAAAAATTTTTTGCATTCTTTTAATTGAAGCTATCATTGAATTGAAGCTATCATTGAATCATGGCTAGTTGTATGCTATAATAATCAAAAATTGAGTGATCACTCAATTTTGCAATGGAGGTATGTATTGTATGACTGTAAAAGCGGTTCAATTTCACCGATTTGGTAATATAGATGTCTTAGAATTAGCAGAGGTAGAACCAGAACCACTAAAGGAAAATCAAGTGAGAGTCAAGGTAGCTGCCGTAGGATTAAATCCGGTGGATTATAAAATTTTTGAGGGTGTTAAACAGCTTCGGATGTTATCCCTTTTAATGAAACTAAGGCATCCTAGTAGATGGTTTGAGAAAACTTCTTCTTTATTCCCTAGAGGCGTTGCACGTGATTTTGCTGGGACAATCATTGAAGTAGGTGAAAATGTAACTCAGTTTTCGGTAGGAAATAGAGTCTTTGGGACGATTATAAGTGCACCTGGTCTTGGTTCAAAAAGAGGAGCATTAGCAACTGAGATTTGTGTGAAGGAGACGGAGATCGCTTCTATGCCATCTAATATTGATTTTCTGCATGGATCAGTCTTGGGGGTTAGTTCCTTAACGGTAGGAGGAGCTTTTCGAAAAATTAATATTGGAAATAAGGATACAATTGTCATTTCAGGTGCATCTGGAGGAATTGGATCGATTGCAGTACAATATGCTGTTTCAAAAGGTGTCAGAGTTATTGGAATAGCTAGTGCTGGTAATGCGGACTACCTCAGATCGATCGGTGCCATCCCGATTTCCTATCATGAATCGATCAAAGAAAAAATTCAAGAACTCTCAGGAGTAACTGTTACCAAGATGTTGGATTGTTATGGGGGAGACTATGTAAAATTAGGCTTCCAATTGGGTTTGCGAGGTGATCAAATTGCTACCCTGGTTCCATCTCCTTCTGCTATCTTGAAAGGAGCTCAATTTACAGGCCCACGGCATTCACAATATGATGACTTCCTATCACTTGCAGAGCTTGTTTCCAAAGGGGAAATTTCAGTTCGTTTGGATAAAATCTATCCATTTTCATTACCCGAAATAAAAGAAGCATACAAGGATCTTGAAAAAGGGCATACCAGAGGGAAACGTGTGATTGTGATTCAAGAGGAGTGAGGAGGAAAGGAAAATGGTTGATCTAAATCAAGCTTGTGTTCGTCATATTCAACTCATGAGATTGAGTGATAAACAAAAACGTGTTCTAATTGCCAGTTTAACCTTGTTTTCCGAAATCGGTTTTGAAAAAACTACATCGCTTGACATTGCACGCCGAGCGGAAGTATCAGAAGGGACTGTTTTTAGCTATTTTAAAACAAAAGAAGGCATACTCAATACGCTTCTCCTCTTATTTTTTGATCAGGTCATACCTGAAACAATTGAATTGTTTACTGATCAAAAAGTTCTGTGTAACGATGAAAGTGTTACAGTTTTTTTTCGGAGTATGATCGAGGATCGACTAAATTTTCTGACCAACAATAGAGATATTATAAAAATTCTCTTTTCAAGGTGTTTAATTGATTCATCTTTGTTTGAAAAAACTGGGGACATCGTTCAGAACAATATTGTAATACCACTCAATCCTATTTTAGATAGATATAAGGCGAAAGGAGAGCTGGTTAATTGGCCTAATGAACGAATCATTCGTAATCTTATCTCCTTAATGCTATCTTATGCTGTGCCATCCATGCTAAATAGTAAAGCAATTGATGTGGGAAAAGTTTCAGATGAGATGATTGAAATTCTAGCAAATAGGATAGTCTTGTGATTCCTATTCTATACCAAGGATGTTACAGTGAGAGGATTCATCTTTGATTTTAGTTCAATAAGGATCTCAAAAAATGAAAAGAACTCTACTTCCTTGACTCTTCCTCTACCAGGCCGTATAATATTCTATATCAATGAAGAAATCACCTTTTGTCATTGTGCAAAGGGTGATTTTATAACGAAAAAAAGGAGACACAATGGGGTATATCTCTACAATCAAAACAGCTGTTCAGCTCTTCCCTTTTTTGGCTTTTTTGCTGACCTTGCCCTACATGATTTTGAATTATCGAAAATATGGTTCGGTCAATAAATTGCGGGTGCTGATTTTCTATTCTTTTATGCTTTACTTGATGACGGTCTATCTCTTGGTGATCCTGCCTCTGCCGGATCCAAGTAAGATTCATACTAGCTACTCGGAAATGGTCAATCTCCAACCTTTTGCTTTTGTAGTGGATTTTTTCAAGGAGAGCCCCTTTGATTTAGCGCAGACTGGTACTTGGATTCAAGCCCTTAAGCATCCAACTTTTTATGTGCCTGCCTTTAATGTCCTAATGTTGATTCCTTTTGGGATGTATCTACGCTATTATTTCAAGTGTGGTTTTAAGAAAACGATTCTCCTGACAGCCCTCTTTAGTTTCTTTTTGGAGTTGACCCAGTTATCAGGTCTCTATTTTCTGTATCCGGGCCCTTACCGCCTAGCAGATGTCGATGATATTATTCAAAATACCACTGGTGGTGGAGTGGGTTATCTGCTTGGTTGGTTCCTGGTATGGTTATTGCCAACAAGAGACGAAATTGACGAGCATTCTTTCCGAGTAGGGACGAAAGTATCTGGTTTCCGGATGGGTCTTGCCTTCTTGATCGACTTTGTGATGCTATCCTTGCTTTACGCGGTAATCGAGCGTTTAGAGACGGTTCCTTATGTAGCGGTTTTGGCTGTCTATTTTGCCTTGATTCCCTTGTGGCGTGGCAAAACCTTGGGAATGGCTTTATTGAAATTCCGCTTGCATTTTGACAAGCAAAAATGGCTTCGCACCATCTGGCGGGGAATCCTGGTAGTAGGTTATTTCTATCTGATTCCTCAAGGGTTGTTCTATTTGATTTCGCTCTTGAATAGCGATTTGACGGACAATTCCCTCTTAACCCTGTCCATGATTTTATTGCTCTTCTTTGTGGTTTTATTGTACCTAATTCTCACTCTTGCCATCGTCTTACTCAATCGTCGCTTTCCGTTTGATCGTCTAGCTGGAGCTGAGTATGAGAGTACGGTGCGCGTGAAGAAAGAGCTCTTAAAAGATGAAACTGAATCGTCAAAATAGAGAGAGTGGGACAGAAATCGGTAATTCGTTAGAATTCGATTTCGTCGTCCCACCTCCGCACAGTTGAGTAGGACTGTAAAAGCTGATGAAAGCAGCGTAGTAGAGCCCACTCAACCACTGCGTCTTGCTCGACAATCCAAAAACAATAAAGAGGCTAGGACTTTTGTCCCAGCCTCTTTATTTTTTTATACACGTTTAATATATCCGAACGTTCCCAGTTGAGAAGGGCGATTTTAAGGGGATTGTGCTACAATGGAAGCAAATAGATAGAATGGAGCAGTGAAATGAAAGCAATTATTACAGTCGTTGGTAAAGACCAAAAAGGAATCGTAGCGGGTGTTGCAACGAAAGTGGCAGAATTAGGACTCAATATCGATGATATCTCTCAAACTGTATTGGATGAGTACTTCACCATGATGGCAGTCGTATCATCGGATGAGAAAAAAGATTTCACACAGCTCCGTTCAGAGTTGGAAGAATTCGGTCAGTCTCTGCATGTGAAAATCAATATCCAAAGCGCAGCGATTTTTGATGCCATGCACAATTTGTAAGATAGGGGTTGAGAATTTATGGACATTAAACAGGTAACAGAAACCATTGCCATGATTGAGGAGCAGAACTTCGATGTTCGGACTATCACCATGGGGATCTCCCTTCTCGATTGTATTGATCCAGATATCGAAAAGGCAGCGGAAAAAGTCTACCATAAGATTGTGACAAAGGCCAAAGACCTAGTGGCTGTTGGAGACGAGATTGCGGCAGAACTTGGCATTCCCATTGTGAATAAGCGGGTTTCGGTCACTCCGATTTCTATTATCGGAGCTGCAACAGATGCGACAGATTATGTACCCTTTGCTCAGGCACTGGATCGTGCAGCTAAGGAAGTTGGGGTCAACTTTATCGGTGGCTTCTCAGCCCTTGTTCAAAAAGGCTACCAAAAGGGGGATGAAATTCTCATTAATTCTATTCCTCGCGCCCTTGCAGAGACGGATTTTGTCTGCTCTTCAGTCAATATCGGATCGACCAAGACGGGGATCAATATGACCGCTGTCCGAGACATGGGCCGCATCATAAAAGAGGCTTCCCAAGCGGATCCGATGGGGCCTGGTAAGCTCGTAGTTTTTGCCAATGCAGTAGAAGATAATCCTTTTATGGCGGGTGCCTTCCACGGTGTCGGTGAAGCGGATGTTGTCATTAACGTTGGGGTTTCAGGACCAGGTGTCGTCCAACGGGCCATCGAAAAAGTTCCAGGCGCTAGCTTTGATGTATTGGCTGAAACAGTCAAGAAGACAGCTTTCAAGATTACCCGTGTTGGGCAATTAGTGGGTCAAATGGCTAGTGAACGTCTCGGTGTTGAGTTTGGGATTGTAGACTTGTCTCTCGCGCCAACACCAGCTGTTGGAGATTCGGTTGCCCGTGTCCTTGAAGCCATGGGGCTTGAAGTAGTAGGAACCCACGGGACAACCGCAGCCCTTGCCCTGCTCAATGACCAAGTGAAAAAAGGTGGCATCATGGCTTGTAACCAAGTCGGTGGTTTGTCAGGTGCCTTCATTCCTGTCTCAGAAGATGAAGGGATGATTGCGGCGGTCCAATCAGGTCATATCAACCTGGAAAAATTGGAAGCTATGACAGCTATCTGTTCAGTTGGTCTGGATATGATTGCCATCCCGGCTGATACTCCAGATACAACCATTGCGGCCATGATCGCCGATGAAGCAGCTATCGGCGTTATCAACCAAAAGACAACAGCGGTTCGGATTATTCCTTATGGCAAGGAAGGCGATATGTTAGAGCTCGGTGGACTTCTTGGATCTGCTCCGGTAATGAAGGTCAACAAGGCTTCGTCAGCTGATTTCATTGCCCGTGGTGGTCAAATTCCAGCTCCGGTTCATAGCTTTAAAAACTAAGAGAAATCTAGTATAATAGTAGAAAATAGAAAAGTCTGTGATGATAAAACTCCAGACTTTTTTCTTGCAAAAGGAGACAAGATGGCTAAAACAAGATTATTTGTGATTCGTCATGGGAGAACCATGTTTAATACCATTGGCCGTGCTCAAGGTTGGTCCGATACACCCTTGACAGCAGAAGGAGAACGAGGGATTCAGGCTCTGGGAATCGGCTTGCGTGAGTCTGGTTTGGAGTTTACTCGAGCTTATTCCAGTGATTCTGGCCGTGCCATTCAGACCATGGGGATCATTCTCGATGAATTGGGCTTGAAAGACCAGATTCCTTATCGCTTTGACAAACGGATCCGCGAGTGGTGTTTTGG
>NZ_KV794409.1:35495-62384 GCF_001808725.1 Streptococcus sp. HMSC074F05 | reverse complement strand
CAAACGGATCCGCGAGTGGTGTTTTGGTAGCTTTGATGGGGCATACGGTGGGGAGCTCTTTCACGGTGTCGTGCCGCGCGTGCTAGATGTAGAGGATTATAAGACCTTGACCTTGGAAGACTTGGCCAATGGCATTTGCCAAGTGGACACAGCGAATTGGGCTGAACCTTGGGAAGTTTTGAAAAGCCGAATCCTAGAAGGTTTTGAAGCCATCGCCAAAGAAGTAGAAGAAAATGGTGGAGGCAATGCCTTGGTGGTCAGCCATAGTTGGACCATTCAGACCTTGGTCTGCTTGATCGAAGGAAAACCAAATCTCAATCTGCCTCTTTCAAACGGTAGTGTTACCCTTGTAGAATATGAAGATGGAAAATTGACGGTTAAGGGGGTTGGAGATAGCAGTTACCGTGAGGTAGGTGAAAGCTTGCAAGAATCCTAGTCCATCCTGAAAGGCTGACCCTTTGGTCATGGCCTTTTCTTTCTCTCAAAACTTGTAAGAGCTTTCCTACTTTCTTTTTGCAAAAAATGATATAATGAAAGAGATACATACGGAGGTAATAGAATGACAAAAACCAGATTATATATTGCTCGTCATGGAAAAACCATGTTTAATACCATTGGGCGAGCACAGGGCTGGTCAGACACTCCGCTGACAGAAGCAGGAGAGCGTGGGATTCGAGAATTAGGACTTGGTCTCAAGGAAGCTGGGCTTTCTTTTGAAGAGGCTGTTTCGAGTGATTCTGGACGCACCATTCAAACCATGGGAATTATTCTTCAAGAACTCGGTCTGACAGGGAAAATCCCTTATCGTTATGACAAACGGATCCGCGAGTGGTGTTTTGGTAGTTTTGACGGTGCTTATGATGGTGATCTCTTCATGGGGGTCTTACCTCGTGTCTTTAAGGTCGATGATTTCCATCAGTTGAGCCTAATGGAGTTAGCAGAAGGGATCGTCGAAGTGGATACCACTGGATGGGCTGAATCCTGGGGTACCTTGAGTGGCCGGATCCTAGAAGGATTTGAAGCTATCGCAAAAGAAGTAGAAGCAGCTGGCGGTGGCAATGCTATTGTGGTTAGCCATGGCATGACGATTACGACCTTGATTTATCTCATCGATCCAAAAGCGGTCGAAGAATTGGTCTTGGACAACGGAAGCGTGACGGTTTTGGCCTATGAGGATGGTGCTTTCAGTATTGAAAAGATTGGGGATATGTCTTATCGTAAGGTTGGAGCAAAACTTCTAGAGGGTAGCCATGACGAATAAGTATAGACGCGCAAGAAAAAAACGTAAGAAATGGTGGCCTTACCTATTGAGTTTCTTTCTTCTTGTGGTCCTTGGATCGGGAATTGGTGCTTACTTAGCGAAGCCAAGCTTGTTTTCAGGGCTTCAGTTTTGGAAGGCTAAAAAAACAGCTGTAACGACTCCCTCTTCTTCTAAGAAAAAGAAAGAAAAATCAGATTTACCAGCCGTTTCGACCAAAGACTGGCAGTTGATCTTGGTTAATCGTGACAATGTGAAGCCTGAGCTGAACCCACAATTGACAGATGTGGATGCTATCAAAGTGGATAGTCGGATTGTAGAACCAACTCGTCAATTCTTAGAAGCAGCTCGAAAAATTGCCCCAGAAGAAACCTTGATATCAGGCTATCGAAGTGTGGCCGAACAAACAGAGCTCTATAATGAACGTGTTGCGCAACTAGAGGCTAGTGGTCTTTCGCATGAAGAAGCTGAAAAGCAGGTGCAGACTCAGGTACAGGTCCCTGGTGCTAGTGAACACCAGACGGGACTTGCGATTGATATGAGTGTCGAAGCTGGCCAAAGTGATGAGTTGGGCATGCAGCTGGCTGCCATCGCACCGCAATATGGCTTTGTCCTTCGCTACCCAGATGGGAAGAGCAACATCACGGGTGTGAATTTTGAGAATTGGCATTTCCGTTATGTTGGCGTAGAAAATGCTCAGTATATGGCCAAGCATCAGCTAGTATTGGAAGAATATATTCAGCTATTGAAAAAAGCTGGCAAATAAGAGGAGATTCACTTCTCTAGGTCTTAAGAATGATTTTTAGCACTCTTGAAAAAAGAGTGCTAATTTTTTGGATTTTTCTCTTGACTTTCTTTTGGATGGGTGTATAATAGAATCATAGTTTAGCACTTGAGTGTTTAGAGTGCTAAAAAATGAAAGAGAGGTGAGGTCATGGTTACAGAACGTCAAAATGAGATTCTCAATCTTGTTGTCGATATCTTTACCAAGACCCACGAACCAGTCGGTTCAAAAGCGCTACAAGATGTCATTCAATCCAGTAGTGCGACCATTCGAAACGACATGGCTGCCCTCGAAAAACAAGGCTTACTTGAAAAGGCCCACACTTCGAGTGGCCGCATGCCTAGTCGAGCTGGTTTTCAATATTTTGTTCAGAACTCGCTTGATCTAGAGTTGATTGATGAGCAAGATGTCTACCAGGTGGTGAAAGCCTTTGATTTCGAAGCCTTTAAGTTAGACGATATCTTGGATGCTACAGCTAAGTTACTAGCCCAAATGACGGGCTACACCGCAGTCATTCAGGATGTTGAACCGACACGTCAGCGCTTGACTGGTTTTGAGATTGTTCCATTATCCAATCACGATGCCTTAGCGGTGTTGACCTTGGATGAATCAAAGCCCGTCACCGTCCAGTTTGCCATTCCAAAGAATTTCTTAACCAGTGATTTGGAAATCTTCCATCAGCTGGTTCAAGAACGCTTCATTGGAAATACAGTCTTGGATATCCACTACCGTTTGCGGACAGAGATTCCACAGATTGTACAGCGCTATTTCAAGACGACAGACAATGTGCTGGATCTCTTTGATTACGTCTTCTCGCAACTGTTTCAAGAACTGGTCTTTGTAGAAGGAAAGGTTTCATCATTAACCTACGCCGATCTTCAGACCTATCAGTTCTTAGATAATCCCCAACACGTAGCCTTGGAGTTACGAGGGGGAATGCCAGAAGACCAAATGACCCAGATCCTGGTTGCAGAATCCCAAGAAAAGGCCTTGAAAAATGTGACGGTGATTAGTCACAAGTTCCTAGTGCCTTATCGTGGGATGGCCCTCATGCATGTGATCGGTCCCGTAGAGATGGATTACAGGCGTGTGATTAGCCTGGTCAATGTCATCGGACGGGTACTGGTTATGAAGTTGACGGACTACTACCGTTACCTCAACAGCAACCATTATGAAGTAAATTAAGATCAAATGAAAGGGGTGTATGCCTTGACAGAAGATATCAAAAAAGAAGACGTGAAAGAAGAGGAAGTTGCCCAAACAACTGAAGAAGTTGTAGAGGAAAGCAACCAACCTTCTGAGTTAGAAGAAGCACAAGCGCGTGCCGAGGAATTTGAAAACAAGTACCTTCGTGCTCATGCAGAAATGCAAAACATTCAGCGCCGTGCCAATGAAGAACGTCAACAATTACAAAAATACCGTAGCCAAGATTTGGCAAAAGCGATCTTACCATCACTTGACAACCTCGAACGTGCCCTTGCCGTCGAAGGATTGACAGATGATGTGAAGAAGGGCTTGGAAATGGTCCAAGAAAGTTTGGTACATGCTCTGAAAGAAGAAGGAATCGAAGAAATTCCAGCGGACGGAGCCTTTGACCATAACTACCACATGGCCATCCAAACCTTGCCTGCAGATGATGAACATCCAGCAGACACCATCGCACAAGTCTTCCAAAAAGGCTACAAACTCCATGACCGCATCCTACGCCCAGCCATGGTAGTGGTTTATAACTAGGCTAGAGAACTTAAAAACCTTGTCCGAAACGACACTAAACTATGAAAGAAAGATTAACATTGGTTTGGCTTTGCCAATAGTGAGCGAAGCGAACCAAAGGCGATACTCTTCGCCGTGGCGGTATCTTCGCAAACTTTGAGACCTTAGGCTCAAAGTTTAGTCAAAGAGATTGACGAAGTCAAGCTCTGACGGCGTCGCCACTTAAGAAGAGTATCAGAAAGAAAAAAAGATAAAAAACAACGAGGAGAAAAACATATGTCTAAAATTATCGGTATTGACTTAGGTACAACAAACTCAGCAGTAGCAGTTCTTGAAGGAACTGAATCAAAAATTATCGCAAACCCAGAAGGTAACCGCACAACTCCATCTGTAGTTTCATTCAAAAACGGTGAAATTATCGTTGGTGACGCTGCAAAACGTCAAGCAGTGACAAATCCAGATACAGTGATCTCTATCAAATCTAAGATGGGTACTTCTGAAAAAGTTTCTGCTAACGGAAAAGAATACACTCCACAAGAAATCTCAGCTATGATCCTTCAATACTTGAAAGGTTATGCTGAAGATTACCTTGGTGAAAAAGTAACGAAAGCAGTTATTACTGTTCCTGCATACTTCAACGACGCACAACGTCAAGCAACAAAAGACGCTGGTAAAATTGCTGGTCTTGAAGTAGAACGTATCGTCAACGAACCAACAGCAGCAGCCCTTGCTTATGGTTTGGATAAGACTGATAAAGAAGAAAAAATCTTGGTATTCGACCTTGGTGGTGGTACATTCGACGTATCTATCCTTGAATTGGGTGACGGTGTCTTCGATGTATTGGCAACTGCAGGGGATAATAAACTCGGTGGTGACGACTTTGACCAAAAAATCATCGACTACTTGGTAGCAGAATTCAAGAAAGAAAATGGTATCGACTTGTCAAACGACAAGATGGCTCTTCAACGTTTGAAAGATGCAGCTGAAAAAGCGAAGAAAGACCTTTCAGGTGTTACTTCAACACAAATCAGCTTGCCATTCATCACTGCTGGTGAGGCTGGACCTCTTCACTTGGAAATGACATTGACTCGTGCGAAATTCGATGATTTGACTCGTGACCTTGTAGAACGTACTAAGACTCCAGTTCGCCAAGCCCTTTCAGATGCAGGTTTGAGCTTGTCAGACATTGACGAAGTTATCCTTGTCGGTGGTTCAACTCGTATCCCTGCCGTTGTAGAAGCTGTTAAAGCTGAAACTGGTAAAGAACCAAACAAATCAGTGAACCCTGACGAAGTAGTGGCTATGGGTGCTGCGATCCAAGGTGGTGTCATCACTGGTGACGTCAAAGACGTTGTCCTTCTTGACGTAACTCCATTGTCACTTGGTATCGAAACAATGGGTGGAGTCTTCACAAAACTCATCGACCGTAACACAACAATTCCAACATCTAAATCACAAGTCTTCTCAACTGCAGCAGACAACCAACCAGCCGTTGATATTCACGTTCTTCAAGGGGAACGCCCAATGGCAGCAGATAACAAGACTCTTGGACGCTTCCAATTGACTGATATCCCAGCTGCACCTCGTGGTATCCCACAAATCGAAGTTACTTTTGACATCGATAAGAACGGTATCGTATCTGTTAAAGCGAAAGACCTTGGAACTCAAAAAGAACAAACCATTGTTATCCAATCAAACTCAGGTTTGACAGACGAAGAAATCGACCGCATGATGAAAGATGCAGAAGCAAACGCTGAAGCAGATAAGAAACGTAAAGAAGAAGTTGACCTTCGTAACGAAGTAGACCAAGCTATCTTTGCGACTGAAAAGACAATCAAAGAAACTGAAGGTAAAGGCTTCGATGCAGAACGTGATGCTGCCCAAGCTGCCCTTGATGAGCTTAAGAAAGCCCAAGAAGACAACAACTTGGATGAAATGAAAGCAAAATTGGAAGCCTTGAACGAAAAAGCTCAAGGACTTGCTGTGAAACTCTACGAACAAGCTGCAGCAGCGCAACAAGCTCAAGCAGGAGCAGAAGGCGCACAAGCAACAGGCAACGCAGGCGATGACGTCGTAGACGGAGAGTTTACGGAAAAGTAAAACAATCCAGTGGATTGTTTTAGCGGAACCTCTTGAAATAAAGAAAGGTTCCGAGATTCTAGGATTCCTTTAATCCGAAACTCAATTCAGCCTTACTAGTTCTAAAACAAAGTATAATCGACTTTGTTTTAGAACGTCGTAATGATAAAAAGAAATCCAGAGGTTGCAACCCAGCCTCTGTTTTTCGGTAAAATAGAGGATGTTGCGTATGAAAAAAGTGCTTTGTATCATTTATCCTAATTTTTCTCTTTATGAGATAACTGCTTTAACGAGTACTTTAGCTCTGTCTTTTGATGTTACGATTGATTATGCCGCTTCAGATCATTCGGTAGTGGTCTCTGAGGATGGCTTGCCTTGTCAACCAACGAAAACACTAGATCAAATCCGTATAGAAGAGTATTCTTGTGTGATTTTGCCCGGAATGGTTAACATTGGACCTGCTCTACAGGATGAGAAATTGATTTCGTTCTTGAGGGACCTTGGTGAGCAAGATATCCTCATTGCAGCCATTTCTTCAGCGCCTCTTTTATTAGCGAAAGCAGGTCTGTTGAAGGACACGAAATTTACAGGTGGAATTTGGCAAAACTTCTTTGATTATTTTGAATTTCTTCCACGTGAGAATTTCCAACCCAAACTGGTTGTGCAAGATAAACAAAACATTACGGCTATCGGTTTTGCCCATCAAGAGTTTGCAAGAAAAGTAATTCTAAGCTTAGGGTTGGCAGAGAATACGGACAACTATTTTAAAGAACGAAACGACTACTCAGAAGAGAATTTGATATTTACTCTATCGGACCAAGAGTTTGATCAAGTGAAGCGAAGTATAGAAAACAGCCTCTAAAGATTTACATGAAAATTATAGAAAGGAACAAAGAGTGTTCGTAACTGAACACGGGTTCCAAAGTTTCTAATTCAATATAAAAGAAAGGAACTGAACCCGATCTAAATCGTGGTTTGATTCACAACATCAATAGAAAGGAACAAAGAGCGTTCGGGGAATTGAACTCGAGCGGAAAGCTTGGAAATTAGATAAACCGCCTAAGAAATCAGGATTTCTTGTCGGTTTCCTAAATTTCAGTCGCTTTCTGTTCGCTCTTAGTATCTTGTATGAACAATACTGAATTTTATGACCGTTTGGGCGTTTCAAAGAATGCATCTCAAGATGAGATCAAGAAAGCCTATCGGAAATTATCTAAAAAATATCACCCAGATATCAACAAGGAGCCTGGTGCTGAGGAAAAGTACAAGGAAGTTCAAGAAGCTTATGAGACTTTGAGTGATGAGCAAAAACGGGCTGCTTATGACCAATATGGTGCTGCGGGGGCCAATGGTGGCTTCGGTGGCGGAGCAGGTGGATTTGGTGGCTTTGATGGTGCTGGATTTGGTGGCTTTGAAGACATCTTCTCTAGCTTCTTTGGAGGAGGTGCAAGTCGTAATCCAAATGCGCCTCGTCAAGGGGATGACCTCCAATACCGCGTTAATCTCAAGTTTGAAGAAGCGATTTTTGGTGCTGAAAAAGAAGTCAAGTACCATCGTGAAGCAAGCTGTCATACCTGTCATGGTTCTGGGGCTAAGCCAGGGACTAGTCCGGTGACCTGTGGACGCTGTCATGGTTCTGGGGTCATCAATGTGGATACGCAAACTCCTCTTGGAATGATGCGCCGTCAAGTGACCTGTGATGTCTGTCATGGTCGTGGTCAAGAAATCAAAGATCCGTGTAGTACTTGTCGTGGAACGGGTCATGAAAAACAAGCCCATAGCGTGAACGTCAAGATTCCTGCTGGAGTTGAAACAGGTCAACAAATCCGCCTAGCTGGTCAAGGAGAAGCTGGCTTTAACGGTGGCCCTTATGGAGACTTGTATGTTGTTGTCAATGTTGAGCCGAGCGATCGCTTCGAACGAGATGGCTCAACCATCTACTACAAGTTAGACTTGAACTTTGTCCAAGCAGCTCTTGGAGATACAGTCCATGTGCCAACCGTTCACGGAGATGTCGATTTGGTGATTCCTGAAGGAACTCAAACCGGTAAGAAATTCCGTCTCCGTGGAAAAGGTGCTCCAAGCTTACGTGGTGGTGCCATGGGAGATCAATATGTGTCTGTCAATGTTGTCACCCCAACTGGTTTAAATGACAAGCAAAAAGAAGCCCTTCAAGCCTTTGCGGAAGCAAGTGATTTGAAGGTCAACCCAAAGAAAAAAGGCTTCTTTGATAAGGTCAAAGATGCTTTAGATGACTTATAAGAATAAACGAGTTTCCTTTTGAGTAAGGGGCTCGTTTTATTTTGGATCGAATCCAAGAACTTCCTCTCCTAATTAAAGAATAATGAGAACCCTCATTGAATTTATTAAGATATCGTGGTAAATTTAAGAAAACGATTACAAAGACAATTTAGGAGGTCCTGATGAAATCACATCAACCACGTTATGCTATTCGTAAGTACGCGGTAGGAGCGGCTTCAGTGCTCATAGGATTTTTTGCTAGCGCTCAGGTTGTAGCTGCTGATACACCAACGACTACTGACAGTCCTGCAACGACAGTACCAACTCAGCCAAGCGAGGGTGAGTCGACTAGTTCCCTAAACGAGGAAGCTTCTCAGCCAGTAGTAGAAAAAACAACGGCTCCTGCCCCAATCGTCGATCAAAGTCAACCGACACTGCCTGATCGTGAACTGCGGGTATCAGATCTTGACCGTTTGATTCGCGAAGAAGCGAGCTCGGTCGCAGAGTCGGATGTGGCAGCTCAACCAACGACAGCAGCGACGGAAACACCTGCTAAAGCTCCTGACCAAGAAGAAAAATTAGCCAAGAAAAAGATTGTTTCGATCGATGCCGGTCGCAAGTACTTCTCACCAGACCAAATCAAGGAAATCATTGATGAAGCAAGTAAGACGGGTTATACAGACTTGCATCTTCTAGTTGGAAATGATGGTTTGCGCTTTGTGCTGGATGACATGTCTTTGAAAGTGGGAGATACTTCTTATTCTAGCCAAGCCGTGACAGATGCGGTTGAAAAAGGGACGAAGGCTTATTACGATGATCCAAACGGGACAGCCTTGACCCAGGCTCAAATGGATGATATTTTGGCCTACGCCAAATCGAAGAAAGTAGGCGTCATCCCAACCATTAATAGTCCAGGTCACATGGATGCGATTCTGACAGCCATGGAACAATTGGGGATCGAAAACCCTCACTTTAATTACTTTGGCACTAAAAAATCAGCTCGGACAGTTGATTTGGACAACCAAAAAGCCTTAGACTTTACCAAGGCTTTGGTAGAAAAGTATGCAGCTTATTTCAGTGGCAAGACAGAAATCTTTAACATCGGGTTGGATGAATATGCCAACGATGCTACAGATGCCCATGGTTGGCAGGTTCTCCAAGCTAGCAAGCATTGGCCAGGTGAAGGCTATCCAGAAAAAGGCTATGAAAAATTCATCCAATATGCTAATGATCTAGCAGCTATTGTGAAAAAACACAAGATGAAACCAATGGCTTTTAATGATGGAATCTACTACAATGGCGATACTTCCTATGGCACTTTTGACAAGGATATCATTGTCTCCTACTGGACAGGTGGCTGGAACGGCTATGATGTCGCTTCTTCAAAACTCTTGTCTGAACTAGGTCATCAGATTCTTAATACCAATGATGCTTGGTATTATGTGCTTGGACGGGACAAGGCTGGATCTGGTTGGTACAACCTTGATCAAGGTCTTGAAGGAATTTCCAAGTCAGCGATTGATGTGGTTCAAAAAAATGATGGGGCTAAGGTGCCCTTCATCGGTGGGATGGTAGCTGCCTGGGCAGATACGCCATCTGCAACCTACAAAAAAGACCTTCTCTTTAAGCTCATGCATGCTTTCGCGGACAAGAATGCGGACTACTTTGTAGCAGATCCTGAAGTCGTCGAAAAAGCTCTTTCAGAAGCTCCAACTGATTTGGACCACTACACACCGGAATCTCTAGTAGCCTTTACGGCAGCTAAAAAAGCTTTAGAAGGGGCAGGAGCAAACACCACTCGAGCAGAGGCCAAAACCTTGATCGACAATCTCAAAGCAGCTCAAGATGTTTTGGTGTATACAGAAAGCTACGCGAAAGAAGTTGCAGCAAAAGAAGCGGAAGAAAAACTTGCCATGAAGAAGGTCATCTCGATCGATGCAGGCCGCAAATACTTCTCACTGGAGCAGTTGAAACGGATCGTAGATAAGGCCAGTGAGTTGGGTTATTCTGACTTGCACCTCCTGGTCGGAAACGATGGCATGCGCTTCGTCCTCGATGATATGACGGTGGAAGCCAATGGCAAAACCTATGCCAGTGATGATGTGAAAAAGGCCATTTTAGAAGGCACCAAGGCCTATTACGATGATCCAAATGGTCAAGCCTTGACTCAAACAGAAATGGATGAACTCCATGCTTATGCTACTGCGAAAGGAATCGGCTTGATTGCGGCGGTCAATAGTCCTGGCCACATGGATGCTTTGTTGGTTGCCATGGAAAAATTGGGCATTGAAAATCCACAAGCCAGCTTTGATACGGTTTCAAAAACAACCATGGATTTGACCAATGAAGCAGCAGTCAACTTTACCAAAGCCTTGATTGGCAAGTACATGGACTACTTCAAAGACAAGTCTAAGATCTTTAATTATGGAACGGATGAATATGCCAATGACGCTACCAGTGCGCAAGGCTGGTACTACCTCAAGTGGTATGAACTCTATGGTAAATTTGCGGAGTATTCCAATAGTCTTGCTGCTATGGCGCGTGAAAAAGGCTTGCAGCCAATGGCCTTTAACGATGGCTTCTATTATGGAGATGAAGATGATGTTGCCTTTGACAAGGACGTCTTGATTTCATACTGGTCTAAAGGATGGTGGGGCTATAACCTCGCATCTCCACAGTACCTCGCAGACAAGGGCTACAAATTCCTCAATACCAACGGTGACTGGTACTATGTTTTGGGCCATAGAGGAGAGCAAAGCTATCCACTCGATAAAGCTCTTCAACATTCAGAAACCGTTCCATTTGAACAATTAGCTTCAACCAAATATCCTGATGTCAAGATACCGACATCCGGAAGTATGTTGGGAATTTGGGCTGATGAGCCGGCCAATGAATACAAGGAAGAAGAAGTCTTCCAGGTCATGGAAGCTTTTGCCAACCACAACAAGGACTATTTCAAGGCAGACTTCACTGCTCTTAGAAAAGCAGTTGCTACGGTGCCAACAGATCTAGCCATATACACACCAGAATCTCGCGCAGCACTTGCGAAAGTCTTAGATAGCTTGAATTGGAATGTGAGCCGTGCTCATCAAGATCAGGTGGATCAAGAAGTGGCTGCTCTAACCCAAGCCCTTGCGGGGCTCAAGCCAATCACGCAAGTAGGTAGCTTGGCTGAAAATGACGTCAAAGCCCTAGTGGAAGACAAACCAAGTCTTGAAATCGTAGAAAAAGAACTTGATTTTGACCTTGTGGAACGGCCCAATCCAGATCTCGCTAAAGGAGAACGCAGAGTGATCCAGGCTGGGGTTAAAGGGCAAGGTCTTGACTATGTAGAGGTTTCGGCACTTGATCAAAGTCGAAAAGTGATCGCTACAGAAGTTGCCACAGAGCCTGTTGCAGAAATTGTTGAAGTCGGTACCAAAGAAGTCGTGATCCCAACAAGCCCTTCAGTAGAAGCACCAGTGAAGTCAGATGTGCTTGTAAACAAAGTGGTTCCAGATCCTTCAACGCCTCAAGTGATCGCGAAGGATCAACCAGTAGCACCAGTAAATATCCCAACGACAATTCCAGCAGCTGTGGAAAAAGAGGTTCGTTCAGAAACAGTATCTTCTAACAAGCAACTTCCAGAAACAGGAGTGGAATCTGCACTTGGACTCGCTTTACTAGGAGCGATCTTAGGAGCAGCAGGAATGGACTTGAAAAATAAAAAAAGAGACTGAGACCTAGTTGACTTGTAACAGGTCGAAGTTGAGAGAGTGGGACAGAAATCGGTAATTCGTTAGAATTCGATTTCGTCGTCCCACCTACTCAACCACTGCGTCTTGCTCGACAATCCAAAAATAATTGAGAGGCTAGGACTTTTGTCCCAGCCTCTTTTTGTGCTTGCAAAACTGTACCCGGACAGTTTGGTTTTTTCACTCTTGTAACCCCTTCTATATCTTGCTAAAATAAAACCATGACACGATACAAAGCAACCATTTCATATGACGGGACCTTGTTTGCAGGGTTTCAACGCCAACCGCATGCCCGTAGTGTGCAAGAGGAAATCGAGAAGACCTTGACGCGTCTCAATCAAGGAAATCCTGTGACCATCCATGGAGCGGGGCGAACGGATTCCGGTGTCCATGCTCTTGGGCAGGTGATTCATTTTGATCTCCCTCAAGCGCGGGACGAGGAAAAGCTTCGCTTTGCCCTCGATACCCAAACCCCAGAGGATATTGATTTCATCCGAGTAGAGCAAGTAGCAGATGACTTTCACTCACGCTACAAGAAGCACAGCAAGACCTATGAATTCATCGTGGATTATGGTCGTCCCAAGAACCCCATGATGCGCCACTATGCCACCCACTATCCTTATTCTTTGGATGTGGAAAAGATGCAAGCAGCCATCCAAAAGTTGGAGGGAACCCATGATTTCACCGGCTTTACAGCTTCGGGAACCAGTGTGGAAGACAAGGTTCGTACGATTACAGAGGCTCGCTTGGTCGAGGATGCAGAGCATCATCGCCTTGTCTTTACCTTTTCGGGCAATGGTTTTCTCTACAAGCAAATCCGCAATATGGTGGGAACTTTGTTGAAGATTGGAAATGATCGGATGCCGATCGAGCAGATCGATCTAATTTTAGAAAAGAAGGACCGCAATCTAGCAGGTCCTACAGCAGCGCCAAATGGCTTATATTTAAAGGAGATCCGTTATGAGTAATGAATTGATTCTAGCTATTTCAGGAAATGATATTTTTAGTGGGGGAGGTCTTCACGCAGACCTTGCAACCTATACGACCAACAAACAGCATGGTTTTGTAGCGGTGACTTGTTTGACCGCTATGACGGAGCACGGTTTTGAAGTGATTCCGGTGGATCCGACGACCTTTGCGCAGCAGCTCAACTCTCTCAAGGATGTTCCTTTCTCTGCTATTAAACTCGGTCTTTTGCCAAATGTTGAAGTGGCAGACTTGGCCTTGGACTATGTAAAAGCCCATGCGGAGATCCCTGTGGTACTAGATCCTGTCTTGGTCTGCAAGGAAAGCCATGATGTAGAAGTTTCAGCTCTTCGAGACGAATTGATTAAGTTCTTCCCTTATGTGACGATCATCACGCCGAACTTGCCAGAAGCTGAGATCTTGACCCAAAGCAAGATTCAATCGCTCGACGATATGAAGGCAGCAGCGCGCAAGCTCCACGAATTAGGAGCAGCGAATGTCGTGGTCAAAGGAGGCAATCGTCTCAATAAAGAAAAGGCCATCGATGTCTTTTATGATGGGACAGACTTCACCATCATTGAAGAGCCGGTCTTAGAAAAGAACAATACAGGAGCTGGTTGTACCTTTGCGTCTAGCATTTCCAGCCAGTTGGTGCAAGGGAAATCTCCACTTGAAGCTGTTAAAGCCTCTAAAGACTTTGTTTTCCAAGCGATTCAACATTCAGACCAGTATGGAGTAGTACAATATGACATCTAATCGAACTCAACTCATTGCCCGCCTTTCCATTTTGACAGCCTTGACAGTTGTACTTGGCTACTATACAAAACTTCCAACTCCTACAGGGATCGTCACCCTGCTAGATCTTGGTGCCTATTTCACAGCCTTCTATTTTGGGCGCAAGGAGGGTGCTATTGTAGGTGGTGTCGGAGCCTTCCTACTCGATCTGATTTCAGGCTATCCTCAGTGGATGTTCTTTAGCCTCCTCTTTCACGGGGGACAAGGCTATTTCGCTGGCTTCAAGGGCAAAGCTCGTTACTTAGGCTTGCTCCTTGCGACAGTCGTGATGGTAGGCGGTTACGCACTAGCTTCTGCCCTCTTTTTAGGCAATGGTTGGGGAGCTGCTATCTCGGACATTCCGAATAACCTCGCTCAGAATTTTGTTGGAATGGCTTTAGGCTATGTGGTCTATTATGCATTTCAAAAGAAAGGAAGCTAATTCATGGATCTGGAGCAACTGAAGAAGGATACAAAAGAAATCCTGGTAGATGTCTTGGAAAAAAGCCGTCTCCGCCAAGGACAGATTCTAGTCCTCGGGATGTCTTCAAGTGAAGTTGCAGGAGGGCAAATTGGAAAAGCCTCCAACATCGACATTGCCGAAGCTATTGTCCAGACCTTATTAGATGAGTTGAATCCAAGAGGGATTTATCTGGCGGTACAAGGATGTGAGCATCTCAATCGCGCCTTGGTGGTCGAGAGAGAATTGGCGGACAAGAAGGAGCTAGAAATCGTCAATGTCCTTCCGAGTCTCCATGCAGGAGGGGCTGGCCAACTCGCAGCTTTCAAGTATTTTAAGGATCCTGTTGAGGTGGAATTTATCACAGCTCAAGCCGGGTTAGACATCGGAGATACCTCAGTAGGGATGCATGTCAAACACGTGCAAGTTCCGATTCGCCCTATCTTGCGTGAACTAGGTGGAGCCCATGTCACAGCCCTGGCCAGTCGTCCAAAATTGATCGGTGGCGCCCGTGCTCTCTACCTCGATGATCCCATCCGAAAATCATAATCAGAACTAGCTTTTAAGGGCTAGTTTTTTTGGATGAAAAGAGAGGCAAAAACGTTTTAAAACTTGCAATTTCAAAGTTTTGTGGTAAAATTATAAGGAATGACTATATTATTTTAAGGAGAGACAGAATGTCTGTATCATTTGAAAACAAAGAAACTAACCACGGTGTATTGACTTTCACAATCAGCCAAGAGCAAATCAAACCTGCTTTGGACCGTGTGTTTGAGTCAGTTAAGAAAACTTTGAACGTACCTGGATTCCGTAAAGGTCATATTCCACGTCCAATCTTCAACCAACGTTTTGGTGAAGAAGCTCTTTACCAAGATGCTTTGAACGATCTTCTTCCAGTAGCATATGAAGCAGCTGTTAAAGAAGCTGGAATCGAAGTTGTAGCACAACCAACTTTCGATGTTGTATCTATGGAAAAAGGTCAAGACTGGACATTGACAGCAGCTGTTGTAACAAAACCTGAAGTAAAATTGGGTGCTTACAAAGACCTTGAAGTATCAGTAGAAGTTTCTAAAGAAGTAACAGACGCTGATGTGGATGCTCGTATCGAACGCGAACGCAACAACTTGGCTGAATTGGTTGTTAAAGAAGGTGCTGCAGCAGAAGGCGACACAGTTGTAATCGACTTCGTTGGATCTATCGACGGTGTTGAATTCGACGGTGGTAAAGGTGACAACTTCTCACTTGGACTTGGTTCAGGTCAATTCATCCCAGGTTTCGAAGACCAATTGGTTGGACACTCTGCTGGTGAAACAGTTGACGTGATCGTAACATTCCCAGAAGACTACCAAGCAGCTGACCTTGCAGGTAAAGAAGCGAAATTCGTGACAACTATCCACGAAGTGAAAGCAAAAGAAGTACCAGCTCTTGACGATGAATTGGCAAAAGACATCGATGAAGAAGTTGAAACTCTTGCTGAATTGAAAGAAAAATACCGCAAAGAATTGGCAGAAGCAAAAGAAGAAGCATACAACGATGCAGTAGAAGCAGCAGCGATCGATCTTGCAGTTGAAAATGCTGAAATCGTTGAACTTCCAGAAGAAATGATCCACGAAGAAGTACACCGTTCAATCAACGAATTCCTTGGAAATATGCAACGTCAAGGAATCTCACCTGAAATGTATTTCCAAATTACTGGAACAACTCAAGATGATCTTCACAAACAATATGAAGCAGAAGCTGAAAGCCGCACTAAGACAAACCTCGTGGTTGAAGCAGTAGCCAAAGCAGAAGGTTTCGAAGCAACTGAAGAAGAAATTAACGCTGAAATCGAACAATTGGCAGCAGATTACAACATGCCAGTTGAACAAGTTCGCAACCTTCTTTCACCAGAAATGTTGAAACATGACATCACAGTGAAGAAAGCCGTGAACGTGATCACAAGCACAGCAAAAGTAAAATAATTGAGATTAAAAAGGCTGGACAACAACTGTTCAGCCTTTGATGTTGGATAGAAATAACTGTATGACGCAGTGGTTGATTGGCATCTTTGTTCGCCTTTAAGCTCCAAAGATGACCTAATCAACTGTGCGGGGGTGGGAAAACGAACTCTTTTTAACTAGTCGGAGTTCTTTCCCACTCCCTTTTCTGATTTCATGGAGAATCCTGGAATTTTCCTTTGACGAAAGGGGAAATTTATCGTACAATAGAGTGTAACGATAAAATGCGTGATAGATTTAGTGACGAGAAGTTTTCAATCTATCATCGAGGATAGGATGAGGTTTAAGACCGGATCCTTCTCCATTTAGGAAATGAAACATAAGGAGATTTACCCTTGGAATTAGAAGTATTTGCTGGACAAGAAAAAAGTGAACTTTCTATGATTGAAGTGGCGCGTGCGATTTTGGAATTACGCGGACGTGACCATGAAATGTACTTTAGTGATCTTGTAAATGAAATTCAAAATTACCTTGAAAAATCAAACAGCGAGATCCGTGAAGCTCTTCCATTGTTCTACACAGAATTGAATGTCGATGGAAGCTTTATCCCACTTGGAGATAACAAATGGGGTCTTCGTTCATGGTATGCCATCGATGAAGTTGACGAGGAAATCATCGCTCTTGAAGAAACAGACGAAGATGAAACTCCTAAGAAACGGAAGAAAAAACGTGTCAATGCCTTCATGGATGGAGACGAAGATGCGATCGACTACAACGACGACGATCCAGAAGACGAAGAAGTTTACGAAGCAGATCCAGCTCTTTCATATGATGAAGAAAATCCAGATGATGAAAAGAGTGAAGTCGAAGCTTACGATGCTGAAATCAATGAAATCGTACCAGATGATTTGGGTGAGGAAGTTGAATTAAGCGAAGAAGACGACGAAGAAGAGGATTCTGAAGACGAGGAAGAAGAATAAATCATATGAAACAAGGAAATTGTTCCTTGTTTTTTTATTGAAGACGAAGTTTTCCCAGAAACTTTCCTTAGATGAGTACGGACGTCAGCGAACTTCTACGAAGTTCCATGACTTAGTTTTGAACCTAAGGTTTCAAAACTCCCGAGTGCCTGAAACAAAAACGTTTCAGGCACTTTTCTCACGGTGGAAAGTTTCAGAATATCCTTTGATTTTTTAAAAGTAGAAGATGGATTGCAAGTAATTTATTGACTTATATGTCAATAAAAATAGTTTATCTATCTTCTGAAAAAAATTGTTCCTTGTTTCTTTTTGTTTGCATTGAAAAAAGTGGCGAAATGGCGTATGATAAACGTGTAAGGTTTCCCAATAGGAGGTGTTCCAGATGGACTTTCGTTTAGATCAAAGTTTAGTAGCTCTTGGTATTGATACGGTTGTGGTCGGAATTGCTAGAAATGTGGATCCTCAAGCAGTTTTGCTCCCTTCTTTTCTTGAAAAGAAGAAAGAGCTTGAACAATGGGCGCTCCAGTGTCAGACAGAAGAAGTAGTGGCATCTCCTGTCATCAAAGGGTATACAGACCTCTTGCAAAATGTAGGGCGTAGCATCAAGAAAAATCCCCCAACGGTCCTAGCTCTTATCCGAAACATCCAGCATCGAGGAGCTCTTCCTCAGATCAATAGCATCATTGATATCTATAATGTCGAATCTCTGAAGTCTTTTCTCGCGATCGGAGGACATGACCTAGATAAGATTGAGGGACCGATTGAATTTACAGTGAGTCAAAGAGACGATCTCTTCCTCCCGATCCTTTCTAGTGAAAAACATGTCGCACCGACAGATCCTGTCTACCGGGATCAAAAAGGAGTTTTGGCTTGGTTGGATGTACGCGATAGTGACCATTACAAATTTGAGGAGACTACGCAAAACGCCCTCTTTGTCATCCAAGGAAATACCGAGACGTCAGTCGAGATGCGTTTAGAAGCGCTGGAGCGAATCCACAAGGACCTTGCTTCTTGCATGCCTCGGCTTCAATTTGAGAAATTTCTCGTCACACAAAATGGAGTGGAAAAGGTCGTGTAAACAGAGAAAATAATTTTCATGAAATTTTCAATTTGACAAAGTAGACCATTTGCGGTAAGATATTGTTCGGGCACCTCATTTTGAGGTCGGAGCTCCCTAAGGATTAGGGAGCTATTTTTGTTTTTTCTGCAAAGAGGAATGGCCTCTACAACATTAGAAGAAGAGGAAAGCACATGTCAACAAAATATATTTTTGTCACGGGTGGTGTCGTATCATCCATCGGGAAAGGGATTGTCGCAGCAAGTCTTGGTCGCTTGCTCAAAAATCGTGGATTGAAAGTGACCATCCAAAAATTTGACCCTTATATCAATATTGACCCAGGGACAATGAGCCCTTACCAACACGGGGAAGTATTTGTCACAGACGATGGTGCAGAGACAGACTTGGACCTTGGTCACTATGAACGCTTCATTGATATCAATCTGAATAAGTACTCAAATGTGACAACAGGGAAAATTTATAGCGAAGTTCTTCGCAAAGAACGTCGCGGAGAATACTTGGGCGCGACTGTACAGGTTATTCCTCATATTACAGATGCCTTGAAAGAAAAGATCAAACGAGCAGCGACGACGACGGATTCAGATGTCATCATCACAGAAGTCGGGGGAACAGTTGGAGACATTGAATCCCTTCCATTCCTTGAAGCTCTTCGTCAAATGAAGGCAGATGTTGGTGCTGAAAACGTTATGTACATCCACACCACTCTTCTACCTTACTTGAAGGCTGCGGGAGAAATGAAAACCAAGCCGACCCAACACTCTGTGAAAGAATTGCGTGGTCTTGGGATTCAACCAAATATGTTGGTCATCCGTACAGAAAAACCAGCTGGTCAAGGAATTAAGAACAAGTTGGCTCAATTCTGTGATGTCGCACCAGAAGCTGTCATTGAATCACTTGATGTGGAACATTTGTACCAAATCCCATTGAACTTGCAAGCACAAAATATGGACCAAATCGTTTGTGACCATTTGAAATTGAATGTTCCTGCAGCAAATATGACAGAATGGTCTGCGATGGTCGATAAGGTCATGAACCTCAAGAAGCAGGTCAAGATTTCCTTAGTTGGAAAATACGTGGAATTGCAAGATGCCTACATTTCTGTCGTTGAGGCCTTGAAGCACTCAGGTTATGTGAATGATGCTGAAGTCAAGATTAATTGGGTTAATGCCAATGATGTGACAGCCGAAAATGTGGCAGAACTCCTTGGAGATGCTGATGGGATCATCGTCCCAGGTGGTTTTGGTCAACGGGGAACAGAAGGAAAAATTCAAGCCATCAAGTATGCGCGTGAACAGGACGTCCCAATGTTGGGTGTCTGCTTGGGTATGCAGTTAACCTGTATCGAATTTGCCCGTCACGTTTTAGGTTTGGAAGGGGCTAATTCATCCGAATTGGATCCAGAAACCAAGTATCCAATTATCGATATCATGCGGGACCAAATCGATGTGGAAGACATGGGTGGAACGCTCCGTCTCGGTCTTTACCCTTCTAAACTCAAACGAGGATCAAAAGCAGCAGCTGCCTATGACAATCAAGAAGTGGTACAACGTCGCCACCGTCACCGTTATGAGTTTAACAATGCTTTCCGTGAACAGTTCGAAGAAGCAGGATTTGTCTTCTCAGGCGTTTCACCAGACAACCGTTTGGTCGAAATCGTTGAAATCCCAGAAAACAAATTCTTTGTTGCTTGCCAATACCACCCAGAATTGTCAAGCCGTCCAAACCGCCCAGAAGGACTTTACACAGCCTTTATCACAGCGGCAGTTGAAAACCACGATAGCAAATAAAAATCAAGGGAGCAGGTCGAAGGACCTGCTCCCTTTTTGTGAAAAAATGACAAACTCTGAAAAAAGTTTGAAAAAAATCTTGACAAAAAAGTCGTTGATTGATATACTAGTAAAGTACTCAATCGCGGGGATGGCGGAATTGGCAGACGCGCAGGACTAAGGATCCTGTGACCGCTTTAGGTCGTGAGGGTTCAAGTCCCTCTCTCCGCATCGGATCAAGATAGCTTCGGCTATCTTTTTTTGTTTCTCGAAACCTTTGTGGTAGAATAGATGTGAGATGAGGTGAGAATATGAAGAAGTATCTGGTTTTGGTCGATGGCCTCTTTGCACTATTGGGAAGTGCCATTAATTTTTTCGGTCCTATCCTAATTTTAGCGATGGCGATAGGCGCATACAAGGATACTTTTAGATATTTTATTGCCTTAAACATATGGAATGTTTTCATTTTTTTAGTGGCGATTGCTTCTAAGTATTTGCTCAGAAAAGAGAAAAGGATTAAAAAGTGGATTCCCAATCTTTTCTTGATGGCAGGCTTTATTCTACTTGTTGCGATATTTCTTGCTGTACCTGACACCTTTCCTTTTCTTTTTAGATTGGTAAACGGGCTTCTTGGAAAAATGTTCACCGACAGTCAATTATTTGCTGCTTATTTCTATTCTCAATGGGTTGTAGCAGTACTCCTTGTGATTTGCGGGATTGCCTTTCTCCTTTCACTAAAAAATTTTAAAGAAGAGAATTGAGAGTGGGACAGAAATCGGTAATTCGTTAGAATTCGATTTCGTCGTCCCACCTCCGCACAGTTGAGTAGGACTGTAAAAGCTGATGAAAGCAGCGTAGTAGAGCCCACTCAACCACTGCGTCTTGCTCGACAATCCAAAAATAATTGAGAGGCTAGGACTTTTGTCCCAGCCTCTTTTACTTATTTGCTAGGATGAGAGTTTTAGGAGATAGGAGATTCCGTCCTATTTATCGGAAGAAATCGCTTAAAGCTACAGGAAAAACTAGCAATTTCATCTAAAAAGTGATAAAATAAACAATGTAAGTGGGATTAACCCCACAAAAATTTATAGGAGGCCTATAACAAATGGCAATCGTTTCAGCAGAAAAATTTGTCCAAGCAGCTCGTGACAATGGTTATGCAGTTGGTGGATTTAACACAAACAACCTTGAGTGGACTCAAGCTATCTTGCGTGCAGCAGAAGCTAAGAAAGCTCCAGTACTTATCCAAACTTCTATGGGTGCTGCTAAATACATGGGTGGTTACAAAGTATGTAAAGCCCTTATTGAAAACCTTGTAGAATCAATGGGTATTACTGTACCAGTTGCTATTCACCTTGACCATGGTCACTACGACGATGCTCTTGAATGTATCGAAGCTGGTTACACTTCAATCATGTTTGACGGTTCACACCTTCCAGTTGAAGAAAACCTTAAATTGGCGAAAGATGTCGTTGAAAAAGCTCATGCTAAAGGTATCTCAGTAGAAGCTGAAGTTGGTACTATCGGTGGTGAAGAAGACGGTATCATCGGTGACGGTGAATTGGCACCAATCGAAGATGCTAAAGCAATGGTTGCTACAGGAATCGACTTCTTGGCTGCAGGTATCGGTAACATCCACGGTCCTTACCCAGCAAACTGGAAAGGTCTTCACCTTGACCACTTGCAAAAATTGACTGAAGCTGTTCCAGGATTCCCAATCGTATTGCACGGTGGATCAGGTATCCCTGATGATCAAATCCAAGCAGCTATCAAACTTGGTGTTGCAAAAGTCAACGTGAACACTGAATGCCAAATCGCATTTGCAAATGCTACTCGTCAATTCGTACGTGAATACGATGCAAACGAAGCAGAATACGACAAGAAGAAACTCTTCGACCCACGTAAATTCTTGAAACCAGGTTTCGAAGCAATTACTGCAGCTGTTGAAGAACGTATCGACGTATTCGGTTCAGAAGGCAAAGCTTAATTAAAAACAGGAAAGCAAGGTCCCATGTGGATCTTGTTTTTTTGTATGGGAAAAGTTGCTTCCGGGATTTAATTTTTGTACAATATGCCTATGAAAAAATTTAAACAGTTTAGCTGGATCATTTTTGTTGTTCTTATCCTTTTTCTAGGAGGTACATTTGGTTTTCACCAACTTAGTTTGCAAAAAGAAAGTAAGCTTCTCACTCCTATCGGTAAAGAGGTCACGGTCAATGGACATCAAATGAATGTATACATTAAAGGTGAAGGATCTGAAACGATAGTTTTTCTTTCCGGTGCAGGTATCGCCTCTCCTATTTTAGACTTTAAGAATCTATCAGATTCCCTATCCAAAAAATACAAAGTTGTTGTCGTGGAGCGAGCAGGATATGGTTTTAGTGAAGATAGTGATCGTTCAAGAGATGTGATGGAGGTCCTTTCTGAGACCCGTCAAGCTTTGGCGCAAGCTCATGTTTCAGGTCCTTATGTGATTATTTCGCATTCTATGGCTAGTTTAGAGAGTCTTGCTTGGCAAGAGAAATATCCGAATGAAGTGAAGGCTTTGATTGGCCTGGATTGGGCCTTGCCAGCGAGTTATGAAGATTTAAAAGAACACCCAACTCTCATAACCTTAGCCTATTGGACGAGTAAGATTGGCCTGCTCCGTTATTTCCCAGAGTCCTTTTATATAAAAAATCCAACTCTGACTGAAACTGAACGACAACAATATAAATTACTAGCATATAAGCAGTTGATGTCACAAGCCATGCTTCATGAATCCCGTTTGGCAAAGGAAAATGCCAAGAAAGTTCGATCTAGCATTAATCCGAAAATTCCAGCCTTACTCCTGGTTTCTAACGGTGAAGGCACGACCTTTAGTCAATCGAAGTGGCAGAACTATGCAAAAGATTTTTCTAGAAACCAGTCGAATATTCAAGTCGTCTATATGGATGCGCCTCACAACCTCTATCATTATCAAAGCGATGCTATTGTTTCTCGTATTAAAGAATTTTTAGAGAATAATTGAGGGCTTAAAAATCCATTGAGACTGATGATAATAATTAAATGCTGAAGGATTAACAGTAGAATCGTTAATTTTCTCGATTAAAAAAATTCTTTTTCTTAACAATAAGCCTGCCCCTAAGGGCAGGTTTTTTGGTGTCTTAAGGAAACTATTTAACAGAATTTTTGATTAAAAGTTTCATTTTAAGAGAGAAATCTCTAATTTCACAATCAATAAGCAAGCGCTTGCATTCCTTTTTTTATTAGATTATAATAGGTTGGTATAAAGCCTTCTGTAATAATATTTATAAAGTGTAGAAAGTAAGGATTTAGAATATTTGTAGTCAAAAATACAATGTTGCTTCTTACGATAGGGAGATAGATATGGCAATGATAGAAGTGGAACATCTTCGGAAAAATTTTGCGAAGACAGTTAAGGAGCCGGGGTTAAAGGGAGCCTTGCGCTCCTTTATTCATCCTGAAAAGCAGACCTTTGAAGCGGTCAAGGATTTAACTTTTGAAGTTCCAAAAGGACAGATTTTAGGATTTATCGGGGCAAATGGTGCTGGGAAGTCAACCACCATCAAAATGCTGACAGGAATTTTGAAGCCCACATCTGGCTTTTGTCGGATTAACGGCAAGATTCCCCAGGATAATCGCCAAGATTATGTCAAGGATATTGGAGTCGTTTTCGGACAACGCACCCAGCTATGGTGGGATTTGGCTTTGCAAGAGACCTACACGGTTTTGAAAGAGATCTATGATGTACCGGACTCGCTTTTCCATAAGCGCATGGACTTTTTGAATGAAGTTTTGGATTTGAAGGAATTTATCAAGGATCCTGTGCGGACTCTTTCACTAGGTCAACGGATGCGGGCGGATATTGCGGCTTCCTTGCTTCACAATCCCAAAGTTCTCTTTTTAGATGAACCGACTATTGGTTTGGATGTGTCGGTCAAGGACAACATTCGTCGGGCCATTACCCAGATTAATCAGGAGGAAGAGACAACTATTCTCTTGACTACTCATGATTTGAGTGATATTGAGCAACTCTGTGATCGGATTTTTATGATTGATAAGGGGCAAGAGATTTTTGATGGAACGGTTAGCCAGCTCAAGGAGACCTTTGGCAAGATGAAGACTCTCTCCTTTGACCTGACGCCAGGTCAAAATCATCTAGTCTCTCATTATGAGGGCTTGCCTGATATGTCCATTGATAGACAAGGAAATACTCTCAATATTGAATTCGATAGTTCCCGCTACCAGTCGGCCGATATTATCAAGCAAACCTTATCTGATTTTGAGGTCCGTGATTTGAAGATGGTAGATACGGATATTGAAGATATTATCCGTCGCTTCTATCGAAAGGAGCTCTAAGATGGTCAAATTGTGGAGACGTTATAAACCCTTTATCAATGCAGGGATTCAGGAGTTGATTAGCTATCGAGTCAACTTTATTCTTTATCGGATTGGCGATGTCATGGGTGCTTTTGTGGCTTTTTATCTATGGAAGGCTGTCTTTGATTCCTCCCAGGAGCCTTTGATTCAGGGCTTCAGTATGGCGGATATCACCCTCTACATCATCATGAGTTTTGTGACTAATCTTCTGACTAGGTCGGATTCTTCCTTTATGATTGGTGATGAGGTCAAGGATGGTTCCATTATCATGCGCTTGTTGCGACCAGTGCATTTTGCGGCTTCTTACCTCTTTACGGAGCTTGGTTCCAAGTGGTTGATTTTTATCTCTGTTGGACTGCCATTTTTAAGTGTCATTGTTTTGATGAAAATCTTATCTGGGCAAGGGATTGTAGAAGTGCTGGGACTAACTACCCTTTATCTTTTTAGCTTAACGCTGGCCTATCTGATTAACTTTTTCTTTAATATCTGCTTTGGATTTTCAGCCTTTGTATTTAAAAATCTTTGGGGTTCCAACCTACTTAAGACTTCCATAGTGGCCTTTATGTCTGGGAGTTTGATCCCCTTGGCTTTCTTTCCAAAGGTCATTTCAGATATTCTGTCCTTCTTACCTTTCTCATCCTTAATTTACACTCCGGTCATGATTATTGTTGGAAAATACGATGCTAGTCAGATTCTTCAAGCACTTTTGCTTCAGCTTTTCTGGCTTATAGTGATGGTGGGCTTGTCTCAGTTGATTTGGAAACGAGTCCAGTCATTTATCACCATTCAGGGAGGTTAGTATGAAAAAATATCAACGCATGCATCTGATTTTTATCAGACAGTATATCAAGCAAATCATGGAATACAAGGTAGATTTTGTGGTTGGTGTGTTGGGAGTCTTTCTGACTCAAGGCCTGAACCTCTTGTTTCTCAATGTCATCTTTCAACACATTCCCTCCCTAGAAGGTTGGACTTTTCAAGAAATTGCCTTTATCTATGGATTTTCCTTAATTCCAAAGGGACTAGATCATCTCTTTTTTGACAATCTCTGGGCTTTAGGTCAACGACTAGTTCGAAAAGGGGAGTTTGACAAGTATCTGACTCGTCCTATCAATCCTCTCTTTCACATCCTGGTTGAGACCTTTCAGATTGATGCCTTGGGTGAACTTTTGGTCGGTGGGATTTTACTAGCGACAACGGCGACTAGCATTGCTTGGACTCTTCCAAAATTCCTGATTTTTCTAGTTTGTATTCCTTTTGCGACCTTGATTTATACTTCCTTGAAAATTGCTACAGCCAGCATCGCTTTTTGGACCAAGCAGTCAGGTGCCATGATTTACATTTTCTATATGTTTAATGATTTTGCCAAGTATCCTATTTCTATTTACAATTCGCTCCTTCGTTGGTTAATTAGCTTTATTGTACCTTTTGCCTTTACGGCCTACTATCCTGCCAGCTATTTCTTGCAGGACAAGGATGGACTCTTTAATATTGGTGGTTTGATTCTGATTTCCCTTGTTTTCTTTGTTATTTCCCTCAAACTTTGGAACAGGGGATTGGATGCCTACGAAAGTGCTGGTTCGTAAGAGGTAAAGTAAGACTAAAATCAAGAAAGGAACTTATGATGTTTGTAATTAAAGAAGTCAAGGGTGAAGATCAAAAAATGGCAGTTGTCGCTGAGATTTTAAGGGATTTGCCAGAATGGTTTGGAATACCAGAAAGCACGCAAGCCTACATTGAAGGAGCTAAGGATTTACGAGTTTGGGCTGCTTATCAAGAAAGTGATGTAGTAGGGTTTATAAGTTTATCATATTCGAGTGAAGTGACTGTCTAGGCGTGAAAAAATCATTCCAAGGTCAAGGAATTGGAAGGGAATTAATTACGACTATAGAAAGAGAAGCAGTCAAACAAGTGGACTACCTACAGGTCAAAACAGTCGCAGAAGGTTCAAATAAAGATTATGACCGAACAAATGTCTTTTATCGCAGTCTTGGTTTTAAAAAATTAGAGATTTTTCCGCAACTATGGGATCCACAGAATCCATGTCAGATTCTGATTAAAAAGATCAACTAAAAGTGCTTGACATCCGCTATCAGAGTGCTATACTAAGAAGGTAATCGCCGATTTAGCTCAGTTGGTAGAGCAACGCACTCGTAACGCGTAGGTCACAGGTTCGATCCCTGCAATCGGCATAGAAAAAATCTGCTTTGAAGGAGCGAGACGACGAATGATGTTAGTCACATATTCGTTCTGTCTCGTTTCTTTTTTTGACCGCATAGGCACCATTTTTGACCGCTTAGTCAAAAGTCCTTGTCTCCGTAGGAGCTCTCTGCTATCATAGAATCATCAAAGGAAGAAATACTTCCGAATAATCAAAATGAGGTATATGATGATGAAAAAACTACTTGGACTTGGATTTATTTTGGCTGCTCTTGCGGTTGTGATAATGGGAATGGTTGGCTTTCCAAAGCTCGATGTGAATATCTGGCCTTTATTCCCCGTTCTCTTATTTGCTTTCTTTACTCTTGAAAATCTCTTGAAAAAAGATTACAAGGCAAGTGTTATCTGTGCCCTGATCGCACTGATGATCGCAAATGCGATTTACGATCTCTTGCCGGTCTCAAATGTTTTAGTTATCACAGCAGGTGTGCTCGCTTGTGTAGGTCTTAGTTTTCTTTTACCGGATAAAAATAGCAACAAATAAAGAAAGGAGGCTGGGACAAAAGTCCTAGCCTC
>NZ_KV794409.1:0-35395 GCF_001808725.1 Streptococcus sp. HMSC074F05 | reverse complement strand
TTACCGATTTCTGTCCCACTCTCTTTTTTACTTCTCAAAAACTACCTCTTGATGGGGAAAATGTGCCACTTACTGAAAAGTCCTTGTTTTGTTTTTAACAGCTGTTATAATGGTACTATCAAAACGTTGGGAAAGGAGTTTTATGAAAGTTAGAATCGAATTGGATCCATCAATGGACGAGCCTGAGATCTTGATTCGAGCTCCGCGCTTGACCCCGGAGTTGACCCAGCTGCAAGAGAGAATCCTCGAACAAAAGGTTGATCCTTTGGCCTTCTACAAGGATCGAAGTGAGTATTTTCTAGATGTGGCATCGATCCTCTTTTTTGAGACGGACGGGGAGAAGATTTTTGGGCACACCAAGGACGAGGCCTATGAGGTTAAGCAGAAGCTCTATGAGTTGGAGGAGCTGCTTCCCATCGCCTTTTGTCGGATATCCAAATCCACCATTGTCAACGCAAAGCAGATCTATTCTCTAGAAAAGTCTTTTTCAGGAACCAGCACGGTCAATTTCTATCAGACCCATAAGCAGGTTCACGTATCCAGACGCTACTATCAACTCTTAAAAGAACGACTAAATGAAATGAGGTAATATCATGAGAAAAAAATTAATCGGAGTATTCTTAATCCTTTTAGCAGCCTTACTCCTTTTACAGGGCTATTTTGTAAAATGGGACATCAGCATCTGGACCTTAGCTTGGGTTACCTTGCTTGCCGTCCTGTCCCTCTCTAGTTTCTTAAAACGCCATTTTGGTTGGGGCTTCATCTATGGACTTTTAGCCCTCTTTTGTCTCAATGGGCAATACCATTTCCTCCCAGTTTCAAATTCAGTTGTCATCCTTTCCTCAATTCTCGCTGTGATTGGGCTCAACATTTTGTTTAAACCCTCTAAGAAAACAAAAGCCCGCCTAGCTTCCTATTCTGCTGGGTCCATGAGTAAGTCGGATGGCAATGACATTGATGTCACTTTTTCAACAGTGACAAAATATCTCAATGACCAACACTTTACCCGCGGAAGTGCAGATGTGAGTATGGGAGAAGCATCGGTTTATTTTGACAATTGCCGCATCGAGGGTCCTTCTGCTCAGTTTGTTGTCGATGTTTCCCTTGGGAGTCTGAGCCTCTATGTACCAAGTGATTGGCGCGTCCATGTTCATGTGGATAATTCCCTCTCAGCGATCCAACATCAGGAAAATCCAAGTGTTCTTACTAGCAAGGATTTCTACATTACAGGCGATGTCTCCTTAGGAAATCTGGAAATTATCTATGTGGGAGCGAATTCGTTTTCTTAAGTCGGAAATGAAAAACTTTGGCCAAAAGCTTGCCAAGAGAGATTTTTTTTGGTAATATAGTACGGTATGTGGTGCTAGCACATCCGTTATATTAGATCTAATAGGAGGAAACACAGAAATGGCTAAAGTATGTTATTTCACAGGTCGTAAGACTGTATCAGGTAACAACCGTTCACACGCTATGAACCAAACAAAACGTGCCGTAAAACCAAACCTTCAAAAAGTAACTGTCCTTATCGATGGTAAACCTAAAAAAGTTTGGGCTTCAGCTCGTGCATTGAAATCTGGTAAAGTAGAACGCGTTTAATAAAGAAAGAAGGCTGGGCATAAAGTGTCCAGCCTTCGCTT
Source organism: Streptococcus sp. HMSC074F05 (assembly GCF_001808725.1). Classification (NCBI taxonomy): domain Bacteria; kingdom Bacillati; phylum Bacillota; class Bacilli; order Lactobacillales; family Streptococcaceae; genus Streptococcus; species Streptococcus sp. HMSC074F05. The sequence continues at coordinate 33,758 of NZ_KV794409.1, read as the reverse complement.
TTTGATAGGAATAGTAGTATGACGCAGTGGTTGATTGGAACTACTCATGTTTGCAACATTCGTACTTCCTAATCAACTGTGCGGGGGTGGGAATACGAACTCTTTTGAACGAATCGGAGTTCTTTCCCACTCCCTTTTCTTTTTCTCTAGAGACAGCTGTTACAGCGGGAGAAGAATAATCCCTACCCTTTTACAGCTGATCTCTTTTATGGTAAAATAGAATATAAAATACTTTTGAGGTAGAAATTATGACAGTAAAAATCAATACAAAGGACGGTCAAATTGAATTGACTGATGAGGTTATCGCAACTGTTGTAGGCGGTGCCGCTACTGAGATCTTCGGTGTGGTTGGAATGGCCAGCAAAAATGCGATCAAAGATAATTTCCAAGCCCTCCTAGGGAAAGAAAACTTCTCTAAAGGTGTTGTTGTCAAAACAACGGAAGCAGGAACTATCGCAGTTGATGTTTACACTGTTTTGAGCTATGGAACAAAGATTAGCGAAGTCTCAAAAAATATTCAAGAACGTGTGAAATTTAGTTTGGAAAATCAACTTGGAATCACTACGGATACTGTGAATGTCTATATTCAAAATATCAAGATTGTGGGAGAATAATCGTGGCTAATATTACTACAAGTTTATTTCAAGAAATGGTTCAAGCGGGGGCTACGCGCTTAAATAAACAAGCGGAATATGTAAACTCTTTGAACGTCTTTCCTGTACCAGATGGAGATACAGGGACTAATATGGGAATGACCATCGAAAATGGGGCCAAAGAAGTATCTGACCGTTCTGCATCAACTGTTGGAGAAGCGGCAGGGATCTTCGCTAAAGGTCTCTTGATGGGTGCGCGTGGGAACTCAGGAGTCATCACTTCTCAATTGTTCCGTGGATTTTCTCAAAGTGTCAAAGACAAAGAAGAATTGGATGGAGCAGCGCTTGCAGCAGCCTTCCAGTCTGGTGTAGAAGTTGCTTATAAAGCCGTTATGAAGCCAGTTGAAGGAACCATTTTGACGGTTTCTCGTGGGGCAGCCATCGGTGCCAAGAAAAAAGCAGAATCTACCAACGATGCAGTAGAAGTCATGCGTGCAGCTCTTGAAGGTGCTAAAACAGCTCTTGCTAAGACTCCAGATATGTTGCCGGTCTTGAAAGAAGTTGGCGTGGTAGACTCTGGTGGTCAAGGGTTGGTCTTCATCTATGAAGGATTCTTGTCAGCCTTGACAGGTGAATTCATCGCTTCTGAAGAGTTCCAAGCAACACCTGCAACCATGTCAGAAATGATCAATGCAGAACACCACAAGTCAGTCGCTGGCCATGTCGCAACTGAAGACATCAAGTTTGGTTACTGTACAGAAATCATGGTCGCTTTGAAACAAGGTCCAACCTATGTCAAAGACTTCGATTACGATGAATTCCGTAACTATTTGAACAACCTTGGGGATTCCCTATTGGTGGTGAATGACGATGAGATTGTCAAAGTTCACGTCCATACAGAAGATCCAGGTCTTGTCATGCAAGAAGGTCTTAAGTACGGAAGCTTGGTCAAGGTCAAAGTCGACAACATGCGTAACCAACACGAAGCGCAAGTTGAAAAAGAAGAGCGTCAAGCGAAGCCAGTTGAAGAAAAAGAATATGCCATCATCGCAGTAGTTGCTGGTGACGGATTGGCTGATATCTTTAAAGCGCAAGGAGTTGATTACATCATCTCTGGTGGTCAAACCATGAACCCATCAACAGAAGACTTTGTCAAAGCGGTTGAAGAGTTGAATGCGCGCAACATCATTATCTTGCCAAACAACAAAAATATCTTGATGGCGGCTCAATCTGCAGCAGAAGTGATTGATCAACCTGCAGCAGTTGTTGAGACCAAGACTATCCCTCAAGGATTGACTAGTCTTCTTGCCTTTGATGAAAGCAAATCGATCGAAGAAAACTACGAACGCATGAGCGCTTCATTGGGTGATGTTGCGTCTGGTAGTGTGACAACAGCGGTTCGCGATACCACTATTGATGGGCTTGAAATCCATGAAAATGATAATCTTGGAATGGTCGATGGCAAAATCGTTGTTTCAAATCCAGATATGATGGAAACCTTGGAAGAAACATTCGCTCATATGTTGGATGAAGACAGTGAAATTGTGACCATCTATGTCGGTGAAGACGGCAGTGAGGAGTTGGCAAATGAATTGGCCCAAGCCCTTGCTGAAAAATACGAAGATGTAGAAGTGGAAATCCACCAAGGTGGCCAACCAGTCTACCCATACTTGTTTAGTGTAGAATAATTGAACAGAAGGTTCCTTTCGGAACCTTTTTTTGTATATAGAAAAACGAGGAGATTCCCTATGAAAGCAGCGTGATTCAGAGGGATTGAGATTGAAGCGACCCCTACACGGAAGCTTTATTCGTGAGAAAAAGGGGTTTCTGCAAAAAGTCTCACATTCATCAGATTTTTATTCAAATGGAAGAGCTTGAAAAGAGGGGGAAATGGTTTGAGCAGTGGAGTTTTTAGACAAGAAAGACGCGATATGTTATACTGGTATCAGTATGTGAAAGGAGAGTTATAAAAATGAAGAAATTTTTTGTAACCCTTGGGCTAGCCATTTTGGTATTGACTGGTTGTTCGCAATCCCAAACAAAGAAAACTACAACCGCTAGCTCATCTAGCAGTTCCTCTGTTAAAAAAGAAGTAAAAAATGAAGAAAAAACCACAACCTTAGTAGGAGATATCAATGGAACAAAACACCGGGATATCATAAAATCTAAGGGAGATAAGGTTGAAAACCTTCGTATCGAAGTGACAGCTGATCTGCCCCAACAACTTAGAACTATCGCAGCAGAGAAGTCACCTGAAGAGCTCACGGCAGCCATTCAAGCTTTGCTGGAGCAAAATGAAGACTATAAGAAGCTAAAAACCGTTCCCGGTTTTAGTTTGGAATACACAGTCACACCAGAAAAGAAATTGCTCTCAACCAGTGTGATTGACCTCAACCAAATTGATGCCAAGTCTCTAGAAGAAATTTCTTACTTCAAAGATGCTGGTCTCAATGATTTGAAAAACATGAAGGCAGATGCCTTGGTCAAGGCCTTGAAACTGCATGGCATGAAAGAAGAAGGTCAGTAAGAAGAATAGAAAAAGTCGAGTGAAGTCACTTGGCTTTTTTTAGTGACTTTTGTCATGTGAGCGAGTGACAAAATTATCTAGTGGCTGTTATTTTCTTTCGCTATAATATAGTCAGAAAGTAAGAGGTAAGGAAAAATGAAACAATGGTTCTATAAAGTGTTTACGTTAACAGTGGTGGGGATGGTCGTCTATTTGATCTTTTCAAAGGATGATAGTCTCTATTACCATTTTCCTTGGGAATTATTTGCTGGGATTGGCATCATGAGCTGGGCGGTTCAAGAAGGATTGAAAATGATCAAGGCGGTTAAAAAGGAGATGGAGCAATGAAAACAACGGGAGTAACCCTGGTTGTTTTTGCCATCATTCCGGCCGTTTAAGCCTGGTTGAAAGGAGAGTATCATGAGCGTCATTAGAGTAGAGAACTTGAAAAAAAGTATCAAAGGAAAAGTCATTTTAGAAGATCTTTCTTTTGCAGTTGAACGGGGGGATTGTCTGTCCTTGATCGGGCCAAACGGAGCTGGGAAAACAACCTTGATGAACTGTCTTCTGGGAGATATGAAGGCGACTTCTGGGATTATTGAAGTAGAGGGGAAGGCGCCTGGTCATCCTCAGTTAAAGGCTAGTGTGTCCTATCTCCCTCAAGAGAATGCCATCGTTCAAAAGTTAACCGTGCAGGAACTGATCAACTTCTTTCGCTCTATTTATCCCCACCCCTTAACAGGGGAAGAAATTGATGATTTATTACGTTTTAGCTCAGAACAAAAGAAACAATTGGCTAGTAAGTTGTCTGGTGGTCAAAAGCGCCTCTTATCCTTTGTTCTAACCTTGATTGGTCGTCCTAGCTTACTTTTCTTAGATGAGCCGACTGCGGGAATGGATACTTCCACTCGCCAACGCTTCTGGGAGATTGTTGGGCATTTAAAGGAAGAAGGTGTGACCATTGTCTATTCTTCGCATTACATCGAGGAAGTAGAGCACACGGCAGATCGAATTTTGGTCTTGCATCAGGGGCATTTGCTTCGGGATACGACACCTCTCGCTATGAGAAGCGAAGAGGTAGAAAAACATTTCACCCTGCCCTTGCGCTACCAAGCTCTAGTGGCAGAAATGGAAGACATTGGTGAAGTGGTCGCTAAACCCGATGCCCTTCAGGTTGTGACACGGGATGCTAATCGTTTGTGGAGTCGATTACAAGAAGAAGGATGTTCGATCCAAGAAATCGAAGTAACCAATCGAAGTTTATTGGATTCTATTTTTGAAAATACAAAGGAAGTAGGTAGAGAAGATGAAACGCATGAAAGCTCTCGGCGTGGTTGAGTGGCATTTGACCAGTCGCCAAGCTATTTATTACTTGTTATCAATTGGGATGCCCACGGCCTTTTATCTCTTCTTTTCAGGGATGTACCAGGAAACACCAGGAGCACCTGCTCACTTTATGAGGGATTATCTCCTTTCTATGACGGCATTTTCTATGATGTCTACGGCTATCTTTTCTTTTCCAACCGTTCTTGAAACCGATCGACTCAATAATTGGCAAAAAGTCTTGCGCCATACCCCCGTATCTATGGTAGAATATTATCTAATAAAGGTTGTGGGTCTCTTTGTCGATTTTCTCCTATCGATTGGAGTTGTCTTTACCGTGGGCCATGTGGTGCGGCATGTGAATATGCCCCTACAGGATTGGGTCTTAGCAGCCTTTATTCTCATCCTAGGAAGTCTAGCGTTTGTGGCTCTCGGTCTGGTTTTGACCCTGCTTCCTTCCAGTCAATTGATGTCTGTTGTGGGCAATCTCCTTTACATGGGGCTGGCTGTCATGGGTGGACTATGGATGCCGATTAGTCTCTTTCCAGAATGGATGCAAGCCATTGGCAAATGCCTTCCAACCTATCAATTGATGGAACTGATTAAGACCTTTTTAAACAAGGGACAGGTCAATGTCTTTGCGAGTGTCTATTTAACCTTGTTTACCCTGGTCTTGTTTGCCCTTGTTATCGTTTATCGTCGTCATTCTGAGGTTCGTTCATGATTGAAAAACTCAAACATATTCACCATATGTTTTACGTAGGCTTAATCTTTATGGCCTTTCCCTTTGCTTCTATTTTCTTAGGGCAGATTCCCTGGTGGCATTTCTTTTTAGCCATCTTCTTTATGATAAGCTATCTAGGTATCCTCATTACTGAAAATAAGAAACTGACCTGGCTTTTTTGGATTTATCTTCTGCTGTATATTGCAGGAAATACCTTTTTTGTTGGAACTAGCTTTTGTTGGTTTTACTATTATGTGAGCAATATTTTGATCTATCGTTTTGGGATTCGCGATTTTCGCTCGCCCTTTCTTTGGACGGCTGTTGGATCACTACTGATCCTTTTTGGAGCTCTATTATTTAATAGGGAGATGAGAGAAAATGATTGGCTTTTTGTCCTGATCGTCTCTTTGTTTATCGCGGTTATGACCTTTAGTATGGTTCGGATGGAGATGATGGAAGAGTTGAAAGTTGACCATGCCAAGCAAAACGCCCAGATCAATCTCTTGCTGGCAGAAAACGAGCGCCATCGGATTGGCCGTGATCTGCATGACAGTCTAGGACACACCTTTGCCATGCTCAGTGTCAAGGCGGACCTAGCTGATCAATTCTTGGCATTGGGTCAGGTTGAGAAGGCCCAGGAGCAGGTGCAAGAGATTCAAGCCATCAGTCAAGAGTCCATGCACCAAGTCCGTGAGATTGTGGAGAATTTGAAGCAGCGAACCCTGGCAAGAGAGCTAGAAACCGTCAAGCAAATGCTGGAAGTAGCTCAAATCAAAGTGGAGATTCAGAACGAGCTTGATACAGCCAGCATCTCGCCGATCCTAGAATCTGCTCTAGCCATGGTGTCTCTGGAATTAGCCACCAATATGATCAAACATGCCAAAGCGACACAGGCCCTTCTCTTTTATCGCTCTACCGAGACAGGAGTGGAAATGGTCGCAGAAGACAATGGCATCGGCTTTGCCACAGTCTCCGATAAAGACCTGCACTCGATTCGCGAACGGATTGCCTTGTTGGGAGGAGAGCTGGAGATCAGTCATCAACACAAGCCGACCAGGATAGAAATACGGATCCCCTATCAAGAAAGGAAATAAGATGCGCTTATTAGTTGCTGAAGACCAAAGTATGTTGCGCGATGCTCTCTGCCAGCTCTTGCTCCTGCAAGAGGATGTGGAAGATGTCTTGCAGGCTGGCGATGGACAAGAGGCCATTCGTTTACTCGAAACACATCCAGCCGATATTGCGATTTTAGATATCGAAATGCCCATCAAAACAGGGTTAGAAGTGTTGGAATGGGCTAAAAGTCAACAACCCCAGCTCAAGGTCGTCATCGTTACCACCTTTAAGCGACCGGGCTATTTTGAGCGGGCCCTCAAGGCTGGAGTCGATGCCTATGTCTTAAAAGAACGCCGCATTACGGATTTGATGGCCACTCTTCATGCAGTCTTAGCAGGGCAAAAAGAATATTCGCCTGAATTAATGGAAGGGATCTTGACCCATCCCAATCCTCTGAGCCCTCAAGAAAAGGCAGTTTTAAAAGAAGTCGCAAAAGGGGCTTCTAACCAAGAAATTGCTGATCGCTTATTCCTCTCAAACGGGACCATCCGCAATTATATGTCAGCCATTCTGACCAAGTTGGATGCGGAAAACCGGACCGAGGCAGCAAAGATCGCTCAAGAAAAGGGTTGGTTATAAGGAAGAAAAAGTTTCTAGGATTTCCTAGAGACTTTTTTTCTGATAGACCTAGCATTTTTAGAAAAACTCTCATTCTTCGGATTTGGATAGAAAATTCAGAAAATTTACTATTTTTCCTTGAAATATTTTCTAAAAATGGTATGATAGTAGCATGCTAATTTGATATACAAAGTACTGGAAAGGAGAGACATGGAGAAAATTACCTTAGAAACTGCAAAAACCGGTTCAGAGCTCGTTCTTGAAACCCTGCGTGATTTGGGTATTGACACGATTTTTGGTTATCCTGGTGGAGCGGTTTTGCCTTTATACGATGCCATCTATAGCTTTGAGGGTATCCAGCATATCTTGGGTCGTCATGAACAAGGATGCTTGCATGAGGCTGAAGGCTACGCTAAATCAACTGGAAAGCTGGGTGTCGCAGTCGTCACTAGTGGACCGGGGGCTACAAATGCCATTACAGGGATTGCAGATGCCATGAGCGATAGCGTTCCCCTATTAGTCTTCACTGGTCAAGTCAATCGTGCTGGGATCGGGAAAGACGCCTTCCAAGAAGCAGATATTGTGGGAATTACCATGCCCATCACCAAGTACAACTATCAAGTACGTGAGACGGCAGATATTCCGCGAATTATCACCGAAGCTGTCCATATTGCGACGACTGGACGCCCTGGTCCGGTGGTAATTGACCTTCCAAAGGATGTGTCTGCTTTAGAGACAGATTTTATCTATGAACCAAGTGTGAAGCTTCCAAGCTACCAGCCTACCATTGAACCCAATGAATTGCAGATCAAAAAGATTTTGAAGCAATTGAGTAAGGCTAAAAAACCAGTTCTTCTTGCTGGTGGTGGGGTGAGTTACGCTGGAGCTGCAAAAGAGTTGATTGCTCTAGCAGAGCGCTATCAGATTCCAGTAGTGACCAGTCTGTTAGGTCAAGGAACGATTGCGACCAGTCATCCTCTTTTCCTAGGGATGGGAGGGATGCACGGATCCTTCGCGGCTAATATCGCCATGACAGAGACGGATTTCATGATCAGTGTTGGTTGTCGATTTGATGACCGTTTGACAGGGAATCCAAAGACTTTCGCTAAAAATGCTAAGGTTGCCCATATCGACATTGATCCTGCAGAGATTGGTAAGGTCATTGCTGTCGACATTCCTGTTGTTGGCGATGCAAAGAAAGCCTTGCAACAATTGCTAGCAGAGCCAACGGTTCATAACAACACAGAAAAATGGATCGAAAAGGTGACCCAAGATAAGAACCGGGTTCGTTCATACGACAAGAAAGAACGGGTTGTGCAACCACAAGCTGTGATCGAACGCATCGGAGAGTTGACCAAGGGGGACGCTATTGTCGTCACAGACGTTGGACAACACCAAATGTGGGCAGCTCAATACTATCCTTACCAAAATGAGCGCCAATTGGTGACATCTGGTGGTCTAGGAACGATGGGATTCGGTGTTCCTGCAGCTATCGGAGCGAAAATTGCCAATCCAGATAAAGAAGTTGTTCTCTTTGTCGGAGATGGTGGTTTCCAAATGACCAATCAAGAATTGGCAATCTTAAATATTTATAAGGTTCCGATCAAGGTCGTTATGCTCAACAACCACTCGCTTGGAATGGTCCGTCAATGGCAAGAAGCCTTCTATGATGGTCGGACGTCAGAGTCAGTCTTTGATAGCCTTCCAGATTTCCAATTGATGGCGCAAGCTTACGGGATCAAGAATTATAAATTTGATAATCCTGAAACTCTTGAGAAGGATTTGGAAGTCATCACAGAAGATGTACCAATGTTCATCGAAGTAGACATTTCTCGGAAAGAGCATGTCTTGCCGATGGTACCAGCTGGTAAGAGTAATCATGAGATGTTGGGGGTGAAGTTTAATGCGTAGAATGTTAACAGCCAAACTTCAAAACCGCTCAGGTGTTCTGAACCGCTTTACTGGAGTCTTGTCGAGACGTCAAGTCAATATCGAAAGCATCTCTGTTGGCGCAACAGAAAACCCTAATGTATCGCGGATTACCATTATCATTGATGTTGCTTCGCATGATGAAGTAGAGCAAATCATCAAACAGCTCAACCGCCAAGTGGATGTGATCCGTGTCCGGGATATCACTGATAAACCACACTTGGAGCGCGAAGTGATCCTGGTGAAAGTTTCTGCACCTGCTGAGAAGCGAGCAGAAATCTTGGCCATTATTCAACCTTTCCGTGCGACCGTGGTCGATGTAGCCCCAAGCTCTATCACCGTTCAAATGACGGGAAATGCAGAAAAGAGCGAAGCCCTCATTCGTGTTATTCGACCTTATGGGATTAAAAACATCGCCCGCACCGGTGCAACCGGATTTACTCGAGATTAATTCTCACCTTAACATTGTTAACCCCGCCTTAAAAAGGCAAATAATATAATAGAAAAGAGATTTTACTTATGGCAGTTCAAATGGAATACGAAAAAGACGTTAAAGTACCAGCACTTGATGGTAAAAAAATCGCCGTTATCGGTTATGGTTCACAAGGTCATGCACACGCACAAAACTTGCGTGATTCAGGTCATGATGTCATCATCGGTGTGCGTCCTGGTAAATCATTCGATAAAGCAAAAGAAGATGGATTTGAAGCTTACCCAGTTGCAGAAGCAACTAAATTGGCTGATATCATCATGATCTTGGCACCAGACGAAATCCAAAAAGATATCTACAAAGATGAAATCGCTCCAAACTTGAGCGCTGGTAAAGCTCTTGGTTTTGCCCATGGTTTCAATATCCACTTTGGTTACATCAAAGCTCCTGAAGACGTAGATGTCTTCATGGTTGCACCAAAAGGACCAGGTCACTTGGTACGTCGTACTTACACTGAAGGATTTGGTGTACCAGCACTTTACGCTGTCTACCAAGATGCTACTGGTAATGCGAAAGACATTGCAATGGACTGGGCAAAAGGTGTTGGTTCAGCACGTGTTGGTCTTCTTTCAACAACCTTCAAAGAAGAAACAGAAGAAGATTTGTTTGGTGAACAAGCCGTTCTTATGGGTGGTTTGACAAGCTTGATCGAAGCTGGATTTGAAGTTTTGACAGAAGCTGGTTATGCACCTGAATTGGCTTACTTCGAAGTCCTTCACGAAATGAAATTGATCGTTGACTTGATCTACGAAGGTGGCTTCAAGAAAATGCGTCAATCATGTTCAAATACTGCAGAATTTGGTGATTTCGTAACTGGTCCTCGTGTTATCGGTCCAGAAGTAAAAGAAAACATGAAAGCTGCCCTTGCTGATATCCAATCAGGTAAATTTGCACGTGAATTCGTTGAAGACCACGATGCTGGTTTCCCACGTTTGAAAGCCTTCCGCAAACAAGCTGAAGAACTTGAAATTGAAAAAGTTGGTGCTGAATTGCGTAAAGCAATGCCATTCGTTGGTCAAAACGACGATGACGCCTTCAAAATCTACAACTAATTGTCTGTAGAAGACTAAGCAAGTTGGGACACCCTAGCTTGCTTTTTTGATCAATACACAGCAACAGAGGTATGAAATGATAACAGCAAAAGATGTGGCTAAGGCCCATAAAATATTAAGAGGGGTCGTTGTTAATACGCCTCTTGAATACGACCACTATTTATCTGAAAAATATGGGGCAAAGATTTATTTGAAAAAAGAAAATGCCCAACGTGTTCGTTCTTTCAAAATTCGTGGTGCTTACTTTGCGATCTCTCAATTATCAAAAGAAGAGCGGGAACGTGGGGTAGTGTGTGCTTCTGCGGGAAACCACGCGCAAGGGGTTGCTTATACTTGTAATGAAATGAAGATTCCAGCGACCATCTTCATGCCGATTACGACACCGCAACAAAAGATCGGCCAAGTCCGATTCTTTGGTGGAGATTATGTAACGATCAAGTTGGTGGGGGATACCTTTGACGCTTCAGCGAAGGCAGCACAAGAATTTACTCTTGCAGAAAAACGGACCTTTATTGACCCGTTTGATGATCCAAACGTACAAGCTGGTCAAGGAACAGTGGCCTACGAAATCCTTGAGGAAGCTCGAAAAGAATCGATTGCTTTTGATGCAGTCCTTGTTCCTGTAGGAGGTGGTGGCCTCATTTCAGGTGTTTCAACCTACATCAAAGAAACAGAGCCTAGGATTGAGGTCATTGGGGTAGAGGCTGAAGGGGCGCGCTCTATGAAGGCTGCTTTTGAAGCAGGTGGTCCCGTCAAATTACCAGAAATCGATAAGTTTGCAGACGGGATTGCTGTGCAAAAAGTGGGACAATTGACTTATGAAGTGACCCGTCAACATGTGGAAACTTTGGTTGGGGTCGATGAAGGCTTGATTTCAGAGACCTTGATTGATCTTTATTCCAAACAAGGGATCGTAGCTGAACCAGCAGGAGCGGCCAGTGTGGCATCCCTTGAAATCTTGCGCGAATACATCAAGGGGAAAACCATTTGTTGTATTATCTCAGGTGGGAACAATGACATCAACCGTATGCCTGAAATGGAAGAACGGGCTTTGATCTACGATGGGGTCAAACACTACTTTATCGTCAACTTCCCACAACGTCCGGGAGCTCTTCGCGAATTTGTAAATGATATCTTAGGGCCAAATGATGATATCACACGTTTTGAATACATCAAGCGTGCTAGTAAGGGAACAGGCCCTGTCTTGATTGGGGTTACTTTGGCCAATAAGCATGACTATGCAGGTTTGGTCAATCGTATTGAGCGTTTTGATCCGTCTTTCATTAACTTGAACGGCAATGAAACTCTCTATAATATGCTGGTCTGAGTATCATGCAGAAATAATCGACTATTTAAGCAATATATTTTTATGGAATATATTGCTTTTTTATGAAGACTTGTGATATGATATGCGTAAATTAAAAGGAGGAATTTTTTATGCCTGGATTTTTTATCTTTATTTTATTCTTGCTAATGGTTGCAGGATTCATTGTGATTAGCTCACTATATGTGGTCAAGCAACAATCTGTTGCCATCATCGAGCGTTTCGGACGTTATCAAAAGATTAGCGATAGTGGCATTCATATGCGAGCGCCTTTTGGCATCGATAAAATTGCAGCACGAGTTCAATTGCGCGTCTTGCAGAGTGAGATCGTGGTTGAAACAAAAACTCAGGATAACGTATTCGTTACCATGAATGTGGCGACACAATACCGAGTGAACGAAAGCAACGTAAAGGATGCCTACTACAAACTCATGCGTCCAGAATCACAGATTAAATCATACATTGAAGATGCTTTGCGCTCTTCTGTACCTAAGTTGACCTTGGATGAATTATTTGAGAAAAAAGATGAAATCGCTCTTGAAGTTCAAAAACAAGTGGCAGAAGAAATGTCAACTTATGGATATATTATTGTTAAAACCTTGATCACCAAAGTTGAGCCAGATGCCGAAGTGAAACAATCCATGAACGAGATCAATGCGGCGCAAAGAAAACGCGTGGCAGCTCAGGAATTGGCAGAAGCAGACAAGATCAAGATCGTTACTGCTGCTGAAGCTGAGGCGGAAAAAGACCGTTTGCACGGGGTTGGTATTGCCGAGCAACGGAAGGCCATTGTCGATGGATTGGCAGACTCTATTAAAGAGTTAAAAGGTGCGAATGTAGACTTGACGGAAGAACAAATCATGTCTATTCTCTTAACCAACCAGTACTTAGATACCTTAAATAATTTTGCAGATAAAGAAGGGAATAATACGATTTTCCTACCAGCAAACCCGGATGGTGTCGAAAACATTCGTACACAAATATTATCAGCCTTGAAAGCAAAGTAAACTTTTTATCATTTTTTAAAAAAGGTTCGTATTTTCAGCGATTTTAGTTGACAAAATGTGCAAAAAAATTTATATTAGTATTGGAAATAATAATATAGGAGAAAGATCATGGCTAAATCGAACTTTGAAAAAGTAGAATCAGTTGTTGGTTGGGTACGCGATAAGAAAATTACAGGGTATCGTATCAGTAAAGAAACAAATGCCCGTGAAATGTCTATCATTGCCTTGGCTCAAGGACGTGCAAAAGTAAAGAATATCTCGTTTGAAACTGCACTTGGATTGATTGATTTTTATGACAAAAATCATCAAAAATTTGAAGATTAATTTGTTGTTCCAATTGAAAACCAGAGAGTTTGCTCTCTGGTTTTTTCTATGCCTCAAAAGCAGAAGCGGTACAAAAAACAGCTTGCTTCCATAGCGGTAAACAAACTGTTTCAAGAGATTAATGTAAGAAGCGTTGAAGGAATTCCTTGGTCCGTTCTTCTTTTGGATTGCTAAAGATTTCTTTTGGATCTCCTTGCTCAGCGATGACACCCTTGTCCATGAAGATGACCCGGCTAGAGACATCGCGGGCAAATTCCATTTCGTGGGTGACGACAATCATGGTGAGTCCTTCTTTTGCAAGGTCCTGCATGATTTTCAAGACTTCCCCAACCATTTCTGGGTCTAGGGCAGAAGTCGGTTCATCGAAGAGAATGGCATCAGGATCCATTGAGAGGGCCCGTGCGATGGCGACCCGTTGCTTTTGACCACCTGAAAGTTGTTTCGGACGGGCAGCCCAATATTGAGATCCCATACCGACTTTTTCAAGGTTTTCTTTAGCAACTTTCTCTGCAGTTTCACGATCGCGCTTGAGGACGGTTGTTTGTGCAACGATCGTATTTTCCAAGACGTTTAAATTTTCGAAGAGATTAAAGCTTTGGAAAACCATCCCTAATTTCTCGCGGTAGTGGGTAAGATCATACTCAGGATCAAGAACATTTTGTCCACGATAGAGAATCTCTCCAGCTGTAGGAGTCTCTAGAAGATTGATGGAGCGAAGGAAGGTTGATTTTCCGCTACCAGAGCTCCCGATGATGGAGATCACCTCTCCTTTTTCAACCGTAAGGGAAATATCTTTCAAAACCTCATTTTGACCATAAGATTTTTTTAAATGTTGGATTTCAAGAATTTTTTCTGCCATTATTTCACCTCATTGACTTGCATTTGATTGGCACCTGTAGTATAAGTATCAGAATCTAAGCGACGTTCGATGTAGCGAAGAATTCGTGTGATGGTAAAGGTGAGAACGAAGTAAATCACAGCGATGATCGTAAAGGTTGGGAAGTATTGGTAGTTTTGAGTTGCGACCGTATTTCCTGTAAAGTACAGTTCAACTACAGAGATAACATTCAAAACAGATGTATCCTTGATGTTAATAACGAATTCATTCCCTGTTGCTGGTAAGATATTGCGAACAACCTGTGGAAGGACGACCTTGCGCATGGTTTGTCCATGGGTCATTCCTAGAGCAGTCGCTGCTTCAAACTGACCTGGATCCACTGCTAAGATCCCACCACGAACAATCTCACTCATATAAGCTCCGGTATTGATTGATACGATAAAGATGGCGGCCCAGGTACGATCCAAGGAAATGTTGAAGGCTTGGGCGGAACCGTAGAAAATGACCATGGATTGAACGATCATCGGAGTTCCACGGAAGACTTCAATGTAGACATTGAGGAACCAACCAAAGGCAGTTTGGCATCCAGCAAGGAATTTATTTTTAGCCTTCGGAGCTGTCCGGAAGACACCGATTAACAAACCGATAATCAACCCAGCGATAGTTCCAGTCATAGAGATTAAGAGGGTCATTCCAGTTCCCCGTAAGAACTGTGGGCCATTATCCTTTAAAATCTTCATCATTTGGCTAAAGAATGTCTGCTTATCATCACTAGCATCACTGGAAGCTGGTTGCTTCTTAATCATATCATCCATGAGTTTGACTTGGTCTTCAGACGAAATCTTAGCTAGTGCGGCATTGACTTGGTCAATTCTAGTGTCACCCTTCTTCATCCCGATAGCGATAGTCGCATCTTCTTCCCCAACTTCAAATCCTTTTTTGAATTGAATCATCTTAAATTTAGAATTATCGGACTCGGCGGTTAGGGCTTCGGGACGTTCAGAAACATAGGCATCAATAACACCCGATTCTAAAGCTTGACGCATCTGGGCAAAATCACCCATTGCAGTTTCTTGTTTCGCACCCTTGAGTTGGGAAATGAGAGAATAGAGGTAGACCCCTTGTTGAGAGGTGACCTTTGCATCCTTAAAGTCATCTAAGGTAGTAGCATTTGCATAGTTTCCATCTTTACGAACGAGCATGACCGGTTCACTGGTATAGTAGCTCTTGGAGAAGGCGACCTCTTTTTTACGTTCAGCGGTTGGACTCATCCCAGCGATAATCATATCGATTTTACCAGAAGTGAGGGCTGGAATTAAACCGTTCCAAGATGTTTTTACGATCAGAGGTTTTTTACCTAACTCCTCAGCAACTTTTTTGGCGATTTGGACATCGTACCCATTGGCATATTGATTGGTACCGTCAATTTTAACAGCTCCATTTGCATCATCTTCTTGGGTCCAGTTGAAAGGAGCGTAGGCTGCTTCCATTCCGATTCGTAAATAGTCATCTGCATGAACAACCTGTGTGATCCCCAGGCAAATGAAAAGCCCTGTTAAGAGCGCGAATAATGTTTTTTTCATTTTTTCTCCTCTTCCTTATTTTAACTTCTCCTATTGTACAGTAAAATAGGCTGCATTTCAAACATGGTCCTCTTTTTATTTAAAAAATGCTATAATAATACAAAGGAGCATGATCAAATGAAAAAGTATTTGTATGTTATTTTCGCCTTTCTGGCCTGCCTTTTTGTTAGTCAGAACGTCCATGCATCTAGCCCATCTTATGATGTACTTTACTATGGTGGAACCTTGACCTTGGACACCTGGGACGACGCCACCTATGAGGAAGAACTGGTTTATTATTTCAAAGATTCTTATAGAGGGCAGTATGTTAGCCTAGGAACGGCAGGGAACATGCCACAAGGCTTTGCAATTGAGATACCGCCAAAGGTTGAGGTGGAAGGTCGTGAGCTTCAAAGAGAACCCGAGATTACGAATCTAGGTGATGGCTACCGAGTGAAAATTTATAACAGTGGTGTAGCGCAAGATACAGTCAAAATAAAAGTCACATGGAAATTAAAAAATCTCCTCTATTCACACAAGGATATCTTGGAGTTGAACTGGAAACCGATCACAGATGGTGATCAGAAGGTGGACGAGGTTCAATTTCGTGTTATTCCTAAGTTTGCACCAGCTAATGCCCAATCGGAACTGTATATCCATACAGCCTTTATGGGACCGGATGTGACTGTAAAGAAAGAAGATGGAATCTATTCTGCTACTTTCTATAACCTAGGTAAAGGAAAGGCTGTGGAGTTGTATGGTTACTGGTTGAAGTCAGACCTAACTACCTTATATGATTCTGGTCGAAATACAGGATTGACCAAATTGGATGAATTTCACAAGAACCAAGCTAAAATTGAACAGGAAAAATACTGGACACGCATGTTTTGGAACTGGATCTTGCCAGCCTTCATTATTGCACTCTGGCTTCTTTCTCTCTTGGGTCGCAAACGGTTCAAAAAAATGATTTGGCCTGGTGTGACTTATCCGACTGATACTCGTCTTTATGAGATTCCACAGGATATTGCACCTCTTGTTATGAGCTCGGTTGTTTATTCAGCCGAATTAGACGAGGCTTCCCCAACCAATAAAGAGAAGGCGACTCCGCCAGTATTCACATTTGAAAAAATGCTTCAAGCTACTTTGCTGGATCTGATGGATCGTGGAGTGATTGTCTACGAGCAACAAGGAAATGAAGTCGTTTTGACCAGAAAGTCTCATGGACATGTGGATGATTTTGAACGCTCCTTTATGAATATGGCTTTTGGGGATCAAGTTTCCTGTCCTGTTAACCGTCTCTTTGAGAATTATGAATTCAGTGATGATGTATACAAACATGCCAAAAAAGCAGATCAAGATGCGATTCGTTCACTAGGAAGTAAGGCTCAGGCTCGTTTTGATACGGCTGTCAACCAAGTGGCCCGAGATGTTCATCGCAAGGTGGAAGATCTCCATTTGCCAAGCTACTATCGCCCTTTAGAAGCAAAAGAAGAAGCGCAAGCTAGACGAAGTCTCTTCTTTGGTTGGGCTGCTTGGTTTATCGCTCTTGGAGCAGAAATCTTTGCTATCTTTGGGATGGGTTGGTTCTCTGTTCCTTGTTTGATAGGGATCCTCATACTTTGGTTTATGCCAGTGCGCTTCAATGGTGTCTTTAAAGCCTACCTACGAGATGGTGTTGTCAATCTTGCGGGTGCTGAGCAACGCTATTACTGGGATAGTTTTGGTCGGATGTTGAAAGAGATTGCCCACCTCAACGATGCAGAGTTGCAGTCTCTGGTCCTATGGAATCGCTTATTGATCTATGCGGCCTTGTATGGTGTAGCTGATCAGGTCACAAAGGTCATGAAGCTTCGGAATATTCATTTAGAAAATCAAGCCTTAAACGCCTTCGTTTACACCCCGTTCTATCATGATGTGACCCACTCAAGTCATGCCATGTCTACTTATGGATCGACAGCATCGACAGCTAGTCATTTCACGGTTTCTTCTGGTAGTGGAGGAGGCTTCTCTGGCGGAGGAGGCGGAGGAGGCTTTGGTGCCTTCTAAGCAGTACTAAGAATGGTCTTGGTCGCTCTTTCCCTTCTAGTTTAGAAGGCCTGGTCCAGTCCATAGATTTATGATATAATAGAGCAAATGTAAGTTTAGGAGAAAAAGATGTTTCTGATCGAATTAATCAAGGCGGTTCTTTTTGGGATTGTCGAGGGGATTACAGAATGGTTACCGATCTCAAGTACAGGTCACTTGATTCTGTTACAGGATTTTGTGCAGTTTAAAAATCAAGATCCAGCCTTTATGGAGATGTTCAATGTTGTGATCCAATTGGGAGCGATCCTAGCGGTTGTGGTGATTTATTTCGATAAATTGTATCCCTTCAAACCTGGTAAATCTCCACTAGAAGTACGTCGGACCTGGCAATTATGGGCAAAAGTTGCGGTTGCAACCCTCCCTCTTGTCTTTGTTTTTAAATTGGATGATTGGTTTGAGGCGCATTTCCACAATTCGATTTCCGTTGCGATTATGTTGATCACCTACGGGATTGCCTTTATCTATCTGGAAAGACGGGAACAAGTTGAGCCAGCAGTAACGGAATTGCATAAGCTTCCTTATCGAACAGCTCTTTATATCGGACTCTTCCAAGTCTTATCGCTATTTCCAGGAACAAGCCGTTCAGGTGCTACGATTGTAGGTGGCTTGATCAATGGTGTTAGCCGTCCAGTGGTGACAGAATTTACCTTTTATTTGGGGATTCCAGCCATGTTTGGGGCTAGCCTCTTAAAGGTTGGAAAATTCGCTCTTGGCGGACATTCGCTTGCACTGGGACAACTCTTTATTCTACTGGTAGCGATGGGAGTGGCTTTCGTGGTCAGCATGTACGCCATTCGCTTCTTGACAGATTATGTGAAAAATCATGATTTCACAGTCTTTGGGAAATACCGGATCGTTCTTGGTTCCATCTTGTTATTGTATGGACTCTTCCGTGTTATTTTCTAAGAGAACGGTTGAACTTGATCAAATTATTTTCGAGGTTGGAGACTTTTGTCCCGACCTCTTTTCTATGCATCCTTTTTTTGAATTCTATCCAATTTTTTAGTATAATAGTAAGACTAGAAGTATGAGGTTATGCTATGAAGATGAAGCAAATTAGTGATTCAACAATTAAGATCACGATCCAACTAGAAGACTTAGAAGAACGTGGGATGGAAATTGCTGATTTCCTTGTCCCACAAGAAAAAACAGAAGAATTTTTCTACGCTATTTTGGATGAGCTCGAAATGCCAGAAAGCTTCCTGGATAGCGGGATGCTTAGTTTTCGTGTGACACCAAAACCAGATAAACTGGATGTTTTTGTTACCAAATCAAAAATTGACCAACAATTGGATTTTGAGGATTTGTCAGATCTTCCTGATATGGAAGAGTTGTCACGCATGACGCCAGATGAATTTATCAAAACCTTGGAAAAAACAATCTCTGATAAGACAAAAGGGGATGCAGAAGCTATCCACCATTTGGAACAAGAAGAGTTGCGGGACAATCAAGAACAAGATCCTACATCTGAAGCACCAGTAAGTCAGTATATTTATTACATTTTGCGTTTTTCAAATATCCAGCAAGCAGTTGCCTTTTCAAAAACGGTCAGCTTTCCAGTGGATACCTCTGAATTATACAAAATGGGATCTGATTATTATTTAACTGTCTTGATCGATACAGAGGATCAACCAAATCAATATCCAACCTGGTTACTTGCTATCATTCGGGAGTATGCGGATGATTCAGAAGTGACACGGGCCGTTCTGCAGGAACATGGTCATTTATTAATGGTGTCTGGTGCGATTGAGAATTTGAAGAAAGTTGCTAGCTTATGATGTCCTTTTCCTTGCAATTTGTTCTGGTGCTGATTGGAACTTTTATGATTGCCTTGGTATTGACGCCCTTGGTTCGCCTATTCTCCTTTAAGATTGATGCCGTAGATTATCCGAATGCGCGTCGGATCAATACCAAGCCCATGCCAAGCGCGGGTGGACTGTCTATTGTGATTGCTTTTTCAATTGCGACTCTTGTGTTTATTCCTATGCTGACATCCACTACCGCACCAATCAAAAGTTACTTGTCCTATACCTTGCCGGTCGTAGGAGCGGGATGGATTATCGCTCTTACAGGCTTGATCGATGATGTAAAAGAGTTGTCAGCCAAGAAAAAGATGATCGGTATCCTGCTGGCAGCGAGTCTAGTCTGGTTTTTGACAGATTTTCGGCTGAATGATTTCAAGATTCCATTTGGTGGTCCCTTACTTCATTTTGAACCATGGCTATCGTACCTTTTGACAGTGATTTGGATTGTTGCCATTACCAATGCGGTCAATCTGATTGATGGATTAGATGGCTTGGTGAGTGGGGTCTCTATTATTTCCTTGGTGACAATGGGGATTGTGTCCTATTTCTTTCTTCCAGTACCCAATCTCTTTCTGACCATGACGATCTTTGTCTTGGTTGCGTCCATCGCTGGCTTCTTTCCCTTTAACTACCATCCAGCCATTCTCTATTTGGGAGACACCGGTGCCTTGTTTATCGGATTCATGATTTCTGTCTTGTCCTTGCAAGGTTTGAAAAATGCAACGGCAGTTGCGGTAGTCACGCCCATGATTATCCTCGGAGTACCGATTACAGATACCTTTTTAGCCATTATCCGTCGGACTCTTTCTGGTCAAAAATTTTATAAACCGGATCGCAATCACTTGCACCACCGACTTCTGTCTCTGGGCTTGACACATCGGGGAACTGTACTTGTGATCTATGGAATTTCGATGATTTTCTCCTTGATTTCTCTCTTGCTCAACATCTCGAGCCGCATTGGGGGTGTCCTACTTGTGATCGGGCTCTTATTTGGAGTAGAGTTGTTAGCGGAATTGATTGGGGTACTGGGGCCACATCATAGTCCTTTGTTAAATGTTCTGCGCTATATAGGGAATTCTTCCTATCGGGAGGAAGTTCGTCAAAAACGAAAAGAAAAAACTAAATAAGAATAGTTCTAATCAAAAGAAAAGCCATTTAGGCTTTTTTTTGATATACTTGAAAGGTAAAAAAAATACTTTGTGATGAAGGAATCTTTGCTTTGAGAAGCCTTCCAGACTTCAAAGTAAAAAGAAAGGGAATGCAATGTCGACATTAGAAATTAAAGACCTTCACGTTGAAATTGAAGGCAAAGAAATTTTAAAAGGTGTAAACCTGACCCTAAAAACTGGTGAGATCGCAGCCATCATGGGACCAAACGGAACAGGGAAATCTACTCTGTCAGCTGCCATTATGGGAAACCCAAATTATGAAGTAACCAAAGGGGAGATTCTCTTTGATGGTGTCAACATCTTGGAATTGGAAGTAGACGAACGTGCACGGATGGGCTTGTTCCTTGCTATGCAATACCCTTCAGAAATCCCAGGGATTACCAATGCAGAATTTTTACGTGCAGCCATGAATGCTGGTAAAGAAGAGGACGAGAAGATCTCTATTCGTGATTTCATCAAAAAATTGGATGAAAAGATGGAACTGCTCAACATGAAAGAAGAAATGGCAGAACGCTATTTGAACGAAGGCTTCTCAGGTGGTGAGAAAAAACGCAATGAAATCCTTCAATTGTTGATGTTGGAGCCAACATTTGCCCTTTTGGACGAAATTGACTCTGGTTTGGATATCGATGCTCTTAAGGTCGTATCTAAAGGGGTTAATGCAATGCGGGGTGAAGGTTTTGGAGCGATGATCATCACCCACTACCAACGTTTGTTGAACTATATTACTCCTGACGTCGTTCATGTGATGATGGAAGGTCGTGTCGTGCTTTCAGGTGGACCAGAATTGGCTGCACGCTTGGAACGTGAAGGATATGCCCAACTCGCAGAAGAACTCGGTTACGACTATAAAGAAGAACTATAACCTGATGACAAGTGATCTAATGTTGTCATAAAATCAAACAGATAGTATCTTTATTAGGAGAAAAAAATGAGTATTGAAAATATTACCCTCTTTTCGGAACTGCATGCTGAGCCAAGCTGGCTGCAAGATTTACGAAAAAAAGCTTTTGACAAGATCGATCAGTTGGAATTGCCAGCCATTGAACGTGTCAAATTCCACCGCTGGAATCTTGGAGATGGGACGATCACAGAAAGCGAGGCTTCTGCCAATGTTCCCGATTTTACAGCCCTCGATTCAAACTTAAAATTGGTCCAAGTTGGAACTCAAACTGTATTTGAACAGGTGCCACAAGCCTTGGCAGACCAAGGAGTTCTTTTTACAGATTTCCATACTGCCCTAGAAGAAATTCCTCAGGTAGTGGAAGACTACTTTATGTCTTCGGTTAAATACGACGATGATAAACTAGCAGCATACCACACGGCTTATTTTAATAGTGGGGCTGTGCTATATGTTCCAGATAACGTCGAAATTTCAGAACCAATCGAAGGTATTTTCTACCAGGATAGCGACAGTGATGTACCTTTTAATAAGCACATTTTGATTATCGCAGGTAAAAACAGCAAGTTTAGCTATTTGGAACGCCTAGAATCAAAAGGTGAAGGCTCAGCAACAGCAACTGCTAATGTGACGGTTGAGGTGATCGCCCGCTCAGGTGCCCAAGTGAAATTTGCGGCGATTGACCGCCTGGGTGAAAATGTCACAGCCTACATCAGTCGACGTGGGAAACTAGGTCAGGATGCCAGCATTGATTGGGCTATCGGTGTTATGAACGAAGGTAACGTGGTTGCAGATTTTGACAGTGACTTGGTTGGAAACGGAAGCCATGCAGATTTGAAAGTCGTTGCCTTATCAAGCGGTCGTCAGGTGCAAGGAATTGATACCCGCGTGACCAACTTTGGTTGCAACTCGATCGGAAATATATTGCAACACGGGGTTATTCTTGAAAAAGGAACCTTGACCTTCAACGGAATTGGTCATATTATCAAGGGTGCTAAAGGAGCAGATGCTCAGCAAGAAAGTCGTGTCTTGATGTTATCGGATCAAGCACGTTCAGATGCGAACCCAATCCTCTTGATTGATGAAAATGACGTCACAGCAGGCCATGCTGCATCGATCGGTCAAGTGGACCCAGAAGACATGTATTACCTCATGAGTCGTGGTCTGGATCAACACACAGCGGAACGATTAGTGGTGCGTGGTTTCTTGGGATCTGTTATTGTTGAAATCCCAGTTAAAGAAGTACGTGATGAAATGATTGCCACCATTGAAGAAAAGTTATCTCAACGCTAAGGAGAAACAATGCTAGATAAAAATACGATTGCTCAAGATTTTCCCATTCTCGATCAACTAGTTCACGATGAGCCTTTGGTTTATCTAGATAATGCAGCGACGACACAAAAACCTAAACGTGTTCTTGAAGCCGTTAATCACTATTATTTGCAAGATAACGCCAATGTTCATCGTGGAGTCCATACTTTGGCTGAACGAGCGACAGCAGCCTATGAGGCAGCGCGTGAGAAAGTCAGAAAATTTATCAATGCTTCATCAACCAAGGAGGTGCTCTTTACAAGAGGGACAACGACTGGACTCAACTGGGTAGCCCGCTATGCAGAAGAAGTCCTAAAGGAAGGGGATGAAGTCCTGATTTCCATCATGGAACATCACTCCAACATCATTCCTTGGCAGCAAGCCTGCAAGAAGACAGGAGCAAAACTGGTCTATGTCTATCTAAAAGATGGCTTACTGGATATGCAGGACTTAAAGAGCAAGCTTAGTGAGAAGACAAAATTTGTCTCCATCACCCATGCTTCGAATGTCTTAGGGGTGGTCAATCCGATCAAGGAAATTGCTCGATTAGCTCATGAAGTTGGAGCGATCATGGTCGTAGATGGGGCTCAATCAACCCCTCATATGGCCATTGATGTACAAGACTTAGATGCGGATTTCTTTGCTTTTTCTGGCCATAAGATGGCTGCACCAACAGGGATTGGTGTCCTCTATGGGAAGGAAGAAATCTTAGAGCAAATGTCTCCGATCGAGTTTGGGGGCGAGATGATTGACTTTGTTTACGAACAATCTGCATCTTGGAAGGAATTGCCTTGGAAATTTGAAGCTGGAACACCTAATATGGCGGGAGCAATTGGTCTCGGTGCAGCAATCGATTACTTAGAAGAGCTGGGGATGGACCAGGTAGAAGCGCATGAGCAAGAATTGATTGCCTATGTGTTTCCAAAATTACAGGCGATCGAAGACTTGACCATTTATGGTTCCCAAGACTTAGCAAAACGTTCTGGCGTCATTTCCTTCAATCTAGGAGATCTCCATCCGCATGACTTAGCAACAGCATTAGATTATGAAGGGATTGCTGTTCGTGCAGGTCACCACTGTGCACAACCGCTCCTTCAATACCTACAAGTTCCAGCGACAACGAGAGCAAGTTTTTATATCTACAACACCAAAGCGGACTGTGATAAATTAATTGAGGCATTGATCAAAGCAAAGGAGTTTTTCAATGGCACTTTCTAAATTAGATTCGCTGTACATGGCGGTCGTAGCTGACCATTCAAAACACCCTCACCATCAGGGCCAGATTGAAGATGTTGATCAGATCCAACTCAACAATCCAACTTGTGGAGATGTGATCCAGTTAAGTGTGAAATTTGATGAGAATGACAGGGTGGAAGATATCGCCTTTGTTAATTCAGGATGTACGATCTCAACCGCTTCAGCTAGTATGATGACGGATGCTGTAATGGGAAAAACAAAAGAGGAAGTCGAAGAATTGGCGCAGGTCTTTTCAGAAATGGTCCAAGGCCAGTCAGATCCTCGCCAAGAGGAATTGGGAGACGCAGCCTTCTTATCTGGAGTCTCAAAATTCCCACAACGGATTAAATGTGCGACCCTCTCATGGAATGCTCTTAAAAAAGCGATCGAACGTAGCAAATAGTTAAAAGAAGAAACAGAGAAAGAAAGGAAATTATGGCTGAAGAAAGAGTCGAACCGAAACCAATTGATCTCGGTGAATATAAATTTGGATTTCACGATGATGTTCAACCCATTCTCTCTACCGGGAAGGGATTGAATGAAGCGGTTATTCGTGAATTGTCTGCAGCAAAAAATGAACCCGAATGGATGCTCGAATTTCGTTTGAAATCTTTTGAAACCTTCAAAAGGATGCCCATGCAAACCTGGGGAGCCGATCTATCAGAGATTGACTTTGATGATTTGATCTATTATCAAAAACCTTCGGATAAACCTGCCCGTTCATGGGACGAAGTTCCAGAGAAAATCAAGGAAACCTTTGAGCGTATCGGGATTCCTGAAGCAGAACGTGCTTACTTAGCGGGGGCTTCTGCTCAGTATGAATCAGAAGTGGTTTATCACAATATGAAAGAAGAGTTTGAAAAGTTGGGGATTATCTTTACCGATACGGATTCTGCCCTAAAAGAATATCCAGACCTTTTCAAACAGTATTTTGCGAAGTTAGTACCGCCAACGGACAACAAATTGGCTGCCCTCAACTCAGCAGTCTGGTCTGGTGGGACCTTCATTTATGTACCAAAAGGCGTAAAAGTAGACGTCCCCCTTCAAACATACTTCCGTATCAACAATGAAAATACAGGTCAGTTTGAGCGTACCTTGATTATCGTGGATGAGGGGGCAAGTGTTCACTATGTAGAAGGCTGTACAGCACCGACCTATTCAAGCAATAGCCTCCATGCTGCGATTGTTGAGATCTTTGCCTTAGATGGTGCTTATATGCGTTACACGACCATCCAAAATTGGTCTGACAATGTCTACAACTTGGTCACCAAGCGGGCTAAAGCTCAAAAAGATGCCACAGTTGAGTGGATCGATGGGAACTTAGGAGCCAAGACAACCATGAAGTACCCATCTGTTTATCTGGATGGGGAAGGAGCGCGTGGGACCATGTTGTCCATTGCCTTTGCGAATGCAGGTCAACACCAAGATACAGGTGCCAAGATGATCCACAATGCCCCTCACACTAGCTCGTCTATCGTATCGAAGTCTATCGCAAAAGGTGGAGGAAAGGTAGACTACCGTGGACAAGTGACCTTCAACAAGAACTCTAAGAAATCAGTTTCTCACATTGAGTGCGATACCATTATCATGGATGATTTATCTGCATCAGACACGATTCCATTTAATGAAATCCACAACTCACAAGTTGCTTTGGAGCACGAAGCTAAGGTTTCAAAAATCTCAGAAGAACAACTGTATTATTTGATGAGTCGTGGTTTGTCTGAATCAGAAGCGACAGAAATGATTGTCATGGGATTTGTAGAGCCCTTTACAAAAGAACTTCCAATGGAATACGCCGTTGAGTTAAACCGACTCATTAGCTACGAAATGGAAGGATCTGTAGGATAATTCGTTTTAATAGCAAAATAAAATCACAATGGATTTGACTCCATTGTGATTTTTTTGCTTATAGCTTTTCGTTGACATAACGAACAAATTCATTCCACCAAACCTTTAAGAAAAAGCTTTTCTCAATGGTTCTTCCTGCTACCATATCGACCGTAGGTTCTTGATCTTCTAAGTAGCCACGTCCGATTTTATCTGGATCAGTGTAGTGTAATTTTCCAAGACTTGTGCCTGATTTGACAGGTGCTCGGAATGATTCTTGGTTACTTTTGAATTGAATTTTTGGTTCCGCTTGACTGCCTTGCTTTTCGACGATATAGAAGTCTTTTTTTGCAACAGCTAAAACAGTCTCGGATTTCCCATCCATGACAGTTGCCTTACTTTTTCCGTAGGGATCTCCTTCTTTGACGACAATGGAAGAAACAAAGGTTCGTACCACGTAGTTCATCAGAGAAGAAGTAGCCACAAAGCGTGCATATGGATCACCGTCAACTGCCTCCACTCCTAGGACAACTGTGATCATATGGATGCCATTTTGCGTCGTCGATGCAGCAAAGGTGATGCCTCCTTTGGTAGAGTTGCTGACCCGAAGGCCGTCAACGCCCGAACGGTAATTTGGCATGCCTTCTAGCATCAGGTTGGGGTTTTCAATCTGCGTGTTTGAAAAAAGAGCAGTGGGCTTTGAAGTATATTTGGTCACTTCAGGAAAATCCTGGAGTAAGTGCTTGGCAATAACAGCAATATCATAAGCACTCAATTGATTTTCGTCTTCTTTCCCGTCGGAATCTCCGCTGATGGTTTGAGTATTTAACCCGGTAGCATTGATTAAATGAGGAGATTGAATGCCCCATTCAGCAAGTTTTTGCTTCATTTTTTCAACGAAGCTTTTTTCGGAGCCCCCCACTTTCTCAGCTAAGGCCAAGGCAGCAGTGCTAGAATTTCCAACTAAAAGAGCAGTCAATAACTGTTCAACTGTATATTGGTTCGCTTCCATAGGAAGAGTACCAGCACCTTCGATATCATTTAAGGCCAGAGCTTTCTCAGACAATTTGATAGGATCTTTTAGAGAAAGTTTTTTTTCATGAATGGCTTCGAAAATCAGATAAGTGGTCAAGAGTGTAGATAGTCCCCCCACATCTCGCTTTTTCTCTGAATCCTTTTCATATAAGATTTTACCTGTATCAGCTTCAACAGCAATAGCGCTTTGAGCAGGAAGATCCAGATCATCTGCTAGAACGACTTGATAAGGTAAACTGCATAACAGCAGGATGAAGGTTAAAAAAGAAAGAAAGAATTTTTTCACAGTTGTTTCCTCGTTGCTTAGTCCTCTCTATTGTATCATACAAATGATTAATGGAAAATTGTAAAATCATCAATTAGCCTAAAAAGTCAGTCATAGCAAGGTTTTTGAATAGTGATAAATCGAATATTCAGAAAATTTAGTTTACTTTTTTTTCTACTTGTGATATAATCTTAAACAAATCTAAAAAAACTATTGGAGAATTCCTATGAAAAAAGGTAAAGTATTCGCAGTTGCCGGAGTAACACTCCTTGCAGCTGGATTGTTAGCTGCATGTTCTAGTTCAAATACTAGCAAAGCAAGCTCAGGCGAAGACAAAAACTATGGTTATGTCTACACTTCAGATCCAACAACTTTGGACTATACAATTTCTTCTAAAGCTGCTACCCATGACATCACTACAAATGTGGTAGACGGTTTGTTAGAAAATGATAAATACGGTAACCTTGTACCTTCACTTGCGGAAGACTGGTCTGTTTCTAAAGACGGTTTGACTTATACCTACAAGATTCGTAAAGGTGTCAAATGGTATGATGCGGATGGTGAAGAACACGGCGAAGTGACTGCCAAAGACTTCGTGACTGGTTTGAAACACGCTGCTGATAAAAAATCAGAAGAACTTCCACTAGTTCAAGGCTCAATCAAAGGCTTGGATGATTATGTGCAAGGAAAAACTACAGACTTCAGCCAAGTTGGTGTCAAAGCGGTTGATGATTACACACTTCAATACACATTGAACAAACCTGAAACTTTCTGGAACTCTAAAACGACTAACGGAATTTTGTTCCCAATAAGCACAGAGTTCTTGAAGAGTAAGGGAGATGATTTTGGTCAACCAAACGATGTGAAGTCAATCCTTGCAAACGGACCTTTCCTTCTTAAATCAATCACTTCAAAATCATCTGTTGTATTTGAAAAGAATGACAACTACTGGGATAAGAAAAACGTTCACCTGAAAGAAGTAAAATATACTTATTACGATGGATCAGACCAAGATTCATTGGCACGTGGCTTCTCTGATGGTGCTTATACAAAAGCTCGCCTTTTCCCTGCAAGTTCAAACTTTGCAACTGTAGAGAAAAAATATAAAGACGATATCTTTACTACACCAGCAGGATCAGGTGTAGCAGTTCTTGGCTTTAACCTTGATCGTCAATCTTACAAACACACTGCTAAGAAATCCGATGCTGAAAAATCTTCTACTAAGAAAGCAATTTTGAACAAAGATTTCCGTCAGGCCGTCACTTTTGCCTTGAACCGTGAAAGCTACTCAGCACAAGTCAATGGTAAAGAATTTGCTAAACCAGCTATCCGTAATACATATGTTGCACCTGCGTTCGTACAAGTAGATGGAAAAGACTTCGGAAATGTAGTTGCAGATAAGTTGACTACTTATGGAGACCAATGGAAGGGTATCAACCTTGCAGATGGTCAAGATGGTCTTTACAACAAAGATAAAGCGAAAGCACAACTTGAAAAAGCCAAAGCTGAACTTCAAAAAGATGGTGTTCAATTCCCAATTCATATTGATGTACCGGTAGCACAAAATTCTACAAACTTTGTTTCACGGATGCAATCTCTGAAACAAACTGTGGAAGATACTCTTGGTAAAGACAATGTCGTTCTTGATCTTCAAATGATGGACTCAGACGAAGTGTTGAATATTACTTTGAATGTGCCATCAGCTGCAGACGCAGACTGGGATCTTCAAGGAATGGTAGGATGGAACCCAGACTATGATGATCCATCAACTTACCTTGATACTCTTCAACCAGCTTCTGAGGACCAAACAAAAGTTTACCTTGGTTTTGCAGGTGGTGTAGATAACCCATCAGCAAAAGCTGTAGGTTTGGATGAGTTTGCAAAACTTCTTGACGATGCAAACAACGAAACACAAGATGTTGTGAAACGTTATGAAAAATACGCAGCAGCTCAAGCTTGGTTGACAGATAGTGCGATTGTTATTCCAACGATGTCAAGTACAGGTGCTGCAACAGTTGTTTCTAAGGTAGTTCCATTCTCTGAACCATCATCACAAACAGGTAACAAAGGTTCAACATACTTGAAATACGTTGAAGTTCAAGATGAGCCGGTTACTAAGAAACAATACGATGAAGCCCTTAAGAAATGGCAAAAAGAAAAAGCTGAGTCAAACAAAAAAGCTCAACAAGATCTTGAAAAACACGTTAAATAATTAAATTATTGATTTTCATTAGAACTTTCTCTTCT
Source organism: Streptococcus sp. HMSC074F05 (assembly GCF_001808725.1). Lineage (NCBI taxonomy): Bacteria > Bacillati > Bacillota > Bacilli > Lactobacillales > Streptococcaceae > Streptococcus > Streptococcus sp. HMSC074F05. The sequence goes on along the minus strand of NZ_KV794409.1, from coordinate 4,531 downwards.
AGGGGAGAAAGTTCTTTTGGACATTAAAGGAATGAAATATGAAAAAATATGTTTTTATGCGTATTTTGCGTTCGTTAGTGTCGATCTTTCTCGTCACGACATTAACCTACATGATTATCTATACGCTAACACCGAGAAATCTCATCTTTAAGAATGACCCTAACTACAATAAAGTAGCGAAGACAAAAGATTCGAAGATCAACTACGAAAATACTGTCTACGATCGCATGGGTTATTTGGAATACATGGATTCAAAGAGCTTGCAACAAAAAGCAAGTAAAGAAGATTCTTCTGTAACAGTTGATGCGACGACTGCTAATGAAAAGATCTATAAAGAATACATTAACAAATTAGGTCATGGTTGGCAGTTGAAACGTTTCCCAGAAAGTAAGTCTTTCTATGCGGTGCGTGAAATTCCGGTTTTTGAACGTGTCATCAGTTTCTATGCGAATTTGATTCAATTTGATCATCCAGGTTGGGTGAAAGATGCCTCAAATCCAAACCTCAAACGCTATATCCGAATTGAAAATGATCCATCTATTGGTTGGTCAGTAGTAGGTTCTGGTACGAAACACAAATACCTCTTGTACTTTAATGGTCAATTCCCATATGTACACCAAAACTTTGTGACCTTAAACCTTGGAAATTCATATCCAACTTATTCAAATACCCCTGTTCTTCAAGTTATTACCCAAGGACAAGGAACCACTAAGAAGAGTGAAGTGAACTTCCCAACAGGTAAAAAGACATCTTCCATCGATATCTACTCACGTACCTACAAATCACCAAGTAAGGCAGACTCACAAGATATCAGTCGATTTGGTAAAGGGGATGCCTATACAGCAACGTTGAGCAACTATGAGAATCCATCCATGATTGCATCTTCTTCAATCATTGGTTTGATTGGTATTGCGATTGCCTACTTGATTGCGATCCCATTAGGGTCTTACATGGCTCTGTTCAAGAACTCATGGTTTGATAGCATCTCAACAGCAACCTTGACATTTATGATGTCTCTTCCAACTATTGCCCTTGTTTACATTGTGCGTCTAGCAGGTTCATTTGTTGGACTTCCAGACTCATTCCCAGTACTTGGAGCACAGGACTGGCGTTCATATGTATTGCCATCTCTGATTCTTGGTTTATTGAGTGCGCCATTTATCGCCGTTTGGATTCGTCGTTATATGATCGATATTCACTCTCAGGATTTCGTCCGTTTTGCTCGTTCAAAAGGATTGTCAGAACGTGAGATCTCAAGAAAACACATCTTCAAAAATGCGATGGTTCCATTGGTATCTGGTATTCCAGGTTCTATTATTGGAGTTATCTCAGGTGCGACACTTACTGAAACAGTCTTCGCTTTCCCAGGTATGGGTAAAATGTTGATTGACTCTATTAAAGCATCAAACAACACCATGGTCATCGGACTTGTCTTCATCTTCACATCACTTGGTATCTTTGCTGCCATGTTAGGTGATATCTTGATGACAGTGCTTGATCCACGGATTAAATTAACGAATACGAAAGGAGGCAAATAATGGCTACAATCGATAAAAATAAATTTCAGTTTGTAAAACGCGATGACTTTGCCTCTGAAGTAATCGATGCTCCAGCGTATTCATACTGGAAATCTGTATTCAGACAATTTTTGAAAAAAAGAACCACGATCATCATGCTTGCTATTTTGGTTGGGATTCTCTTGATGAGTTTTGTCTATCCAATGTTCTCGAATTTTGATTACAACGATGTAAGTAAGGTAAATGACTTTTCAGCACGTTTGAATCCACCAAGTGCCAAAGCTTTCTTTGGTACAGATAATAACGGTAAATCCCTCTTTGATGGAGTTTGGTTTGGTGCTCGGAATTCAATTATCATTTCCTTCATCGCAACTGTTATTAACGTGGTAGTCGGAGTTATCGTTGGTGGAATTTGGGGGATCTCAAAATCTATCGACCGTATCATGATGGAAGTTTATAACGTTATTTCAAACATTCCGTTTATGTTGATCGTTATCGTCTTGACTTACTCAATGGGATCTGGTTTCTGGAACTTGATTCTTGCCATGTCCTTAACCGGATGGATCGGAATTGCCTATACCATTCGTGTCCAAATCATGCGTTACCGTGATTTGGAGTACAACCTTGCCAGCCGAACATTAGGAACACCAACTTTGAAAATTGTTACGAAAAATATTTTGCCTCAATTGGTATCTGTTATCGTGACACAAACATCACAGTTACTTCCAAGCTTTATTTCTTACGAAGCTTTCCTTTCCTTCTTCGGACTTGGTCTTCCAATCACAGTTCCAAGTTTGGGACGGTTGATTTCTGACTATTCTCAAAACGTGACTACAAATGCCTACCTATTCTGGATTCCACTTACTGTTTTGATTTTAGTATCCTTGTCATTCTTTATCGTCGGACAAAACTTGGCCGATGCCAGCGACCCACGTACACATAGATAGGAGGAGTAGATATGACATCAAATAACAATATTATTTTATCTGCTCAAGATATCGTAGTGGAATTTGACGTGCGCGATCGCGTACTGACAGCGATTCGTGGCGTATCGCTTGAGCTAGTAGAAGGTGAAGTTCTTGCCTTGGTTGGTGAGTCAGGTTCAGGGAAATCAGTTTTGACAAAGACGTTCACCGGAATGTTAGAAGATAATGGCCGTATTGCCCAAGGTTCGATTAAATACCGTGGTCAAGAATTGACAGATTTGAAATCGAATAAAGATTGGGAAAATATTCGTGGATCTAAGATCGCTACAATTTTTCAAGACCCAATGACAAGTTTGGACCCAATCAACACAATTGGTTCACAAATTACAGAAGTCATTATCAAACACCAAGGGAAAACAGCTAAAGAAGCTAAAGAAATGGCTTTGGACTATATGGAGAAAGTTGGAATTCCAGATGCGGAACGTCGTTTTGATGAGTATCCATTCCAATATTCAGGTGGGATGCGTCAACGGATCGTTATTGCCATCGCCTTGGCCTGCCGTCCAGATATCTTAATCTGTGACGAACCAACAACAGCCCTAGACGTAACCATTCAAGCGCAAATCATTGATTTGTTGAAATCCCTTCAAAAAGAATACCAATTTACAGTTATCTTTATCACCCACGACTTAGGTGTGGTTGCAAGTATTGCAGATAAAGTAGCCGTTATGTATGCTGGAGAAATTGTTGAGTTTGGTAAAGTAGAAGAAATTTTCTACGATCCAAAACATCCATACACATGGAGCTTGCTTTCAAGCTTGCCTCAATTGTCAACCTCAGATGGTGATCTTTACTCTATTCCAGGAACTCCGCCATCATTGTATGCTCCAATCAAAGGAGATGCCTTCGCACTTCGTTCAGACTATGCAATGCAGATTGATTTTGAAGAAGAGGCACCTGCTTTCAAAGTAACCGATACTCACTGGGCTAAGACATGGTTGCTCCATCCAGATGCACCAACAGTTCATAAACCAGAAGTAATCGAAAACCTTCACGAAAAGATTGGCTCAAAAATGGGCTTCACTCACATTACAGAATAGGAGGAAGGAAATGACTGAAAAATTAGTTGAAATTAAAGATTTAGAAATTTCCTTCGGTGAAGGAAGTAAAAAATTCGTTGCTGTAAAGAATGCCAATTTCTTCATTAATAAGGGAGAAACTTTCTCTCTTGTTGGTGAATCAGGAAGTGGGAAGACAACAATTGGACGTGCTATCATCGGTTTGAATGATACAAGTGCTGGAGAAATTATTTATGACGGTCGCAAGATCAACGGAAAAAACTCTCATAGTGAAAAATCAGAGTTGATCCGTAAAATTCAAATGATCTTCCAAGACCCAGCAGCAAGTTTGAATGAACGTGCAACAGTTGATTATATTATCTCTGAAGGTTTGATCAACCACCATTTGTTTAACAGCGAAGAAGAACGTCAGGAAAAAGTAAAAAATATTATGCATGAAGTTGGGCTTCTAGCAGAACATTTGACACGTTATCCTCACGAATTCTCAGGTGGTCAACGTCAACGGATCGGTATTGCCCGTGCACTTGTCATGGAACCGGAATTTGTCATTGCGGATGAACCAATCTCAGCCCTTGACGTTTCAGTACGTGCGCAGGTCTTGAACCTTTTGAAAAAATTCCAAAGAGAATTAGGCTTGACCTACCTCTTTATCGCCCATGACTTGTCAGTTGTGCGCTTCATTTCTGACCGTATTGCAGTTATCTATAAAGGGGTTATTGTAGAAGTAGCAGAAACTGAAGAGCTATTTAACCACCCAATCCATCCATACACCCAATCCCTGCTTTCAGCGGTCCCAATTCCAGATCCAATTCTAGAACGTAAAAAAGTTCTAAAAATCTACGATCCAGAACAACATGATTACTCTGAAGATAAACCACAAATGGTTGAAATTAAACCAGGTCATTATGTATGGGCTAACAAAGCTGAAGAAAACAAATACAGACAAGAATATAAATAGAGAGGATTCCCTCTCTATTTTTTTATTTCAAAAAAACTTTCAAAAAAATAA
>NZ_KV794408.1:0-220 GCF_001808725.1 Streptococcus sp. HMSC074F05 | reverse complement strand
TAGATACTAGGCTCATTTGGGAGTTTAGCTCAGCTAAGGAGAACGTAAGTTCGACTTTGTCGAAACTGACGTAAGTCAGTGCACGACAGGGATCCAGTGAGTTAAACGACCATTTGGGAGTTTAGCTCAGCTGGGAGAGCATCTGCCTTACAAGCAGAGGGTCAGCGGTTCGATCCCGTTAACTCCCATTTAAGCGGGTGTAGTTTAGTGGTAAAACTAC
>NZ_KV794407.1:83265-84817 GCF_001808725.1 Streptococcus sp. HMSC074F05 | reverse complement strand
TGGTGGTGTTGGTGGTGTTGGTGGTGTTGGCGGTGTTGGCGGTGTTGGCGGTGTTGGTGGTGTTGGCGGAATAACAGTGTTGTTAAACTCTGTATCTTCCGGCAACTTAGTAGTAGCTACTAATACCTTACCTGCTTTATTCACCACGATACCAACAGTTGCAACCATCTTATCGTATACAACGCTAGAATCTGTGCCACGGATTTCTTCTACATGGTAGAGATGAGTTCCTTCTTCACCACGTTTGAATTCAAGATTTGAGAAGGTGATCTTACCAGCCGCATCATTGGTTACGGTTTCGATCACATTTCCTTTTTCGTCCTTAAGAACGAAGCTGAATTCACCAGCCTTCAATGCACGACCTTCCAATTTCTTAGTGAATTGGAATTGAACCTTAACTGGAATGTTGACTACACGTTTTTCAGTTGGTTTTTCTGGTTTTTCTACAGTCTTCTTAGTTGGATCGTATTGGTGTACGATTTGTGAAGCTGTATTTTCAATGTCCACACCATCTTGAGCAGATTGTTTAATTTCTGTAGGAATTTCAAACTTGTAGTAACGTCCAAAGGCCAACTTAGTTGTGTCGATGACTTGTGTATTTTCTGCGTCTCCAAGTGACTTAGTCAAGTCTGCTTTAGAAGTTGCAGTAATCACACCGTTTTCAACCTTGATATCAAACTTAGCTGTTACATCTTCTCCTGTTACAGAGTCGTATGCCTTAATATCAGCTCCGTTGACAGTCAAGTTCGCACTGTCATATTTATCTGTAACACCAACAGATTGAATATTGTGTGCTTCAGTGAATTTAGTTGTATCCAACCATACTTGGTAGTATACTTTATCACCTTTCTTGAGTGTCTTCGTATTGATGTTTTGAGCTTCGTTGTTGGCAGTACCATCCGCATATGGGTTGGCATTTGTGTCCGCAACTTTATGTTCTAACTCGTTATCATCATCGAGAAGTTTCACACCTGTAAGATCGAATTTAGATTCGTTCAAGATGTATTTCTCTGGATTGAAATCAGGAGTTTCTGGAGGACGAACAGTATTATTGAATTCTTTATCTGCTGGATCCGTTACGTTAGTGATGAGAGCTTTCGCTGTTCCGTCATGTTTAACTTCTACAGTTACTACTGCTTTCATCGCATCGTAAGTGACAGTTCCGTCAGTACCTTTAACTTCTTCTACTGTGTAGTTGTGAACACCTTCTTGACCTTTCTTGAACTCAAGTTTAGAGAACTTAACGTTACCAGCCGCATCGTTCTTAACTGTTTCAACAACTTTACCTGTTGAATCTTTAAGTACGAAGCTGAACTCGTTAGCTTTAAGCTCACGGCCTTCCAATTTCTTAGTGAAGTTGAATTCTACTGATACTGGTACGCTGTTTACACGTTTTTCAGTTGGTTTTTCAGGCTTTTCAACTTTCTTAGTCGTTGGGTTGTAGTAGTTCACTACTTGAGCCGCAGTATTTTCGATGTCTACTCCGCCTTTAACGTCAGCTTTCACTGTAGCTGGGATATCAAACTTGTAGTAACGTCCGAATTCGAATTTA
>NZ_KV794407.1:81628-83165 GCF_001808725.1 Streptococcus sp. HMSC074F05 | reverse complement strand
GCCAAGTGACTTAGTGAAGCCATCTTTAAGAGTTGCAGTAATCACACCGTTGTTCACAGTAATATCGAATTTAGCTGTTACATCCGCACCAGTCTTACCATCGTATGCTTTAATAGCTGAAGCTTCAACGTCGACTTTTGCCTCATCGTAGTCATCTGTGATTCCTACTGATTGGATGTTGTCTTTGTTGTTTGCATCAAATTTAGTTGTGTCAAGCCATACTTGGTAAACCAATTTATCTTTTGGTTTAACAGTCTTAGTATTGATATTCGCAGCTTCGTTGTTAGATGCATCGTCCACATATGGGTTCGCATTGGTATCTGCGTACTTGTCTGCCAACTCTTTATCATCATCTAATAATGAAGTTCCAGTCAAATCAAATTCTTTTTCGTTTAGAACATATTTTTCTGGATTGAATTCTGGAGTTTCTGGAGGAGTTACACGGTTGTTAAATTCTTTGTCCGCAATGTCGCCTACAGTTGCCACAAGAACTTTAGCAGTACCATCGTGTTTCACTGTGACTGTTACATTCGCTTTCATGGTGTCGTATGTAACGGTTGCGTCGCTTCCTTTAACTTCTTCTACTGTGTAGTTGTGTACGCCTTCTTGACCCTTCTTGAATTCAAGAGCTTTGAACTTAACGTTACCAGATGCATCATTGCTTACAGTTTCAAGAGTCTTACCTTCTGAATCTTTAAGCACGAAGCTGAATTCGTTAGCTTTCAGTTCACGGCCTTCCAAGCGTTTCGTGAAGTTGAATTCTACTTCAACTGGAACGTTATTTACACGTTTTTCAGTTGGTTTGCTTGGTTTTTCAACTTTCTTAGTTGTTGGGTTGTAGTAGTTCACTACTTGAGCCGCAGTATTTTCAATATCTACACCGCCAGGAACGTCTGCGTTCACAGTTGCTGGAATGTCAAATTTATAGTAGCGTCCAAACTCGAGCTTAGTAGTATCGATGATTTGAGTGTTTTCAGCATCACCAAGTGACTTAGTGAAGCCATCTTTGAGGTTAGCTGTGATTACACCGTTAGAGATTGAGATATCAAACTTAGATGTAACATCCGCACCTGATACTGAATCGTATGCCTTGATGTCTGAAGCATTCACAGTCAACTTAGTTTCATCGAAGTCATCTGTGATACCAACTGTTTGGATGTTATCTTTGTTATTTGCGTCAAACTTAGTTGTATCCAACCATACTTGGTAATAAAGTTTTTGGCCACGTTTCACAGTCTTGGTGTTCAAGTTTTCTTCTTCGTTGTTTGATGCATCGTCCGCATATGGGTTAGCGTTTGTATCCGCAACCTTGTTAGCCAATTCTTTGTCATCATCAACGAGTTTTGTACCTGTTACATCAAATTTCGCTTCAGAAACAACATATTTCTCTGGTTGGAACTTAGGTTCTTCTGGAGGTGTTACACGGTTGTTAAATTCTTTATCCGCAATGTCGCCTACAGTCGCGATCAGAACTTTAGCTGTTCCATCGTGTTTCACTGTGACTGTCACATTCGCTTTCATTGTATCGTATGTAACG
>NZ_KV794407.1:78284-81528 GCF_001808725.1 Streptococcus sp. HMSC074F05 | reverse complement strand
TTCACGACCTTCCAAACGTTTCGTGAAGTTGAATTCCACTGGTACTGGAACGTTGTTTACACGTTTTTGAGTAGGTTTCTCTGGTGTTTCAACCTTCTTAGTTGTTGGGTTGTAGTAGTTTACAACTTGCGCTGCAGTATTTTCAATATCTACACCAGCAGCAACATCAGCTTTCACTGTTGTTGGAATGTCGAACTTGTAGTAACGTCCAAATGCGAATTTAGTTGTGTCGATAACTTGAGTATTTTCTGCATCTCCTAGAGATTTAGTGAAGCCAGCTTTAAGAGTTGCTGTGATTACTCCGTTATTAACTGTAATATCAAATTTATCTGTTACTTCTGCGCCTGTTATTGAATCGTAAGCTTTGATCTTAGTTGAATCAAGTTCCAACTTCGCTTCATCGTAGTCATCTGAGATTCCTACAGATTGGATGTTTTCTTTGTTAGTTGCTGAGAATTTAGTTGTATCCAACCATACTTGGTAAACCAACTTATCTCCACGGTTAACAGTCTTGGTATTGATGTTTTCTGCTTCGTTGTTGGTATCTTTGTCAGCATATGGATTTGCATTTGTATCTGCATACTCATCTGTCAACTCATCATCATCGTCAGCAAGTTTTGATCCAGTGATATCAAATTTTTCTTTATTAAGAACGAACTTCTCTGGTTGGAACTTAGGTTCTTCTGGAGGTGTTACACGGTTGTTAAATTCTTTATCCGCAATGTCGCCTACAGTCGCGATCAGAACTTTAGCTGTTCCGTCGTGTGATACAGTGACTGTTACATTCGCTTTCATTGTATCGTATGTAACGGTTGCGTCGCTTCCTTTAACTTCTTCTACTGTGTAGTTGTGTACGCCTTCTTGACCCTTCTTGAATTCAAGAGCTTTGAACTTAACGTTACCAGATGCATCATTGCTTACAGTTTCAACTTCTTTACCAGTTGAATCTTTAAGCACGAAGCTGAATTCGTTAGCTTTAAGCTCCCGACCTTCCAAGCGTTTAGTGAAGTTGAATTCTACTTCAACTGGAACGTTATTTACACGTTTTTCAGTTGGTTTGCTTGGTTTTTCAACCTTCTTAGTGGTTGGGTTGTAGTAGTTTACAACTTGAGCCGCAGTATTTTCGATATCTACACCAGCTTTAACTGTTTGTTTAACTGTTGTTGGAATATCAAATTTGTAGTAACGTCCGAAGGCGAACTTAGTTGTATCGATCACTTGAGTGTTTTCCGCATCGCCAAGTGACTTCGTAAAGCCATCTTTAAGAGTTGCAGTGATCACACCGTTGTTCACAGCGATATCGAATTTAGCTGTTACATCATCACCTGTTACTGAATCGTAAGCTTTGATCTTAGTAGAATCAAGATCCAACTTAGTTTCATCGTAGTCATCTGAGATACCTACTGATTGGATGTTGTCCTTGTTAGCTGCGTCGAATTTAGTTGTATCCAACCATACTTGGTAAACCAACTTGTCGCCACGTTTCACAGTCTTAGTGTTCAAGTTTTCTTTTTCGTTGTTTGATGCATCGTCCGCATATGGGTCCGCATTGGTATCTGCGTACTTGTCTGCCAACTCTTTATCATCATCAACGAGTTTGTCGCCTGTGATATCGTATTTCTCTTCAGAAACAACATATTTCTCTGGTTGGAACTTAGGTTCTTCTGGAGGACGAACTGTGTTATTGAATTCTTTATCAGCTGGTTCTGTCACGTTTGTGATCAAGGCTTTCGCTGTACCATCATGACGAACTTCAACTGTTACAACAGCTTTCATTGTGTCATAAGTTACGGTTGCGTCAGTTCCTTTAACCTCTTCTACTGTGTACTTGTAAGTACCCTCTTGACCCTTCTTGTATTTAAGGGCAGTGACAGTTTCACCAGCTTTATTTGTGTAATCTACTGGAGCAAACTTGATCTTACCAGCTGCATCGTTGGTTGCAGTTGCAATCACAACATTGTCGCTGTCTTTCAACTCGAATGTGAATTCGCCAGCTTTAAGGTCGCGACCTTCCAATTTCTTAGTGAAGTTGAATTCAACTGAGATTGGAACACTGTTGACACGTTTTTCAGTTGGTTTGTTTGGTTTTTCAACAGTCTTGCTTACTGGGTTGTAGTAGTTAACAACTTGTGCTGCCTTGTTTTCGATATCTGCACCAGCTACGACATCGTCTTTCACTGTTGCTGGGATATCAAATTTATAGTAGCGTCCAAATTCAAACTTAGTTGTATCAATGATTTGAGTGTTTTCAGCGTCGCCAAGTGACTTAGTGAAGCCTGCTTTCAGGTTAGCTGTCAGAACACCATTGTTATCAGAGATATCGAATTTAGTCGTAACATCTGCACCAGTAACTGAATCGTAAACCTTGATATCTGAAGCATTAACAGTCAATTTATCCTTGTCGTAGTTATCTGTGATTCCTACTGTTTGGATATTGTCTTTGTTGCTTGCGTCAAATTTAGTTGTATCCAACCATACTTGGTAGTAAAGTTTTTGACCACGTTCAACAGTCTTGGTATTCAAGTTTTCATCTTCGTTGTTGGCAGTTGTATCGACATATGGGTTTGTGTTTGTTTCACCATATTTATCTGTCAATTCAGAATCGTCATCAACGAGCTTCGTACCTGTGATATCGAATTTCGCTTTAGAAACAACGTATTTCTCTGGTTGGAACTTAGGTTCTGTTGGTGGAGTGACACGGTTGTTGAATTCTTTATCGGCAGGTTCTGTCACGTTTGTGATCAAGGCTTTCGCAGTACCATCATGACTTACTTTAACAGTTACAACTGCAGCCATTTCATCGTAAGTAACAGTTGAATCTGTACCCTTAACCTCTGTTACAGTGTAAGTGTACGTACCTTCTTGACCCTTCTGGTATTTAAGGGCAGTGACAGTTTTACCAGCTTTGTTTGTGTAGTCAACTGGAGTGAACTTGAAGTTGCCGCTTGCGTCGTTGGTTGCAGTCGCAATCACAACATTGTCGCTATCTTTCAACTCGAATGTGAATTCGCCAGCTTTAAGGTCGCGACCTTCCAATTTCTTAGTGAAGTTAAATTCAACTGAGATTGGAACATTGTTGACACGTTTTTCAGTTGGTTTTTCAGGTTTTTCAACTTTCTTAGTCGTTGGGTTGTAGTAGTTAACAACTTGAGCTGCAGTATTTTCGATATCTGCACCAGCTACAACATCGTCTTTCACTGTTGTTGGAATATCGAACTTGTAGTAACGTCCGAATTCGAATTTA
>NZ_KV794407.1:75462-78184 GCF_001808725.1 Streptococcus sp. HMSC074F05 | reverse complement strand
GCCAAGTGACTTAGTGAAGCCATCTTTAAGGGTTGCAGTGATCACACCGTTGTTGACAGCGATATCGAATTTATCTGTTACTTCTGCACCTGTTACAGAGTCGTAAGCTTTGATGTCAGCCGCATTAAGATTTAATTTGGCTTCATCATAGTTATCTGAGATACCAACTGTTTGGATGTTGTCCTTGTTCGCTGCGTCAAATTTAGTTGTATCCAACCATACTTGGTAAACCAATTTAGAACCACGTTCAACAGTCTTAGTATTCAAGTTTTCTGCTTCGTTGTTTGATGCATCGTCTGCATATGGGTTCGCATTTGTATCTGCGTACTTGTCTGCCAACTCTCTATCATCGTCAACGAGCTTGTCACCAGTGATATCGTATTTCTCTTTAGAAACAACATATTTCTCTGGTTGGAACTTAGGTTCTTCTGGAGGTGTTACACGGTTGTTAAATTCTTTATCAGCTGCATCTGTTACGTTGGCAACGATTGCTTTAGCTGTACCATCGTGTGAAACAACCACTTTAACAGTAGCAACCATTGTATCGTATTTGACAGTTGCATCTGTACCAGGAGTTTCTTCTACTGTGTAGTTGTAAGTCTTACCAAGATCATCACGACCGAATTCAAGAGTCTTGAAGACAATCTTACCAGCAGCGTCATTCTTCACGCGCTCAACTTCAACGCCGTCTTTCTTCAATACGAATTCGAATTCCTTGGCTTGAAGTTCACGACCTTCCAAACGTTTCGTGAAGTTCATTTCCACTGGAACTGGAACGCTGTTGACACGTTTTTGTGTTGGTTTTTCAGGTTTTTCAACTGTCTTGCTTACTGGGTTGTAAACGTGAACTGTTTGGTTGGCTGTATTTTCAATATCAGCACCAGCTTTAACAGATTCTTTCACAGTTGCTGGAATATCAAATTTATAGTAACGTCCAAATTCGAACTTAGTTGTATCGATAACAGGAGCGTTTACTTTGTCTTTGATAAATTCATCTTTAGAAGTTGCAGTGATGGTGCCGTTTTCAACTTTGATGTCGAATTTATTGGTTACTTCTGCACCAGTTACTGAATCGTAAGCTTTGATATCCGCTGCATTAACGTCCAATTTTTCTGCATCGTATGTATCAGATACACCAACGTATTGGATGTTGTTAGCTTCAGTAAATTTCGTAGTATCAAGCCATACTTGGTAAACCAATTTAGAACCACGTTTAACTGTCTTGGTATTCAAGTTTTCTGGTTCGTTGTTAGTTGTCTTGTCTACATATGGATCTGCATTTGTTTCAGTGTACTCATTTGTCAACTCATCGTCGTCATCCATCAACTTGTTGCCAGTGATGTCATATTTCTCTTTAGAAACGACAAATTTTTCTGGTTGGAATTCTGGAGTTTCTGGAGGAGTAACTTTGTTGTTGAATTCTTTATCTGGAGTACCATCAGTAGCCTTACCATTGGCATCTTTACCACCAGTTGATGTCACGTTTGTAACAGTTGTCAATGAATGACCGTTCTTCGCAACTTCAACAGTCACTGTAGCCTTCATTTGGTCGTAAGTCATTCCAAATTCTTTGTTTGCCGGAATCACTTCTTCTACAGTATATGTGTGGGTACCAACTTTTGTATTGTCGAATGACAATTCTGAGAAGGTTACCGTACCATCAGCTTTATTGGTTACTGTTTCAACTTCTCGTCCGTTAGCATCTTTAAGGATGAATTTGAATTCTCCATCTTTAAGCTCACGGCCAGCCAACTTCTTAGTGAAGTCAAATTTCGTTACAACTGGAGAAACCACATAGTTGTTGAACTCTGTGTCTTCAGGCATTGTAACAGCAGTGCTCAAGAGACCTGTAGCAGCATCTTTAGTAACTTTAACTTTCACTTCTGCGTTCATTGTATCGTAATCGATATTTATATCGTTACCAGCTTTTTCACGCACAGTGTAAGTGTGTTCACCTACAGCGTTGTATTCAATCGCATCAAATGTGATAGATCCATCTGCTGCATTTTTCTTGGTTTGGATCACATTGCCATTTTCAAGCAATTCAAATGTGAAGGCATCCTTCGTGAGCTCTTTCCCTTCCAATTTCTTAGTGAACTTGAATTGAGCTTGTGTAGCAACAGGTGTGAAGGTATTGTTGAACTCTGTATCTGCAGGAAGTGTGTTTGTTGCTTTAAGAACATGACCTTCCTTAGTAACAGTGATTGTTACTTCAGCTTTCATTGGGTCGTAAGTCATGCCAGTTTCTTTATTTTCTGGGATAACTTCTTCTACAGTGTACTTGTGAGTACCAACTTGAGTATTATCAAAGGTCAAATCATCAAAGGCTACAACACCTTGTTTAGTATTGGTCTTGGTTTGAAGAGTCTTACCATTTGAATCTTTCAATACAAAGCTGAATTCGCCTTCTTTCAACTCACGGCCTGCAAGGGCTTTGCTGAAGTCGAAACGAGTCTTAACTGGAGCTACTGCAAAGTTGTTAAACTCTGTATCTGCCGGCATAGTAACTGCAGCGTTCAAAAGACCAGTTTGAGCGTCTTTTGTGACGTTAACAGTCACAACAGCGTTCATTGGATCATAATCGATATTCGTATCTGTGCCAGCTTTTTCACGTACAGTGTAAGTATGTGTACCTGCAGCAGCGTACGAGATTGCATCGAATTGGATGGTTCCATCCGCTGCATTTTGTTTAGTTTGGATCACATTGCCATTTTCAAGCAAT
>NZ_KV794407.1:72320-75362 GCF_001808725.1 Streptococcus sp. HMSC074F05 | reverse complement strand
GTGTGTTTGTTGCTTTAAGAACATGACCTTGCTTAGTAACAGTAATGGTCACTTCAGCTTTCATTGTGTCGTAAGTCATACCAGTTTCTTTATTTTCTGGGATAACTTCTTCTACAGTATATTTGTGTGTACCAACTTGTGTGTTATCAAAAGTCAAATCATCAAAGGCTACAACACCTGCCTTAGTATTTGTCTTGGTTTGAATGACCTTACCATCTGAATCTTTCAATACAAAGCTGAATTCGCCAGCTTTCAACTCACGACCTGCAAGAGCCTTGCTGAAGTCAAACTTGGTCTTAACTGGAGCTACAACGTAGTTGTTGAAGACCTTATCATCTGCACTTGAGGCAAATCCACCTTCACCACTGTATTTAACTGAAGCTTGCAAATCACCTTTAGAGTTCTCAGTTACAGTAACAGCCATCTTAACTGTCATGCCATCGTAATCGACATTTGTATCTGATCCTTTAACCTCAGTGATGGTGTAAGTGTAAGTACCAACTTTATCGAAGGTTAATTTACTAAATGTCGCTTTACCATTTTTGTTAGTGACAGTTTCTTCATATCCTGGAAGTGATTTATTTTCTTGATCTTTTTTAATCTTGAAGCTAAATTCACCATCAACAAGTACACGTCCTTCCAGTTGTTTTTCAACTTCTGGAGTTACTTCAACTGGCTCTTGTTTTACATAGTAGTAAACAGTCGGTTTATACGGTGTTAACGAGTTTAATAAGTCAACGTTTGTACCAATCTGTTTATATGCACCAACTACTAATTGACTATTTGGTGAAAGGTGTCCGATACCGTCTCCTAAGAATGGTACGAATACTGTTTTCTTAGGTGTATATCCAGCAGCAGTTTGGAAGTCAAATGGAACTTCTACTCCATTAGGATGGTTTACACCTTTATTATCAGTAAAAGCAATTGTGTTAAGAGGTGATTTCTTAACTACTAAATCTTGTGTATTGTATTCACCTGGTTTAATCGGCTTGGTTTCTGCCAGCAACATGTAGCCATCAGTGCTTAATGTACCATCTGAACGTTTACTTTGTTGTTTTGGATCTAGTAAGTAAACACGAACTACTACTGATCCATCTTCACCTACGATTTCTTTAATACGTTTAATTCCTGCACGCTCAGCGTCCATGAATTTAGTACCAACTACGTAAGGACGACTTACAAAGCCAGTTGTCGAATCTGGATTTGCTGTTTGGTAAAGTTTGTATCCATCAAATTGACGCTCACCAGACGCTGTGAAATGTTGTCCTTCCATAGCTTTAGTTGCATATTTAGCTAAATCAACTTCATTACCATTTGGTACGTAGTCTTGAACAGTTTTATCTGTTTTATTTGCATTGAATGTAGCATTATTTTTATCGACTACTCTGTAGTAAGTCGGTTTTTCGACAAATTTTGGAATTTTAGCGTTTGAATCAGTAATTGTACGACCGTTATAAGCTGGTTCCACAACGTTAATAATATCAGTTGATGTACGAGCGTTATAAACATCTTGATATAATTTTTGTTCAGCTTCATTTTTTGGATTTACTAAAGCTTGAATACTTGCCCCAACTTCATAACCAAATTGAATGAATGGTTGGTCAGTTTTACCAGGTCCTGCTCCTAAACCTTTGTCGTAATCATATTTCACAGTTAATTGACCATTAGAGGCAGCAGTTGTAGTTGTGAATTTTTGAATACCGCTTGACGCAGAAAGAGTTCTAGTTTCTACTACATTACCAGTAGTTTTATCGATTAATTCAACAGTTGTTTCTGTAGAATCATCAAATCTCTTATAAGCACGCGTATAGTAGTTTGTATGATACCGTTCATTAAAGCGAGTAAGGTCTATGATACTGTAAGTATACCAATCTCCTTCTTTTCTTGCGTACCCAGCTGGTACAGGTTGAGAGCTTACAGTTGCACCGTTAGCATCTTTGATTTCTGGAGTTACTTTTTCCCCATCTTTTAAGTAAGTAGTTACTGAGATTGGGTTAGAGTTGTGGTCGCCAGTTACAGCTTCATCAGTAACAGAACGACGGCTACGACCACGACGGCTGCTTACTGCTAAAGCTCCTGCATTTGTACGTTCTTCATTAGCAGTTGCCACAGCCGCAGCAGCATCTGTACTTGCTACACTTTCTGCTTGCGCACCTGCTTCTGTACCAGTGATCAGACCTGCTGGGCTTACAGTAGCCGAAAAAGTAGTCGTTCCTGCTGGTGTAGCCACTTCTTCTCTTGCAGCTGGTGCTTCTGAGTTTTCACTCGCGGCAGCACTGGTTGCAGTAGGTTTTGCTGTAGCAGCCGCTGTTGTAGAAGCTGGTTTAGAGCTTGACTCTTGTTTCTTCTCTACAGGTTTGCTGGTTTCTGATGACGCTGTCGTTTTTGGAGCTTCTTCAGATTTTTTAGTTTCAGCTTTTGCTTCTTTTTTAGTCTCAGCTTTTGCTTCCTTGCTTTCTGTAGCAGCTACTTTCTCAGCTACTTCAGATTTTTCAGTCGCTGAAGCTGGTGCTTCCGAAGTTGAAACAGAATTAGAAAGGTCTACTTTTAGTGCAGGTGCTCCCTGACCATAGACTGTGGAAGCAGCTGGTGCTTCTGTTTGACTTGACTCTGTTGGAGCAGGTTGTACTGCTTCTGAAGTTGCTGTTCCTGCAGATTCAGAAGGTGCTGTTGCTTCATCCGCTGACGCAGATTGAGCTCCTGCAGCAAAGAGTGCCGTTCCTAAAAGAACTGAACAAACCCCAACGCTATATTTTCGCAATGAAAAGCGCTGACGCTTATTAAATACATCCTTCATTTATAGGATCTCCTTTTTCATATTTCATGATTCCATGATACAAATAAAATTGTAACATCCTTGACATCGAGAGTCAATCTGTTGAAATTAATTTGTAATATTCTTGTTAAAATGTCATATTATACCACATATTTTTTAACAATTTGTGCTAAATTGTCACATTTTTTCCTATCCGGTTCACTTTTTTTACACCAAAAAAAGAATACAGGAAAACAAAGATCGTTCTGTCTTCCTATACTCTTCTA
>NZ_KV794407.1:61570-72220 GCF_001808725.1 Streptococcus sp. HMSC074F05 | reverse complement strand
TGTCTTCCTATACTCTTCTATCTGCTTATTTCACTTCTGAGATCAATCCGGTGTCCACATCATACACAGCTCCTGAAATCACCACATCCTCTGGAATCAAAGGGGAAGCTTTTAAAAGCTCCATATCTTCACGGACACTCTCTTCAATGTCTTGAAAGGGAAGGAAGTCACGATCTCCCACATCCACTCCCAGTTCTTTCTTGAGATGCTGACGGAAACCCTCGTTTTCAAAGGTCTGTGCGCCACAGTCTGTATGGTGCAAGACCACAATTTCACGGGTTCCCATTTGCTGCTGGGAGATGACCAAGGAGCGAATCATATCATCAGTCACGCGCCCTCCAGCATTCCGCAAAATATGGGCATCTCCAAGAGCCAGACCCAGTGCTGGTGCCACGTGAAGGCGGGAATCCATACAGGTCACAATGGCTACTTGTGTTTTGGGCTTAATCGGAAGACGGAGGTCTCCATGTAGCGCCACATAAGCTTGGTTAGCTGTTAAAAAATTATCAAAATAAGACATGGTCTCTCCTTTATTCCTTTGAAATTCAAATCATCTATTATTTTACCACAACTCACTATTTCTGTCAGGGGATACCTCCTGTCATCTGTCACATCTGAAAAAAGGGAGTGGGAAAGAACTCCAACTAATTAAAAAGAGTTCGTCTTCCCACCCCCGCACAGTTGATTAGGTCATCTTTGGAGCTTAAAAGGCGAACAAAGATGCCAATCAACCACTGCGTCATGCTGTTATTACTATCAAACATCAAAGACTGGACAGTTTTTGCCCAGCCTCTTTTCTACTATTAAAATACTTTCTTCAAGACTTCAGACAGTGTACTCACACCGACCACTTCGATCCCTGATGGTGTCGAAATCCCCGTCAGAGAGTTTTTCGGAACATAAATCTTGGTAAAACCGAGCTTGGCAGCTTCATTGATCCGTTGTTCGATCCGGTTGACCCGGCGGACTTCTCCTGTCAAGCCTAGCTCTCCGACAAAACATTCCTGCGGGTTGGTCGGCTTGTCCTTGTAGCTGGAGGCAATGGCTACGGCTACGGCTAGGTCGATAGCTGGCTCATCCAATTTGACGCCACCAGCTGACTTGAGGTAGGCATCCTGATTTTGAAGGAGCAAACCCGCTCGTTTTTCTAACACCGCCATGATAAGACTAGCCCGATTGAAATCAAGTCCCGTTGTCGTCCGCTTGGCGTTACCAAACATGGTCGGTGTCACCAAGGCCTGCACCTCCGCCAAAATCGGACGCGTCCCTTCCATGGTGACCACGATGGACGATCCAGTTGCCCCATCCAAGCGTTCTTCCAGAAAGACCTGACTCGGATTGAGGACCTCAACCAGTCCACCTGATTGCATCTCGAAGATCCCGATCTCATTGGTCGAGCCAAAACGGTTTTTGACCGCTCTCAGGATCCGGAAGGTATGATGGCGTTCCCCCTCAAAGTAGAGCACCGTATCCACCATGTGTTCCAGCATCCGAGGTCCTGCCAAGGTTCCTTCCTTAGTTACATGCCCCACAATAAAGATAGCAATGTTATTGGTCTTGGCCAGCTGCATAAGCTCAGCTGTCACCTCTCGTACCTGAGATACTGACCCCTGCATCCCTGAAATTTCAGGAGACATAATCGTCTGAATGGAGTCAATGATCAGAAAGTCAGGTTGGATGCGCTCTACTTCTGCTCGCACACTCTGCATATTGGTCTCGGCATAGAGATAAAACTCACTGTCGATATCCCCCAAGCGCTCTGCTCGAAGTTTGATCTGCTGGGCTGATTCCTCTCCACTAACATAGAGAACCGTTCCCACTTGAGATAGCTGGGTCGACACTTGAAGGAGAAGGGTCGATTTCCCAATCCCAGGATCCCCACCGATGAGGACGAGACTTCCTGGGACGACACCGCCTCCAAGGACGCGGTTGAATTCCTCCATCTCGGTCTTAGTACGATGGACATTGATGGAGGTTACGTCCGACAGTTTCATGGGTTTGGTCTTTTCACCCGTCAAGGACACACGCGCATTCTTGACCTCTGCAACTTCGACTTCCTCCACAAAGGAAGACCAAGAACCACAGTTAGGACAGCGCCCTAGGTACTTGGGTGAGTTATAAGCACAATTTTGACAAATAAATGTCGTTTTTTTCTTTGCGATGATAAACCTCTTTCTAAATCTCTATCTCACACTCAATCACTTGACAAAAATCAATCTTCTCATTTGCCACAAACTGGCGCATGAGCATGCGATGGGTTACAACTACCACAGTTTGATATTCCCGATACTTAGCCATGCATTCTAGAAAACGAGACTTCATCTCTACAGCTGTCTCATATTGAACAGGAGAATTCGGGAGCAACTCCCCCTTGTTTTCTAAAAACAGACATCTAGCTGTTTCAAAGTTCTCTATACCTGTTTCATAAACCTGCCATTCGTGCAATAAAGGCTCTACCCTCAAAGGAAGGCCAGTAGCACAAGCCAGATAAGAAGCTGTTTCTAATGCTCGCGTCACTGCTGAAGCTACTAGCAGATCAGCTGATTGGAACAAGGGGTTTTGGCAAAGGTCCTGAGCCTGTTTCCTTCCCTTCTCAGATAAGGGAGCCAAATCTATCCCGAATCCAGTATAGGAACGCTCCTCTAACTCACGGTAATCTGGCTCTCCATGACGTACAAAGATAATCTTCATCTTAGTGCCCTGTTGACCCAAATCCACCAGTACGAACTCCGTCTGCTTCATCTCCATCTGCGATTAAAAATGGTGCAAAGACAGCCTGAACCACACGTTCCCCGACTTCAAGGACGACTTCCTGGTCGGTAATATTTTTCATCTGAGCAAAGATATGACCTTCATTTCCAGGATTGCCGTAGTAGTCTCCATCGATAACCCCCACAGAGTTGATCAAGACCAGGCCTTTTTTGCGAGGGTTAGAGGAACGGTCGTAGAGATAGAGCACCTCACCCGCTTGCATATAGGCCTTGACCCCAGTTGGAACGAGGACGATCTCTCCTGGTGCAATCACTGTGCGCTCGGCTACCTTCAAATCATAGCCAGCCGCATGGGCCGTCTCCCGTTTTGGAAGCAAGTCCTGATTGGTATAGCTTGATACAAGTTCAAATCCACGAATTTTTGTCATCATGATTCCTCTTTCATTCTAAATAGTTTCTATCTCTTCTATTATACCATCACTTTGCCCTAGCGTCTCTCCTATACTACTATTCGTATTTTTTTAGTTTTTTTGGAAAATTATTGACAGTTTCGTGTATGCTTTCTGAAAATTATAGTAAGTAAATGAAAATATATTTTATTATATGATTTATGCCAAAAATCGCCCTTTAAAGCTTGAAGCTACTCATCATTTTTGCTATAATTCCCTTTGTAGGGAATAATTTTAAAACTAAAATATTTTTCTTACTAAAACAAATATATGGAGGTCTTTCTCAAGATTCAATTTGGAAACTTGAGATCTTACGGAGCGGATACAGATCTCGACCAGTTTGACCATATTGTATAGTGGGAATAGGATTTTATGAAAAAAGGGGTAGATAAAATGGATAAGAAAAAAAATGTCAAAATTTTTGCATTTATCCTTGCTTTATTAACGGTTCTCTTCACTCTTAGCCTGACCAAAACATCAGCCGAGACACCCGGAGTAACCGTTACTGGTAAATTCGTGGATACGATTTCAAATATCAAAGTATCCAACAATGAAGGAGGAGATCTCAACTGGGACTTACAACAGTGGGCAACCTTCCGAATCAACGCTGATTTTGATTTGTCTGGAAAAAATGTTAAAGCAGGAGATTCAACTGTAGTTACTGTTCCAGATGCTTTGATGATTACTTCAAGTTCGTTTCCAATTAGAGATTTAAATACAAATGAAGTTATCGCAAATGCTAAAGTAAACCCAGATAATAAATCCATTACAATTACCTATACGGATTATGTTGAAAAACACTCCGATACAAGCGGATCATTCTTCTTTTACGCTCGTATCGATTTCAAAAAACACCCTCAAAAAGGTGAGGTTCCAGTAGAAATCACCATTAACAACGAAACAAAATTTGCTGGTAAAGTTTCATTTACTGGTGTCGGCGACGGAAATCCAAGACTTTTAACAAAGACTAGTTGGGTAAACGCAGGGGACCAAAGGGAAATTCAATACACGATTTCTGTCAATCGTACAAAGCAAAATATTAAGAATGCCACACTCGAAGATCACTTACAATTTACGAATGCTTCATACGTAAAAGATAGCATTAAAATTATTAAAGGTAAATTCTCTTTTGATGCTGGTGAATGGGTATTCTCTGATAGAGTTGATGTAACAGACCAACATAAGATTACAATTAGCGAAGATGGTCGATCATTTGTTATCGATTTAGGTGATGTTACTGAAAATGACCAATATCGTATTGCTTATAATGTTCGTTTAAATTATGACCCTGCCGACGGAGAGGTTTTGAGAAATGAAGCAACTCTTAAAGGTATAGGTATTGAAACCAAAAATATAACGAATGCTGCAGCCGTTCAAATTCCTGGTGGTGCTGGTCTTGGTTATGTTTACTCAATCAATATCCATAAAGTAGACGATGCAAATCAACCTCTTAAAGGTGCTAAGTTTAGAGTTGTTCGTCAAGCTAATAATCAAGTCATTGGTGAGTTTGAATCAGATGAAAATGGTAATATTGCTGTTGGCAAACTGTTAAAAGATAAATATATCTTAACTGAAATTGAAGCCCCTTCAGGTCATATCATCAAAGAAGCCGATACTGTGGTTAATGTTGAAGATTTTGGAGCAGATCATTCGGTAACCAAAACAATTATTAATCCGAAAGATAAGCCAAAAGAAACAAAAGCTACCATCGAACTTGATAAAACTCTTACCGGTCGTGATCTAAAAGACGGTGAGTTTAGCTTTGAATTGTACGAGGGTGCAACTAAGCTTCAAACTGTTACCAATAAAAACGGCAAGGTAACATTTGATCCGATTTCTTATAAGGAAGCAGGAGAACACACTTACACTGTAAAAGAAGTTGTTGGAAATACACCAGGTGTCACCTATGATACAACTGAAAAACAAGTGACCGTGAAGGTTACACAAGACGGACAAGCTCTAAAAGCTGATCTTGTCTATCCAGAGAATAAAACATTTAACAACACTTATACGGCTCCTAAACCAGCAAAAGCTAAAATTTCAGCTAGCAAGATTTTAGAAGGTGCTGAATTGAAGAATGGCGAATTCAATTTCCAATTGTTGGATGAAACCGGAAAAGTTCTTCAAACAAAACAAAATGCTGCAGATGGTACGGTAACCTTTGATGACATTTCATATTCATCAGAGGACGCAGGAAAAACCTTCCACTACACGATTAAAGAAGTCATTCCTGAAAGCAAAGCAAAAGGAATGACCTACGATGAAGGAAATATTGATGCGACTGTAACTGTCACAAAAGATGATGCAAGCAATACACTCAAAGCTTCTGTGACATATGGTGATAAGACATCCTTCACTAACAAATTGGTAACCACTTCAATTCCACCAACTCCTCCAACTGTTGACAAACCTGAATTGAAACTGTACAACATTCAATTGCACAAAGCTAACGCAGATGGAAATGCTCTTGCAGGTGCAGTATTCGGGCTTTTTGAGGCAGATGGAACTACTCCAGTCGCTAACCCATATGGTGAAGGTCAAGCAACAGCTACTTCATCAGATGAAGAAGGTAAGAAGGGGCTTGTAACCTTTACAGGATTGGAAGCAAGAGATTATGTTATCAAAGAACTGACAGCCCCATCTGGTTATCAACTATCAACAGATGTGATTAAAGTTTCTGCTAGCGAGTTGAAAGCTGCGACTAACCTCGTCGTAGACAAAGGAACAGTGGTCAACAAACCATTCACTTCAATTCCGCCAACTCCTCCAACTGTTGATAAACCTGAATTGAAACTCTACAGCATCCAATTGCACAAAGTGAACCAAGAAGGAAAAGCTCTTGTTGGTGCCGTATTCGGTCTCTTTGAAGCCGATGGTACGACTCCTGTAGCGAACCCTTATGGTGAAGGTCAAGCGACTGCAACTTCTGATGCGAATGGTCTTGTAACCTTTACAGGATTAGAAGCAAGAGATTATGTAGTGAGAGAACTCTCAGCTCCAGACGGTTACCAATTATCAGATGAAGTCATCAAGATCGCAGCTAGTGATTTGGTTGCTTCAAACAGTGTAGTGGATAAAGGAAATGTCGTTAACAAACCATTTACTTATATCCCACCAACTCCTCCAGTGGTGAACAAACCTGAATTAAAACTTTATAACATTCAATTACATAAAGTGAACGAAAAAGGTGAAACTCTTCCAGGTGCTGTATTTGGTCTCTTTGAAGCTGATGGTGTCACACCAGTTGCCAACCCTTATGGTGCAGGTCAAGCGACTGCTACTTCTGATGCGAATGGTCTTGTAACCTTCATTGGATTTGAAGCGAAAGATTATGTTATCAAGGAATTGACAGCCCCTGCTGGCTATCAATTGTTGAGCGATCCAATCACTGTTACAGTGGAAGACTATGTAAAATCTACAAACTTTGTAGTGGATAAAGGAAATGTCGTTAACAAGAAGACACCTCCAACTCCTCCAACTACTCCTTCAACACCTCCAACACCTTCGACTGATAAACCGAAAGGAAATCATCCTTCTGGTAAACAATCGAAAGAAGGTAAGAAACAAGGTCTTCCTTCTACTGGTGAAACAGTAAGTACTGGACTTGTTGCAGCAGGGCTTGCCCTTGCAGGTGCTGGAAGCATGATCGTTGCTAAAAAACGCCACGAATAAGTCTAAAACAGGTTTTCATCTAGCATTGCTAGATGGACCTGTTTTTTTTATTGATGACCACACTGTTTTCTGACCTTATTTCCGGTATTTTTGCGTCTTTTCTAAGACACAAAAAAGAGATCAGCTCAAGTCCAATCTCTAACTTCATTATAATTCCTGTAATAAATAACGGAAGAGTTCTAAATTCCCTTTTTCTTCATTTACCAAGTATTCTGGATGCCATTGCAAGCCCATAATCCGATGGCCGTCTACTGCTTCAATCGCTTCGATGGTGTGATCGCGCGGATCAAAGGCGGTCGCACGGAAATTTGGTGCAAGATCCTTGATACTTTGACGGTGAACGGAATTGATCCGACTGGCCTGACCAAAGAGTTGCTCCACCACACTACCTTTTTTAGTCTCGATAGAATGGGAAGTCCCAAATGGAAGACCTTGCCAATGACCTTCGATCTCTTGGTTGAGTGTTCCTCCAAAAGCGACATTGATCAACTGAACCCCACGGCAGATTCCTAGAACCGGTTTGTTTTGGCGAACTGCTTCCTTCAGTAGGGCAAGCTCAAATTGGTCACGTTCGATATTGTAATCATCGCTTTCGATGGTTTTTTCTTCGCCATAGAGACGAGGATCGACATTTTGGCCTCCACTTAAGATCAACTTGTCAATCGTTTCAACATAATCCTTAACTAAGGAAGGATCTCCCATCGGGATGACCATTGGAAGTCCACCTGCTTGACGGATCCCTTCCGCAAATTGACTAGACACGGAGGAATGAAGGTTTTTCCCTTCCGGGTCAACCGGACAGAGATTAGCGGATACTCCAACAATTGTTCTGCACATATTCATTCCTCCTTCATTTTAACTACTACTTATCTTACCACCCATTAGTGATAGTGTCTAATATGTATTTTTTAAAACCGTGATAGATTTTATTTATCACCCTCACCTTCCTCACAAAACAATTGATGATCATACAAGTTTTTTTACCTATATTATGTTAAAATAGAGAGGAAAATAGAATCGTCCTTCAAGGCACACATTCGGCCGTTTCGAAGGTGCAAGCGCTAGATTTCCTAGCCTTGTTGAAAAAATAGACATAGAAATGGAAGATACAATGGAAAAACAAACCGTTGCAGTATTGGGTCCTGGTTCATGGGGAACAGCCCTTTCACAAGTCCTCAATGATAACGGCCATGAAGTCCGTCTCTGGGGAAATATCCAAGAACAAATCGATGAAATCAATACCGCTCATACCAATCAACGCTATTTCAAAGACATCGTTATTAGCGAAGAGATTACTGCTACGACCGATCTGAAAGCAGCTTTGGACGGTGTGGATGCTATCCTTTTTGTCGTTCCTACAAAGGTGACCCGCCTGGTCGCTAAACAAGTCGCTGAGACACTGGATCATCCTGTAACGGTTATGCACGCATCTAAAGGGCTAGAGCCTGGTACACATGATCGGATTTCCCAGATCCTGGAGGAAGAAATCCCTGTGACTCTTCGCAGTGAGGTCGTGGTCGTATCTGGACCAAGTCATGCTGAAGAAACCATCGTTCGTGATATTACTCTGATCACAGCCGCATCAAAAGATCTAGAAGCTGCCCGCTACGTTCAAGAACTCTTTAGCAACCACTACTTCCGCCTTTACACCAATACGGATGTCATCGGTGTAGAAACAGCTGGTGCCTTAAAAAATATCATCGCAGTCGGCGCCGGTGCCCTGCACGGTCTTGGCTACGGGGACAATGCCAAAGCAGCCATCATCACGCGCGGTCTCGCTGAAATCACGCGTCTCGGTGTGAAACTTGGAGCTAGCCCCTTGACCTATAGTGGCCTGTCTGGTGTTGGTGACTTGATAGTAACAGGAACCTCTGTTCACTCGCGTAACTGGCGAGCTGGGGATGCACTCGGTCGTGGTGAAAAGCTCGAAGATATCGAAGCCAATATGAGCATGATCATCGAAGGGATCTCTACGACCAAAGTCGCCCACGAGCTGGCCCAAGAACTGGATGTCTACATGCCGATTACACAAGCCATTTACCAAGTCATTTATGAAGGGAAAGATATCCGCGAAGCCATCCACCACATGATGAGCAATGAATTTAAAGAAGAAAATGAGTGGAAATAAGCCAACCACCCTAACATCAATCCTACCTTTTAGAAAGGAAACTATATGACTAAAGTTAGAAAAGCAGTCATTCCTGCGGCTGGTTTAGGGACACGCTTCCTCCCAGCTACCAAAGCTTTGGCAAAGGAAATGTTGCCAATCGTTGACAAACCTACGATCCAATTCATCGTAGAAGAGGCTCTGAAATCTGGAATTGAGGAAATCCTTGTCGTAACTGGGAAGGCCAAACGTTCGATCGAAGACCATTTCGATTCTAACTTCGAATTGGAATACAATCTCGAGCAAAAAGGCAAGACTGACTTACTCAAGTTGGTCAATGATACAACAGCGATCAATCTTCATTTCATCCGCCAAAGTCACCCTCGAGGTTTAGGGGACGCTGTTCTTCAGGCAAAAGCCTTTGTTGGAAACGAGCCTTTTGTCGTTATGTTGGGAGATGATCTCATGGACATCACTAATGATGATGCCTTGCCATTGACCAAACAGTTGATGAACGACTACGATGAAACCCATGCGTCCACTATCGCTGTGATGGAAGTCCCTCACGAAGAGGTTTCTTCTTACGGTGTGATCGCACCTCAAGGCGAAGGCATTAACGGTCTTTATAGCGTTGAAACTTTTGTCGAAAAACCAAACCCAGAGGATGCTCCAAGTGATCTTGCTATTATCGGACGCTACCTCTTGACTCCTGAAATCTTTGATATTCTTGCAAATCAAGAACCAGGTGCTGGCAATGAAATTCAATTGACGGATGCGATCGACACTCTCAACAAGACCCAACGAGTCTTTGCCCGTGAATTTAAAGGCCAACGCTACGATGTAGGTGATAAATTCGGCTTCATGAAAACTTCGATTGACTATGCCTTGAAACACCCTCAAGTCAAAGATGATCTCAAACAATATATTATCGACCTTGGAAAAAAATTAGAAGCATCTGAACAAACTGCAGACTAAAAAAGAAGGAAGAGAGATTTCATTCTCACTTCCTTTTTTGTTGTATCTTATAAACTGTATCGTTTAATGGGTTCTACGTTTTTCGATGTAGTAGCCAAATCCAAAAACTGTCAAAAGAACTCCGCCTACCATCGTCGCGATTGAGATACTTTGTCCGGTTGATGGTAATTTTTTCTCACCTTTCTTCTCTTCAATTTTTGCTGCAGATTTATAAACTACACCATAAGTTGAGAAATGAGAGGTTGTAAATGTTACGGCTGACTTTTCTTCATTTAGTTGGAATTGGAAGGATTCCAATTGACCATTTTCACCGATACCATAAACTGCTTCTACTTCTTTTTGCCCATTGACTGGAATGGTCACAACCGTTGGACTAATTTGATGTACAGGATTATTTTGGTTCGATAATTGAATATTATATGCCTTGTACTCTTTACCAGCTAGTTCTTTAACATCTTTCAAAACTTCAACAAGGAGACTATAGCCACCTTGAGCAAAATCAGGGTTTTGCAAGACGATACCTGTTGCCTGGTCTACTAAAATATACGAATTTGTTGGTAAAACTGGACGACCAACGGTACTAACACTGTTACTGTTTGTAGGAACAATAGTAGTTGTACTACTTGGTGTTGTTTTCTCCTTGCTTGGTTCCGTACTTGACTCAGTACTTGGTGTCGTTTCCTCCTTGCTTGGTTCTGTACTTGATTCTGTGCTTGGCTTCGTTTCTTCCTTGCTT
>NZ_KV794407.1:54809-61470 GCF_001808725.1 Streptococcus sp. HMSC074F05 | reverse complement strand
TGGTTCTGTACTTGACTCAGTACTTGGTGTCGTTTCTTCCTTGCTTGGCTTGGTACTTGACTCCGTGCTTGGCTTCGTTTCTTCCTTGCTTGGTTCTGTACTTGACTCTGTGCTTGGCTTCGTTTCTTCCTTGCTTGGCTCGGTACTTGATTCAGTGCTTGGCTTCGTTTCTTCCTTGCTTGGTTCTGTACTTGACTCTGTGCTTGGCTTCGTTTCTTCCTTGCTTGGTTCTGTACTTGACTCTGTTGGATCCTTGTAGTCATCTGGTAAAGATGCACGGTATGGATCATCTGTACGACCTGCTTCTTTAAGAGTTGCAGATAATTCAGACTCATATTGCTTGAATTGTTTGAAGAGACGTTCAGACCGAGCTAAAGCATCCTCAGTCACTTTATCTTCAACTGCTTTTGCTGCAGCTTCATCAGCTTTCAAGGCTGCATATTTGCTATCACTAACCTTCTGTTCAATGATCAATTGTTCTTCGAGAGCTTTCCAGTGATTTTGAATCGATTTTCCAAAGAGGTCTTGATTATTGATTGCCATCTGGTCAATATGCCATACTGTCCAATACCATGAATTCGGATCATAGGTAGCAGTTTGAGGTTTGAAAGCTTTATAGGTATCTTTTACATTTCCATAGAATGGAACATAAGGAGTATTCCGTGAAGGTCCCATTCCGAGCCATACAGTTCCACCAAATGATTTTGGAAGGTTTGGATTGATTTGGTAGACATGGGCATCGATGACGTTTTCGTTTCCTAAAGCATACTTGTATTGGTCTTTACGAACAGCATCATTGCTACCATTATCCCCTTGTTTCTTGACACCAATTTGATCGTCTGGAACAAAACGACCATTCAAATGTTCAAAACGGTTGCGTTGGAGAGCAAAGGCATCTTCCAAAGTAAATTTCTTGTTTGGATCTGTTGGTGAGCGGAAGAGTTCGTATTCATCATCTTCATAAGTCACTTTTGAATTTGGATCCAAAAGAGTGATTCCTGCGTAAGTACGTGAACGGTCTCCTTCAGCATATTTTTCTGGTCCATAAGATTTAGCGATATGGAAGTTACCGTCTTTATCTGTCTTGTAGTTACCAGATTCTTTGGCTACTTTTTCGACATCTTTCGAAGCAATCACATTTTCCTTGTCATTCAAATCCACGTGACCAAGGTAGTAGGTATTTGCAAAGACTGCATATTTGTCTTCTGGGACTTTAACAGCTACATATTGGTGACCAGAAAGAATTTCCATATACCAAGTTTCATTTTGGTCTGCAAAAACGACAACATTCCCTTCTGCTGATCCTTTTTCTTCAATGACTTTAGCTAGGAATTCAACCCCTTCACGAGCAGACTTAACGCGTGGTAAAACTACGTCCAACATAGCAGCTTCTGGAATTCCGTTTTCTGTCAATGGATCAGTCTTCAAGACTTTTTTGTTTGGAATTGCTGTAACGGTTGATGTCATAGAGACGCCGGCTTCGTTAAATCCATGTTCACCAAAAGCACCGTTACTACCATCTCCACGAGCTGAGTCATAAGTCGCTGTGTATTTCATTTCACTGGCAGCATGTGGATAGGTAAAACCATTGGATTCGTCTTCCAGTTGATCCCCTTCCTTATAGTTCTTCGCATCAACCACCATATAGTTCTTGTTGTGCTTCCCACCATTTGGATAGTAAGGGTAATCTTCTGTCCGACCAAATAGGGTAGTCCCATCCTTGGTCAATTGCCGACCAATGATAAAGCCACAACAGGCTTGAACTGCTTGAACTGGTAGGAGTAAAAATGTCATTGCTACCAATGAAAGTTTAAATAACCATTTCTTCATGGCAAATCTCCTTTTCGAATGTCCCTTTTAAAAAAGGCACTATTCCTGATTTTTTATACTCCTAGTCTACCTCTTTTTAGTTATTTTTGCAAACGCTTACCAGGCTTGTTTTTATTCTATTTTTTCCTAAATTATCTTTCTATCAACTCATTTCTATGTAATTTATATATATTTATTGAGATTTCAAACAATTTTCTGTTAGTTTACGATTTTGCTACATTTTTTAGGAAAAAGAGAGAGTGGGACAGAAATCGGTAATTCGTTAGAATTCGATTTCGTCGTCCCACCTCCGCACAGTTGAGTAGGACTGTAAAAGCTGATGAAAGCAGCGTAGTAGAGCCCACTCAACCACTGCGTCTTGCTCGACAATCCAAAAACAATTAAGAGGCTAGGACTTTTGTCCTAGCCTCTTCTTAAAATAGAGTCAAGATTTTACCTAAGAAATAAAGCAAAAGTAAGAGATAAGATAGGGCTGCACTCATCTGATAGGTTCGGTTCATAAAGCGAGCTTCCCCTCTAACTGGAAAGACATAAGCCAACATGACTCCAGCCACTAAGCCACCGATGTGCCCCGCCATACTGATTCCTGGCATGAAGCTAAAGATCAAATTGACCACAATCAAGCTGGTATAGGACTGACTCAAGTGGCGAATATAGGGACTTTGGACAATAAAGCGCAGAGCACCAATAGTCCCAAACAGTCCAAAGAGGGCTGTAGAAGCTCCTGCTGCAATCACATCTGGCGTAAAAATAGCAACAAAGACATTGCCCATCATGCCTGATAAGAGATAGAGAGCTAAGAAAGCCTTCGATCCAAAGAGATCTTCTGCCAAACGTCCCAAGTAATAGAGGGTGATTATATTGAGCACAAAATGTTCTAGGCCGATATGAACAAATGTAGCTGTCACGATTCGCCATAACTGGCTAGGATCGACTTTCACAACCTCTCCAATAATACCACCGCTATAGTAAATAGCAGCACCTGTTTGGTAGTCGCCTCCAAATCGGATAAACATGGAAAGAAAGACTGCCGTTGTCACTAACAACAAGAGGCTAGTCACAGGATAACGACGATCAAAGAGTAACTTCATAGACTAGCACCTCCTGAACTGCCTGATCAAAAGCATCTGGTTGGAACTCCTTCTGCTGGATGGAATAAATCGTACTAACCGTTTTTCCAGTAAAATCTGCTAAATAACGATCATAATAGCCACCACCATAGCCAATTCGGTAGCCTTTTGACTGGAAGACCAAGCCTGGTACATGGATCAGATCAATCTCTGACTGATCCACAAGCTTCCCTTTTTCATTGGGCTCCAGCAAACCAAAGCGTGTCTTTTCCAAAATGTCAGGATCGTATTCCACAAATTCCATTCGCCCTTGTGGATAGGTACGGGGAACACAGACGCGTTTTCCAAGTTGAAGAGCTGCTTGGATCAAGCCAGCTGTGGAAACTTCATGGTCAAAAGACAGATAGGTCGCAAGGGTCTTTGCCTCCTGAAAAGCTGGTAGCTCCAAGAGGCGTTGAGTCAGCTCTTCATCTGCTTGAGTTTTCACAGTTTGAGGCAGTGCTTTCATGGCTGCCATAGTTTCTTTTCGTAGTGTTTTCTTCATTCCCTACTCCTTTTGTCTAGCTTTTATTGTAACATTTTTTAGGAAAGATCCGAACAGTTTTTATACAACAAAGAAAAAATCCAACTCCAGACGGAGTTGAATCATTCCTTTATTGGTTGGCTTTCATTTTCAAAAATTTACCAATGTTTTCCACAGCAAAGGGAAGGGCTGCTTCATTTGGGCTCATCTTTGGATGGTGCAAGGCATAAGGGGTATCAATCCCCAACCAGAACATGACACCCGGGACCTTGCTCAAGAGAAAGCCGAAGTCTTCTCCTGTCATCGCAGGCAGAATATCAATCAGGTTCACGTCTTCCTCAGCTGTGAAAAAGTCCATGAGTTCTTTGGCCAATTCTGGTTGGTTTTCCACAGGCAGGTAGCCTCCTTGCTTGAGTTCCAGGTCCAATTTCACATCAAAGGCTGCTGCAACTCCTTCTGCAATGGCTTTGACCCGTTTTTGAGTCAAAAGATTCATCTCCATGGTCAAGGTCCGAATGGTCCCATGAAGGAAGGCTGTCTCAGCGATCACATTATTGGTTGTCCCTGCATGCATGGAACCAAAGGTCACCACAGCACCTTCAATCGGATCGACATTTCGACTCACGACCGATTGGACTTGGGTAATGAAGTAAGAGGCCGCTACAAGAGCGTCATTGGCCTCATGTGGAAAGGCCGCATGCCCTCCCTTTCCTGTAAAGGTGATCTTGACTTCACAGGTCCCCGCAAAAAGGGTACCCGTATTGGTCGCAATGTCCCCCACCTTCAAATCAGGGCGCACATGCAGACCATAAAATTCATCAGGAAGCCAGTCGCCAAAAGCATTGTCCTTATACATGAGCATTCCACCAGCCTCATTTTCTTCAGCTGGTTGGAAGAGAAAGAGCAGGTTATTTTTTGGTTGCACTTGAACCAGTTGATCCAACAGTCCAAGGGCTGTCGTCATGTGCATATCATGACCACAAGCATGCATCCGTCCTTCGTGCTTGGAGGCAAAATCAAGGCCCGTTTGTTCCACAATCGGTAAGCCATCGATATCCGTCCGCCAACCAATAGTTTTTTCAGGAGCAGACCCATGGAGATAAACCAGGATCCCGGTCCGCCAAGTCCGTTGCTCAACAAAGTCCTTGCCCGCTGTGATCTCTGCGATTCGCTCTAAGAGGTAGGCTTGGGTTTCAAATTCTTCCAAGCCAATTTCAGGGATTTGGTGCAAATCCCGTCTGATTTTGATCAAATCCAATGTCATAGTTGTCTTCTTTCTATTAGAATAGAGGCCTTGCGGCCTCTTAGATTAAATACCAAATTTTCTTTCGAGACTTTCCTTAGGTGAGTACGGACGTCAGCGAACTTCTAAGAAGTTCCATGACTAATTTTTGAGCCTACAGTCTCAAAAATTCCGAACGCCTGAAGCTACTCAGCTGCAGGCGTTTTTATCACAGCGGAAAGTCTCCTTTTTACGCTCAATTGGCTCGTAAAACATGCAATTATTTCAATGTTGTTTCTAAGATTATTCGGTTATCACGCAGTAAAAAATAGTTCACTTAAATGATTAGAAGTCCGGTTTTTATCTATTTATTCCTTATTACAAATTACGCAAGGCGTCTTCCAACGCTGTTTTTTGTTGTGTTTTTTCATCGATTTCCTTGATGATGCGAGCTGGAACACCAGCTACGACCACATTTTCAGGGACATCTTGAGTAACGATAGCTCCAGCGGCAACGACTGAACCGTTCCCTACTTGAACCCCTTCAATCACAACTGCATTGGCACCGACCAAAACATTGTCACCGATCCGAACAGGCTCAGCAGAAGCTGGCTCAATGACACCCGCAAGCACGGCACCTGCACCGATGTGGCTGTTTTTACCAACTGTTGCACGGCCACCGAGGATAGCCCCCATATCAATCATGGTTCCTGCACCGATTTCAGCACCAATATTAATGACAGCACCCATCATCACGACAGCATTATCTTCGATGGTCACTTGGTCACGGATAATAGCACCTGGTTCGATACGCGCATTTAGGTAGCGCTTATCAAGCAAGGGAACAGCTGAATTACGGCCATCTTGTTCCACCACATAATCCTTGTTCTCTGTCAAGTTGGCAAGAAGGGGCTCGATATCTTTCCAGTCACCGAACAACACATTCCCAAGTTTCGTAACAGAAGCAGGAATAGCTGTTGCCAATTCCCCTTCAAAGGTTACTTTCACATTTGTTTTCTTCTCTGCATTTCCAATAAAAGCGATAATTTCTTGAGCAGACATTTTTTGTGCAGTCATGAGATTCTCCATTCATTTCAATTAAAGGTATCCATATTATACCACAATCCTAGTGAGATGAACACCTAAGGCGACGTGCTTGTAGCCGAATCCTCCAGGCCTGTCATTTCACTGATGGTGCGATTGCTTCCAAAGTGAATAATGACTGAGTGCGAATCAGAAAGTTTATAGTAAAAGATTAAGAAGGACTCTGAACCCATCATACTCGACCAAGAAACACGGCTAGGAATTCCGACTGTATTCACAAGATCTACATAGCTGGTTCCTATTTTAATATTAGCAAAATCCTCTCTGTTCAAACTGCCATTTTTATTGGCTAATCGCTCACTGTTTAAGTTCTCAAAATTAAGAGAAGATAGACGGCTACTAATCATATTTGAAAGCAAAACAGATACAGAAGAAGGGGATCCTTCAGCCTCATAATCCAAGCTTGTCATGAAAGGACCGACACTACCCTCTTGGTAGGTTTCTTCCCCACTACTAGCCTTGCCCAGTACAGCTACCACATCCTGCGGAGACAGATAAGTTGAAGAGGTACGGCCTTGATCCCCCTCACTTAAACCAGGAATCAGGGAAATCGCCTTCTCATAGGTCACTTGAAACTGAAATTCACCTTCCGGTGCAATCAAGGTACTATTACCACTCTTCAAGGTTTCTTTTCTGGTTCCATAAGACCGGCCAGTACTTCCGTATTCACTAGTAGTAGAAGAAGGAGCTTCCTCACTATGGATGCCTCCTGAAGCTAGATAGGCAAATAATCCCAGCATGGCCAATAATCCAAAAAAGGCTGCCAGCGAAGACCCTCCACTATTAGAGGAAGGAGAGTAGGTTTTCGCCCTATCCGATTGGGAGTCTAGTACAGGTTGTCTTGGTTCTGAATGCCTGCTTCCTCCTATTGAAGCCAGATCGGCTTCTGAAATCAAGCGGCTCCCACCCTGG
>NZ_KV794407.1:32628-54709 GCF_001808725.1 Streptococcus sp. HMSC074F05 | reverse complement strand
TTCTGAAATCAAGCGGCTCCCACCCTGGTGCTCTACTTTTTTCTCAGCTGAAGGAGACTGCCCTATTGTATCTTGTGCTGGTGTGTCTGACCTTGTTTCTTCTGTTAGTGGTGTAGCAAGAACGACCTGAGCTGATTCGTCTTCAGGTGTAGCAAATGAGCCTTCCTTTGGATCATACGATTCCTCCTCCACACCAATCGCTGGTTTGTCTTTTCGTTCCTCTTCTTGTTTCACCTCTTCCTGAAAAGCAGGGACTTCTAGCACTTCTGGCTCTTTTGCGAGCGTATCTTCTAGCTTCTCAGGGCTTCCTTTTTCTAAGGGTGCTTCTTTCGGCTGGCCTTTCGAAAACCGACTCTGGTTCTCATTTCGTAGATGCGACCAGTCTTTATTTCCCATTGTCCTCTCCTTTTATTTTAAATGCTTCGGGCTGATTTTTTTACTGTGCTGTAGATGTAGAGGAAGCTGGTGTGGTCGCTACCTCTTTCGATTTGATATCCTTGATGGTTTGCCGGCTATCAAAATGGATTTGAACCGTTTGAGAATCCGATAATCGATAGGTAAAGGAAGGCGCTTCCCCGTAACCTAAAAGCCCAGATACATATATTTCATCCGGAATCCCTACCGTATTGAGTAGGTCTAAATAAGGCATTCCGACCTTGATAGTGGCAAAATCGTCCTTCGTCAAGCTCCCATTCTTATTCGCAAATCGGTCACTTTTTAAGTGTTTCAAACTTAAAAGAGAAATCCTGTAAAAGGCACCTGTTTTTTCAAGAAGAACCTTCCCATCTGCATCC
The DNA here is from genome assembly GCF_001808725.1 of Streptococcus sp. HMSC074F05. NCBI lineage: Bacteria > Bacillati > Bacillota > Bacilli > Lactobacillales > Streptococcaceae > Streptococcus > Streptococcus sp. HMSC074F05. Next base: position 53,915 of record NZ_KV794407.1, on the reverse strand, counting down.
TTTGATTGGTAATCTAATGTCAGCAAAAAGGGACTGGAACTGCTACCACTATACGTTGCTTCCCCACTCCTTGCTTTACCTAATGCTGCAACGACATCTTGTGGGTCTACCGTCCCAAAAGAGGTCTTTTTTTCTTCCACTGCAAAATTAGGAATGAGAGACATGGCCTTTTCATAGGTTGGCTGAAATTGAAATTCATTAGCTGAGGCGATATAAGAACTATTTTCACTGGTCAGATATTCCGTTCTGATACCATCACGTGATAAACCATTGATCCCCTCACTCGAAGAAGATGAAGAAGAGCTTTTATTAACTTCGTTTTGAAGCACAAACACAAAAGCCATAAACAAGGCGAACCACCCAAAAAATCGCAAAAGCGAACCAATCCCCTCTTTTGAGGAAGAAGGGGAAGACGCCATTGTATCTGAATGGCTTCTAGTATCCTGATGATTGTCCATCCCTATTGAAGCCAGGTCAGCTTCTGAAATCAAGCGGCTCCCACCCTGGTGAGAGGAAGCTGCCTTGATGTCTGTCCGTTGATCGTCCAATGATGTCTCCTTTCTTATACCAACACCAATTTCTTGGCTTTTTTCTTGAATTCCATCACCACTTCTGGTTGCCCTGGTAGCTGGTAAGTCGCGCGATAGCCCATTCCGCCATCTGGCATTTCCCCCCAGACCAAGCGTTGAGGATTTCCTAGTTTCTTCATGAGCTGGGCGAATTCTGTACCTTTTTTCTCTTTTTCAGTAGTGATTTCTTTCTCACTGCTTGCTTTTTCTTTTGCATCCAACAAATTCGTCGCATCCACCATCGTCAAGCGATACCCCTGGTCTCTTTCCTGTTCAAACCACAAGGTCACACTTTTCTTGCCCTGATCGGTTTGCTTAGCCGCATAAGTCAAGACAAGAACCGTTTTATCCCCTTGGGCTGTCTTAGTGTAGCGAACTTTTTGAGCTTTTCCCCATTCCGTCACAACTGTTTCCAAGCGGGTTCCTGGTTGCTGACTCTGCTTGAGACGGACTTTCAAGTTCGCCACAGCTTCGATGGTCCATTTAAACTGCTTGATTTCTTGTTCCTTGCTGACCAAATTCTGGTAATCCTTTGGCTGGAAATGGGCAAGTGTTTGGTCCTCCTTGGTATCGGTTCCTTGCTCCTGCACCTGGATGCTTGCAATCGCAAGTAAGAGCCCTAAAACAAAACACAAAAACGGCAGCAAGAGCTCTTTTCGATTCTTTTTCATCCACTCGATCATCTGCTTCACCCCTTCTTCGTCAAACGATACTGACCAGTCTGGTCGCGTTCAAAAGTCAAAGAGACCAGTCCATCTGTCACCTGATAAGACAGGGCTAGGACTTGCTTGTCCTTTTCAGAGGTCAAACTAAGAGAATTGGGAAGACCTGATTTTTTCAAAACATCTTCTACCGCTGTTCCCTTTTCCTTTTTTCCATCTAGCGTCTGATAGCCTGTAAAATCTGCCAGTTTTAAGTTCTTTTTGCTCTGATAGTGAGCCGACTTGGGTGAAAAGCTTTGAATCGAGTTCAAATAAAAGGTATCATCCTGCTTTTGAAATTCTATGGTATAAGGATGAATCCCTTGCACAGGAGTCCCATAGCCTAGCTGGACTTGCGCTCCAAAACTCGTATCTTCTTGTGTAAAACTCGCTGCTTTTCCAAATTTTTTGACGAATGCAGACAAAGTCACCCAATTTTTTTGCGTCTTTCCTTCTTCCCTTGCAAGGTCCAATGACAACAAGTCTTCTAAAGCCGGCTCTTTGGAAGAAGACGCAACCAATTGCTGGCTGTCTTCTTGCACGCGAGACAAACTCAACAAGCGATCTTTGGGCAAGGTTTTCACTGGATGAATCATAAACACCAAGCAAACACCAACCATTAAAGCCAGCAAAGCACTTGCAGCTTTTTGGAGGATCCGCTTATGATGTTCTATCCACTGTTTCATTTCTTCCATCCTTCATGCTCTTTCTATTCAAACTCTTTCTATTGTATAGAAAATTAGCGTATTTGTCTCGTCTTATCCCAAAAAAGAGGCGCTTGCCTCTTTCTTTTATTCAGTTATTTAGTAGCTGTCTTTACTGCTCAAGAGGAAATCTCCATTCTCTTGGCGAATAAAGGTCAAATCTACATAGTCCCCGTTTTTCTTTTGGAAGTCCATGACCAATTCTATCTTGTCTGAATCATCAGATGAACTCACCGTCAGATTGACTGCATCACCGTATTTTTCTAAAAGCTCTTTGTAAGAGGTTCCTCCAGCACCGGTCTCACTATTTCCAACTTTGAATCCATCTGCAAAGTTGTCCTCAACCGTAAGATTTTTCCCAAATTGATTAAACTCAAATTTGACAAGCTGTAATTCTTTTCCTTTCTTAGAGTAGGTCGCTTTTACCTCTTTATTATAAGAGTTATCATCCCAGAATAATTTCAATTCTCCACTTTCAAATTGAACAGAACTAGCTTTCCCATAAGCTTCAATCATTTCCTCAGGAGTCTCCCCAGCATCCTTTCTAGTCAAAAACTGAAGTTGTTCGATATCAGATTGTTCCCAGCTAAAATCAGCTTCCGCATCTTCAGAAGTCAATTGCTCCAAATCGATATTGGAAGAAGAACCAGACTGGTTACCTGACCAAGAAGTCTGCTTTCTAGATGATGACGTGCTAGGGCTAGCATGACCAATCAAATAGCCACTGACTCCACCGATAAGAATCCCAACTAAAATCCCAAGGGCAAAACGAATCGCCTTCTTGTCTGCAGTATCCATCGGTCTTCCAACAGGAGAAAGAGGAGCTTGTGGAATAGGTGTCTCAGGAACAGGCACTGTCTGCGGACCAATTGGTTCAGCTGCCATATTTTGAGGAGCTTGAGGCGCAGGCTGGAATGGAGGAGTCGGTTGGGGAGCAACAACTACATCCGGATGTTCTCCAACAGTTGCTTCATCCATCTTTGGAGGCTCCACTGTTTCTGAAACAGCTGGCTCGTCTGCTTCTTCTTTCATTGCTTCCGTCTCCGTCACTGAAAGGCCACTAGCTTCTGGAACGACCAAGTCTTCGGCTTCTTCTTTTGGGACAAAGGCTGGCGCAGCCACATCAAATTGAGGCGCACCCTCTACGGGAGTATGTTTCATAAATTGTTCTTGATCTTTCTCGGACATTTCGAATTCTCCTTTTTATTCTTCTCTTCTACTATAACATAAAACCAAGCAAGGACCAACTCCTGTCTTGATAGACTAAAAAAGATCGGAGAGATATCCGACCTTTTAGAAACTTATCTTAAAATTTCTTGCGAAGGGAGACAATAGCAATCAGTTAACCGTATGATCGAGAAATATAACTAGATCGTATTTTTATAATTGATTCTAAGGGACAAAAATATAAATTTGTTTAGCAAGTAAAAAAACGACCTCTGGCGAGATCGTTTTGTCTATTGATTAAAGACGAGCGTTGAGTTCTGCTCCAAGTTCTTCAAATCCTGGTTTACCAAGAAGGGCAAACATATTTTTCTTGTAGGCTTCAACACCTGGTTGGTCAAATGGGTTGATCGCGTTCAAGTAACCTGAAAGGGCGATGGCCAATTCGAAGAAGTAGATGGCATAACCAAGAGTGAAGGCATCTTGCTCAGGAAGAGTTACGTACATGTTTGGTACATCACCGTCTGTGTGGGCAAGAAGAACACCGTCAGTTGCTTTTTTGTTTACGAAGTCAACGTCTTTTCCTTGGAGGTAACCAAGTCCATCAAGGTCTTCTTCCAATGTAGGGATGATCACGTTCTTACGTGGTTTATCCACACGGACAACTGTTTCAAACATGATACGAGTTCCTTCTTGGATAAATTGACCCAATGAGTGCAAGTCTGTTGAGAAGTTAGCTGAAGTTGGGTAAATACCTTTTTGGTCTTTTCCTTCTGTTCAGGCACCCCTTGTGGATCCATCTGCTGGGAATTCCCTTGCACTGACTGGCTAGTTTGATTGACTTGCCAATCAACCACTGCGTCATCTATTTTTTCTAATTTAGACCCAGAAGCCTGGACTTTTTGTCCAAGCTCTGAATCAATTTTTTAGACTTTTATTTTTCTAAATTGCTTGATTTTAAATTTTGTTATGGTCAAGCAGTTTCGAAAATCTGAATGGTAGAGTCCTTTTCAATTACTACTGCTTGGTCTGCTGCAACATGGAGAGTGCCCGGCAGGCTGCCCTCTTTTGAACCATCAAAAGAAATCGTGATATGGCCCAGTCCAGTTAAATTTTTTTCTACTACATTTCCTACGGCAGTAATCGAATATTCCTGACTATCTACCACCAGCTTTCCACCTTCTAGTATTGCACCTAGAAGATTTTTGTTATCGATTTTAAAACAATACTCTGCTAAGTCTTCCGGAGCTTCTTCTCCAAACAAAATGAGCATATTGGCATCTTGAATCATATTCTGAGCTTCAGGCCCCACTTGAATTACTTTAGCTTCAAAAATTTTCTTCATCTAATTCCTATTCATCCTTTCTCAAATTTGTCATAAACTTATGCTTATAGATAAGTTTAACATAATAGTTGCTATGTTTACGTGCATCTATCAAAAGTTTACTGATAAAGGCCAATACTAGCTATCCAAGCTACTAGCACCCGCGGAACACCATTGAGAAAGCGTGAATAAAGCACAGAAGGGACACCAACCTCAACTGTTTCAGCCTTGGCTTCAGATAGACCGAGTGCTACAGGAATGAAATCACAACCGTTTTGAGTGTTGATAGCAAATATAGCTGGCAGAGCCATTTGGGGCGGAATAGTCCCTTTGCCGATTTCAACTCCAATTAAGGTTCCAATAATCTGACTGATAACAGCTCCGGGGCCTAACAAAGGAGATAGGAATGGCAAGGAACAGATAAAGCCAATCAAAATGAGTCCCCAGATGTTCCCAGCTAGGGGAACCATTAATTTTGCCAGCCAATTTCCAACACCTGAACCTTGAATAACCCCAATCAGCAAGGAAACAAAGGCCATGAAAGGAATGATCGTGTTGAGCATTGTTTGGATGGCTTCACGAGCAGCCTGGTTGAAAGTCGCAACGACCTTCCCAGCGCCCATCCCAATTCTTGCTACAATACTTGTTTCAGCTTTTTGCTCTGTAATTTTTTTACTAGTATCGTAAGTTGGCTTTTCTGTTACCACAGTTGTCGCTTTTTCGTCTTCATTAGCAGCAGAAATTTGATTAAGGCCAACTGCTGACACATAGATTTCCTCGGTTATATATTGAGCTAGAGGCCCACTTTTCCCTGTAGCGACAATATTTATTGTAGGGATCCCCTTTTTAGGATAAATACCACAGCGAAGAGTACCGCCACAATCCACGATTGCTAAAGCAATTTCCTCATCTGGGATAGAAGTTTTAAACCCATTAACAGCTTCCATACCGGTCAAATCAGCAATTTTATCTACAATATCTGGCTTTTCTCCTCCGCCAGTGATATAGATGAATTTATGCTTAGCTTCACTAGGTGTAATGACCAAAGGTCCTCCGAAACCGCCATTTCCTTTAACAACTTTTATACTCTTATATGACATAATTTCACTCTTTCTATAAATCAAATGTTTTACTCAAGGTAACACCTTGCTGTTTTGCTACATAAGCAGTTGTAAAATCGGTCACCCAACCGCCTACAAAGTTCATGACAAGCCCAACAAGCATGTAACGAATGGCTAAGTCCATTTGACTTAAACCTAAAGTTTGAATTCCTGTTGCAATTCCCATCCATACAAACAATTCCCCAGGATTGATATGCGGAAATACACCATTTGAAGTGTGGCAGAACTGCATCTGAGCTGCTACAAAACTAGGTTTATAATATTCTGGTAAGAAACGTCCCATACTGATTGCCATCGGATTCCCCAGCATAAAGGCAGAAATGAAAGGTAAAATCATATACCGGCTAACAGGATTTTTGGCAGAAATCTTAGCCAGGGAATTGACCTTCTCTTCTCCCAAGAAAGCGATAAGGGTATTCATTGCAATCAATAGCATTAAGACAAGCGGTACAATATTTGTCATCCAGCTAATAAAGGTTTCTCCACCTAATTGGAAGAGTTTCATAAAACTCTCTGCAAAATTTGTAATGTGATTCATAAGGAACTCCCTTTCTTATTTTTTTTAAATAACTGTTTAATAGATAATTGTAAGTAATTCGCATAAAAGCCGAATCCCAGAAAAGAATCAGATGAACTTGTCTCTTTCTCAATACCTGCCTCATTCCAAAGATAGACTTTTCTAGCATCTTCTATGGCTGATTGCATCAACTTATTTTCTTTTCTCACAAGAGGATTATACTTGTCAAAATAATGGATGTCTTCTCCAACATAATCGTCCATATTTTGAAAACGTGCTAAGATTGTGACTCCTTGCATTTTGCTAGCTTTAAGAACCCGACCGTTTTCATCAACCGCGAACATGACAATCGTACCGGATTTGATTCTTCCGGACTTCCTGCCAATCGCTACGCGCCCCAGTTTTCGGAGCATCGTATAGGTCTTATTGAAGTCTTTGAGTTGCTGCCAGCCGAGGAACATTTGAAATATATAAGCTGCCATGACAAATACAGCGAAAATTATTAGCGAATTCATTAAAATACTCCTTTGCTCTTAGAAAATGATAGAAACTCTGTCTCTGTTTCTACAGCCCTCAATGCTTCTTTTAGAGAAGGCTCTCCTGCAATTCGAAAAATGTCGTCATACAATTCCAGCAATTCACTCTCCATTTTGCTTTCAATTTCTGAGGGAATGGCGACTAGAAAGATAAATTCAATCCAATCATCTCCTTTTTGATAAGGCTCTTCTAGCTTTCCAAACATTAAAATAGTCTTTGCATAACCCTGGTTAATTGTATGGGGGAAGGCAATTCCTCCACCAAAAATGGTTGATTGTTTTTTATCCCTATCAATTATCCGATTTCTAAAACCTTCATCAATCATCTGAAGTTTCTCTAACTCTGCAACCATATTTAGCAAGTATTGCTGATAGGTTTTTTGGGGAGTCAAACGAAGAAAACGTAAGCTGACTGTTTCTAGATTTTTTTGATGAAAAGCATTGGCCCTCTGCCATTCTTCCTGCAGCCATTGATCATCAAAAAGATGATTAACTTGAATGACTGGAGATTTAGAATCTTTATATTTTAGAGGAACTGTCGTAAAAATCGCGAAATAGTCCTGATTCAAATCCAGATTAAAATCCTCTTCAGAATACTGAGTAATGTCTACATCATTTCCAAGAATTCGTCTGAGTTGCTGAATAATCATCGCAGCAGTTCCTCTTCCTGTTGTGCAAACTACAGCTATCTGCTTGCGAGAACCATTTACAACAGAGTTTTGCTTTCTTAAAATCATTTCAAAATACAAAGCCAGATATCCGATTTCAGATAATTCCAATTCAGAACCAAAAATTGCAGATAGTTCTTCTCCAGCAATTTTCGCCATTTCAAAAGCAAAAGGATATTGAGTTTGAACCTCGCCATGGAATATATCATTAGCTTGCACATGGAAAATCAGTCGATTGATTAAGGAGCCTAGATGAGACTTGATTTCTTCAAATAATTCTTCATCATCAAAGTTAACCAACATTGTTTCTTTGACTTTCTTGACAATCCCTTGAAAAATGTTTGCAAGCTGTTCAGATTGATAAGACGGCTTGCTTAAAGTGTCAATAAAACGGATATTAAACGGAAAACACAAAAAGTCTATCTCAAACTGACTGAGGGAAATCTTATAAGTCATCTCAATATGATAGATTAATTTTTCAACCAAAGGTGTCTCTGTTAAATCATTCCTATAGTAAGGAATAGGGCAACTCAACACCCTAGATGCATGAATACGCTCCACCATAATTGAAATTGTCTTTCGAAGGAGTTCCTTTGTTTCTTTCGGGATTTTATACTCCTGGAGTAGCGTCTCCAGAAAAGAAGATGTTGCCTCGGTGAGTGTCTTTCCTTCAAAGTAAGGGGCCACTTGGTGAATATAGAGCAAGCGCAAATTCAGCTCGGACCCCAAGACCTCCAGCCCACGGTTGGGCTTTCCTGAAATAGTGATAGAGTAACTCTCTGCCAAAGATTTTACTTGTTTTAAATCCTTATTAAGGGTACTTCTACTAACACCTGCTTCCTCAGCCAAGTCGTCAATAAGAAGAGGGGAGGTTGACTCAATTAAACGTTTTAGTAAATAGGCAATTCTTTTACTGGAAGAATTGAAGTCACTCTCCCGTTTTAAACTACCAGATAAAATCCTTTCCAACTCAGTATAGTCATACACCTCTAACATTAACTGATCATCTTGTGAGATAATCTGGATACTCGGAGCCAAAACATCATTTAATTGTTGGATACTCTTTTGCAAGGTTTGCATACTAATATCCAGCTCTGAGCGCATATCTACCAAGGAATAAGTTGGCTGTGAGACCATTTTTTCTAAAATATTATACCATCGATTTACTATGGTCAACTCTCTTCCTCACCTTCATTTTTTTAACCGCGAGTTTTCCCTCCGGCAATATTTGTAGTGACTCCAGTTATATAGCTAGAACGGTCTGAAATATAGAATGCTACAAGGTCAGCTACTTCCCGTAGTTTACCACTTCGTCCCAAAGGAGTTGTTGAAGTTGAAGCATAACCAGCTCGAATATCTTCTACCGTCTTTCCACGGGTATAAGCAAGAGCTTCCTCATAAGAAAGAGTTCGAAGTCCCGTAGCTTCCATAATTCCTGGAGCAATTCCAACCACACGTACACCATGCTTACCCAGCTCTTTTGCCCATGAACGAGTGTAACTATAGACTGCTGCTTTTGTGGCAGCATAGGCACTTTGTCCTTCAGAACCTTCCAAGCCTGCTTCTGAAGCCATGTTCACAATTACACCTTTTCCATTTTTCACTAAAATACGTCCCACTGCCTGACTAACCAGATACAAACCTTTTTGATTAATCATCGTTACTTTTTCGAACGTCTCATCGTCCAATTCGTAAGGACCTTTAGGATTTTCTGCATCGATTAATAATCTAGGGATATTAATCCCTGCATTATTGACCACTGCATCAATATTGCCAAATCTTTCAACTATTTTGGCAACACCCTCTTCTACTTCAGAGCGAGAAGTTACATCAACTTTTACAAATAATAGATTTGGATGACGCAAATCGTTGTCGCTAAGATCGAAATTCGCTACGTTGACACCTAATTCCAGCAATTCTTCAACGATTGCCTTACCGATCCCAGATGACGCGCCAGTCACAAGAACTGTTTTGCCTTTTATGTTTAACCAATCATTCATTTTGATACCTCTCAAATTTTATTTACAAGGCAATTATACAGCGCTTTCATAAATGAATTAAGACACTCTTTTTTACACAGTTCAAAAAAATAATAAACTAATTAAGAGGCTTGTACTAAAAAATCCACAAGAAATGAACTTGTGGATCTCTTTTTATACTCTAAATGAACTCAAGGCATATAAGAATCAAAGGCGTGCATTCAACTCAGCACCCAGCTCTTCAAAGCCTGGTTTTCCAAGAAGGGCAAACATGTTTTTCTTATAAGCCTCAACTCCAGGCTGGTCAAATGGATTGATACCATTCAGGTAGCCAGAAAGAGCAATAGCCAACTCAAAGAAGTAAATAGTGTAGCCCAAAGTGAACTCATCTTGCTCAGGCAGTGTCACAAACATATTTGGAACTCCACCATCAGTGTGTGCTAACAGCACTCCATCTGTAGCTTTTTTATTGACAAAGTCAACATCTTTTCCTTGCAAGTAGCCAAGACCGTCCAAGTCTTCTGCCAATTCAGGAATCAGCACATTTTTGCGAGGTTTATCTACACGTACAACTGTTTCAAAGAGGATACGGGTACCTTCCTGGATAAATTGTCCCAGAGAGTGCAAGTCTGTTGAGAAGTTGGCTGAAGTTGGGTAAATCCCTTTTTGGTCTTTCCCTTCTGACTCACCAGCCAGTTGCTTCCACCACTCAGAGAAGTATTGTAGAGATGGTTCATAGTTAGCTAAAACTTCTGTCAGATAACCTTTACGGTACAAGATATTGCGTACAACTGCATATTGATATGCTTCATTTTCAGCCAACTTATCAGAAGCATAAGCCTTGCGAGCAGCATTTGCTCCTTCCATTAACTTGCTGATATCAGCCCCTGCAGCTGCGATTGGCAAGAGTCCCACTGCTGTCAATACTGTAAAACGACCACCTACACTATCAGGCACTACAAAAGTATCCCAGCCATTAGCATCTGCTTCAACCTTAACTGCACCTTTAGCGCGGTCTGTAGTTGCATAAATCCGTTTATTTGCTTCTTCCTGACCATACTTCTTAACCAAGAGTTCTTTGAAGACACGGAAAGCAATAGCAGGCTCTGTAGTCGTTCCTGACTTAGAAATAACGTTGACAGAGAAATCTTTGTCTGATACATAGTCTACCAAATCAGCCAAATAGCTTGAAGAAATAGAATTTCCAGCATAGAGGATTTGAGGTGCCTTGCGTTCTTCCTTGCTTTGTAGATTTACAAAAGAATTATTCAAGAAATCAATAGCTGCACGAGCTCCTAAATAGGAACCACCAATACCGATTACGATCAATACCTCACTATCAGATTGGATTTTAGCAGCAGCCTTTTGAATACGAGCAAATTCATCTTTGTCATATTCTTCAGGCAAGTTCAACCAGCCAGTCATTTCTGCCCCAGGACCTGTACCATTTCGCAGAGCAGAATCTGCAGCAGTCACTTGAGGCTGCATATAATCTAGTTCATGTGGTGCTACAAATTTATCTAACACCTTTGAGTAGTCAAATTTAATATGTGACATGTTTATCCTCCAATTGTTCTTTTCTTTTATGATAACGCTTTAAGAAAAAATAAGCAAGTGCTTTCGCTATTTTAAAACGTTTACATTTGTATTCTATACTATTTTTCTAAATAAGCTAACCTTAGGACATAACCGAGAGCAATCGTTTGCGTAAGTCAACAAATTTTAGGCCTATTTAGGCCTATTGAGAAGAACAATTTTGATTGACAAGAAAACAAATATGCTTCTTAAGATTGGATGTCAGCTGAATTCATTTCAGGTCCGTTCAAACTAGATTCGCTGCTCCAATATTCATCTGCACCTTTTAGGCTTGACTCATCAAGAGCAATAGAAAAAGAGCACACAGTTCACTTCGCTTAGGGCTGCTGGATTCCTCCCCTGACCCGCTTCACGCAGAACTGTTGCTCCGATAGGTATTATATCATAATTTGTGGATTTTGCAAAGGTCCGGTTTTTATTCTTGTGTTTCGGCCTTGGCTGCGAGTTTGGCTTGTTTTTTTCGTTCTCGACCTTGGCGGAAGAAGGTCTGCATGATGGCTGCACATTCTGCTTCCAAGATTCCTGTTTCTACTTCGACTCGGTGATTGAGGCGTTCATCTGCCAAAATGTCGTAGAGACTACCTGCTCCACCGAACTTCTGATTGGTCGCCCCGTAAATCACCTGGGGAATCCGAGCTAGACCAATGGCACCACTACACATGACACAGGGCTCAATCGTGACAAAAAGCGTCGTATCCAGCAGGCGCCAGCTATTTTCACGCTGATTGGCCTCCTCGATCGCCATGATTTCCGCATGCATGACCGCCCGCTGCAGCTCCTCACGCGCATTATGTCCACGCCCGATAATCTGACCATCCTTGACCAAGACACAGCCAATCGGTATTTCATCATTGGCGAGGGCAATCTCCGCCTCCTTCAGGGCTTCCCTCATAAACATCGCTTTTTCCTCTATCGTGTAGTCCATCTCTTCCTTCTTCCTTTTAGTTTCTTTGTTCATTATACCATAGGCAGCTTACGACTCACAAAAAAAGCCGCCGATTGGGCGACTCTTATGGGAGATTATTATGAAAAAGTTTAGGAGGTTTAAACAAAGTTAGGAGGTCTTTGTTTATGCTTCTAGTATAGCTGGCCTATCTTAAATAAAGCTTAAGTTCTCTGAGTATTGATGATTTTGGAAATATCACCACTTAGAATCTCAAAAATATCTGACAAATTGCTGGCTTACTACTATCCGCTTTGTCGCAGAACCAACTATTGTGGCATCGCTCATCCTTTACGTAACTCAAGGATTTGGTCATAGCGCTCTTCTTCATCAATATGATGGGCTATTTCTAGTACCGTGATCGGCAAAGAAAAGATTAGATCTCTAACCAGACGACTATTTTTTTCGTCCAAAGCTGATGTCACTTCGTCCGCTAATAAAATATCCTTCTCGCGTAAGAGAAAACGAGCCAACTCTAATCTGACACGCTGACCTCCTGAAATGTTTTCACCATTATTATGAATTTCTACATTCAAAATATCCTGAAATTCATCTATTAAGCCAACTCGGTCCAATACCTCCAATAATTCATGGTCCTGAAAAGACTGACCAAAAGTTAGATTATAGCGGATAGTATCGTTAAACAGGAAGGGATGCTGGCTAATTAAACCGATATTCCCTTGGAAATGACTCGTTATTTGATTTCCATCATACTGAACGAAAATGTCACCCTCATCACATACTTCTTCTCCTAAAATCAAGCGAAAAAGAGTCGTCTTTCCAGACCCGCTCGGTCCTTTGATTAAGACCTTCTGACCTACTGAAATCGTCGCCGTCAAATCAGAAAAAAGCTGACGTTCAGCAAAACTTTTTGAAATATGATTTAAGCGCAACGATTCGAGATTTTCAACAAATTGATCCTTTGTCTCTTCGAAATCAGGTTCTTCCTCGATAATCTTAAACAGGCGGTTCGCAGTCGGCAAGGCACCTTGGAGATTGGCTGCACTGTACATCAGAGTTTGGATCGGTTCTACCAGCATCCCCGCAGCAACATACATAGAGATGAGGCTTGTAATAGAAATAGAATTTCCCTGTAAACTCAAATAAAAGCCTAAAGCAAGAGGAACAACCTGACTAAAAAAGACCATAAATCCATTAAAGAAAAAAAAATATTATGTGTGAAACAAAATCTTTGGATGGCTTTTTGATATTCTCCGTTTAAGTCATTCACGCGCTCTTCATTCAGCCTCATGGCCTGATTAATCCGTAAGGTTTGGCTGCCTTGCATACTATCCGAGACAAGCCCATGTAATTTCGTTCTAAGCTTGGACCAGCTGTCTCCCGAATCTTGTAAACGACGATTCATGATGAACTGAGGAATAGGTCTCATAATCGTAAAAATGACAAAAATAAGTCCTAAGAGAAAATTTTGTGAAACAATATAAATGGCTGTAACAAGGGCGACAAATCCCCAACTCACCATAACATTTATATTTTCCAAATAATTATCGCCCACATATTCCATATCTTGAGTTAGCAGACTAACTTTTTCATCATTGGAAAATTTAGGATTCAATATGACTTTCTTAAATAAAAGGGCACGGACACTTTTGTTGATTTCTCTTCGGAATATATTGTGCGAATAGTTTGAAAACAGCATCAGACTATAAATAACAAGATAGACAGACAAACCAAATAAAACAAAATTGAGAATTTTTCCATAAGAAAGGCCGTCTTGATCTAACTTCAAGGCCTTCGTTAAAATCAGAGGTTGCGCCAACACCAAACCACTATTCACAATACGCCCTAAAAAAATAGGAAAAAGATACTTCTTATCAATGTACTTATAAATATTTCTCATAATTATCATCCATCAAAATAGAGGGCTAGCACAATCCTCTTCTCTAATTTATTTAAAATCGTGATTATTTACAATCACAATTATAGTTAAATACTCTAGGTTTAGCATTCATTTTGTCATCGAATTTGTTATTCACTTTAACCTTCACCGAAAATTACAATCTCCATGTGTCAAAATTGTTAGTTCCAATAATTCAGCATCTGTATCGCTTATTTTAGATAGATACTTTTCGACCTCATACTCACCCTCACTTAAATATTTATTTTTATCAAGATAAGCATGAAACTCTTTCCTAATCACATCATTGCTGTCGACTACTCTATTCAATTCATTCGTAAGAAAAAATGAATGATTGGTTTTAGTATTAAAATACAACGTACCATCATCAGTACTATATTTTAATATATATCGTGACAAATTCATATTATCACCTCTTAATCTGTGTGACTTAACCTACAGTAAGTATACACCGATAGAAATATTAAATAAAGCAATATTCAGCAGATTAGAAAAGTTCCAACTTTTAATATTTTGGAAAAGGTTATCCTATAAAAGCTGCAATTTCGCCAACTTCTTGAGCAATATAGGTGGCGCCGGCTTCTTCCAATTCTTCCCTGCTTCCAAAGCCATAAAGGACACCGATAGAATCAAACTTTTGCGCTTGAGCGCCAAGCACATCGTGCTCCCTGTCTCCAATCATGATGGTATGCGCCAAATCTGTAATCCCATTTTGCTCCAAGGCATACTGGATAACATCGCTTTTTTTACTACGTTTTCTATCCATGGTCGCACCAGCGACAAAGTCAAAATAATCATACAAACCAAAGTGTTTGAGAATTTGAATGGAAAATTCTTCAGGCTTTGACGTAGCTACAATCAACTGTTTGCCAGCCTGCTTGAGAGAAGCCAGCAAGTCAGGAACGCCTAGATAGACCTCATTTTCATAAAGGCCTTTTTCGGAAAAATACTCATGATAGTAGTCAATGGCCTTTAAACATTCTTCCTTAGAAAATCCATAAAAGCGCTCAAAAGACTCCTGCAAGGGCGGACCGATGAAAACTCTCAATGCTTTCTTGTCTGGCACTTGAATCCCATATTTTCCTAAGGCATAGGCCACCGAGTTGGTAATCCCTAGTTCTGAATTGGTCAAGGTGCCGTCTAGGTCAAATAAAATCGTTTGATACATTTTTTCCTCTTTCTGCTTTCAAAAAGAGGCTGGGACAAAAGTCCTAGCCTCTCAATTATTTTTGGATTGTCGAGCAAGACGCAGTGGTTGAGTGGGCTCTACTACGCTGATTTCATCAGCTTTTACAGCCCTACTCAACTGTGCGGAGGTGGGACGATGAAATCGAATTCTAACGAATGACCGATTTCTGTCCCACTCTCTTATCTTCATTTGCTTATAAACTAGACCACACACTTTCAAGGATATTGGTTTGGTCACGATCTGGTCCGACTGAGAAGGTTGAAATGCGCACACCAACTAATTCACCGACACGGCGGACATAGTTGCGGGCATTTTCTGGAAGCTCATCCAAGTGGCGGACACCTGTGATGTCTTCTGACCAGCCTGGTAATTCTTCATAGATTGGTTTGCAACGTTTGAGTTGCTCCAAGCTTGCTGGGTAGTGGTCGATGCGTTCCCCATCCAAGTCGTAGGCTACACAGATTTTCACTGTATCCAAGCCGGACAGAACGTCGATCGAGTTCAAGCTAAGGTTGGTAATTCCTGACACGCGACGGCTATGGCGCATGACAACTGAGTCAAACCAACCAACACGACGAGGACGACCGGTTGTTGTCCCATACTCATGGCCGACTTCACGGATCCGATCACCCACTTCATCGAAGAGTTCCGTAGGGAATGGGCCATCACCAACACGGCTAGTGTAGGCTTTACATACACCGACAACCTTGTCGATCTTGCTTGGGCCGACACCTGATCCGATGGTCACCCCACCTGCGACTGGGTTTGAAGAGGTTACAAATGGATAGGTTCCTTGGTCGATATCCAACATAACCCCTTGGGCTCCTTCAAAGAGCACGCGCTTGCCGTTATCCAAAGCATCGTTCAAGATGACAGAAGTATCGGTTACATATTGCTTGATTTGTTGACCATATTCATAGTATTCTTCGAAGATATCGTCAAAGGAAAGAGCTTCTGCATCATAGAGCTTGGTAAATTGACGGTTCTTTTCTTCCAAGTTGATGCGCAGGCGTTCTGCGAAGACTTCGCGATCCAAAAGGTCCGCGATCCGGATTCCCACACGCGCAGCCTTGTCCATGTAAGCTGGTCCAATCCCTTTGATGGTCGTTCCGATTTTGTTGTCCCCTTTTGACTCTTCTTGGAGACGGTCCAATTCGATATGGTAAGGGAGGATGACATGGGCGCGGTCTGAAATGCGCAAACTGTCTGTTGTCACACCTTCTTCATGAAGATAAGCCAACTCTTTGACCAATGATTTAGGATTGATCACAACCCCATTCCCAATGACAGAAATCTTTTCAGGGAAGAAGATACCTGAAGGAATCAAGTGCAACTTGAATTTTTTGCCGTCGATCACGATGGTGTGACCGGCATTGTCCCCACCTTGGTAGCGAGCAATGACTTCTGCATTGGCTGATAGAAAGTCTGTAATCTTCCCTTTTCCTTCATCTCCCCACTGGGTTCCTACAACAACTACTGATGTCATATCTTTGTCTGAGCTATATAGCTCGTCCTTTCTTGAAAAGCAGGCAGGAATCTCACCTGCGATTATGTTTTATACCTCATTATATGAAAAATTTGACAATTTTTCAAGGAGGGTTCATCATTTCATTTGTTTTTTCTCTTATGTAGACGAATTACATTTTTACAAAATATGTATTTTCTGAATTTTAGTACTTAATTTAAAATAAAAGTTCGGAATTTTTGTAAAATCGTAGCGGAAATTTGCTTTCTTTTTCCGTTTGTAATAGACTAAAATAACTACCATAGGACGGTGAAACGATGACGATTAATCAATTACTGCAGAAACTGGATACATCAAGCCCTATTCTCCAAGCGACCTTTGGTCTGGAGAGGGAAAATCTGCGAGTGACAACTGATGGACACTTAGCTCAAACTGCTCATCCGAGTCAGCTTGGTTCCCGCAATTTCCACCCGACCATCCAAACAGACTTCAGCGAACAACAACTGGAACTAATTACACCTATTGCTCACTCTACTAAGGAAGCGCGGCGCTTACTGGGAGCTATCAGCGATGTGGCAGGCCGCTCAATTGACCAGAGTGAATGCCTGTGGCCTCTGTCCATGCCACCGCAGCTGACTGAAGAAGATATTATCATCGCCCGTCTGGAAAACGAATACGAACGCCACTACCGAGAGGGTTTAGCGAAAAAATATGGCAAAAAACTACAGGCCATCTCTGGCATCCACTACAACATGGAGCTAGGGAAAGATCTGGTCGCTGCTCTCTTTCAAGTCAGCTCCTATCATTTACTCAAGGACTTTAAAAATGACCTCTATCTCAAACTGGCTCGAAACTTTCTGCGTTTCCGATGGCTCTTAACCTATCTCTACGGTGCTGCTCCTCTGGCAGAAGCCGGCTTCTACAGTCAGGAATACCCGCAGCCTATCCGCTCTTTTCGCAACAGCGACTATGGCTATGTCAATGACGAGAATATTCAGGTGTCCTACACTTCTTTGGAGCAATATGTAACCGATATTGAAAACTACGTTCAGTCTGGCGAGCTCAGTGCTGAAAAAGAATTTTACTCAGCCGTTCGCTTCCGTGGACAGAAGCACAATCGCGCCTATCTGGAGCAGGGTATCACCTATCTGGAATTCCGCTGCTTCGATCTCAATCCTTTTGACCATTTGGGCATTAGCCAAGAGACCTTAGATACTGTCCATCTCTTTTTACTGGGCCTGCTCTGGCTAGATGATGTAGAAAATGTTGATGCAGTATTAAAAGCTGCCCATGATTTGAACCAGAAAATTGCTTGTAGCCACCCGCTGACTGCCCTGCCAGATGAGGCAGACAGCTCAGCCCTTCTCCAAGCCATGGAAGAGCTCATCCAGCATTTTGAACTGCCAACTTACTATCAAACTTTGCTGGACCAGATGAGAGAGGCTCTCTTACATCCTCAGCTGACACTGTCAGGACAGCTCCTGCCCCATATCCAGCAAGATTCCTTAACAGCTTTTGGTCTAGAAAAAGCAGAAGAATACCACCGCTATGCCTGGACTGCTCCTTATGCCCTCAAAGGCTACGAAAATATGGAACTGTCCACCCAGATGCTGCTCTTTGATGCTATTCAAAAGGGGCTGAATGTTGAAATTTTAGATGAAAAGGACCAATTTCTCAAGCTTTGGCATGGTAGTCATGTAGAATATGTCAAGAACGGCAATATGACCTCCAAGGATAACTATGTCATCCCTTTGGCCATGGCCAATAAAACAGTCACCAAAAAGATTTTGGCAGCAGCTGACTTTCCCGTTCCGGCTGGAGCAGAATTTTCTTCTCTAGAAGAGGGACTGGCCTACTACCCTTTGATTAAGAACCGAGAAATTGTTGTCAAACCCAAGTCAACTAACTTCGGACTGGGCATCTCTATCTTCCAAGAGCCAGCTAGCCTGGAAGCTTATCACAAGGCTCTGGAGATTGCTTTTTCAGAAGATGTCGCCGTCTTAGTGGAGGAATTTATCGCTGGAACGGAGTACCGCTTCTTTGTCTTAGACGGACAATGCCAAGCAGTCCTCTTGCGAGTGGCGGCCAATGTCGTCGGAGACGGTCAGCATACCGTGAGAGAATTGATTGCCATCAAAAATGACAATCCTCTGCGGGGCCGAGATCATCGTTCACCGCTTGAAATCATTGAACTGGGGGACATTGAACTGCTCATGCTGGACCAGCAAGGCTATGGACCAGATGATATCCTGCCTGCTGGAGTCAAGGTTGACTTGCGGCGCAATTCCAACATTTCTACTGGCGGAGACTCGATTGATGTCACAGACAGCATGCACCCATCTTATAAGGAACTCGCTGCGGACATGGCAAAGGCTATGGGAGCCTGGGCCTGTGGCGTTGATCTCATCATCCCTGACAGCTCTGCTATTTTCACAAAGGAAAATCCCAACTGTACCTGCATCGAGCTCAACTTCAATCCTTCTATGTATATGCACACCTATTGTGCTGAGGGGCCGGGACAAAGCATTACTCCGAAAATACTAGCTAAACTTTTCCCAGAAATGGACCTATAAAGTAAGAAAACGCAGAAGATGTCTCTGCGTTTTTGTTTTGTAACCGAGGTAGAGTTTTAGATGATAACCTAAAAAGATTAAGCATGGTCCTCCTACAAGTTTAAAATAGCAAGTCATTTGCTGTAAAATCATCCTCTAACAAGCAAATTTCAAACCTCTCCTGCATATAGCAGAGGAAATCTTCCCTTTTTCCCAAAAAGAATCATAGGCCGCGAATACAAGGCTAGTATCATCTGAACAAGTTCCAGCCAGTTACTGTTGGCTTCCATAGCCCACCATCTCAATCGCTTTAAAACTGCCTCGGGTTAAAAATTCATACGGAACCCCTAATGCATCAGCTACCGCCAAACCATAGACTGCCGCTTTCAAAGATTGGTTCATGCTAGCCTCCTTTGTTTTA
This sequence comes from Streptococcus sp. HMSC074F05, assembly GCF_001808725.1. NCBI lineage: Bacteria > Bacillati > Bacillota > Bacilli > Lactobacillales > Streptococcaceae > Streptococcus > Streptococcus sp. HMSC074F05. Next base: position 34,587 of record NZ_KV794407.1, on the reverse strand, counting down.
TTATACTATTTTTGGTCTTAAAATTCTTCCTAACCCCAAAAAACAAGCGCAGGCCTGCGCCTGTTTTTCTATTTTGTGCTAAAATAGTAGATATGGACAAAATTATTAAAACTATCTCAGAAAGCGGCGCTTTTCGTGCCTATGTACTAGACAGTACAGAAACCGTACGAACAGCCCAAGAATACCATCAGACACAAGCAAGTTCAACAGTGGCCCTTGGGCGCACCCTGATCGCTAGTCAAATTCTCGCAGCCAATGAAAAGGGAAACACCAAGATAACAGTGAAAATCCTGGGCACTAGCTCACTTGGTGCTATCATCACTGTGGCAGATACTCAAGGAAACGTCAAAGGCTACGTACAAAATCCTGGAGTGGATATCAAGAAGACAGCAACTGGTGAAGTCCTGGTGGGACCATTTGTCGGAAACGGAGAATTCCTGGTCATCACTGACTATGGTACGGGCAATCCTTATAACTCCATGACCCCTCTTGTCACAGGTGAAATCGGAGAAGACCTGGCCTTTTATCTGACGGAAAGCCAACAAACACCTTCTGCAGTTGGACTCAATGTTCTGTTGGATGACGAAGACAAGGTCAAGGTGGCTGGTGGTTTCTTGCTTCAGGTCTTGCCAAATGCCAAGGAAGAAGAAATCGCGCGCTTTGAAAAACGCATCCAAGAAATGCCTGCTATTTCAACACTTTTGGAATCTGAAGATCATATTGAAGCTCTTCTTTCTGCTATCTATGGGGATGAACCTTTCAAACGCCTCTCTGAAGAAGAACTTCGCTTCCAGTGCGACTGCAGCCGTGAGCGCTTTTTGAACGCTTTAGCAAGTCTGCCAGCTAGTGATCTAGAAGAGATGAAAGATGAAGATCACGGTGCAGAGATTACCTGCCAATTCTGCCAAACACACTACCACTTTGACGAAAATGACTTGGAGGAACTCATTCGTGACAAATCTTAATACGCCATTTATGATCGGGGATGTCGAAATCCCTAACCGTACCGTCCTAGCCCCAATGGCCGGAGTGACCAACTCAGCTTTCCGGACCATTGCCAAAGAACTGGGGGCAGGGCTCGTTGTGATGGAAATGGTCTCTGACAAGGGAATCCAGTACAACAATGAAAAGACGCTTCACATGCTCCATATCGATGAAGGAGAAAACCCTGTATCGATCCAACTCTTTGGAAGTGACGAAGATAGCCTGGCACGCGCAGCTGAATTTATCCAAGAAAATACCAAGACCGATATCGTCGATATCAACATGGGTTGCCCGGTGAATAAAATCGTCAAGAACGAGGCTGGTGCGATGTGGCTCAAGGACCCAGACAAGATCTACTCCATCATCAATAAGGTTCAATCCGTCCTTGATATCCCTCTGACTGTCAAAATGCGGACAGGTTGGTCAGACCCTTCTCTAGCAGTTGAAAATGCGCTCGCTGCCGAAGCTGCGGGTGTCTCTGCCCTTGCCATGCATGGACGGACTCGGGAGCAAATGTATACGGGGCATGCGGATCTTGAGACCCTTCACAAGGTTGCACAGGCCCTAACTAAGATTCCATTTATCGCAAACGGAGATATCCGTACGGTTAAAGACGCCAAACAACGGATCGAAGAAGTCGGTGCTGATGCGGTCATGATTGGTCGCGCTGCTATGGGCAATCCTTATCTCTTCAACCAAATCAATCACTACTTTGAAACAGGAGAAATCCTGCCTGATTTGACTTTTGAAGACAAAATGAAGATTGCTTACGAACACTTGAAACGCTTGATCGATCTCAAAGGTGAGCACATTGCCGTTCGTGAATTCCGTGGTCTCGCCCCTCACTACCTCCGTGGTACCTCAGGTGCAGCTAAACTACGCGGCGCCATCTCCCAAGCTAGCACTCTGGCTGAGATTGAAGAACTCTTACAATTAAAAGTATAGAAATACAAAAAGAGGCTGGGACAAAAGTCC
>NZ_KV794407.1:0-32528 GCF_001808725.1 Streptococcus sp. HMSC074F05 | reverse complement strand
ACGAATTACCGATTTCTGTCCCACTCTCTGTACTATTTTTAAATAAAATAAGTTAAGCAATTCTGCAAAGAAATATAAATATGTTTTAATTTTTTGAGCGAATCAAAAAAATACCGAAACTTTCCGCTGTGAGAAAAGTGCCTGAAACACGATTGTTTCAGGCACTCGGGAGTTTTGAGACCTTAGGCTCAAAACTAAGTCATGGAACTTCTTCGAAGTTCGCTGACGTCCGTACTCACCTAAGGAAAGTTTCTAAGATGGCTTTGTCATTAATCTAAAACAGGACCTCACACGGGGTCCTGTTTCTATAGATTGTCTGTTTGCAGGCCGAGTTGTTTGACTCTGGCGGTGTAGTAGGTCATGATCAAAAAGAGGTTGGCTGTGATCAGCCAGATGGCCCATTGGTGAATGAAATGCATGAGGATGGCTACGCTAATAGCTCCCGCAATAAAGCTTCCAACGACAATCCCGTAATTCATCGCTTGTCTGCGATACTCGTCCAAATCTCCCTTTCCTCGAGTGATTCGGTACAAGGCCGTCAGCATCTTGCGGTAATTTCCGGAAGTCATAAAGATCACATAAGGGTGATTTTCGATGAGGCTCCCTGTAAAGGTCAACATCATCATCCCTGTCCCAAAAGCAATAAAGGGAACTTCTACAGGTGGTATGACAGACACCAAGGGAATCAGGAGTGTCACCACAAACAAAGGAATCAACATCTTGGTCCGCCAAAAGGCTGTCCTGCGATACTCTTTGATATGGAGGGCAACCACAAAGCCGATCGAGAAAAATAGAATAGATGAAAAACGCATAATGGTGTTTTCGACACGGGGATCGTGCCAATCAGCGATGAGAAGCAGTAGGTTCCCCGTTTGGGTCGCGACCAAACTCCGGTAGTGCATGTGGCAAAAGACATCGAGGCCTCCTCCTATAAAACCAAGCAGAGCCCCCATCAGTCGTGTATTTTGTGGTAAAATTATTTTTTCTTCCATAGTCTTGTCTCTTTTGATCTCAATTATGTTTATTATACCACTTTGCACACAAGTGGAGCAGGAAAAATCAGAAAAAGCCCTTGGCTACTACTAGTAACTAAGGGCTGGTAGAATGAACCCCGCTCGATCTACTGTTTTAAGCGATAGGTCTTGCGTGGTTTTTTCTTAGGTACCCGCTTGAGACCCACTTCTTCCACGAATTCTCCGAATTTTACGAGGAAGTTATTGCTAACGATGGGACGTCCAGGATTGATCAGATTGACCAATTCGGTTGCTTCATAAACGGTGAAAGGCTCCTCTAACAGATAGAGGAAGGTTGGATTCCAGTTGAGACGTCCCTGAATCCGCTTGATCGATTCTTGAATGATTTGATAGTGGTCAAAAGCAAAATCAGAAGCAGTTAAAACCTTTCCCTCTAGCAAGCACTGGGACCTTTTGAAATCGACATCGAGAAAAACGACTTCCTTGGCATCATCACCAGCATGGGCTAACTCTACTGCTTCTGCTGGCAGATAGACCAGATGGGCGATGGTAATGACCCAGCCTCTGGGGTCCCGCCCAGGGGTGGAAACGGTCATGAGCTGCTCCACCTTATTCACTGGCAGATCGAGCCCAACTTCTTCTTTGACTTCTCGGATACAGGCATGAGTCGCATCTTCATCCTTGTTCACAAAGCCCCCCACCAAGGCGAGGCGGTGTTGATAAGGGTGAGCCTTGCGGCGAATAGCTAAGAGCTTGAGCTTACCTTCAACAAAACAGTAAGCCACCATGTCCGCTGTGACACTTGGAGTTTCATAAGTTGGCAGATCTTGCTCCTTGTACCACTTGAGAAAGTCTGCTTCACTAGCGACCGTCTCAAAATACTCTTTCTCCGTCATTCCTGCTGGAATTGAGAGACTTGCCATCTAAACCACCTCCTTCTTGAGGGCTTTGGTCCATTCTAAGAAGAAGGGAACGCTGGAAAGAAGAAGGAGATAGATCCATTGAAAGGCTGTACGTCCCACAAAAAGGTCCTTCCACAGGAGTTTCATAATATTGACAAAGCCTTGCTTTTTCGCTTCTTGGTGAACATTTTTAAAGTCTTGGCTAAAAGTTGCGAATTTTTCAGATAGATTTTTCATAAGCTGCTCCTTAGTCGGCTTGGTAAATGGCATCGATCACCTTCTTGGCTTCTTCGTAGTTGCCGAGGTAGTCTGATGCGAGGAGAGTGGTCGGAATGTTTCCTAGGTATTGCTGGCGCAATTGGTCCAGGTAATTTGAAAAGCTGGTGCGGATCTCTTCGTCAGCCATGGTCATGTCTCGGAAACCATCATTGACATAAGAGCCGATCGGCTGGACAAAGAGGATCAAATCCCATTTTTCTTTGGAGAGAATACTGACAAAGAGGTTGTCGAAGGTATCGGTCATGCTGGTATCTTGGCCTTCGACTTCCATATAGTAGTCGTAATAACCCTTGGTCACCAGGGAATTGGTATCTGCGATGACAAGGCCTCGATTGGCACTACTATCGATGAGCTTAGAGGTTTGATCATACTGTCCTAAGAGTAGGTAATAGTAATCTTTTGGCGTGAGTTCATCATCCCGCACATTGTTCTTGATCTGGTATTCACGGGCATACTCAAGACTAACAGGTGCATCGTAAAAGCGAGCCAAGTCCTTTGCAAGGGTCGTTTTCCCGTTGCTGGCGCTCCCCATGATCAAGACTTTTTTCGTGAACTGGCGACGGAAGGGCTGGGCAATGTATTTCCAGTATTTGCTGGGATTTTCCCGGATCATGGTAGCAGAGATCCCGAAGCGACGCTCTTCTAAGTGAACTTCAAACCCTCTAGCTTCCAACTCTTCCTTGTAGGCTTTCTCCCCTACATAAAAGATCAACTCTTCTGTCTCTGTTTGATACTGGATGGTGTTTAGGGCTGTCTGTAACCAAGGCTCCCAGCCCAAGGGATAACGAGGAAGTTCTGTCTCATCTAACTTATAGACTTGGGTCAACTCATCATTTGAGAAGGCTTCACGGATATAACGGAAGCGTTTTTGTAAGGTCAGTCCCACTTCTTCACCACGATCCCCTTCATAACCAGATACAATGACACGAACGCGATCACACTGACGCTTGGCCCGCTGGATCAGGTCAATATGCCCTTGATGAAGAGGCGCAAAGGTTCCAAAAACCAGGGCAATTCTTTCTTTTTTCATATGAACTCCTTTTTATAATTTTTTATAAATAGATTTCCTTTATATTTTTATTATAAACTATATTTTCTATCTGTCAGTAGTTTTTTATAAAAAAATATATTTTTCTTCAAATCAACAAAAAAAGATCTGAAAAGAGAAGCTTATCCTTTCAGATCTTTCGAATTTTATTCACGAGTGAGGGAGTGGCTAACACCGTCTTTAAGAACCGTCACACTAGATACAGAGCCATCTTTTCCAACTACGATATCTAGAGTCGCCGCAGACCCATCGCCTGCTGAGAGATTAGCATGGTAATGACCATCATCCAAGGTATAGTTATAAGCGCTGATACCATAGGCTACGGGTTGGCCCCCAGGAAGTTGGATGGTCACTTGACCACCTTGGCCAATAGTGACTCCAGTGTCGCGTTTGTCAGACCAATTCCCAGCTGCTGCAGAGAAATCCCCTGCTGCCACAGAATAGACTCCCTTGTATTGGGCATTCTCCGTCGCAGAAGCTTGCTTCTTAGCCTGGGCATGGCCGTCTTCTAGACTTGGCAATTTTGCTTTCGCTGGTGTTGCTGGAGTGGCTACTTCTTTTGTTTCTTTTGTTACGGGTGCTGCTGGTGTCGCTTCTTTAGCTGGAGCAGGTGTTTGACTAGCTGCTGCTTGGTTATTTTTGCTACCAACAGTATGACTTTCTTCTGATTTGCTATCAGAGGATGAAGAGGCAATCGGATCTTTACTAGTGATCACTTTTTTCTTAGAAGAAGAGCTGGTTTGTTTAACCAGACTGGTCTTTGAACTGCTTGCTTCTGAAGTTTTTTCTTCTTTATTCCCGCCACAAGCTCCTAGGAAAAGACTAGCTGTAAGAGCTAGCGCTGCTAGGGAAATGATTTTTTTGTTTTTCATAACAGAACCTCTTTTTTGTAACATTTGTAATATTTTGTAACATTATTGTAACACTGTTATATGAGGCTGTCAATAGTTTCTCAAATATTTTTCTAATTTGAAAGAAATTTTAGGTAAGTTCCTAAACTTTGCAAAAAAAAGCCGGACATACTGTCCAGCTTTTCTTATTTATACACTTCTTGATAGAATTCGATCTTGTCCCCTTTTTTAACGGTGGTTTCAGCAGCACCTTTTGGAGCCATTTCGCCATTGATCTTGTACATCCAGTAAAGACCTTTTGCTTCATCTTGGCTGTGACCGTCAATCGAGGTGATCATGCCATTTTTTTCTTCAATCTTGTAGTTGGCTTTGAGCACTTTCATGAGGTTGCTCTCTTCTGCTACTTTCAAGGTTTTTGATTGCGCTTTTTGACCTTCTGGCGTCACGCTAATTGTAATCGAAATTTCGTTTTTCTTGGCAACTTCTGCGCTAGAAGCTGTTGGTTGATTGTTTGTGCTATGAGACGGAGCGCAACTCGCTAAAAGAAGAGCTGCAAGTAAGGTCATCAAGCTAGAAATGGTTTTTTTCAACATAAAATCTCCTAAAGATTTGATAGATAATGGGATAGAAAATGATCGTCGACAGAGCATGGGCAAGGTTAAAACTAAAACCATTGACCAAAGCATAGGTCCACCAAGGAATATGGTACATCAAGGCATAAACACTATCGATCAAGACCCCATAAGCAAAGGACAGTAGGCCCACAAAAAGGATCTGAAGGACAATGGGCAACCACTTGTAACTGATGCGCCAAATGAGCATCAAACAGCCAAAGGCGACAATCTGAAAGAACACAATCAGGCTCATCCCCAGGAAAAAGGCGGAGACAAACATGGTGATCATCATCACAAGAAAAGCAAAGCTATACCCTTCAAATATCACCAAGAGAAAAAAGATAGCAGAAATAGGTTGGACATTTGGGAAAGGGGCAAAAGCCTGACGTAGAGCGACACAAAGGGCCGCCAAAAGCGAAATACGGGTTAATCGCTGAAGCGTCATGACATCCTCCTAGACAATCTCGAACTTGATCGTTCCGGCTGTCGTTCCAACCTTGATGGTTTGCCCTTCTTGGGCTTGGCCTTTCAGCAATAGCTCTGCTAGTTGATCTTCCACTTCGGTCTGCAAGACACGACGCAGTGGGCGAGCTCCCATTTCTGGATCGTAGCCTTTGGTTGCTAGCAACTTGAGCGCTGAAGGCTGGAATTTGAGGGTCATGCCTTGTTCGGCCAAGGTCGCGATGAGCGGTTTGACCATGACTTTCACCACCTGCTGCATGTCCTCGCTGGATAGGCTATGGAAGACTACCTTTTCATCAATCCGGTTGATAAACTCTGGACGATAGGTCTTCTTCAACTCTTCAAACATGCGTTTTTCCATATTGGCTTGGTCAAAGCGGATATCTTTGGCCCCAAAGCCAACTGTCTTATCATCCCGAAGGGCTGTAGCTCCCAGGTTTGAGGTCATGATGATAATGGTATTGGAGAAGTCAATCTTCCGGCCTTTGCTATCGGTTAAGACTCCGTCATCCAAGACTTGCAAAAGGACATTGAAAATATCTGGATGGGCTTTTTCCACCTCATCAAATAAGAGAACTGAATATGGTTTGTTGCGGACTTTCTCGGTCAACTCGCCTCCTTCTTCGTAGCCCACATATCCTGGAGGGGCTCCGTTGAGGCGGCTGGCCGCGAATTTTTCCATGTACTCACTCATATCAAAACGGATGAGGGCCGATTCATCATCAAACAGAACTTCCGCCAAAGCTTTGGCTAGCTCTGTTTTTCCGACACCGGTAGGTCCTAGGAACATGAAAGAACCGATCGGACGTTTATTGCTACGGATACCTGATTGATTGCGTCGAATAGCCCGACTGATACTCGAAACGGCTTGGTCTTGACCAATCACGCGCTTATGCAATTCTGCTTCTAAGTTTAGGTACTTCTTGGCATCGGTTTGGGTCAGTTTTTGAGTTGGAATACCGGATAATTGGCTCAAGGTCACCAAGACATCTTGGTCAGTGACTTCTTTTTTGTAGACAATGGGAGCGGCCTCTACTTCTAAGAGCTGGGCTGCTTTCTTCCACTTGCCGTCCATCAAGGCCCGGTCTAAGGCGGTCAACTCTTCTTTTACGTGACCGTTGGAATCGCGGTTTTGTACGGTAGCTGCCGCTTCATCCAAGAGATCAATGGCTGAATCTGGCAATTGACGGCTGGTCAAATAGCGGTGGGCATATTTGACAGCTGTTTCGATCGCTTCATCGGTAATGGTCACATGATGGTGGTCCTGGTAGGTTTCTTTCAAGCCTTGGAGAATTTGGATGCTATCTGCAACACTTGGCTCTTCAATGGTGACTTTCGCAAAACGTCGAGAGAGGGCTGCGTCTTTTTCGATATGCTTTTGGTACTCATCTTGAGTCGTTGCCCCAACTGTACGCAAGGTTCCCCGTGCCAGGGCTGGTTTTAGAATATTGGCTGCGTCTAAGGTCGAATCAATACCGGATCCTGACCCCATAATAGTATGCAGTTCATCGATAAAGAGAATCACGTGACCGTCTTCTTCGATGTCCTGGATGATATTGTTCATCCGCTCTTCGAAGTCCCCACGGAAGCGCGTCCCTGCAACGACATTCATGAGATCCAATTCTAAGACACGCATCTGCGCGATTTCAGCTGGAACATTGCCACTAGCGACCCGCTGGGCCAGACCTAAGGCAAGGGCTGTTTTTCCGACCCCTGCTTCTCCCACCAATACAGGATTGTTCTTCGTCTTGCGGCTGAGGATTTGGATCATGCGTGAAATCTCTACATCCCGACCAATCACAGGCTCAAGCTGGCCTGCACGCGCCATTTCTGTCAAATCACGGGTATAATCTTCAAGACCTCCACTGGTGCTTGGTGGCATGCCCATCATATTTCCCATGGTTTGGCGGTTAGGGTTTTGAGCCCGATAAAGACTCCGAATGGCTTTGATATCGTTCTTGTCCCAGCCTGCCTTGTCTTCAAGATTCTTTCGAAGGGAGGCAATAGGAACTCCCTTGTCTTGCTCTGTAAAGGCAAAGCCGGCAAACTCCATGACTTGGCTCGCCAAGGTCCCACGGTCTGCTAGAAGAGAGAGGAGCACATGCTCTGTTCCCAAGGTCTTGGCATGAAGGACCTGGGCAATCTCTCTTGCGTGCTTCATAATGGCTTCCATCCGATAAGAAAATGGGAAGATTTCATACCGATTGTCGCTTTGAAAAGCTTGGCCTGTAATATGCTCCGCCGCATCCTGAAACTCATCGATCTGCATAGGATAATCGTTCAGTACAGAACCTGCCACGCTATAGGGATTATTGGCCATAGCCGTCAGGAGATGCCAAGTATCTAAGGTATGCCCCTGATAGTGGCCTGCTAGTATTTGGGCCGCTTCTATACTTTCTAACAGTGCTGTTGAATAGTTCATCTAGTCGGTATTTCCTTTTCTATCTACTTGTTGAATGATTTTTTTCAGCATCGTTGCTCGTAGGATGAGAGCATCTCGACCTAGGACCTCATCGGAGGTCGTCGCAAGCAAGAGCTGAGCCTCACGTTTTGTCAATAATTTTTCTTCATAGAGCATCTGGAGGATATCATTGAAGACCTGCTGGCTGATGGTCTCTCCAATATTGGCTGCCAAGTCTTGGAGCATCTGATGGTGATCTGAAAACTGGACCTTGCCAATGCGGATATAGCCACCACCACCGCGCTTGCTCTCTACAATATAGCCTCGGCTCTCGGTAAAACGAGTCTTAATGACATAGTTAATCTGACTAGGTACGACCTGAAAGACATCGGCTAACTCACTTCTTTTGAGCTCTGCCATGCCAGCTTGAGCCAGCAAGGCCTTAATATAAGCTTCGATGCTATCAGATGTGTTCTTATTTGCCATGATGCTCCTTTCTGGCTTGTTTTTTTCTAGATGGATGCTCTGCTCTTTGGCCCATAAAAAATGGCCTTGGAATGTTCCTTCTCATCATTGACCTTATTTGACTATTATACAATTTTTACGGCTGTAAATAAAGCAAAGACTCTATGGAAATAGGAATCTCTTAAGGAAAGGAAAAAATAAAAGAGAGTGGGACAAAAGTCCTAGCCTCTCAATTATTTTTGGATTGTCGAGCAAGACGCAGTGGTTGAGTGGGCTCTACTACGCTGATTTCATCAGCTTTTACAGCCCTACTCAACTGTGCGGAGGTGGGACGACGAAATCGAATTCTAACGAATTACCGATTTCTGTCCCACTCTCTTATGACAAGAATGAACTACTCTTTGCGACGAGCGAATTTGGCGCCTCCACCAAAGAAACCTAGACCAAGAAGGCCTAACCAAGCAAAGAAACCACTTTCTTTTGTACCGGTTTGAGGAAGTTTTCCTTCCGATTGTAGAGAAGGACTTTCAACATCTTCTTTTTCCGGATGGTCTGAAGTCAAAACAGAAACTGCTTCTGGGGTTTTCTGTTGGAAGAGAACTGGTCTTTCTTTTTCTTTTTTGTCTTCTGCTTGAGAAAGAGTCATAACTTCTGGCTGCACCTTACTTGGAGTTACAGGAGTGGTTGGAGTCGGCATATCAGCTCTCAACGGACTTTCTTCCGCTTCCTTCGTTCCGACTTCTGTGATCTGGTCCTGGGCCTCCACTTCGACAAAGGCATCGACTTCTGTCCGAATTTCTTTGCCTTCTTCTTGTCGGACCTCAATCAATTTCAATCGGCGTCCGACCTTCCCAGATTGAAGGATCCGGCTCTCGCCCTTGGCCAAGTCCTTGTTCTCACGTGTTTGACTCTCAAATGGAATCTCCTCCGCTTCGATGAGAAGTTCTGGTTTTTCAAGAATCAAATCCCGAACACCTTGATCTGGTCGTGTCTGCGTCAGCGGTTCATAATTGCGAGCATCTTCTAAGATAGTTTCAAGGGCTTTCACTTGATTAGCTGCAGCAACCAAATCTGGTCGCTCTTGATCCAACAACTGAGTCAAGTCCGTCAATTGTCCTTGAACCGTCGGTTTGAGGTCTGCTTTCAAACGATCGAGAGAAGCAGCCTTGATCTTTTCTACTCCTTCTCTGATGATCTGTTGTAGCTCTTCTTGACTGAGCAACTGGCTATCTTTCCCTGATAGGATAAATCGGTCTACCTGGATGGCTCTGGATGACTGAGGGTCATTGAGGGCTGGATCTAGGTGCAAGCGTAATTGGTGATAATCTTTTGCTAGACCTTGCAGATTGACCAAACTCTGGTCGAGCTTGCGTTGATCTCCATAGCCACTGAAATAATGATCGCCTTCGATTTCATAATCATAGCCACGACCTTCTTCGAAGGCTATTTCTTTTCCATCCAGGGTGACGCTGTAAAGACCATGACTTGGGTCGACTACTCCTCGAACCTCCACACCCGTGCCCTTAAAGGTAATGGTCACTTCAATGTGTTTCTTGCCTTCCTCATCGGTCACTTGGTTAAAGCTGGACCAAGATTCTGTGCCATTTGAGAAGTCTTTGTTGTCTTTCTCATGATGCCAGCCTTGGCTATAGTGCAGTTTTGGATCTTGGTCATCCACTTCTTTGCGATTTTCTGGCAACTGGTCTTCATTCATCACTTGAACTGTCAGTTCTGGAATAAAGCCGACCAAGCTTCCTTGATCCGGATGCAACAATTTGACCTTAAAGTCATAGACATCGGTCGCTTTTCCTGCAAAATCAATGGTTGGAACTTGGACTGTTTTTTCTGTCTCGCCATCTGCGAACTCAAGGGTGACGTTGGTATCTTTATAGACCTTGCCATGAACCCCTGTTCCTGGTTCTGTGATCAATTTCAGACCGGCACTTCCTTTAGAGCCACCTTTTCTCTTGACGACGACTTGCGCTGGGTCGCCTTTCTTAACAGCTAGGATTGGCTGGGCAAACTCAAAGATCCCCTTTTCTTGGTTATTGAGGGCATAAATCCCTTCCGTTGCGATCGCATCTCCCTTGCTATTGACCAAGGTCAAGGTGTGGGATCCTGCTGCCAAGTCCGGTGTTTCATAGACCTTTTGGCTGCGTTTGCGGCTCGGGCTTTGGGTATTGACCGTCGCTAGCTTTTGGCCATCGACATAGACATCCATTTCCCCATGACCAGGATCCACGGTTGCGACGACATAGGCCTTAGTGCCTTCAAACTGATAGGTCACCGAAGCTCCTTTTTCCTTGGTCCACATAGAGGTGCCTCGAACACCTTCTCCCTCTTCATTCCACTGACCATTGGCCCGGTCAGCAGTCCGGTCAGAATGATAAGTCAAACCAAGCGGATAGCCATCGGTTTCTTCAATGCTAGCTGGCGTCTTATAGACAGAGACTCCGTTCAAGATTGGAGTAGCTTGGGCATCAGTGATGGCCACCCGGATATAGCGACTATCAACTGGTTGCCCTTTGATCAAACGTCGATAACCTACGGTTGAGCCAGCCCCAAAAGGAACCCATTGACCATTCACAGCCACATCAATAGTGAAACCGGAAATCCGTTGGCCTTTCTCGATGGTTTCTTTGAGCTCTACCACATCAAAATGCTGTTCTTTTCCAAGATCGAGAACAAAAGATCCGGTCTTGGCATCATCTGCAGGTGCCCAACTGGTCTTTTCATTGCCATCTGTCAAATGGCTGGCCTTGTAGAGCGGATTGCGTCGTGTCGAGTCAGCTTCTACCAAAGCTCCTGCCGCATAGTTCACACTGTAGAGTTGGTCCAAGGTCTGACGGAATTCTTTCAAACGGGCCACATCGGCATCCGCAAATTTCCCATCTTGGTTGGGTGGAATATTGAGCAAGAGTGGAGTCCCACGGCCGACCGATTTGAAGTAAATGTCCATCAATTCGCGCAAGGACTTAGGCTCTTGATTGTCATGGTAGAACCAGCCGGAGCGAATAGAAACATCGGCTTCTCCCACTGAGTATTGCTTCCCTTCCGGATCCCCGTGATTGAGGTAGCTGTTGGATGGATTGTTGCGGATCTTATCTGGATTGACCTTATGCCAAACTGGATCTCCAGCGATTCCCTTCTCATTTCCGATCCAACGAACATTGGTGGGCTCAGCCGAGAAGATGGCAATGTCCCCTTGGGCCTTACGAATGGCATCAAACCACTTGTCGAAGGTATAGGTGACTTTTTGAGCCCCATCGCCCCGCGCTCCATCCATCCAGACTTCTACGAACTTGCCCTTGTTACCATATTTTGGATCTTCAAGGATTTCTTTGAGCTGGTTGAGATAGTATTCGTTGTATTGGTCCTCTGTATCCACATGGTAGAGCGGGCTGTGAGCATCCCAAGGCGAGAGGTAGACCCCCATATCCATGTCATACTTGCTAGCAGAAGCTGAAACCTCAGCTAGGACATCGCCTTTTCCTTCCTTCCAACCACTTTTGGCAATAGTATGGTCGGTGTATTTAGAAGGGTACAAGAGGAAGCCATCATGGTGCTTGACGACCATGATGGTCCGTTTGAAACCAGCATCTTTCAGGGTTTTGATCCACTGGTCGGTATCCAGATGCTCTGGATAGAAATCATAAGGATCTTCTTGCCCATCTCCCCACTCACGATCATAGTAGGTATTCATCCCAAAATGGATGAAAGCCGCCAATTCTTCGCGGTGGTATTGCATTTGGGCCTTGCTTGGAAGCGGTCCATAATCCGCAATCTCAGGTTCCTCATCTAGAGAAGTAGCTGGTTGGGTGGCTTCTGTCCCTTGGCTGACTGCTCGGCTTTCTTTCTCACTCGTTGCTGCTGAGGCATGCTCTGATTCTTCTTGGTGCTCGTTCACAGTTTTCTCCTCCTCTCCTTGATCTCCTGCATTGCTTGTTTCAACCCGTTCTTCACGTGGTTCACTATTCTCAGCTTGTTCCTCTGCGTAGCTGGTAGTGACTCCTAAAAAACAAGTCGCTACAACTACCGAGCAGACGCCTACTGAGAGCTTGCGAATGCCAAATCGATTTCTCTGATCAACTAATCTTTTTCCCATATTCCATTCCTTTATGTCATCAGGTAAAGAGGGTGGAGACTTTCCCCATCCTCTTTCTGTTACCTGTGAACTTTTCACCGTATAGTTGCTGGCTTATCCAGCTTTTTACTTGGCCTTATCGGCTCTTTTTTTCTGATCATCCAGCACAGCACCGGCAAGACCTGCTGCTAAGAGACCTACCACAAGGCTTGCGACGCTTTCTTCCGTTCCCGTATTTGGTAATGTACCTTCGGAAACTGGAGCAGACGAAACTGCTGGCGCCTGAGCTATTTTCTCAACTGCCTTCCCTTCTGAAACGATTCCTTTCTGACTGACAGGTTTCACTCCAACAGATGACTTAGAAGTTTCTGCTGGCTCTGGTCTTTCTGAGACATAAGGACGTTCGGGGCTTGGAAGCGGTTGTGGCTCTGGTTGTGGCTGCAGCTCTGGCTCTGGTTGCGGCTCTGGTTGTGGTTGCGGGTCTGGTTGTGGAGTGTCTGGAAGCACTTCTTTCGTGCCCACCTCTGTGATTTCCGCCACTGGATCTAGCTCTACAAAGGCATCTAGTTCCTTCCGGCTTTCCACACCATTTTCTTGAGAAACTTCCACCAAGCGCAATTTGCGGCCTTTTTGACCTTCTTGAACCACACGTTTCTCACCTTTTGGAAGATCCGCATTTGGACGTTCTAAGCGTTCAAAGTCCATCTCTTCTGGCTCAATCACCAACTCTGGTTTGGTATGGACCAGATTCTTAACCCCTTCTTCAGGAATGGCTGAGCCTGTAGGTGCTTTTGCGGATAGAGAAAGTTGATATACTTTTTCGAGCTTGCCATCTTCTGAGACAACCTTGACAAGAACCGGAGCATTGGCACTTTTAGCATCGATGACCGTAACGGCTGTTCCATTCTTGCCTTGTGCTGAAACGATTGGACGTTCTCCCTCATACTCTAGATGATACTCTGTCACATCTGGTTTAAAACCTTCTAGGTCTTTGCCATTGACTTGGATCGTAACGTCAGTTGTTGCCTGGGCCTCTTCTGTTGGGGCATAGGCGCTCAATTCAATGATTCCGATTCCTTTAAGATTTTCATCACGTACCATTCTTAAACGGATGGCTTTCGTTCTGGTTTCGTTGAAGCTGAGGTTAGAGATATAACCAGGCTCAAAGGCATAATCCAAGCTATACGGGATTTCTTCCCAGTTTGAGGCTTGGTTAAATGGATGATCTGGAAGATTCTTCAGATTGCCGTAATCATCTGGGACATCAAAGTCTGGACCAATATAGCGTTCAAGAACCGTTTTCGTTGGCAGACCTGTTTCCTGATCTGCAAAGAAGTCGACCGCTACTTTATTGACTAAGCGCTCTGTTACTTGACCATTTTTCTTGAAGATGAGACCAGCAAACACTTCTGTTTGATCCGGCTCTCTCTTCCAGTTGGTCCAACGGTAGTACTCGTTGTAGCCACCATCATTGATGTAATCGATATAGTCGATTTGATTTGGATCGAGATCGTTGGTTTCACTAGCAAATGCTCTGGTATCCTCTGCATTGTAGTCACGGTTCACAGAGAGGATTTCTCCTGTCTTTTCTGACACCCGAACGGTCAGCTGAGCTGTCAGATCATAGCCGAGGACTTTTCCTTCTAACGTGAAGCTACCTTCATGAGAAAGTGCATCAGCTGGGATAGCCTGCCAGTCCACCGTCAGTTCCTTGCGTTCATAACCTGTATCCCCTTTAAAGTAGACACCTACTGTAGATGGTAGAACTAGATCTTGACCGACTTTCACAAAACGTCTGCCTGCTTCTACTGCTACTGGAACAGCTTGTTTCAGTTTTTCTGCATCGCTTGTGAGATGGAGATGGTATTCTTGTAAGATGGTCCCATCTTCCGCTTTATGGATGACACGGATTGGCTCACCTTCATGGACGCTTGGCACAACCGTTGCAAGACCATGATGGCTAGCTGTCGCTTCCACTTGTGGATAAGCCCGATCACGCGCATCGATGTAGTAATCGGTCACACTTGGGTTGACACCTGGCAATACATCGCCATTGACGCGAATGGTCAACTGGCTCTTTTCTTCTGCTGCCACCTTATTGGCAAATACCTGAATCTCTGAAATAGAGCTTCCACGTTTGCCTTCTGGCGTCTTCATACGGATCCGAACAGCATAGGTGTCGACTTTATCAAAACTGAAATGATTCATCTTGCCAGCTGCTACCGGTTCTTCAACGGTTAGGTTGCTGACTTCTTTCCAGTTAGCTGGATTGTTAAATGGATGGTCTGTTTCGTCTTTGACGCGATTTGGATTGTTTGGAACTGTTGGGATTTGTTCCCCTGTATAGTACTCAATCACATACTCACTTGGAGCCCCAACGCCGTGGTCTTCGTGGAAACCAACATGGAGGTTGTCCACTGCTCGCTTGGTCAAGATACCAGAATCCCCAAACAAGATACCAACAGAATCTTCCGCATTGTTACGGCCCCAGTTGGTCCAACGGTTAGCTGGAGCATCGGTAAAGGAAATCACCTTGTCATTGACCTTAGCAACTGGATCCGCATCGTTAGAGTCACTTGCAAAAGCGAGTGGCAAGACAGATCCTGTCCATTGCTCTGCAACGTTAGCACCCTTGACTGTGTTTGCGGAAACACGAATATGAAGACGGGTTGGAAGATCCGTTCCTTCTACTCGACCGGCTAAGACAACTTCTCCTTCTTTAGCCAAGAGTTGCGGATCAACCGCATCCCAGGACACCTTAGCAGTATAGGTCTTACCATTAGAGTGATAGGTCCGCACGCTTTCTGGAAGAGCTGGTTTTTCTCCGACTGGAGTGGTAGTGCTGACTTCTTCTACAGCGATAATGCCTTCAACCGTCACTTGAGCTTGGGCTTCTTTTTCCACACCCTCTACATGACCTGTGACTGTAAAGCTATGGTAATCCTTGACTTGATCTGCGGTCACAGCATCCCAGGTCACGCGTTTTTCTTTCGGGAATCCCTTGTCATACTCGACCAAGACGGTCTCTGGAAGAGCTGGCAACATGTTTCGATCCGTACTAATCCGTACAGGACGCACCTTGACAACCGTCTTTTCTTCTGGATTTGGCGTGATGGTAAAGGTGACTTCTCCCGTTTGTCCTTGGTAGTTGGCTTCTAAATGAACCAATCCTGCTTCTCGCAATTCCAAACCTTTATTGGTTGCGACGGCTTTTCCTTGGCTACCAGCTCTTGTTTTCACATCGATTTGATCTGCTTTGAGACTTGCCTGGCTACCATCTTGGTAATGGGCAATGACTTCAAGTGGTACCGTTTGGTCTTCCTTGAGTTCCTGTCCTTCTGGCAGACGCAATTCCAAACGCTCGATCTGTGGACTTTCTTCTTGGAATTGGACCACATAGGTCTGTACAGCTCCCGTATCCTGAGCAGTTACAAAGATTTGAGCTTTCAAACCATTTTCACGGTTAGCTTGGAGGACCGTCACTTGGGCATTTTCTGCACTTGCTGTGACTTGACCTGGCTCTTGCCCATAAGCGAGGGAACGGAAAATGGTATGGTTGCCACTACCAAATTTTGGAAGAGCTACTCCATCTAGCTGAACCGTTGGTTTCTTAGCCTTGGCTACATCTCCTCCTGCAACCACTAGTGTCGCTTGGACGGTTTCCCCATTGCCTAGGAGTCCTGTCGCTTTCAAGCGTGCTCCTGGTGTGGACAACTGATCTTCTTGACCAGCTTCCAAGGTCCATTGATCGACTTCATAGTTAACTGTCCGGCCATCTGTGAAGACCAATTGCACAGCTTTATCCACCGTTGCTAGATCTGCTCCCTGTGGGATTTGTTTGATGACTGGAAGGACTTGTTCCACGCCGATCACATCGACCAGAGCTTCGACCGTGCGTCCTTGAACATGTCCTGTCACACGGACTTGGCCAGCACGACTATAGTCTGCCGCGTCCCATTCAACGGCTTCTTCTTGGACCTTGCCATCACTATAGACCACATTGACCTTACTTGGTAAGGTTGGCTTTTCTCCTAGATAAGCACTTTGTCGAACAGGTTCCACACCTAAGACAGTACGTTCCGCTTGGTCCTTCTTACCTGTAAAGAGGCTGACTTGGTCTGATTGCAAGCGGTCTGAGTCTGCATACAGAGTAAAGGCACCCGCCTGCTCAGTTGATTTGACAATGACCACCCCTTTGCCGTTGAAGGCTTTGCGTTGCCATGAGCCATCTTCCTGCGCTTTGTAGCGTTCACGGCTGGCTTGTTCCCCATTATCGACACCGACAATTTGGCCTTGTCCATGCAAATGGAAATGCACCAAATTATTGGCAGTTGGCACCACACGACCTGCTTCATCGACGATTTCGTAGGTAATATAGGTCAAATCCTTACCGTCCGCTGCGATCGCGTGTTCTTCTTTCAACAAACGAACACCCGCAGCCTTGCCGGCTGTTTCGACTTGATCTTTCGCAATCACTTCACCCGCTTCGTTGCGCGCAATAGCTTCCACTTTACCTGGTACATAAGGGACCAACCACTCTAGATAGAGTTCATCCGGGTTTGCCCCTTCTTGGTAGGTCCGGCCATCAGCTGTGGTCTTCTTGGTAAAAGTCTTCACTCCTTGTGATTCCCCATTGACAATCAATTCCACACTGTGGGCATTGGAGAAGGCACGAACAGGAATCCGACCTTCTTCATCCATGACACGATTGGCTAATTCTGGATTGTCCCAGTTCCAATGTGGCAAGAGATGGACCATCGGATGTTTCTCAGCCGATACCCATTGACTTTGGTAGAGGTAAAAATCATTCTTTGGAAGGCCGGCAGTATCGACAATACCGAAATAAGAACTTTTCACAGGTGTGTCATTTTGGTTGTGCCATGGGGTTGGCTCACCGATATAGTCGGTACCAGTCCAGATAAATTGTCCTGCATAGCCGGCATGATCACGGTCAAAGGTCCAAGAGGCTGTCGCTGTCCGCCCCCAACCAACCCGGTCATTGCCGTAGTCTGATTGTTCATAGTGGCGGTCTTCTTGGTTGCTGCCGACCCATTCTCTTTCAGGGTGGTAGTAAGAGCCCCGTGTCCGCGTCGCAGAAGAGGTTTCAGAACCATAAATGAGCCAGTTTGGATGTTTCGCCCGTAAGCTTTCATAGTTGGCTTCTGAATAGTTGAAGCCAACCGCATCGAGCTCTGCCGCTACTTTTTCATGGCCTCCTGAGCCATCGCCAAAGCGGAATTTATCAGCTCCCATGGTGACATAGCGGGTTGCATCCACGTCCTTGATGGTCTTGACCAAGCGACGAACAGTTGCGACAGATTTGTCTGAACCATCTGCTTCACCGACTTCGTTACCGATTGACCACATGACAATGGCTGGATTGTTCTTGCCCCGCTCTACCATGGTTCGTAGATCGTAATCGGACCAAGTATCCCCCTTACGAGCTTCTGGGTGAGTGGCATCTTTTTCAAAGAAACGACCGTAATCGTATTGTTTCTTACCACCATACCAGGTATCAAAAGCTTCTTCTTGAACCATCAAGCCCAACTCAGCAGCAATTTTTAAGGTTTGTTCACTGGCTGGGTTGTGGGTCGTCCGAATCGCATTGACCCCCATGTCTTTCATCTGTTTGAGACGACGGTATTCAGCCTTGTAATTTTCCTCAGCTCCAAGAGCCCCGTGGTCATGGTGAAGGGATACCCCGTGGAATTTCGTCGCCACCCCATTGAGGAAGAAGCCACCTTCTGGCGTCCAGTTGAGATAGCGATAACCAAAGCGTTCCTTTTGAACATCTACTAACTGCGAATCCCTATAAACCCGCGTATACAAGGTATAGAGAGCTGGATGATCCGTTTTCACATCCCAGAGGGTTGGTTTTTCAACATGCAAGGTTTGAGATAGGTTGATCTCTTGACCTGCTAGAACAGCTTGTGCTTCACTGCGCGTTTTTTCGCTCACCACTTGGCCATTTTGATCGACAATTTCATATTCCGCATAAATACTATGGGCTTGATCATCTTGGTTGACAATGCGGCTCTTCACCACTGTATCCACTGCACCATTTTGCTGTTTTTCCAACTGAGGGGTCGTAATCGTAGTCCCATACTGCGCTAAATGAACCTTGTCCGTTACACTCAGCTTCACATCCCGGTAAATCCCACTACCAGAATACCAACGGCTACTTGGTTGTTGATTGACCACATGAACGGCGATGGTATTCTCGCTTCCATCCGCATTCAAATAAGGAGTAATATCATAAGAAAAGGCATTGTAGCCATTTGGATAATGACCAACGAATTGTCCGTTTACATAGACTTTGGAATCCATATAAACCCCGCCAAATTCCAAGCAGACCTTCTTATCTAGATCCTTGTCGTCCAAACGGAAGGTCTTACGATACCAAGCATCCCCACCGTTTAATTGCCCCCCTTCATTTTGAGCAGGAGAGTTGTGATCAAAATCAAAGAAAATAGACCAGTCATGAGGAAGATCTAATTTTTTCCAATCCTTGACATCCACTTGACGCCCTTCTGCACCAGGAGCCGCATTTAATTTAAAATACCAATCTTTATTAAAATCACGTTCTCGATCTTGCACAATATCCTCCGCTACACGATTTTGATCTGGAGCAGCAGTTTCTTCCGTTCCTGTAGCACGCTCAGATGAAGTAGAAACAGGCTGGCCCTCTCCTTGAGGGGCTGGCTTTTCCTCAGCTCTGGTAGGGGTGATGACAGCTGGAGCTTCTGAAACTCTTGCACCAGCTCCAGGAACTTCCGCTTCTGAGTTTTCCGTCACAACACTTGGTGTCTCCATCGAAGTCGGTTCACTTTCGAGGGCTGGCTTTTCTTCCGCATGGACCCTTGAAAGTCCCAAGGCAGAAATCCCAATCACAACAGAACAAGCTCCAACTGAGAGCTTACGAATACTAAAAACAGGACGCTTTTCAAAAAAAGACTTTCCCATAAAAACCTCCTCTTAGGATTAACAATTAAATTTGTAAGCGCTTTCTTATACCTGCGAATGCTTACAGAAAATCACATATTAACTATACCAAAAAAAGAGGAGCGATAGGCCTCGATTTCGCTCCAACTATAGTTAGATTAAGAATTCCTTTAATTAGTACAAACAAGCTTTATTTGTTACCTACCCGTAATAAAAATATGATAAAATGGTTCAACTAATGTAAAAAAATGAGGTTTACCTATGAGTGAAAAAATAGAATATAAAAAAGAAAAAATTTCTTATTCCTATTCTATCGTTCCTATAATCGTGATGATTTTAATTTTTCTATTTCAAGCAATCCAATCAGGTTCTCAAGTAAAATCAACTCCCCAAGGGACCTTCTCTAGTTCAAGGCAAGAACTTCACTACTCTTCAACCCAGAATCAAATCACGTCCGCAAGGAATACCGAAGCCTCTCAGCTTTCAAGTTCAAGAAATAATGATGATTTTCTTTTTCTTTTTCTTGTATTCACCGGATTTTCTATCGCTTCCTTCTTACTTATCGCCTGCTACAATGGGATGACAGCAATTGAGCCTCCCCTCCTCACTATCACTGATGATGCTATCTATACTATTGGAAATGCATATCGAAACCAGTTACAGATGAAATATAGCGACATCCATAAAATAGAATACAAAATAAAGACTAGCTCCGCTAACGATGTTACTTATACAGATCGCTTTCTTTATTTTTATGATAAGAAGGACAAACTACTCGACAAGGTGAATTTTTCAAATGCAGAAGGAGCCGATTTTAATACAATACAAAAGCAAATTAAAGAACGCGCACCTCACATCGAATGGATTTATCCTTCCTAAATAAATTTCTACTAATTTTTCCCACTAGAAAAAACACCAAAAAAATAGAAGCCAATGGCTTCTATTTTTTTTATGATCTTATAATCCTGGTTCTTGACCAAGTTCAGCTGCCACCATCCAAATGTTCTTTTCAAGTTCTGCTTTAGCCCCAACAAAGATATCGTTGGTTACATCGTCGCCTTCAGCGTCGGTAACATCCAAAGCTTTTTGGTAAAGGCCGTCAAGGTAATGGAAGATTTCAAGAGCACGTGTCAAGCTTTCTTCTACATTTTTCGTAAATGTTCCACGGCGTTCTTCAATATTGCTGTGTTCCAAAAATTCAGTCATGCTAGAATATGGCGCGCCACCAAGAGTGATCAAGCGTTCGCTCACTTCATCCAAGGTTGCATCCAAGCTGTCCATGTATTCGTCCATCTTTGGATGCCAAACCATAAAGCCACGTCCACGCATATACCAGTGTACTTGGTGAAGGGCAATGTGAGCGACGTAGAGATCTGCTACGACTTGGTTCAAGAGGGCTTTTGTTTCTGGAAGAGTTTCTTTATTAGAAGGTGCAAAAGTTGCTACATCAGTAGCTGCTTCATGTTTCATAGTTGTCATATCGTTTCTCCTTTTTTATAATGATTCTAATTAACTATGTCTCTATTATATGCTTCCTCCACCAGAAAGTCAAGATAAAAGATTTAAAAAGTTCATTCCAAAGCTGGAATAGTTGTCAATTGAAGGAAGATACGATAGAATGAAGAAGACTAATCGAAAGGCTTGACTAATGAAATATATCTTTACCTTCCTGATCTCCATGGTGCCCCTTGTTGAATTGCGTGGAGCCATCCCTTTTGCCATTGCAAATGGTATTCCCTTATGGACAGCGCTCCTGATCGGAGTGATCGGAAATCTTCTCCCCGTCCCTCTGATCTTCTTCTTCGCCCGCCATATTCTTACTTGGGGGGCAAAAAAACCAATTATCGGAGGCTTTTTTAGCTGGTGTCTCAATAAAGGCCATCGAGGCGGACAGAAATTAGAAAAAGCTGCAGGAGACAAGGGAATTTTCTGGGCCCTACTCCTATTCGTCGGCATTCCTTTACCAGGAACTGGTGCCTGGACCGGAGCTCTTGCAGCTTCTATCCTTGACTGGGACATCAAACGCAGTAGCCTCGCAGTCATGCTCGGAGTGATACTAGCCGGCCTCATCATGGGAACCCTGTCTCTGCTTCTAGGAATCGATACCTTCGCACATTAAGCAAAAGAATGAGCCCATGATATCAGTTCACATAATATTTTCTCTGAATCTTTCCTTAGGTGAGTTATTTAGATGAATTTATCTTACAAAAAAGAGGTTTCCTTCGAAACCTCTTATTTTTTATTCTTAGTTGTTAAGAGCTGCTGCCATTGTAGCTGCAACTTCTGCTTCAAAGTCATTTGAAGCTTTTTCAATACCTTCACCAACTTCAAAACGAACGAATTCGATAACTGAAGCATTTACTGATTCAAGGTAAGCTTCAACTGTCTTGCTGTCATCCATGATGTAGACTTGTGCAAGAAGAGTGTAGGCTTGGTCAACTTTTGTGTTGTCCAAGAAGAAGCGATCCATTTTACCTGGGATGATTTTATCCCAGATTTTTTCTGGTTTACCTTCAGCTGCCAATTCAGCTTTGATATCTTCTTCAGCTTGAGCAACCACTTCGTCAGTCAATTGTGCTTTTGAACCGAATTTCAAGTGTGGAAGAGCTGGTTTACCAACCATTGCACGGCTTTCGTTATCTTGGTCGATGACGTGGTTCAATTGTGCCAATTCATCTTTCACGAATTGTTCATCCAATTCTTTGTATGAAAGAACAGTTGGTTTCATTGCAGCGATGTGCATTGAGATTTGTTTAGCAAGTGCTTCGTCTCCACCTTCGATCACAGAGATAACACCGATACGTCCACCGTTGTGTTGGTAAGCACCGAAGTGTTGTGCATCTGTTTTTTCAAGCAAAGCAAAACGACGGAATGAAATTTTTTCACCGATTGTAGCTGTTGCAGATACGTATGCAGCTTCAAGAGTTTCACCTGAAGGCATTGTCAAAGCAAGAGCTTCTTCGTTGTTAGCTGGTTTACCTTCAGCGATCACTTTCGCTGTTGCGTTTACCAATTCAACGAATTGAGCGTTTTTCGCAACGAAGTCAGTTTCAGCATTCACTTCAACAACTGCTGCAACATTACCGTTGACATAAACACCAGTCAAACCTTCAGCGGCAACACGGTCAGCTTTCTTAGCTGCTTTAGCCATACCTTTTTCGCGAAGCAATTCGATCGCTTTTTCGATATCACCTTCAACTTCAACCAATGCCTTTTTAGCGTCCATGACACCGGCACCAGATTTTTCACGCAATTCTTTTACAAGCTTAGCTGTAATTTCTGCCATTTTTGTTCTCCTATATTTTTTAATAAAATAAGAGGGTCGGGCTGAGCCCTGCCCTCTTAGGTTCGTTACTTATTGAATGAAATTAAGCGTTGTCGCCTTCTACAACTTCAACGATTTCTTCGATTGAATCAGCTTGACCTTCAGTAGCTGCCAATTCAGCTTCTACTGTAGCAACACTGTCTTCACCTTGACGTCCTTCGATAACAGCGTCAGCCATTTTCGCAGTGATCAATTTAACAGCGCGGATAGCGTCATCGTTCGCTGGGATGATAACATCGATATCATCTGGGTCAGTGTTTGTGTCGACCATCGCTACAACTGGGATACCCAATTTCTTAGCTTCTTTAACAGCGATTTGTTCTTTATGTGGATCCACAACGTACATTACGTCTGGGATACGAGGCATGTCTTCGATACCGCCCAAGAATTTTTCAAGACGAGCGCGTTGTTTGTTCAACAATGCAACTTCTTTCTTAGGAAGAACTTCAAAAGTTCCATCTTCTTCCATGCGTTTGATTTCTTTCAAACGAGCGATACGTTTTTGGATTGTTCCCCAGTTAGTAAGAGTTCCACCCAACCAACGGTGGTTGATGAAGTATTGACCTGCACGAACAGCTTCTTCTGCAACAGCATCAGCAGCTTGTTTCTTAGTACCTACGAACAAGATCACTGCATCATTTGCAGCTGCATCACGCATGAAGTCGTATGCTTGGTCTGCATATTTTACAGTTTGTTGCAAGTCGATAACGTGGATTCCGTTACGTTCTGTGAAGATGTACTTAGCCATCTTAGGGTTCCAGCGACGAGTTTGGTGACCGAAGTGTACACCAGCCTCAAGAAGTTGTTTCATTGAAATTACTGCCATGAGTAGTTTCTCCTTTTTTGTTTTTTTCTCCTCTCTCAGACGTCAACTTGCAGCACGACCACAAGGGCAACGGTGCCACAATGGATCCGAGATGAGTATTTGCTGTCTTAGACAACTCTATAAGTATAGCAGAAATCACTAGAATTCGCAAGCTATTTGAGAGATTTTTTCAGCATTCCCCATCTGCAATGATTTGAAGCAAAAAGTTTTTCTTGACCTATCTTTATTTTTAGGTTACAATATTATATGTTATGGCGGTATAGCCAAGTGGTAAGGCACGGCTCTGCAAAAGCTTGATCGTCGGTTCAAATCCGTCTACCGCCTTGATAATAAAATTTTTTATCATCTTTTATCTTTTAAAAATTCCCCTAGCAATAGGGGGTTTTTTTGTTGCCATTTGCTCCATTCCTTGATTATTGATATAATAAAACCTCGCCTGATCGGCGAAGCACATTAGAAAGGGTATTTATGAAAAACATTCGTTTCTTTACGATCGGCCTTCTTTCACTAGTGACACTAGCAGCTTGCTCACCTGCCAATTCTGCGCAACCAGCAAAAACAGCTTCTAGCTCTAGAAAACCGATCAAACAATCTTCTACCAAAGCATCATCTAGTAGATCGTCTAGCACTTCTTCAGACAGCAGTAGCTCAGATGATTTTTCAGGTCGCTTCAGCTTGGATCCAGATGATGGCGCATCTCTCCAATATGTGCCAGGAGCTGCATCCATTCCTGAGATCGAAAAGCTCAAGAACCTCCACCCTACCACCGGTTTTGTATTAAGAACCGAAGATGGACAAGAGGTTGGTGGGCCAAAAGAAAGAAGCAGTTACGATGACGTAGTTGCGGCCTTTGGTCAACCCGTAAGTAGCACAGACAGTGCGAATCCTGGCGATGGGGTCAATGTTTGGGCAACAGACAATGGCGATATCATGGCTTTCTTCCGCAATAATGTGTTAACAGATATCACCTTCCGACTAAGAGGGGGCGATGCCAACCACCAGTCTACTAGCAGCATTTCCAAATCCGATACACCAAAAACGGCCCTCGAACGTCTCGGAAAACCCTATACCATTATGCGTTCAGAAAATGGGACCAGCTATGTCTATAAAGATAGCAACGGAGATGAATCTAGCTTTTCTACACAAGGAAATAAGATCTTCAATGTTACGTCTGCTGCAGAAACCAAGCAGTTAAAAAAGATCACTGGCCTGGATAAAAATCAATAACGATCCATACAAAGAACCCTCCAAGTTTTTCTTGGAGGGTTCTATTTTTCTTACAATTCAGCAATTTGGTTCAAATTCACTTCTGCAACCGTATCGTTACCGAACATAGAAATGACCATTTTCACCTTGTTGTTATCAATTTCAGTGATCTTACCAGTATAGTCTGTGAAGGCACCGTCGATGATACGAACCGTATCGCCCACCTTGACATCCAAATCAAACTCTTGAACGGTTTGACCCATAGAGAGCAAGATGCTGCGGATTTCTTCTTCCAATAATGGAGTTGGTTTTGAACGGTTCCCGTGTGATCCGACGAAACCAGTAACGTTCGGTGTATTCCGAACGACAAACCAAGCTTCATCTGTCATGACCATTTCAACCAAGACATAACCTGGGAAGCGGTTTTCTTCGATTTCTTTGGTTTTACCGTTTTTCTCAACTTGTACGGTTTGAGTTGGAATCTCTACGCGCAAGATGTTTTCTAACATATTGTAAGTTTGCGCACGTTGCAAAAGATTCTCTTTTACCTTGTTTTCATATCCTGAGTAGGTTTGTAGTACAAACCAGCCTTTATCAAAACTGTCCATTTGGGCATCCTTTCTTTCTGTTTAGCCTGCTCGAGCTTTTGTGAACATACTAAAAAAAGCCTCTTGGCTTTCCTTTCCCTAGCTTCATTATACCACATTTTGCAGGAATTCAAAGAGGTTTGCTGATTTATTTTTAAGAAAAAACCGCAAAAAGTGGGACCCTGGGGATCCCACCTGGCTTCTTTTCTTAAAAGAAATTGATCATGTGCAATAGGCCACGTGCAATGACTTTGTCAAACAAATAAATCAATGCAACAAAGAAAGCGGTGTACTCAATCACTGAGATAAAGTTTTTCCATCTTTCCTTGCGATTTGGCCAAGTTGTATCTTTTAGTAAGACGAAAATATCTTTAATGAATTTCACAACTCTCTCCTATCGTGTTTCTTTATGGATGGTATACTTGCTGCAATGCTTGCAGAATTTATTGACTTCTAGACGTGTTGGTTTTGGCGTCCCACTCAACTTAATGGAGTAATTGCGTGACCCACAAACCGTACACGCTAGACTTGCTTTTTTTAATGCCATAACGCCTCCGTTCATCCCATTATAGCAAGTTTTCCACGTTTTGACAAGAACAGAAAATCTCCTGTCAAGAAAAAAGCAAATCTAAAGCGTTATCACTCTGGTTTTCGCCTCATTTTTGGTAAAATAAAACAAAAGGAGACGAATATGAAAAGCGATCATCTAAAAGAAAGTAGAAATATCGAAGACCGAAGGGGGCAAAGCTACTCCCAGTCTTCAGGCAACAGTAACCTTGGCGGGGGCATTTTACAAATTTTGCTATCGTCTGGAAGCTTCAAGAGTAAGATAGTCCTCATCCTTCTTCTGGTTCTTCTAGGAGGTGGTGGCGCTAGTCTTGGGGGCCTCTTTGGAAATGGGACTTCTTCTCAACCTTACCAATCCACCCAAGTTACGCGCACCAACAAGACCCATGTCGACGATGCAGATGCCGAGTTCGTCAGCAAGGTCCTTGGAACAACAGAAGATCATTGGCACAAGGTCTTTCAAGCTGAAGGACGTACTTACCATGAGCCCAAACTAGTCTTCTATACCGGACGGACACAGACAGGCTGTGGGGTTGGGCAAGCATCGGCTGGTCCTTTCTACTGTCCAACCGACAAGAAGATTTATTTGGATATGAGCTTCTACAAGGAATTAACAACCAAATACAAGGCTAGCGGTGACTTCGCCATGGCCTACGTGATCGCCCACGAAGTCGGCCACCACGTGCAAAATGAGCTGGGAATCCTTGGCAAATACCATCGGATGCAACAAGGTCTTTCTGAAAAGGAACGAAATGCCATCAGTGTCCGCATTGAGCTACAAGCCGATTACCTAGCCGGTGTCTGGGCCCGCTCCATTCAAGACCGAAACCTTCTAGATATCGGCGATATCGAAGAAGCCATGAATGCAGCCCATGCAGTCGGGGATGACACTCTTCAAGAGCAAGCCTACGGCTACTCGGTACCAGATAGCTTTACCCATGGAACTTCGGAACAGCGCATGCGCTGGTTCAAACGGGGCTACCAGTACGGGGATCTCCAACACGGCGATACCTTTAGCTTGTCAGATAGTGAACTTTAAACAAATAGAGGCTAGGACAAAAGTCCTAGCCTCTCAATTATTTTTGGATTGTCGAGCAAGACGCAGTGGTTGAGTGGGCTCTACTACGCTGATTTCATCAGCTTTTACAGCCCTACTCAACTGTGCGGAGGTGGGACGACGAAATCGAATTCTAACGAATTACCGATTTCTGTCCCACTCTCTTTTTGATTAGAAACCAAGCCAGCCTTTGAAGGTATCCCAAGCGTTTTTCGCTTTTCCTGGAATATCGGCCTCGTCGATTGCTTTTTTCGCATCATCGACCATATTCGACGCCTTTTCTTTGACATCCTCAAAGAAACCTTTGTCTTCTTTGCTATCTGTTTCTGTCGTTTCTTCTCCGACTGGCGCAATGCCGTTTTCAGCATAAGAGTTCTTCACCGAGTCAAACTGGGTACCGTCTGTATAAGGCAGGACACTGTTGGCAACATTGCGGAAGATCTCGGACGCCGTTCCAGCACTACTGTCCGTCAGGTAGTGATTTTCATCGGTCGTTGGGAAACCAAGCCACTGACTGATGACCACATCTGGCGTGTAGCCGATCACCCATTGGTCTCCAGAGAGGTCCTTGTTAAAGCTGGTCTCTGTCGTACCGGTTTTCCCTGCCATGGTATAGCCATAAGGCGCAGCGTTCACCCCTGTACCATTACTGAAGGTACCAAGCATCATATTGGTCATCTTATCTGTCGTTGAACCACTAAGCACTCGGGTTGATTTCTGGCTGTGGCTCTTGACCACTTGACCACTGGCATTTTCGATCTTGGTAATAAGATGGGCATCATTCATGACCCCGCCGTTTGCAAAGGTGCCATAAGCCTGAGCCATCTGCATCGGATTGGTTGTCACACCAGCTCCCAAGGCAACGGCAAGCGACTTGTCCACCTTGTCCATGTTGAGCCCAAATTTTTTCCCGTACTCAAAGACCGTATCAAGACCCAAATCATTAGCGGTCGCTACGGCTGGAAGGTTAAGGGACTCTGCCAGGGCCTGGTACATCGGTACCGTTGGGCTAGACTGGATTCCCGCGTAGTTATTGACCTCATAGCTTCCATATTGTGTGGTACTATTGTCCAATTCCTTATTGGTCGACCAACCTGCCGCAACAGCTGGGCTATAGACCACTAAAGGTTTGATGGTCGATCCCGGACTACGAGCAGCTTGGGTAGCATAGTTGTAGGTCCGAAATCCTGGATTTTCATCGCTACCGACACGACCTACGAGAGCCCGAACCCCACCAGTCTTAGGATCAAGGGCCACACTACCGGACTCTGCGCGCGTGCCGTCTTCCGCTACTGGGAAGAGGGCTGTATTGTCATAGATTACCTGCATGCTTGCTTGGTAATTTTGATCCAGCTCGGTGTAGATCCGGTAGCCATTTTTGACAATATCTTCTTCGGTGAGACCGTATTCATTGACCGCTTCATTGATGACCGCATCAAAATAGGATGGGTAGCGGTAATCCTCCGACTTGCCTTCATAGGCATCGACCAATTGGCCATGGATATCCACAGTAGCCGACTGATCAGCCGTTTTCTGATCAATATAGCCGGCCGCCACCATATTTTGGAGGACCGTATTGCGGCGATTGGTCGCATTCTCTACTGAATAGAGCGGGTTATAGATCTCAGGTCCCTTGAGCATACCGGCGAGTACCGCAGACTGATCCAGGCTTAATTGACTGGCTGAAACCCCAAAATACTTCTTGGAAGCATCCTCAATTCCCCAAACCCCATTTCCAAAATAGGCATTGTTGAGGTACATGGTGAGGATTTCTTTTTTACTGTATTTCTTATTGATTTCAAGCGCCAGGAAGAATTCCTTGGCCTTACGCTCCACCGTCTGGTCCTGAGACAGGTAAGCATTCTTGGCTAGCTGCTGGGTGATGGTCGACCCACCACCTGAGCGCCCCAGGGTCAAAATCGCTAAGAAGAAGCGACCATAGTTGATCCCGCTATTCTTGTAAAAGCTCCGGTCTTCTGTTGCAACCACGGCATTTTGCAGATTCTCACTAATGGCATCGAGTTCGACGTAGGTTCCTTTTTGCCCGGTCAAACTTCCCGCCTGGTCCCCATTCTTATCATAGATAATGGTGGTCGCCTTCAGTGCATTCTGCAAATCTTTGACGTTGGTCGTCTTAGCAAGGTAGAAAAGATAGCCCCCTGTCAAGAGGCTAAAGCCTAGCCCAATGATCAGGAGAATCTTGGTCAAATGGAATCTGCGCCAGAAACGACGGAAGGGGTGTTGAGAGAGCGGTTTGCTTCTGTGCTTGCCTGAGCGACTATAGGTCGGCTCTACTGTCTCTTCCGGTAGTTCCGTGTCTGGCACTTCTTCTGCCACCGCTTTGGGCGGATGATCCTTTCTAAAAAAAGTGATCAGGTTTTCAAATAATTCTTTTATTCTATTCATACCTGTTATTGTAACACCTTATCCTTGTCCTAGCAAGAAAAGATAGCTCATCCCCTTCTCCCATTTAGTTTTCTTTAAGCTTAGATTTTGCTACAATAAGGTCATGAACTATCAATTTACCATTCCACAATCCTTTCCCCAGATGACTGTGAAAGAGTTGCTTGAGGACTACTTCCTCATTCCCCGTAAGATCCGGCATTTTTTACGAACCAAGAAGCACGTCTTGGTCAATGGCGAGACCATCAACTGGCAGAGCCCCGTTCAAAAAGGAGACCAGATCCAGCTGATCTTTGACGCGGACGATTACCCTGAAAAAGAGCTCCCAGTCGGAGACCCGAGTCTGGTCGAAGAACTCTATCAGGATGAGCATGTCATCATCGTCAATAAGCCTGAAGGCATGAAAACCCATGCCAACGAACCGATGGAAATTGCTCTTCTCAACCATGTTTCCAGCTATGTTGGATCCACCTGTTACGTCGTGCACCGGTTAGATAAGGAAACCAGCGGAGCGATTTTATTTGCCAAGAATCCTTTTATCCTGCCCATTCTCAACCGTATTTTGGAAGATAAAAACATCCAACGCGAGTACTGGGCCTTGATCCAAGGCAGCTTAGCACAAAAGACCATCGTCTACAAGGATAAAATCGGACGCGATCGCCACGATCGGCGCAAGCGCCTGGTCGATCCACGCAAAGGGCAGTATGCAGAAACTCAGGTGACGCAACTGAAAAAAATCGGACGAAACAGCCTGGTCAAATGCCAGCTCAAGACGGGGCGCACCCATCAGATCCGGGTTCATCTCTCCCATCATGGCCACCCGATTGTCGGGGATCCTCTCTATAACCCTGCACGCGGAGAGCGACTCATGCTCCATGCTCACCGCTTGACCTTCACCAATCCATTAACCCTTGAAACCATCCAAGTCGAGGCCCCTTCTAAGAGTTTCGAAGAAAGGTTGAAAAAATAAGAAAAGAACCGAAATAGTATTCTTAGAGACTTTCCTTAAGTGAGTACGGACGTCAGCGAACTTCAAAGAAGTTCCATGACTTAGTTTTGAGCCCAAGGTCTCAAAACTCCCGAGTGCTTGAAATTCTAATATTTCAAGCACTTTTCTCACTGCGTAAAGTCTCCAGTCATTATCGAATAATTCAAAAGATAAAAATCATTTAAAACAATTGACAGAATCTCTCATTTTATTTTAAAAACTTATCTGCATTCAAAAAAGAAGCCACAAAAAGAGGCTGGACAAAAACTGTTCAGCCTTTTTATATTTGATAGAAATAACTGTATGACGCAGTGGTTGATTGGCATCTTTGTTCGCCTTTTAAGCTCCAAAGATGACCTAATCAACTGTGCGGGGGTGGGAAGACGAACTCTTTTTAACTAGTCAGAGTTCTTTCCCACTCCCTTTTTATTATTGATAGCGTGGGGTGGCAAATCCACGGATATTGCCATGTCCGATTCGATAGGTATTGCGACGGACTTGGTTGTTGGAGTTTCCTTCAATGGTATGAATGATCCCATTTGAGACGCTCTCAACAATTCCGATGTGATCCGCAAAGCCATTGTTTTGTTGGCTATTTTGATCCCAGTTAAAGGTGATGATGTCCCCTGCTTTTGGTGTAGTGGTACCATCTTCATTCCAGATGCCCAAGCGTTTGAAAATCTGGATGTGACGTTCGACTCCACATTCACGGCCAATCAAACCGCTCAAACCTTCCCGCTGGAAGACTGTTGTGACAAAGATATCACACCAGTCATCGGTCGTCTTCACTGCATAACCAACCGGAAGTGGTTTAACACTGTTATAATCATTGACCAATTGATGGTGAGCTGCAGTGCCGCCACGAACGCCCACTAGACTAGCTGCTGCCCGTAAGACACGGTCCCGTTGTCCATTCGTTACACGAGGACTAAAAGCAGTTTGATCTACAGTCGCACGGGGATGAAGGGCTGTTTGACCAAGGTTAAAGCCTTCAACGCCACCATCGACATAATCCACATAGACGTGAGTGGTATAGTTGCCTGATTGGTACTGGTGATTTGCTGCAGAAACCTGCACTTCTGTATGCATACCAGAAGGTGCCGTTGAATACCAGTAGAGATTTTCTTGGTGCGCTTGAGACCAGGCTGCAACACGGATGTTCTTAATCCGACGTCCCTGAGGCGCTTGATCCACCGTTACCGTAAAGGTTCCAGCACCAGAATTAACATTCTTGATCCCTGTTTGTGTCTTTGTCTTAGCATTTCGGAATTCGACTTCTGTCGTCGTGGTACCAACACCCACACGAGAGCCATCATTTTGGATGTAGTAGAGGTGGATATGGTACTTACCAGTAGAGTTCTTGTGATCGCTGGCTTTAACAGATACCTTGTAGTCTCCGTTCGCTTGACGAGTTGCTTCATACCAGCGGATATCGTCTTGGCCGTCCTTATCCGACCAAGTTGGGACTTGCACAGTTCGCACACCTTTAGGATTGTAGACATCCTTAATGATGACGTCAAAGGTACCTGTATCCTTGTTGTTGTTTTGGATTAAGATTGTACCAGAACGGCGGGCTTGACGTACCTCTGTCGTGGTTTCTGTGATGTAATTTCGTTGATTAGTTTGATCTACATAATAAACATGGACATTGTACTTACCATCCTCATTTTTATGATCTGAGGCTTTGATGGTCGCACGATAACTACCGTCGCTTTGACGCACTGCTTTATGCCAGACTAGATCATCAGGCCCGTTTGAATCTGACCATGTTGGGATCAGAACTTCTTTCAAGCCATTTGGAGCAAAAACATTACGAATAACGGCATCAAATGTGCCTGTTACAGTATTGTTGTTCTCAATTGTTATAGTGCCACTTGGTTTAACTTCACGTACTTCTGTCGTTGTCTTTGTGATGTAGGCTTTTTGATTATTTTGATCTACGTAGTAAATATGAACATTAAATTCACCTGTATCATTCTTATGATCAGATGCTTTAATGGTTGCACGGTAGCTGCCATCACTTTGACGAATTGCTTTATGCCAGACTAGATCATCCTGACCATTTTTGTTAGACCAAGTAGGGACTAAAACTTCTTTCAAACCAGTTGGAGCGACTACATTACGAATAACGGCATCAAAAGTACCTTTCTCAGTATTGTTATTCTCAATCGTTACTGTGCCACTTGGTTTGACCTGATGAACTTCTGTAATTGCCTCTGTCACATAACGTCGATGATTATCGGCATCAATGAAATGTACATGAACGTTGTATTTCCCACTATCGTTCTTATGATCGCTCGCTTTAATAGTTACACGATAAGAGCCATCAGCTTGGAGAGTTGCCTTGTGCCAGATAAGGTCATCTTGACCACCAACCAAACTCCATGATGGAACTAAAACCTCTTTTAGACCAGTCGGTGCAACAATTTTGCTAACAACCGCATCAAAGGTGCCTGCTACTGGGTTATTGTTTTCAATCGTCAGAACACCACTTGGTCGAACGTAATCAACCGAAACTACTTTTTCAGAAATATAATGACGATTGTT
>NZ_KV794406.1:7870-13339 GCF_001808725.1 Streptococcus sp. HMSC074F05 | reverse complement strand
AACCAAGGACTCAGATTGACTTGCTGAAACGGATTCTTGTACTAACGACTCTGACTGACTCGCGGAAACTGATTTTTGTACCAACGACTCGGATTGGCTCGCAGAAACTGACTCTTGAACCAACGAGTCTAACTGACTTGCAGAAACTGATTCTTGAACCAGTGACTCTGACTGACTGGCAGAAACTGATGCTTGAATCAACGACTCAGACTGGCTGGCTGAAACGGATTCTGACAGCTTTTTGCTCATTGAAATAGATTGTGACAAGGAAATCAGTTGAGAAACCACTTCCTCCGATCCAACCGCCGATGTTGACTGCGATTGAGACACAGAAATTGATCTAGATGCTAAATTAGATAAGGATACCGACTGACTCAACGAAACAGATTTCGAGGCTTTTTCAGACTCACTCTTAGATGCTGATGCTGCTTTTGATTGTGAGTCGGATTGACTCGCTGATACAGATTCTTTAATCAATGACTCTGATTGACTCGCTGAAATCGACTCTTGAACCAGCGACTCCGATTGGCTTGAAGAAACTGATTCTTGAACCAAGGAATCAGACTGGCTGGCAGAAACGGATTCCTGAAGCAACGACTCTGACTGACTGGCAGAAACTGAGGCTTGAACCAACGAGTCGGATTGACTTGCCGATACAGATGCCTGAACCAACGACTCAGACTGGCTGGCTGAAACCGAGACTTGAACCAAGGAATCTGATTGACTGGCAGATACAGATGCCTGAAGCAACGAGTCAGACTGACTGACGGAAACCGATTCCTGAACCAGTGACTCTGACTGACTTGCAGAAACCGACGCTTGAACTAATGACTCTGACCGGCTAGCTGAAACGGAGGCTTGTACCAATGAATCTGACTGGCTGGCAGATACGGAGGCTTGAACCAGTGACTCGGACTGACTGGCTGATACGGATTCCTGAAGCAACGACTCTGACTGACTGGCAGAAACGGATTCTTTAACCAGTGACTCTGACTGACTAGCTGAGACGGACGCTTGAACCAACGAGTCTGACTGACTAGCTGAAACGGATTCTTGAATCAACGAGTCTGATTGACTGGCAGAAACGGATTCTTGTACTAACGATTCGGATCGGCTAGCTGAAACAGATGCCTGAACCAAGGATTCTGATTGGCTAGATGATACAGATG
Source organism: Streptococcus sp. HMSC074F05 (assembly GCF_001808725.1). NCBI lineage: Bacteria > Bacillati > Bacillota > Bacilli > Lactobacillales > Streptococcaceae > Streptococcus > Streptococcus sp. HMSC074F05. The sequence continues at coordinate 12,170 of NZ_KV794406.1, read as the reverse complement.
ACTGAATCAAGGAATCGGACTGACTCGCTGATACAGATTCCTGAATCAATGAATCTGATTGGCTGGCGGAAACTGAATCTTGGACCAGCGACTCTGACTGACTGGCGGAAACTGATGCTTGAATCAAGGACTCTGACTGGCTTGCTGAAACCGACGATTGAACCAACGAGTCTGATTGACTAGCAGAAACTGAGGCTTGAACCAAGGAGTCTGACTGACTGGCGGATACAGATTCTTTAACAAGCGAATCGGACTGACTGGCAGAAACTGATGCTTGAATCAACGACTCAGACTGGCTTGCTGAAACCGACGATTGAACTAACGAATCCGATTGACTTGCTGAAACCGACTCTTGGACTAGAGCCTCCGACTGACTAGTGGAGATCGATTCCTGAACCAACGAGTTGGATTCGCTTGTCGATACAGATTGTGACAAGGAAATCGAGGTTGAAACCTGTGAATCTGATTGACTGGCGGAGCTAGATGCTTGTGACAAGGAAACGGACTCACTGACCGAAACAGATTGAGAAGATGAAATGGATTCTGAAACTAGTGACTCTGAAGTTAAAATCGAGAAGTTTTGAGATTGTGAAGTAGATTCTGACGGTGTCATCTTCCGATAGTAATAATTCACACTCGTTAAGGGGTATGAATCTACTATTTTTTTGATCGTTTGTTTGAAGTTGGAAAAACCATCTGCTCCTTGAGGTGTTGCATCTTCTCCAACGACCATGGTCGTATTTTTATCGAGGTAGGCCGATTTTGGAAGTTCCGTGAATGGTTTTGGAACAGTATATTCTATTCCTGTTTTCTCATCAGTGTATGTAACTGTCTCCTTACTAGAGAACCAACCTGTAATATCCAACTCAAAATGTTGGTAATCTATTCGTTTTGGTGTGACATTTAGGAAGTAGTCCTTGTTTTTACTTTCAACTTTACGAGTTCCACCTAAATCTGAAAGGTTATCCGTATTATCTTGTTTAAATTCTTTTTCATAAACAAGTGTATATACATCGGTTACCTTAGCATTTCCTACATCACCACTACTAACATCATGTATTTTAGAAGGATCTAAAACATAGTAGCGAAGAGAATAATCACCATTTTGATTAAGGGTGACAACTTCACTTTTAATGAAATGCTCACGCGCATCCCCTAATAGTTCAATTCTTGATTTCCCATTCTTACTATTATCGAACACCCCACTTTTACGATTCGGGAACACGGTGTGCGCTGGGACCTGTACATAACCAGGAAATTCGCGTGGATTGGAAGCTGTATAATGCTGGCCTTCCAATCCGTAGATTCTATACTCTAGTAAGGATCTTTCTTTCCCCGTTGGTTCATATTGCCCATTAAACCATCTACCATTCGGGTCCACTTCTCTATAGAAGGTCGATTGTTGTCCCATCATAGATGGAATTTTGATACTAGGATACGTCCTAATCAATTGCCCTTGATTCTCAGGCGTCATGACATCATAAATACTCCGGAATAAGAAAGCCTGTTCCGGAATAAAATTCGTCAGCATTCCAAAGGTCCCATTACCTGTAGAAGGTTCCGAATTAAAAACCTTGTTCCCAAGGGGAGCCTGACCAATTAGTACTTCTTTTGGTAATTGAATATCTTGGCCATATCCTTCTGGAGATACAGTTTGTGAAAAAATTTCAGCCCCATCTGATTTTCGGACAATGCGGAAATAAACATCCATTGCCTTATGCTTTTCCGGATCTATCTCACTGATATCAATCGACATAGTCGCATAGTAACCAAGTGACTCTCCTTGTTTATTCACAAAGTCCCAAATACCAAATGTATAACGATTGGTGTAGGGTTCACCTAAAAAATTTTTCAACTCTTCAGGCGAAAATCTTAAGAGATCTTTATCTAGATGAGGATCCTTAGCATATCCTGGTGTGTCAAGTGTAGGATCTTCTACACTCGCACCATTGGGATCTTCTGGGTTCGGGGTCATATCCAATACATCATCAGCCAAGTATGTTTCCTCAGCTAGAGGAGCCAACTGAGCAGAGATCGCAGGTTTCCCATCTATATTCGTATTTCCCACAAAACCTGCAGCTGTCAAGGTCGTCATCATCTCATCGACAGCTTTCTCCAAGCGATCGCGCTGGTCAGCATAAGCTTGCGCACTGGCATTGGTGTGGATCAAGTTATTGCTTGCAGCCACTTCGGCCTGCACTTTGTTAATGACCGCTTCGACCACTGCTCGGCGATCGGTGTCCGTCATTTTAGATGCGTAATTCCCTGCAATTTCTTGAAGCAATTCAGCTTCAGAGGTATTTTGTTCTAAAACAGTGGCTTCTTCTAAACTAGTCGGCTCTTCAATACCTGCTTCTGACTCTAGAGCTTGAGCAGACTCGCTAAGTGCCGTTGATAATGCAGTTGATCCAACTTCGCTTAAGGACAAAGAGGTGGATTCACTGATCGAAGCAGACGCACTCTCAGATGTAGAAAAACTAGTTGATTCTGAAACAGAGATGGATTTTGAAGGCTGACTTGAAGTTTTCGCTAAGACCACACTATCCACTTCTGCCAAGGTTTCCTCTTTTGTCTCAGAAACCGTTGGTGCAAGTGATGTTGCATCCTCCGCCTTAGCTGTCGTAGCAAGCACAGCACCACCAAAAACAGTCCCTACCGTAATCAAACCTTTTAAGAAGGCTTGGTTATGCTTTTGATTTTCTATTTGATCTTGCTGCACGTTGGCAATGATGGTCTCCTCCACTTGCCCACGCACCACGCGAAAGAGGCCTAGGGCAGCCGTTGATGCCCGAAGCCAATTTTTTCCTGATTTAATTAATTTGAAGCGTACGACACGATCTGTTTCACGAAAGTTTCCTTTTGAACGCTTAAATTGCATGATATTCCCCTTACATTGTAGTCATTATTCATTATACAGGAATACTACGTAGATTCAAGTAATTTGCTACAAAAAACTTATATATTATCGTTTAATTTTCAAATTTTTTTGTAACACATTAAAAACACTTCATTCTACTAGTAAAAAAGTGAATCTCCTATGAGATTCACTCGAAAAAAATGATATTTCCTACTAGATCAGTTCCCCTTCTTTTTACGTCGGGTAAGTCCAGCAATTCCAGCTAACCCTGTAACTACCCCGAGAAGAACTGATGTTACAGATTCTGTTTCGCCAGTATTCGGAAGCGCCACAGATTGGCTGTGTTTTTGTGAACCACTTGCTGTTTCTGATACAGACAATGACTCTGAACGAGAAATTGATTGGCTCATTGAGTTAGAGTATGAACCGCTACCAGATGTTGATCCTGATTGTAATTGACTCACTGAAACTGAAGTACTTACTGATGTTGAAGTTAATTCAGGTGCAGAGGTACTCAATGATGCTGACTCTGATGCAGATACTGATGTCGAAACCGAAAGCGAAGTAGAGACTGACTGGCTTTCTGATACTGAACTGCTCAACGATGCTGACATTGATTCGGATGTCGAGATTGATTCAGACGTAGACGCTGACAAGGACGCTGAAACTGATTCAGATACAGAAATCGATTCGGACATTGAGACTGATTCAGAGGTTGAGACTGATTCTGAGGTAGAGGCCGACTCAGAGGCTGATGCTGACTCAGATACAGAAACTGATTCAGACGTTAATACTGATTCTGATGTAGACACCGATTCAGACGTTGACACAGATTCTGATGTTGAAACTGACTCAGACGCTGAAACTGACTCAGACGCTGACAATGACTCGGACACAGATGCCGATTCGGATGTTGACACAGATTCAGACGTTGATACTGATTCTGATGTTGACACTGATTCAGACGCAGAAACTGACTCAGAGGCTGATGCTGATTCTGACGTAGAAACCGATTCTGATACAGAAACGGACTCTGAGGTCGATACTGATTCAGAGGTAGAAACCGACTCGGATGCTGAAACTGATTCAGACGCAGAAACTGACTCCGATGTCGAGATTGATTCAGACGCAGAAACTGACTCCGATGTTGATACCGACGCAGAGGCTGAAACTGATTCTGATGTCGACACTGATTCAGATGCTGAGACTGATTGGCTTACTGAAGTTGAAGCTGATTCGGACACTGATACTGATTCAGAGGTAGAAACCGATTCGGATGTAGACACTGACTCAGAGGCTGACAATGATTCAGATGTCGAGATTGATTCAGACGTTGATACTGACTCGGATACCGACTCAGACGCCGAGACTGATTCAGAGGTTGATGCTGACTCAGATGCAGACAATGATTCTGACGCTGACTCGGATGCAGAAACTGATTCT
>NZ_KV794406.1:6943-7770 GCF_001808725.1 Streptococcus sp. HMSC074F05 | reverse complement strand
TGACTCAGATGTCGATACTGATTCGGACGCTGATTCTGAATCAGACGCTGATACTGATTCGGATGTAGACACCGATTCAGACGTAGAAACCGATTTACTTACTGAGGTTGAAGCTGATTCAGATGCTGACACTGATTGGCTTACTGAGGTTGAAGCTGATTCAGATGCTGACACTGATTGGCTTACTGAGGTTGAAGCTGATTCGGACACTGATACTGATTCTGACGTTGACACTGATTCAGATGTTGACGCTGACTCAGACGCCGAAACCGATTCTGATATTGACGCTGATTCTGATGTTGACGCTGATTCTGACGTAGAAACCGATTCGGATACAGATGCCGATTCTGAGGTTGACACTGATTCTGACGTTGAAACTGATTCAGAGGCTGAAATTGATTCGGATGTTGATACTGATTCTGATGCAGAAACTGATTCTGATGTTGACACCGATTCAGACGTAGACACTGATTCGGATGTTGACGCTGACTCGGACGCAGAGGCTGATTCAGAGACTGAGAATGATTCTGATGTTGACACCGATTCAGAAGTTGAAACTGACTCGGACGCGGACAATGACTCGGATGTCGATACTGATTCAGAGGTTGAGACCGACTCAGATGTTGATGCTGACAATGATTCAGAGGTCGAGATTGATTCAGACGTAGATACTGACTCAGAGGTAGAAACTGATTCAGACGCTGATACTGACTCAGACGTTGAGACTGATTCAGATACAGAAACTGACTCGGATGTCGAGACTGATTCGGACACTGAGGCTGATTCAGAAGCAGATGCTGATTCGGATGTTGATTCAGACTCTGATG
>NZ_KV794406.1:1417-6843 GCF_001808725.1 Streptococcus sp. HMSC074F05 | reverse complement strand
CGAAACAGATTCAGAAGTAGACACTGATTCTGATACAGAAACCGATTCAGACGCTGAAACTGATTCGGACGTTGATACTGAATCAGACGTTGATACAGATTCTGATGTAGATGCTGACTCGGATGCCGATACTGATTCCGATACAGAAACAGACTTGGAAGTCGACACCGATTCAGAAGTCGAAACGGACTCGGATGCAGATGCTGAAACTGACTCAGACGTTGAGACTGATTCGGATGCAGAGGCTGATTCTGAAGTAGACACTGATTCAGAAGCAGAGGCTGACTCAGATGTTGAGACTGACACTGAAGTAGAGACTGACACTGAAGTAGAGACTGACTGACTTTCTGATACTAAAGTGCTCAACGATGCTGACAATGATTCTGATGTCGAGATTGATTCTGATACAGAAACCGATTCAGACGTTGAAACTGATTCGGACTCTGAGACTGATTCTGATGTTGAAACTGATTCAGAAGCAGAGGCTGATTCTGAGGCTGATACCGACTCAGATTCTGAGGCTGATTCTGATGCTGATACCGACTCAGATTCTGAGGCTGACGCTGATTCGGACGTAGATACTGACTCAGAGACTGAGACTGACTCAGATGTCGATACTGATTCAGAGGTTGAAACTGACTCAGACGCTGATACTGATTCGGACGTTGAAACTGATTCGGAAGTCGATACCGATTCAGAGGTTGAAACTGACTCAGACGTTGAGGCTGACTCAGAGGCAGAAGCTGATTCTGATGTAGATGCCGATTCAGAAGTCGAGACTGATTCGGACGTTGAAACCGACTCAGACGCTGACACTGATTCAGACGTTGAAATTGACTGACTTTCTGATACTGACTCGGATTCTGAAACTGATTCTGATGTTGAGACTGACTCAGACGTCGATACCGATTCAGAGGCTGAAACTGACTCGGATGTTGAGACTGATTCGGACGTTGACACCGAATCAGACGTTGAAACTGATTCGGATGTTGACAATGATTCAGACGCTGAAACTGACTCGGAAGTCGATACCGATTCTGAGGTAGATGCCGATTCAGAGGTTGAGACTGACTCAGACGTTGACACTGATTCGGATGTTGATTCAGACTCTGATGTCGAAACTGATTCGGATGTTGACAATGATTCGGAAGTCGAAACAGATTCAGAAGTAGACACTGATTCAGAAGTCGAAACGGACTCGGATGCTGATACTGATTCCGATACAGAAACAGACTCGGAAGTCGACACCGATTCAGACGTTGATACAGATTCTGATGTAGATGCTGACTCGGATGTCGAGAATGATTCTGACGTAGACACTGACTCAGACGCTGATACCGACTCAGACGCTGACACTGATTCGGACGTTGAAACTGATTCTGATGTTGACACTGACTCTGCTGTTGACACCGATTCAGAAGTAGACACTGATTCAGATACAGAAACCGACTCGGACGTTGAAACTGACTCAGACGCTGACACTGATTCAGAAGCAGATACTGATTCCGAAACTTTCACAGATTCAGATTTTCTTGTCGATACAGATTGACTCGTTGAAGCGGATTGAGATTGAGAAACCTCCTTGCTCAACGATTGACTGCGAGATAAACTAGTTTGAGCTGAGACACTTGCAGAAGCTGATTGGCTTAGTGAAGCTGACAAACTTTGTGAGCGAACCGAGCTCAGTGACTGGCTTAATGAAACGCTCTGAGATTGCTTCGCACTTAAAGACTGACTGATCGATTGCGAAGTCTTCGTAGACGCACTCTGACTGTTTGATACAGACTGACTGTGATCGCTATCTGACAGTTTCACCGCTACGACATTGGTCGTACTATCTTTATAAGTAATGGTGACTGTACCATCACTATTAACCGTATAGGACTTAATCCGGTTGGCTACCTCTGGATTAACAGCCGACACAGCAGCAATCACCTTGCTCTTATCTGCATCAGTCAATGCAGTTAGACTCGTCACCTGAATAGTGCTTGTCGGCGCCACACCTGGCGTACGATCAGCGAGACGTCCTTGTGTAATCCGAATTTCACCCAAACCATTTGGGCGGTTCATATTAGACGCATTATCAATAGCTGCAACATTACGTTGCCATGTATTTCGGTAGGTATGGTAAAGATCATCCTTCAAATGAATGGTCGTTGTGATGGTTGCAGGGTTCGCACTGGTAGCCGTAATATCACCCGTGATAGGAGCAATATCACCTGTTCCATACTGGCTGCCACCAAAGAAATTCCCGTTCAAAGCATTGTCGTTCAGATCCGCTCGTGCAACGACTTTCATTTCTTTCAACTTGCCACTGTCATCAGTAGCTGTAAAGGTCACAACCGCATCATCACCAGCGTAAATAATATAATTCTTCCCACCACCTTCAAGAGGGGTTGATTTCGGTTCCACACCATTGACGGTCAACTTAGCCGTCACTTCAGGACGTGTGGCATCTGTTACAGCAACCATATTACTGGCATCGGAATAAACTGCATGATCACCATACAGAATGCGAGCTTTGGCTGTTACACCACCCGTTTGTAACTTAACAGTCGGCGTCACAATCGCTTGACCCGAAGCATCTGCCACAGCTGTTCCCACTTCATCGTCATTATTGTATAGAACGACTGTAGAACCTGGCTCAGCTCCTGTCACCGTTACAGGTGTCTGTGTGTAAGCCTTATCCAATAATCTCGTTTCAACAGTTGGTGCTGCAAGTCGCTTCACTGGAGCCGTCACATCATTTGTAGTGTTATCTTTATAGGTAATGGTCACCACACCAGATGATGAAACGGAATAAGATTTAAAGTCCTTTGAAGTGGCAATATTGGGGTTAGCAGTCTTAAACGCTTCCCAAATCTTCTCTTTTTCAGCCTGGGCCAAGTTAGTAGTATCATTGACAAAAGTCGCTGTCGTCACAGCCGTAATCGGATTACGAATGCCATCATTTTGCGGCAAAACCTGAATGCGTAGCGTTCGTGTCACTGACTGCCTAGCCGTATTGGTCACTACAAAAGAAACATTATAAATTTTCCCAGGCGTTACGATCTCTTTCTGACCAACAGTCCCCATAATATTAAAGGCCACTGCACTATTTTTCAAGGCCGATGTATGCGGAACATTAATGCCATTCACACGGTCACTACCAGAAGCGTAGCCAATGCTTTTAATACTATTTCGTGTAGGATTGGTTTCCACAACATTATAAGCCTGATTAATGTAATCAGAGTTATACACAGAAATCAAGGCATTGTTAGCCAGACCTAAATTATACTGAGGCGCACGGAGACTGGTATCAGCATCTATACGATTCCCGTTACGCGGATCCCGTTGACCAGATGTCGCACGAAGCACCGCATTGACCAAGCGATTGCGAGCAATCTTTGCTTGGCTTTCCACGGCATCGATTTGAATTGCCGGATTAGACAAGCCAGTTCGAATAGCCTCTAAGGCCAGATCTCCATTCTCAATTGCAGATGCGGTCCCAGGGATTTCCAATGCCTGCGCACGATAGGTGTATAAATCCAAAGCCAAGACTTGCAGACGCTTCACCTGGTCTTCCGAGCGAGTGTTTTGAGCCTCTGCTACCTTCTCACCCGTTTCAGGAGTAGCTACATGAATAGTATCATTCTCTGAGAGAGTGCTACTAGCAAATTCTGATGTGGACTGACTCGCTGAATGACTAACAACATGTGATTCGCTCAAAGAAACCGACTGAGACAAAGAAAGGCTGTCACTAGCCGACTCTGATAGCGAGACAGATTCACTCATAGATTGACTGGCTGATGCAGAATCTGAGTTAGAGGTCGTCCCCAAGACAAAACTATCCGAACCCGCTACACCGGTCGATGGGCTGATTTCAGACCCAACAGTCGCATTCATCTCATTTTCCTCAGCAAATACTGGATTGGCAACCGTTGTCGCTCCAGCAAGAGCCCCTAGTACAACCATACCTTTCACTAGGTCTGCAGGCATTTGATGTGAAGAATCATCATATCTAACCATGATTTTTTCATCCACACCACCTCGCATGACACGAAATAAGCCTAACCGAGAAACAGATGCCCGTACCCAATTCTTTCCTGATTTGATTAATTTAAAACGTGTGATTCGCTCCGTTTCGCGAAACTCCCCTTTCGAACGTTTAAAAAACATGTTCGCTCCTTAAATTTTAGATATCGAGTTATTATACACTAATTTTCCCCAAAAGTAACTAATTAAGACTAGTTTTTAACACAAATAACAGCATACAAAAAGAGAACCCGAAGGTTCTCTTTTTGGATCCTTTTTCATTTCCCACATACCTGAAATGACCGAATCAAATTAGGATAGAAGATTATTTTTCATCTTCCTTTTTGCGACGTCCAAGTGCTGCAACCCCTGCAACCCCTGCAACTGCTCCAAGAAGAGCTGAAGCTACAGATCCTGTTTCACCAGTATTTGGAAGTTGTTCAAGAGCTGGAGCTGGTTGAGCTGGTTGCTCAGGAACTGGGTTCACTGGTGTATTAGGTGTTGGATCTACCGGTGTGTTTGGTGTTGGATCCATTGGTTTATTAGGTGTTGGATCTACCGGTGTATTTGGTGTTGGAGTTGGTGGCACTGGAGTGTTTGGTGTTGGAACGTTTGGAGTCTTCACAAGTTTGTAAACATAAGTAACGTTCTTATCACCTTCGATGACTTTACCAGTTGTTGGGTCAGTTGTTGTCAAGTGACCTTCACCGTCAACGTTACCTACTGGGTAGTTACCTTGTGGTACCAATTCATAGACTTTACCATCTGCAGTTGTGATTGTCTTAGGACGGTTATCCACAACTGTATCGTAGTCTTTACCTACTGGTTGGTCTTTTTCATCCACTACTGAAGTCTTGATCGTGTTACCATTTTCATCTACATAGTGAACGTATACATTACCCTTAGGTTGTACAGGTTCTTCGACAAGTTTGTAGATGTAAGTAACGTCTTTACGTCCTTCAACCACTTTACCAGTTGTTGGGTCTGTTGATTCAAGGTGACCTTGAGTATCTACTTTACCAACTGTGTAGTTTCCGACTGGTACGATTTCGTAAGTTTTACCTTCGAATCTAATGTATTGTGGACGGTTGTCTTCAACAGTGTTGTAGTCTTTACCTACTGGTTGGTCTAACTCATCTGTTACTGATTCTTTAATGGTGTTACCTTCAGTATCTTTGTAGTGTACGTATACGCTACCCTTAGGTTGAGTTGGTTCTTCCTTCACTTCTTTGTAAACGTAAGTGATGATTGAACGTGGTTTATCAACTTTACCTTTAATTGGATCAGATGATTCTAAGTGTCCATCGCCATCAACTTTACCTACTGGGTAGTCACCTTTCGGTACGATCTTGTAAGTCTTACCGTCTGGAGTCTTGATAGTATTAGGTTTTTCACCTTCCTCAGTTGTGTTA
>NZ_KV794406.1:0-1317 GCF_001808725.1 Streptococcus sp. HMSC074F05 | reverse complement strand
TTTTTCACCTTCCTCAGTTGTGTTATATGGTGTGTCATATGGTGAGTTTGGTGTGTCTTGACGAGGTTTTTGAATTTCTTTACCATTTTCGTCTACGTAAGTGATGATGACGTCACCTTCTTTAGGTTTCGTTGGATCTTCTTTCAATTGGTAGACATATGTTACGTTCGTATCTTCTTCAGCAACTTTACCAGTTGTAGCATCATCACCTGTCCAGTGACCTTGATCGTCGACTTTACCTACTGGGTAGTTACCAGCTGGTACCAATTCGTATGTCTTACCTTGGAACTCGATCGTGCTTGGACGGTTGTCTACTACTGTATCGTAGTCCTTATCAACTGGTTGATCTTTTTCGTCAGTTACTGATTCTTTGATCTTGTTACCATTGACGTCAACATAGTGAACGTATACGTTACCCTTCACTTCTTTATAAACGTAAGTGATAGTTGATTTAGGTTTATCAACTTTACCTTTAATTGGATCAGATGATTCAAGGTGTCCGTCACCGTCAACTTTACCTACTGGGTAATCACCTTTTGGTACGATCTTGTATGTCTTACCATCTGGAGTCTTGATTGTGTTAGGTTTTTCACCTTCCTCAGTTGTGTTATATGGAGTATCATATGGTGAGTTTGGTGTATCTTGACGAGGATCTTTAATCACTTTACCTTTTGTATCTACATAAGTGATGATTACTTCACCTTGTTTAGGTGTTTCACTTTCAGAATTTGATGAAGAATTAGATGCTGATTGTGATACAGATGTAGAAAGCGATGTTGAAGCCGATGTGCTCAATGATGCTGATTGGCTTGCAGATACTGATGCTGATGCTGATGCCGATGTGCTCAATGATGCTGATTGGCTAGCAGATACTGATGCTGATTCAGAAGCTGATGTGCTCAATGACGCTGATTGACTAGCAGATACTGATGCTGATGCTGAAGCCGATGTGCTCAATGATGCTGATTGGCTTGCTGATACTGATGCTGACTCAGATGCTGATGCGCTCAATGACGCTGATTGGCTTGCTGAAGTAGATGCTGATGCTGAAGCCGATGTGCTCAATGATGCTGATTGGCTTGCTGATACTGATGCTGACTCAGATGCTGATGCGCTCAATGACGCTGACGCTGACTCAGATGCTGAAACAGATTCAGACGTTGATGTTGAAGCTGATACTGATGTTGACTCAGACGCTGATGTTGATTCAGAAACTGATTGGCTTGTTGAAGCTGATTGTGATTCTGAAATAGATTGCGATGCTGATTCAGATGCAGAAGCTGATTCGCTCAATGATGCTGATTGGCTCGCAGATAC
>NZ_KV794405.1:0-1474 GCF_001808725.1 Streptococcus sp. HMSC074F05 | reverse complement strand
TACGTTCTGAGGTAGCCTTTAGGCTCCCTTTTTTCTTAGAAAATACCGATGAGTAATTGCATGCCAAGACTAGTCAGGATGATAGCAATCCAGCAAAGGGCTCCAAGAAGAATGGATTTTCCACTGGATTTGATCATAGCAACGAGGTTAGTTTTGAGACCAATAGCACTCATAGCCATGATGATGAGGAATTTGGAGAGCTGTTTGAGAGGTGAAAAGAAGCTATTGCTAACACCAAAAGAAGTAAGGACGGTAGTTAGCAGAGAAGCTAGGATGAAGTAGAGAATGAAAACGGGGAAGATTTTTTTAAGCTTTACTCCTTGGTTGTTGTCTTGTTGACGGCTTTGCCAATAGGAGAGGAAGAGAGTAATAGGGATAATAGCTAAGGTACGAGTCAGTTTGACAATGGTTGCAGATTCTAGAGTATTGGTATGATACAGACTATCCCAGGCGCTAGCTGTGGCTGTTACAGAGGAAGTATCGTTGACCGCAGTACCCGCAAAGAGAGCAAAACCTTCGTTGGAGAGATGGAGCCAAGAACCTAGAGTTGGAAAGATAAGAGCTGCCAAGACATTGAAGAAAAAGATAACAGAAATGGCTTGGGCTACTTCTTTTTCCTTGGCGTGAATAACAGGAGCAGTCGCTGCAATGGCAGAACCGCCACAGATAGAAGAGCCTACCCCAATCAAGGTAGCTAGCTTTGTATCCATGTTAAAAAATCGTTGGAAAAAGAAAGCAATAATTAAAGCGATAGAAATAGTCGAAAGGATGACAGGAAGGGAAGATTTTCCAACTGCGAAAACTTGAGAGATATTGAGTCCAAAACCAAGTAAGATAACAGCATACTGAAGCAATTTTTTGGAGCTATAAGTCAAACCAGCATCCAGTTGTTTATAGGGAGTGAGAAAGGGGTAGAGAATCATTCCGATAAAAATGGCGAAAACAGGTGCTCCCACAACAGGCAGAAAGCCTCCTAAAACCCAAGAGATGATAGAAATGATCAGACAGGCTAACAGTCCTGCCCAATTTTTTGATAGAAATGACATAAAAACCTCCGAAAATAAATACTTCTTATTATAATCTTATCTGTCAGAAAAGTAAAATAGAAAGTAGGAATAAGGTTGTAAATTAACGGAATTTTGCGGTCAGAGAGCTTTTGTAGTTTAATAGATATATGTTCTTTGATCAATAAGGATGCAAATGTGGCATATGTTATTGAAAAAAATGAATTTGATGAGCCTGGATATGTGAAGTAATTATGTGAGATAAGAAAATAAATAAGAGAGTTGAAAATGTACTGCACCCCAAAAGTTAGACAGAAAAAATCTAACTTTTGGGATCAGTACATATCCTCGCTTTTTTTAATCTAATAGGTCCTTATTTTCAATTAAGAGTTCTAGTGGGGATCTATCTCTTGCTACAATAAAACCAGGTTCATATTGGGTATGAAGTGTTCTTTTCTGAGAAGTTGGAT
>NZ_KV794404.1:19865-88970 GCF_001808725.1 Streptococcus sp. HMSC074F05 | reverse complement strand
ATTCCGCCATAGCTCAGTTGGTAGTAGCGCATGACTGTTAATCATGATGTCGTAGGTTCGAGTCCTACTGGCGGAGTATAGAAAAAAAGAGATCAGGTAATTGATCTCTTTTTTACTTTTCATTTTAATGTTAATTAAAGCTCCGTTTAGTTAACGGAGCTTTTCTCTATTTAGTTATTTGGGAAAAATGCTTGATATAAGGCTTTAATTGCTTTTTCTTCTTGATCTTTACTTACAACGAACATAATGGAAACTTCACTAGAACCTTGCGAGATCATTTGAATATTCACTTCATTTTCTGATAGTGCTTTGGCTGCAGTGGCGGTAACCCCCACTTGACTCTTCATTTTCTCACCAACAATCATAATGATGGAAAGATCATGTTCAATTTCTGCTGTGTCAACTTCAAGCTTTTGCGTTAATTGTTTTAAAATTTCCTGTTCTTTAATTGGCGTGAGCTCACGTGAACGTAAGATTATAGACAGGTCGTCGATACCAGTTGGCATATGTTCCCAACTGATATTGAGATCTTCTAAAATTTGAAGGACTTTTCGACCAAAACCGACTTCACGGTTCATAAGGTATTTTGTAGTGTTAATACTAACGAATCCTGAATCCCCTGCAATCCCTACAACAGTCACATGATCATTTGAATGTTCCAAAACAATGCGGGTTCCAGGGTGGTCTGGATTATTAGTATTTTTAATGACTAATGGAATTTTACCTCTGTATGCTGGAACGAGCGCTTCATCATGCAAGACTGAAAAGCCTGCATAGGCTAATTCACGCATTTCTTTGTAGGTTAATTCAGGTATAGAATGTGGGTGTTTAATAATGCCTGGATGTGCTGCAAAAATACCATTTACGTCTGTAAAGTTTTCGTATAAGTCTGCTTTTACACCTGCTGCAATGATCGATCCTGTTATATCAGATCCACCACGAGAAAATGTACAAATATCACCATCTTGAGTAACACCAAAGAATCCTGGAATGACAATCACTTCACTTGAGTCTTTTAGTTCTTCAATTTTATCGTAACTAGATGGTAAAATACGAGCGTTGGAAGGTTCAGCAGTGACCGTAATTCCTGCTTCTTTTGGATGGATATATCTTGCTTCTAATCCATTTTGATTGAAATAAGCAGCAATGAGTTTAGCATTGTTATTTTCGCCTGCTGCTAGGAATGCATCGTATGTGAATGGATTCCCTTTTTTAGGTAAATTTGTTAAATCATAGATATCTTCAGCAATTTCCTGAATAATAGACTCTTTGAGACCCAATTCTTCTGTAATGGCACGATAACGTTCAATAATCCACTGTTGTGTTTGTGTGACATCCTTATCTGAAGTAAATTCTTTATAATACCGGATCAGAGCGTCTGTTACTTTTGTATCTTCAGCGTTGTGTTTGCCTGGAGCTGATACAACTACAAATCTTCTTTCTGGATCATCTTTAATGATATCAAGTACTTTTTTTAATTGAGAAGCTGATGCTAGAGAACTTCCACCGAATTTAGTTACTTTCATATTTTCTCCTTAATAGTTTCATTAATACATTATACCAAAGTTCAGTTATTGATACAATGTATTTTCAGATAGGGCATAAAATAATTGATTCTGTAGAGGAGAGAAATTGTAATTATTCAAATTTTACAATTTTGTTACATCTTATAGATATATTTTACTATTTTACTTTTTTGTGGTATGATATGTTATAATTCAAAAGTTTTAATATCAAAATATTTTATATTTAAATAAAAGGAGTCAGTGATGTTTGAAACAATTTTGTATTCTGTCGAAAACGACCTCGCGACAATCTCTTTAAATCGTCCTGAAGTATCCAATGGTTTTAACATTCCAATGTGTCAGGAAATTTTAGCTGCCCTGGAAGATGCAGAAAAAAATGAGGAAGTAAAATTCATTATTCTATCAGCAGAAGGGAAAATCTTTTCAGTTGGTGGAGATTTAAGCGAAATGAAACGCGCAGTCGATGCGGATGACATCGAGTCTCTTGTTTTAATTGCCGAATTAGTTAATACGATTTCAAAGAAAATCAAGCAATTGCCAAAACCGGTTATTATGGTGGCAGATGGAGCGGTTGCTGGAGCAGCTGCTAACATTGCAGTAGCTGTTGATTTTTGTATTATTAGTGATCGGACTAAATTTATCCAAGCCTTTGTTGGGGTTGGTTTAGCACCGGATGCGGGTGGCTTATTCTTGTTAGGAAAAGCCATTGGCATGTCTCGGGCTACTCATTTAGTAATGACGGGTGAAGCCTTGACTGCTGAAAAGGCATTTGATTATGGCCTAGCTTATCGTGTTTGTGAATCTGAAAGACTCGATAAAACAGTTGAGCAATTGCTTAAAAAATTAAGAAGAGGATCTTCAAATTCTTATGCTGCCATGAAAGAAATGGTTTGGGAAGCATTCTTGAAAGAATGGGACCGATATGCGGGTCTTGAATTGGATTTGCAAAAGAAACTAGCATTTACAGAAGATTTCAAGGAAGGGGTTATTGCCTACTCTGAGAAACGTCGGCCACAATTTAAAGGAAAATAAATTTGTAATTTTTCTATGTTTTGTGAAAAAATGCTTGCAAATTATTTTCATTTTTGATAAAATTTGACTATCAAAGTAAAATTAGGAGGTGGAGTTTTGAATTACCAATTAGTTAACGACTATTTAACATCCATCTTTAATAATGTTTTGGTTATTGAGGAGTCGAGTCTAAGAGCAAGTCGATTCAAAGATGTTTCTATTAAAGAAATGCATACGATCGATGTGATTGGTTCGACACCGAATGCAACCCCGAGTGATATTTCACGGGAGTTGATGGTGACTTTGGGGACTGTCACGACAAGTTTGAATAATCTTGAGCGCAAAGGGTATATCGAAAGAAGAAGATCGGAAGTTGATCGCCGGGTTGTACACTTGAGTTTAACGAAGAACGGTCGTCTACTTTATCGTCTTCATCAGCAATTCCATAAACGGATGGTCAACCAGATTATTGGAGATATGAGTCCCGAAGAGAAGAAAGTGATGCAAAAAGGATTGCAAAATCTGTATCGTTTCTTGGAGGAAATTAAATAATGGTCTTTGCTAAAATTAGTCAAGTTGCTCATTATGCACCTGACCAAGTCGTATCAAATGATGATTTGGCTGAGATCATGGATACAAGTGATGAATGGATCAGTAGTCGGACAGGTATCCTTCGGCGTCACATTTCAAAAGATGAGACGACAAGTGATCTAGCAACAATTGTTGCACAAAGATTATTAGCAAAAGCAAACTTAGATGCTGAGGAAATTGATTTCATCGTTGTTGCTACGATTACTCCAGACAGCTTAATGCCATCAACTGCAGCCCGGGTACAAGCTAATATTGGAGCTTCTCGAGCTTTTGCCTTTGATCTGACTGCAGCATGTAGCGGATTTGTATTTGCATTAGCCACTGCTGAAAAATACATTTCTTCAGG
Organism: Streptococcus sp. HMSC074F05; assembly: GCF_001808725.1. Lineage (NCBI taxonomy): Bacteria > Bacillati > Bacillota > Bacilli > Lactobacillales > Streptococcaceae > Streptococcus > Streptococcus sp. HMSC074F05. The sequence continues at coordinate 85,496 of NZ_KV794404.1, read as the reverse complement.
TATGTACCGGCGAGGAATTGTGATCGGTAGTGAGACGCTTTCAAAAGTATTAGACTGGTCAGACCGTTCCACTTCAGTCCTTTTTGGAGATGGAGCTGGTGGTGTCTTGCTTGAAGCAAGCGATCAAAAATCGTTTTTGGCTGAGAATCTTTTTACAGATGGTAGCCGAGGTGCTAGTCTTGAGTCTTGCTATTTGGGGCTGTCTTCCCCTTATTCAGATGAAGTTTCCGATCGAAGATATCTGACGATGGATGGACGGGTAGTTTTTGATTTTGCCATTCGTGATGTCACGAAAAGCATTCAAAAGATTATAGCAGACGCCTCTATGGAAGCAGAAGAGATTGACTATTTTCTTTTACATCAGGCGAATGACCGAATGTTAGATAAGATGTCAAAAAAACTGGGTGTCTCTAGAGAGAAGATCCCAGCAAATATGATGGAATATGGGAACACTAGTGCTGCTAGTATCCCCATTCTATTATCGGAGTGTGTCGAGAATCATCGAATCAAGATGGATGGAAGTCAAAAAATTCTTCTTACAGGATTCGGTGGAGGTTTGACATGGGGCACACTTCTTGTTACAATCTAGTTAAACATGTGGAAACACATTTTAAAAATTTATATATTATTTTTTAAGGAGGCCTGTCATGGCAGTATTTGAAAAAGTACAAGAAATTATCGTTGAAGAACTTGGTAAAGAACCATCAGAAGTAACTCTTGAATCTACATTCGAAGATTTAGAAGCTGATTCATTGGATTTGTTCCAAGTGATCTCTGAAATCGAAGATGCTTTTGATATCCAAATCGAAACTGAAGAAGGATTGTCTACAGTTGGTGATCTTGTCGCTTACGTAGAAGAAAAAACAAAATAATGATAGATGAGAGTATCGAAAGATATTCTCTCTTGTTTAGGTAATAGTTTGAGGCTCAAATAAACAATCTTTCGAACTTAAACTATTACTTAAGCGAAAAAAGAGGTAGGTATAATGCAAACACGAATTACTGAACTATTGAATATTAAATATCCAATCTTCCAAGGTGGGATGGCCTGGGTTGCTGATGGCGACTTGGCAGGAGCCGTTTCAAATGCTGGTGGACTCGGAATTATTGGTGGTGGTAATGCCCCTAAAGAAGTGGTAAAAGCTAACATTGATAGAGTAAAACAAATCACTGACAAACCATTCGGTGTTAATATCATGCTTTTGTCACCATTTGCAGATGACATCGTCGACCTCGTTATCGAAGAGGGCGTTAAGGTTGTTACAACAGGAGCCGGAAACCCAGGTAAATATATGGAGCGTTTCCACGAAGCTGGAATTACAGTAATCCCAGTTATTCCATCGGTAGCACTTGCTAAACGTATGGAAAAACTTGGAGCAGATGCTGTTGTCGCAGAAGGTATGGAAGCTGGTGGTCACATCGGTAAATTGACAACTATGGCACTTGTTCGCCAAGTTGCTGATGCGGTATCTATCCCAGTTATTGGAGCTGGTGGTGTTGCTGATGGACGTGGTATGGCTGCTGTTCTTATGCTTGGAGCAGAAGCTGTTCAGGTTGGTACGCGTTTCGCTGTTGCCAAAGAATCTAATGCACACCAAAACTTCAAAGATAAGATTTTGAAGGCTAAAGATATTGATACTGTTATTTCAGCCTCAGTTGTTGGACACCCAGTTCGTGCGATTAAGAATAAATTGGCTACTGAATATAACCAAGCTGAAAAAGATTTCTTGGCTGGTAAGAAGACTCAAGAGGAAATTGAAGAGCTTGGTGCAGGTGCCCTTCGTAACGCGGTTGTTGATGGAGATGTGGAATATGGTTCGGTTATGGCTGGACAAATTGCAGGTCTTGTTCGTAAAGAAGAAACATGTGCAGAAATCTTGGAAGACCTATACACAGGTGCTGCTAAGGTGATTAAAGAAGAAGCTGCTCGTTGGGCAGATGTAAACGTCTAAAAACGTCGAAAGGATTAGGATAGTGACAAAACGTGCGTTCTTATTTGCTGGTCAAGGGGCTCAGAAATTGGGCATGGCGAGCGATTTGTATGCGACTTATCCCGTTGTCAAAGAGACATTTGATACGGCTAATCGTATTCTCGGTTATGATTTACGTGAATTGATTGATTCTAACGAAGAAAAACTGAATCAGACACGCTATACTCAACCAGCTATTTTGACAACGTCAGTAGCCATTTATCGCCTTTTGGCAGAAAATGGTATCACTCCTGATATTGTTGCCGGCCTTTCTTTGGGGGAATACTCTGCCCTGGTTGCTGCTGGAGTTCTTTCGTTTGAAGATGCAGTAGCTTTGGTTGCAAAACGTGGCGAATTCATGGAAACGGCGGCTCCTGCTGGAAGTGGGAAAATGGTAGCTGTTATGAATACTGATCCAAGTTTGATTGAAGAAATCTGTCAACAAGCATCTGAAAAGGGTGTAGTAACACCAGCAAACTACAATACACCAGCCCAAATTGTGATTGGTGGTGAGGTTGCAGCTGTAGACTATGCTGTGGAACTGTTGCAGGAGGCAGGTGCCAAACGTTTGATTCCTCTTAATGTTTCAGGCCCATTCCACACAGCTTTACTTAAATCAGCTAGTCAAAAATTGGCGGCTGAACTAGAAAAAGTATCATTTAATGATTTTGATCTTCCTTTAGTTGGGAATACAGAAGCTACTATCATGAAGTCAGAAGATGTGAAAGCACTTTTGGCCCGTCAGGTGATGGAACCTGTACGTTTTTATGATTCGATTGCCACTATCCAAGAATTTGGTGTAGATGAAGTGATTGAGATTGGTCCAGGAAAAGTCTTGTCAGGTTTCTTGAAGAAAATTGATAAAACCCTTCCAACTCATAACGTCGAAGATCAGGCTAGTCTAGATGCACTTCTGAATGCTTAAAACGAGGTAAAGATGGAACTTAAAAATAAAAATGTTTTTGTAACTGGTTCAACACGCGGAATTGGATTGGCTGTGGCTCATAAATTTGCGAGTCTCGGTGCCAATGTTGTCCTAAATGGACGTTCTGAAATTTCTGAGGACTTGCTTGCACAGTTTGCTGACTATGGTGTGACTGTTGTTGGTATTTCTGGGGATATTTCTAATGGCGAAGATGCGCAACGTATGGTGGCTGAAGCAATTGAAAAGCTTGGAAGTGTTGATGTTTTGGTCAATAACGCTGGGATCACAAACGACAAGTTGATGTTGAAAATGACTGAAGAAGATTTTGAACGGGTCTTGAAAATCAACTTGACAGGTGCCTTTAATATGACTCAAGCTGTCTTAAAACCGATGTCTAAAGCTCGTCAAGGGGCCATTATCAACATGTCCTCTGTTGTTGGTCTAATGGGGAATATCGGTCAAGCTAACTATGCGGCTTCAAAAGCTGGTTTGATTGGTTTCACTAAATCAGTAGCGCGTGAAGTTGCGGCTCGTGGCGTTCGTGTGAATGCCATTGCACCTGGTTTCATTGAATCAGATATGACTGATGCTATTCCAGAGAAAATGAAAGATGCCATGCTAGCTCAAGTGCCAATGAAACGAATTGGTCAAGCTGAAGAAGTGGCAGAAGTTGCGGCTTTCTTGGCAGGTCAAGAATATTTAACTGGTCAAACAATTGCCATTGATGGCGGCATGACTATGCAATAATGAATGCTCACTGATCGAAAATCACTTACTTAAATATCCATCCGACAAAAGGAGAATATATATGTCTACAAATCGTGTTGTTGTTACAGGTTACGGTGTAACCTCACCAATCGGAAATACACCAGAGGAGTTCTGGAATAGCCTTCATGAAGGAAAAATTGGAATCAAGCCCATTACGAAATTTGATGCTTCTGAAATTCCAGTCTTTAATGCTGGTGAAATTCAAGATTTCCCATTCGATAAATATTTTGTGAAAAAAGATCAAAATCGTATGGATACATACTCATTGTATGCAATCTATGCTGCGATGGAAGCTATTGAAAATTCAGGCTTGAATATGGAAGAAGAAGACCGTGATCGTGTAGGCGTGATTGTATCATCTGGTATCGGTGGTTTGCAAGAATTGGAAGATCAAATTATCCGGATGCATGAACGTGGGATGAAGAGAATCCAACCAATGTTTATTCCAAAAGCTCTTTCAAACATGGGTGCTGGGAATATTGCGCTTAAAATTGGCGCACAAGGGGTATGTAAATCAGTGACAACTGCCTGTGCCTCTGCCAATGATGCTATCGGTGAAGCCTTCCGCGAAATTAAATTTGGGTTCCATGATGTTGTTTTAGCCGGTGGTTCAGAAGCTTCAATTACTAGAATTGGTATCGGTGGTTTCAATGCTCTTACGGCCCTTTCAACAACGGAAGACCCAGAACGTTCATCTATCCCATTTGACAAAGACCGTAATGGTTTTGTGATGGGTGAAGGTGCAGGGGTCCTCGTTATTGAAAGCTTGGAACATGCTCAAAAACGTGGTGCTAACATCTTGGCTGAGATTGTTGGTTACGGATCAAACTGTGATGCTTATCATATGACAACACCAACCCCAGATGGTTCAGGTGCGGCTAAAGCGATTAAATTAGCGATCAATGAAGCTGGTATCAAACCTGAAGATGTCGATTATGTCAATGCGCATGGTACCTCTACACCTGCCAATGAGAAAGGTGAAAGCGGAGCTATTGTTTCTGTACTTGGTAAAGAAGTTCCTGTATCATCTACTAAATCATTTACAGGACACTTGCTTGGTGCTGCTGGTGCGGTTGAAGCGATTGCTACCATCGAAGCGATTCGTCACAGCTTTGTACCAAAAACTGCTGGTACCAAAGAATTGTCTGACTATATCGAAGCAAACGTTGTTTATGGTGAAGGTCAAGAAGCGGATATTCAGTATGCTATCTCAAATACCTTTGGTTTTGGAGGACACAATGCTGTTCTGGCCTTTAAACGTTGGGAGGGTTAATTCATGAATATTTCTGAAATCAAAGATTTGTTGGCTCAATTTGATGCGTCAACTTTGCGTGAATTCTCATATAAAAATAATGGCGAAGAATTGAATTTGAGTAAAAACCAAACGAGTTCAGTTGCGGCTACACCGGTTGCTCCTGCAGTTGAAGTGGTAGCAACTCCTCAAACTCCTGTAGTAGCCCCTGTTGTTGAAGCCCCAGCAACTCCAGCTGTAGCGGCTGAACCAGTTGCTGCTCCAGCTCAGGCTGCAGAAGGTGATGTGGTTGAAAGTCCATTGGTTGGGGTGGCTTACTTGTCGCCAGCACCGGATAAATCAGCCTTTGTATCTGTAGGAGACAAAGTTACTAAGGGTCAAACACTCTTGATTATCGAAGCCATGAAAGTGATGAATGAAGTCCCAGCACCTAAAGATGGGGTGGTCACTGAAATTTTGGTAACGAATGAAGAAATGGTTGAATTTGGAAAAGGATTGGTTCGAATCAAATGACAATTGATATAAATGCTATTCGTGAGGCTTTGCCGCATCGTTACCCAATGCTTTTGGTGGATCGCGTTTTAGAAACAAGCGAAGATACGATTGTTGCCATTAAAAACGTGACAATTAATGAACCATTTTTTAATGGACATTTTCCACAGTATCCTGTTATGCCAGGTGTTCTCATCATGGAAGCTTTGGCACAAACAGCAGGTGTACTAGAGTTGTCAAAACCTGAAAATAAAGGAAAATTAGTCTTTTATGCAGGGATGGACAAGGTGAAGTTTAAAAAACAAGTCGTTCCAGGAGATCAACTGGTGATGACAGCTACTTTTGTCAAACGTCGTGGAACAATTGCTGTTGTTGAAGCGAAAGCAGAAGTAGACGGTAAGCTTGCAGCTTCAGGAACGCTTACGTTTGCAATTGGAAATTAAGAAAGGCCTATCTATGTTTCGTAAGATCTTAATCGCCAATCGTGGTGAGATTGCAGTTCGTATTATTCGTGCGGCTCGTGAACTTGGCATCGAGACGGTTGCAGTGTATTCTACTGCTGATAAAGAAGCCTTGCATACCTTACTAGCGGATGAAGCAGTCTGTATTGGACCTGCTAAATCAACAGAGTCTTATTTGAATATGAGTGCTGTCTTGTCTGCAGCTGTTCTAACAGGAGCAGAAGCTATCCATCCTGGTTTTGGATTTTTAAGTGAAAACTCAAAATTTGCGACCATGTGTGAGGAAGTGGGCATTAAATTTATTGGTCCTTCTGCTAAAGTCATGGATTTGATGGGGGATAAGATTAATGCTCGTAAACAGATGATCAAAGCAGGAGTACCTGTTATTCCTGGATCAGATGGTGAAGTGTATACTGCTGAAGAAGCCCTCGAGATTGCAGAGCGTATTGGTTACCCTGTGATGTTGAAAGCATCTGCAGGAGGCGGTGGTAAAGGAATTCGGAAGGTTGAAAAACCAGAAGATTTGGTTGCTGCTTTTGAATCTGCTTCCTCAGAAGCTCAAGCTGCTTTTGGAAATGGTGCCATGTATATGGAACGGGTGATTTATCCGGCACGCCACATTGAAGTACAGATTTTAGCGGATCAGCATAGACATGTTATTCACTTAGGTGAACGCGATTGTTCTCTTCAACGAAATAACCAAAAAGTTCTAGAAGAATCCCCTTCGATTGCTATTGGAAAAACGCTTCGTGATCGGATTGGTTCTGCAGCTGTTCGTGCAGCTGAATCAGTTGGGTACGAGAATGCTGGAACGATTGAATTCTTGTATGATGAAGGCAAGGGTGAGTTCTACTTTATGGAAATGAATACCCGTGTCCAAGTAGAGCATCCTGTCACGGAATTTGTAACAGGAGTTGATATCGTTAAGGAACAGATTAAAATCGCAGCTGGCCAAGAATTATCCGTTACTCAAGAGGATATTGTCATTAAAGGCCATGCGATTGAATGCCGGATCAATGCGGAAAATCCTTCCTTCAACTTTGCACCTAGCCCTGGTAAGATCACTAATCTCTATCTTCCAAGTGGTGGGGTTGGCTTGCGTGTGGATTCTGCTGTGTATCCTGGGTATACGATTCCACCATACTATGATAGTATGATTGCCAAGATCATTGTCCATGGGGAAAATCGCTTTGATGCACTGATGAAAATGCAGCGTGCTCTTTATGAGTTGGAAATCGATGGTGTCACCACCAATAGCAGTTTCCAGTTGGATTTGATTTCAGATTCACATGTGATCGCTGGTGATTATGACACTGCATTTTTGATGGAACAATTCCTTCCAAATTATAATAAGGAATGATGAAAAAGCCTGGACTTGTGAGGGAAGTATGAACATCATCTTCACAGTTTCAGGCTTTTATAGTAATGCTTCAGATACTGTAGCATATTATAAGGAGTAAGTAATGGCATTATTTTCTAAAAAAGATAAATATATTCGGATCAATCCGAATAGGTCAGCCTGGAAGGAGCCTCAGCCAAAACCTGAAGTTCCTGATGAACTATTTTCACAATGCCCAGGTTGTAAACATACCATTTACCAAAAGGATTTAGGTAGTGAACGAGTATGCCCGAATTGTGGCTATACCTTCCGTATTTCTGCTAAAGAACGCTTGGCGTTGACAGTGGATCCAGCTAGCTTTGAAGAAATGTTTACAGGAATCGAAACGACAGATCCTTTGAATTTCCCAAATTATAAGAAGAAATTAGCAGCAGTGCGGGAAATGACAGGACTGGATGAAGCTGTCCTGACTGGAGCTGCCTTGATTAAAGGGCAAAAAGTTGCGCTTGGGATCATGGATTCCAACTTTATCATGGCTTCAATGGGTTCTGTAGTAGGCGAAAAAATTACTCGTTTATTTGAATTTGCGACAAAAGAAAAATTGCCAGTTGTTCTTTTTACCGCTTCCGGTGGTGCTCGGATGCAAGAAGGAATCGTGAGTTTGATGCAAATGGCAAAAATTTCTGCGGCTGTTCAACGTCATTCTAAAGAAAAATTATTCTATTTGACGGTATTGACAGATCCGACAACCGGTGGGGTAACGGCTTCATTTGCTATGGAAGGTGATATTATCATGGCAGAGAGTCAGGCCTTGGTTGGTTTTGCTGGTCGACGCGTGATTGAGTCTACTGTACGTGAACAATTGCCAGATGATTTCCAAAAAGCAGAATTTCTACAAGAACATGGATTTGTAGACTTGATCGTGGAGAGAAGCCAAATCCGAGCAACAGTTGGACAATTATTGGCCCTTCATGGAGGTAAACATGAGTAAAATAACACAGATTATTAAAGAGGCACGTGACCAAGGAAGATTGACTGCGCTTGATTTTGCTCAAGGAATTTTTGATGATTTTATCGAATTACATGGAGATCGAAACTTCCGTGATGATGGTGCGGTGATTGGTGGGATTGGACGCTTAGGCGATCAAACGGTTACAGTCGTTGGGATCCAAAAAGGAAAAAATCTTCAAGATAATCTAAAACGTAATTTTGGGCAACCCCATCCAGAAGGCTATCGAAAAGCTTTGCGTCTCATGAAGCAAGCGGAGAAATTTGGTCGTCCAGTTGTGACCTTTATCAATACAGCGGGTGCTTATCCTGGTGTTGGTGCTGAAGAACGAGGACAAGGGGAAGCCATTGCCCGTAACCTCATGGAAATGAGTGATTTAAAAGTTCCGATTATCGCGATTATCATCGGAGAAGGTGGTTCTGGTGGTGCCTTGGCTCTTGCTGTAGCAGATAAGGTCTGGATGCTTGAGAACTCCATCTATGCGGTCTTGAGTCCAGAAGGTTTTGCCTCTATTCTTTGGAAAGATGGAAGCCGTGCAATGGAAGCAGCAGAGTTGATGAAGATTACTTCTCACGAATTGTTAAATATGGAAATTGTCGATAAGGTGATTCCCGAGCATGGATTTTCAAATGGAGAACTACTGGCTCAAGTGAAGAAGGAATTACAGGAAGAGTTAAAGGTTTTACAAGCCTTGCCTCTCGAAGATCTTTTGGAGCAACGCTACCAACGTTTTCGTAAATATTAAAAAACTGAGCTTGCAATTTGCAAGACTCAGTTTTTTTAAACTTTATTTTGGTGCGATGACTTCTGCGCCACCCATGTATGGGCGAAGGACTTCTGGAATGGTCACAGAACCGTCTTCGTTTTGATAGTTTTCAAGAATAGCAGCAACGGTACGTCCGACAGCCAACCCAGAACCGTTCAAAGTGTGAAGGAGTTTTACCTTGCCATCTGCTTCATCACGGTAGCGGATTTGCGCACGGCGAGCTTGGAAATCTTCTGTATTGGAACAGCTTGAGATTTCACGGTAGGTGTTTTGCGCTGGAATCCATACTTCTAAGTCGTAAGTCTTGGCAGCTGAGAAGCCCATGTCTCCCGTTGAGAGAGCTACTACACGGTATGGAAGGTTCAGTTTTTGAAGGATATTTTCAGCATTGATAACCATTTTTTCCAATTCACCATATGAATCTTCTGGTTTGGCAAATTTCACCATTTCAACCTTATGGAATTGGTGCAAACGGATCAATCCACGAGTATCACGACCAGCTGAACCAGCTTCTGAACGGAATGATGGACTCATAGCGGTGAAGTAGATTGGAAGGTCTTTCCCATCAAGAATTTCATCGCGGTAGTAGTTTGTCAAAGGAACTTCAGCAGTTGGAATGAGGACATAATTAGTATCGCTAAGTTCAAAAGTATCTTCCTTGAATTTTGGATATTGTCCAGTACCAAACATAGAATCATGGTTGACCATGTAAGGAGGGATGACTTCAGTGTAGCCTTCCTTGCCATGTTCGTCCAACATGAAGTTGTAGATAGCGCGTTCTAAGCGAGCTCCAAGTCCTTTGTAAAAGAGGAAACGAGCACCAGTAACTTTAGCCCCGCGTTCCCAGTCAAGGATATCAAGGTCTTCACCTAAATCCCAGTGAGCTTTTGGTTCGAAGTCAAACTCGCGAGGAGTTCCCCAACGGCGAACTTCAACGTTGTCATCCTCATCTGCTCCAACAGGGACACTATCAGCAGGGATATTTGGAAGGGTAGTAGTGAATTCAGTTAATTTGGCATCGATTTCAGCCAATTCTGTATCCAATGCTTTGACTTCTGCAGAGAGGGTTTGCATGGCAGCAATCTTATCATCTGCATTTTCCTTGTTGCGTTTAGCTTGTGCGATTTCAGCAGATACAGTGTTACGCTCTGCTTTAAGATTTTCTACTTTGACTAAGATATCTCGACGTTTGGCATCGATTTCTTTCATTTCATTCAAAATAGCTGCATCTACGCCACGTGTTGCCAATTTTTTAGCAACCGTATCAAAGTCTGTACGAATCCGTTTAATATCTAACATAGCTTCTCCTTTAACAAAAAACACACCTGTTACAGTGTTGGAGTGGCAGAGCCACGGTTCCATCCAACTTCACAGGTGTGCACTTGATTCGATATTGTATTTTAAAGAAACGGTAGAATTTCAATTAAGATTTCTATCTGCTCGCAGCAACCGCAGACTTTCTGAAAGAACCTCTTAACTTACTTATCCGTTTGCGTCTATTATACAAGAAAAGATCCTATTTTGCAAATAGATTTTTAATTTTAGCTGTGATGATTTGGATCAACGTAGGAAGTTTGACAATTTTATCATTTCCTAGATGTTCCCGAGCAATCTTTAAAATTTTTCCAGAGTCTTTTGAAGCAAAGAGAAATTTTGATTCTCTGGTATAGATTTCAAAATGACGGCTAATTTTACGTCCGGATACATTGGCTCCGATTTGTTCAATTTCTTGCCAGGGAATTTGGATGTAGTCTTCTACATTTGCATCCGCATAAAATTCAAAAGCGGCATTCCCTACTAGGATTTTTCCAACCTTTCCCCCCACTCCAAGGTAAGAAACCCCTGTAGTATGGAATTCAACGGTTTTATTCAATGATTGAGCCATGAGATCCTCCTGTATTGCTATTCATTCCATTATATCATAATAAAAAGAAGGCCGAAACCTTCTTTTAAGTTGATCTTTGCTTACATCAAGCCAGCAACGTGTGCTAATACACCGATTACAAAGAGGGCGATGATGATGGCGATTGGAGATACTTTTTTCTTCAACAACCACATACAAGCAAAAGTAAGAAGCAATCCCATCAAACCAGGAATCAATGAATCCAAGTTTTGTTGGAAAGTTGTAACTTTTTCAGGTGTTTGAGATAGGCCTGAACCAACTTGAGCGAAGGCTTCTTGGATACCCTTGTATCCTTCAGGAAGTTTATCCCAGTGGATATAAGCTTTGTCGTCTAATTTGACAGAAGAAACATTAAAGATAAATTTAATAGATACCCAACGTTCTACCAAGACAGCGAGGATGAACATCCCAAGGATAGAAGCTCCTTTAGTGATGTCTTGCAAGATCCCACCAGACATATCTTTGGTAATTTCAGAACCTGCTTTGTAGCCAAGTTCTTGCGTGTACCACAAGAAGGCCATACGAATCGCATTCCATGCGATAAAGAAGATGAGTGGGCCAAGGATGTTACCAGACGCAGCAAGTGATGCACCAAGAGCCCCAAGAATTGGACGTACTGTAAACCAGAAGACTGGATCTCCGATACCCGCCAAAGGACCCATCATACCAATTTTAACCCCTTGGATAGCAGCATCGTCAATAGCAGCACTCTTCTTCAAGAGCAAGCGTTACCCCGATGATAGGAGCGGCAACGTATGGGTGAGTGTTAAAGAATTCCATGTGACGCTCAAGAGCAGCCGCTTGGTCTTCTTTCTTTGTGTAGAGTTTTTTGATAGCTGGGATCAATGAGTATGCCCAACCCAAGTTTTGCATCCGTTCATAGTTCCAAGAACCTTGCAAGAAGGTTGAACGCCACCAAACTTTTTGACGATCTGATTTAGATAATTGTAATTTTTCAGTCATGATAGTGTCACACCTTTCTTAATAGTCTTCGAGAATGTCGCCAATTGGATCGTTAGAAGTAGCGGCACCGCCACCTCCATTGCCACCTTTCTTAGAAAGAGTAAGGTAGATCAAGGCAAGGGCAACACCAATTGCTCCAAGAGCGATCAAAGTTAATTGGCTAACGGCTGCAAGAGCAAAACCGATGGCAAAGAATGGCCATACTTCACGGCTCGCCATCATGTTGATAACCATGGCATAACCAACGGCTACAACCATACCACCACCGATTTGCATTCCATCAGAGAGCCATTTTGGCATTTGTTCAAGAGCAGTTTTGACAGTTTCAGCAGGAATCATCAACAAGAGGGCTGCAGGAATGGCGATACGAAGACCTTGAAGAAGAAGGGCCACAAAGTGAGCGCGTTCTACACCTTTGATATCCCCTTTTCTAGCAGCAGCGTCGGCAGTGTGAACCAAACCAACGGAAAGGGTACGGACGATCATGGTCAAGAAAAGACCAGCAACTGCAAGTGGAATAGCGACACCTTGAGCGACAGCGATTCCTTTTGTACTGAAGTCTCCCCCAAGTACCATGATGATGGCAGCAGCGACAGATGCAAGGGCAGCATCGGGTGCAACTGCGGCACCAATGTTTGCCCAGCCAAGTGCAATAAATTGAAGTGAACCACCAAGCATAATGCCAGCAGTCAAATTACCTGTTACCAAACCGATTAAGGTACAAGCAACAAGGGGTTGGTGGAATTGGAATTGGTCAAGGATACCTTCAAGACCTGCTAAGAAGGCAACAACGACCACTAATACCATAGAAATAATAGACATGTTTAAAATCCTTTCGTAAGTAATCGATTATTGAACGTTAGCTTTGTTAATTAAGTCAAACAAATCTTTCTTAGAGTCATTTGGCACTTTACGGACGTCAAATTCTACTCCAAGATCACGCATTTTTTCAAATGTAGCCACGTCATCTTTATCCATTGACAACACATTGTTCACCATGGTTTTACCAGTTGAGTGGGCCATTGAACCAACGTTCAAGGTTTTAATCGGAACACCACCTTCAATGGCGCGAAGAGCATCTTGAGGTGTTTCAAATAAGATCAAAGCATGGGTATTTCCAAAACGTGGATCTTTTGCAACGTCGATCAATTTTTGAATTGGGACAACGTTTGCTTTCACACCATTTGGTGCCGCTTGTTTGATCAATTCCTTACGGAGTTCATCTTTGGCAACAGAATCTGAAGCAACAATGATCCGATCGGCTTTTGAATCAGGTGTCCAAGCAGTTGCGACTTGTCCATGAAGAAGACGTGTATCTAAGCGGGCAAGGTTAATCTTGAGTTTTCCATCTCCGATAACTGTTCCTTCTGGAATAGCAGCTTGGGCTACAGGAGCAGCAGCGGCTGTACTAGCTTCTTCAACAGGATTCAATTCTTCTGGAAGGGCTTTGACACCGTCTTTTGCTTCCTTGATGATGTTTGCAGCGACTTGATCAACGCCGGCATTTGCATCCATCAAACGTTCTGTATAAGCTTGAATCAACATCGGAAGGTTCAATCCTGTGATGATCGCAAATTTACGATCTGGATTTTCTCCCATGACGCGACTTGCTTGGTTAAATGGAGAACCACTCCAAAGGTCAGCCAAAACCAAGACTTCATCTTCTGCATCAAATGCGGCAACAGCTGCATTAAATTTAGCATAGAGATCATCCGGGCCTTCACTTGGCATGAACGTAACCACTTGAACTTTCTCTTGATCCCCAAAGATCATCGAGCCGGATTGGTGGATTCCAGCTGCAAATTCACCGTGGCTAGCAATAATGATACCAATACTCATTATTGACATTCCTCCTTATAAAATTTGTTTGACTTTCAGTTTAAGAAAACTTTAAGCTACTTTATTATAAATCGTTTCCACACTTAAGTCAATTTTTCTATCAAAATCTCGATGTAAAAACATTGATTTATTATATTAAATTATCGTTAGATAGAAAAAGAATGCTCTTGAATGCATTTTGTTTATTACTTGTTGATGCTTAAAAAATCAATAATAGATATGTTTTATAGGATTTTGTTCTCAATGAAAAGATTCCGACAATCAAACGATATTCTCGAAAACAAAAATAAATATATAATAAATTGTAAAATAGAGTGATTGAGAGCACTCAAAAAAGACTAGCCCAGTTGGGCTAGTCCTGTAGGTTCAGTTGTTTAGTTTGTAAAGTCAAGTACCATACGTCCTTGAATGGTTCCGGCTTCCATTTCGTCAAAGACTTTGACAGCATCTTCTACTGGACGTTTTTGAACGACAGGGACTACCAAGCCTTCTGCACCAAATTGGAAAGCTTCTTCCAAGTCTTTACGAGTTCCTACAAGAGAACCAATGACTTGGATACCATCTAATACAGTTTTCACAATGCTGAGGTCCATCATTTCAGAAGGAAGACCAACTGCGACAACGCGGCCACCAGCACGAACAGAATCTACTGCTTGGTTGAAAGCTACTTTAGAAACGGCTGTTACGACAGCAGAGTGAGCTCCACCGTTTGTTTTTTCTTTGATCAATCCTGGGACATCTTCGACTTCGCGACCGTTGATGACAAAGTCTGCACCAACTTCTTTCGCCAATTCTAGTTTATCATTGTTGATATCGACAGCGATGACATGTGCGTTGAAGACTTTCTTAGCATATTGAACAGCCAAGTTTCCTAGTCCACCAGCTCCATAGATAACGATCCATTGTCCTGGTTCAGCTTTGGCTTCTTTGATAGCTTTGTAAGTGGTAACACCTGCACACGTAATAGAAGAAGCTTGGGCTGGATCTAATCCTTCAGGTACTTTCACTGCGTAATCTGCAGTAACGATACATTGTTCAGCCATTCCTCCATCAACAGAGTAACCAGCATTTTTTACAGTACGACAGAGAGTTTCACGACCAGTTGTACAGTATTCACAAGTTCCACATCCTTCGAAGAACCATGCGACACTGACACGATCCCCAACCTTTAGGCTCTTAACATCTGGAGCAACTTCTTTAACAATACCGATTCCTTCGTGTCCAAGAACACGGCCTGGAACTTTACCGAAGTCCCCGTGAGCAACGTGCAAGTCAGTGTGGCAGACACCACAGTATTCGATTTGAACAAGAGCTTCCCCTGTTTCAAGTGGACGCATGTCTTTGTTTGCAACGATTTCAACACCAGTACCTTCTGGATTTACAACAACAGCTTTCATTTTGTTCCTCCTTAAGTGAACGAGAAGCGAATTAGAATTTTTGAAAGCGCTTCTTTAATAACTATGTTAATAATATCACAAACTTATCTATTGAACAATAAAAAAATGGAAAAAAAGGGGGGTATTGATTAACCGATTAAGGATTTAGGGGAAAAAAGACATGAGGGCGTAACTCATGTCTTTTTCTATTATAAGAATAATTGAATTAATTGGCGCGCGACACCATCTTCATTATTCGTGAAATCAGTGATGGAGTCTGCATAAGGAATTAGGATAGAGCTCGCGTTTTTCATAGCATAACCATGACCAGCAAGAGTTAGCATCTCAGTATCATTGTGCTCATCTCCAAAAGCAATCAAATCTTTCTGATCCATATTGAGTTTATCTAGAAGGTAGGTCAGAGCGGATGCTTTGGTTACATTTTTGGGATTGCATTCCAGAATATTTAAAGGACCACCCCAAGTATTAATAGACAGATTGTAGTCATAATGCCGATTCATTTCATCTGCCAGAGCATATTTGTCTTCCGCTTTCGTTTGAAAAAGGATACAGTTTGGGTCACTTGTTACCCGTTCTGGATTAAATTGATTTTCTGGTTGGAAAGCCTCGATACCGAATAATTTAGGGTCTGCGACTTGCTCATTTGGATCGGTAATATAGAATTTATTGCGGTATTCGCCAGCTATAAAGTCCGCTTGGATGGTATCCCGGTTGGCGACCATATCTAGGAGGTATTTTTTATCTAAGGTTAAACATTGTTCATCTGCCCATTTTTTCTCAGGCAGATGGGTGAGGGAGCCATTGAAATTGATCATCGGAGTATCAAGCTCTAGTTGTTTGTAATAGGTATGGGCCATACGGTAGGGACGTCCTGTTGTAATAATGATTTTATGGCCAAGAGCGCTAATTTTTTTAATGGTATCAATCGTAAAGTCGCTCAATTTGCTTTCGGAATTTAAGAGAGTGCCGTCTAGATCTAGAGCGATCATCTTTTTATGCATATTTCAGTTCCTTTCGAGAAGAATGAGACCATTATATCAGAAAAATCGGAAAAGCGCTCAAAAATCGAGAAGAGAAGTAGGATTTCTTGAAAGGCGAAAGATCTTTTGGTAAAATAGAAATAACGTTCGCAAATTGATTGGGAGCGAGAATGATGAAAAAGGAGTTTATTCTGAAATGGATAAGTTTTTTAAACTTTCAGAACATGGAACCACTGTTCGAACAGAGGTTCTTGCTGGTTTGACAACCTTTTTTGCGATGAGTTATATCCTCTTCGTAAACCCTCAAATGTTGTCACAAACAGGTATGCCAGCTCAAGGAGTCTTCCTTGCAACGATTATTGGATCCGTTGTCGGGACCTTGATGATGGCTTTTTATGCCAATTTACCTTATGCACAAGCACCTGGGATGGGCTTGAATGCCTTCTTTACCTTTACCGTTGTATTTGGTATGGGCTACTCATGGCAGGAAGCTTTGGGGATGGTCTTCATTTGTGGAGTGATTTCATTGATTATCACATTGACAAATGTTCGGAAGATGATCATCGAATCGATTCCGACAGCTCTTCGCTCTGCTATTTCAGCGGGGATCGGGATTTTCTTGGCCTATGTTGGAATTAAGAATGCAGGATTTTTGAAATTCACGATTGACCCTCATACCTATACAGTGGTCGGAGAAGGAGCAGATAAGGCGAATGCAACGATCTCAGCAAATGCATCTGCTGTTCCTGGATTGGTTGATTTTAACAATCCAGCTGTCCTCTTGGCTCTTGTTGGTCTTGCGATTACTATTTTCTTTGTTGTCAAAGGGATTAAAGGTGGGATTATCCTTTCCATCTTAGCAACGACTGTTCTTGGAATTCTCATCCATGTTGTTGATATCACTAAAATTGACTTTGCAAGTAACCATCTAGGAGCTGCCTTTAATGATTTAGGCACGATCTTTGGTCAAGCTTTAGGATCGAAAGGATTGGGTTCTTTGATTTCCAATACGTCTCGTTTGCCTGAGACCTTAATGGCCATCTTAGCCTTCTCCTTGACTGATATTTTTGATACAATCGGAACTTTGATCGGTACGGGTGAAAAAGTTGGGATTGTTGCGACAAATGGGGAAAACCATCAATCAGCGAAATTAGATAAGGCCCTCTATTCAGACCTTGTAGCGACTTCAGTCGGAGCTATTGCAGGAACTTCAAACGTAACGACGTATGTTGAATCTGCAGCTGGTATTGGAGCTGGTGGACGCACTGGTTTGACAGCCTTGGTTGTAGCGATCTGTTTTGCTATTTCAAGTCTCTTTAGTCCTTTGTTGGCGATTGTACCGACCGCTGCTACAGCCCCAATTTTGATTGTTGTTGGGATCATGATGTTGAGTGGCTTGAAAAATATCCATTGGGAAGATATGTCAGAAGCAGTTCCTGCTTTCTTCACCTCTATCTTTATGGGCTTCAGCTACTCGATTACACAAGGGATCGCTGCTGGATTTATCACCTATAGCTTGGTGAAAGTGGTTAAAGGACAAGCCAAAGAAGTGCACAGCATGATTTGGATCCTAGATGTTCTCTTTATTTTAAACTACGTTAGCATGGCCTTGAATTAAGTATCAGAAAAGTGCCAAAAAGGAATGGGAGTTGTCTCCCATTCCTTTTTAGATGGATTGAGGGAATGAATGGGAGAATTTCCTGTATTTCCTGATTTTTTTCTCAAAAACAAACCGGAGTCGAACAATTTCTAAAAGAAAGAGCAGATTTTTAAAAAGTTTGGTATAATAGAGAAATGATTAGTCACAATGAAACGGAGCTGATCGCTCTAGGAAAACAGCTAGGAAAACTCTTAGAAAAGCAAGACGTGATTATCTTATCAGGTGATCTAGGGGCAGGAAAAACGACCTTTACCAAAGGAATTGCAAAGGGGTTAGGGATTGATCAGATGATTAAAAGCCCGACCTATACCATTGTTCGTGAATACGAAGGTCGCTTGCCTTTATACCATTTGGATGTTTACCGGATTGGGAATGATCCAGATTCTATTGATTTAGATGATTTTCTATTTGGAAATGGTGCTACCATTATTGAATGGGGAGAGCTGATTGAGCCGAGTCTCTCGGATGCTTATCTTAAAATTTTTATCCGAAAATTAGAAGATGGGCGAGAGTTAGCTTTTGAAGCTCATGGAGCGCGTGCAAAAGCTTTGCTAGCATCCTTTGAGCAGGTGGAAAAAACGGATGACTAAGGAAAAGGAAGTAACAGTAGAAATTCGGCAAGCTGACAGTGCAGATGCGGCTCTTGTCGTTGATTTCTTAAATCAAGTTGGGAAAGAGTCAGATTACATGACGCTAGATGAAGCTGGGATTGGCATGTCTCCAGCAGACATGGAGCAATTTCTGATGGTGCAAGAGATGGCGGAAAACCGGATTTGCCTCTTGCTATTTCTAGATCAGGAACTGGCAGCTTTGTTAAATATCACTGCAGCTTCTCAACGGTCCATTCGGCATATTGGTGATGTCTTTATTGTGGTTCAAAAAGCTTATTGGAATCAAGGACTTGGACAGATCTTGTTGGAAGAAGGGATCGAGTGGGCGCACTCGACCGGTGTTCTTCGCAAACTAGTCTTGAATGTCCAAGTGCGCAATAAACGAGCAGTTCACCTGTATAAAAAGTTAGGTTTTGAGATCGAAGGTTGCCAAGCTCGTGGAGCTTGTTCAGCTGAAGGAGAATTCTTAGATGTTTACCTTATGGGGAAACTGATAGATTAGAGAGAGATTCTATATGGTTAAAAAAATTATTTTGATGTTTTTGAGCTTATTGACGGTAACAGTGATTGGGATTGGGGCCTATGGCCTTACCATCCTAAACCAAACGACTGGGACTCTCAGTAAGACCTATAAAGGCTTTGGGAATGAGACCAATGTTATTGCAGAAAACAAGCCGATGACCATCCTTTTGATGGGGGTTGATACAGGTAGCGGTTCTCGGGAAGATCCTTGGGCCGGAAATAGTGATACCATGATTTTGGTGACTGTCAATCCTCAAACAAAAGAAACAACCATGACGAGCTTGGAAAGAGATATCCTAACCAATATTACTTCAGATGGCGAAACGGTCCAAGCAAAATTGAATTCGGCTTATGCTCAAGGTGGTGCCAAGTTAGCCATTAAGACCATTCAAGATCTTTTGAATATCCATATTGACCGCTATGTCATGATCAATATGAAGGGATTGGTTCAATTAGTGGATAAGGTTGGTGGCATCACGGTCAACAATCCATTTGACTTCGATATCTCGATCGAGGAAAATGAGCCAGAATATACGGCTAAGATCGCACCAGGACGTCAGGAGATTAATGGGGACCAAGCTCTCGTTTATTCACGCATGCGCTACCAAGACCCAGAAGGAGACTACGGACGTCAAAAACGCCAACGTGAAGTGATCAAAAAGATTGTTGAGAAAGTTTTAAGCCTCAATAGTTTGAGTCACTACAAAGGAATCATTGAGTCTGTTAGTGACAATATGCAAACCAACATTTCACTTGATAGCAACAGTCTTCTTCAATTGTTAGGATATAAAGATGCCCTTTCAACGATTCATCAGTACCAGTTGAAAGGAGAAGATGCCACCTTAGCAGATGGCGGAAGTTATCAGATTGTCACTTCAAAACATCTCTTGAAAATTCAAAATATCATCCGCAAAGCTTTGGGGATGAAAGAAATTAAAACATTGAAAACCAATGCTTACCTATTAGATGGAGATGAAGAGTTGAAGAATACTTCTTCTCAAAATGATACGCCAGCGGCATCATCTGAGGAAGCACCTGTTTACCAAGAGTTTAACCAACTACCAGTTGTACCATCGACCCAGGATACGGGAGTGGTGACGCCTCAAAGTTCTGTTGCACCAGTGACACCAGTTGCTCCTGCAGCTACAGAGTCGAGCAGTGTGACACCTACGGTACCTTCAGAATAAGAAAAAAACGATTGAGTTTTCTCAATCGTTTTTACTTGGTTGCCAGATGTCTTGAATTTCTTTTAGAGAGGCTGTTGCTTGTTGACTAAATAGTTTGGTCTTGTATTGGAAATCCGTTACCAATTCTTGAAGATTGGTCTGTTGGGCTTGGATAATATCCAGATTGCGTTGGATTTTTGCTAGGTTATCTTGAATTCCCTTAACCAATTGGCTGGATTCAGTCACCTCTGTTTTGATTTCTTTGCGGTTTTTAACCAGGTGGTAGCTAATGCTAGCTCCTGTTGCAAACCAAAAGAGATTTTTGAGTTTCATATGGCCTCCTTTTTAACTGTTTTTGATGGTTTCTGCGAGAACTGCTAGTTGTTCAAAATTAGGCTCGTGTTCAGTAAAAGAAATGGCAAGCTCATCTTGATCGGAATAGCGAGGGATAATGTGGACATGTGTGTGAAAAACGGTTTGTCCAGAAACTTCTTCCATGTTGCTGATGATATTCATTCCCTTAGCTTGGGTAGCAGCTTCTACTTTTTTAGCAACTTTAGAAACACGTGCAAATAGTTGAGCTGTGGCGGTTTCGTCCATCTCTAAAAGGTTGCGAGCGTGTTTTTTTGGAACCACTAACGTATGACCTGGTGTAACCTGAGAGATGTCCAAAAATGCGAGGACTTCCTCGTCCTCATAGACTTTGGAGGAAGGAATGTCGCCAGCTATAATCTTACAAAAAATACAATCGTCAACCATAAATACACCTCATTTAGACTAAATTTTGTTATAATATAAGAACATTATACCAGAAATCGGAGAAAATATGTTAGAAATCAACAAGTTGACAGGGGGCTATGTCAACATCCCTGTCCTGAAAGAGGTGAGTTTTTCAGTTCCGGATGGCCAACTGATTGGTTTGATTGGACTAAATGGAGCTGGGAAGTCAACCACTATTAATGAAATTATTGGTCTCCTGCATCCTTATGCTGGGGAAGTACGGATTGACGGCTTGAGTCTTCCAGAAGCTCCAACAGACTATCGTAAAAAAATCGGCTATATTCCAGAAACTCCTAGTCTATATGAAGAATTAACCTTGAGAGAGCATATCGAAACTGTAGCTATGGCCTATGATTTAGACATGGATCAGGTCATGGTGCGCGTCCAGCCTTTATTGGAACGATTCCGTTTGGCTGAAAAATTAGATTGGTTCCCGACCCAGTTTTCAAAAGGGATGAAGCAAAAGGTCATGATTATTTGCGCCTATGCAGTGGATCCAAGTCTTTATATTGTCGATGAACCCTTTTTGGGATTGGATCCTGTTGCGATTGCAGATTTGATTCAGTTATTGGCCGATGAGAAAGCAAAAGGAAAATCGATTTTGATGAGTACCCACGTTCTGGATTCGGCTGAAAAGATGTGTGATGGTTTTGTGATCCTCCATAAGGGTCAGATCCGAGCAAAAGGGACCTTGGACGAGCTGCGTTCAACTTTTGGGGATGAGAAAGCAAGTCTAAATGATATCTACATGACCTTGACAGAAGAGGAAACAGCATGAAAGAGTTGATGAAAAAACGGCAACAAACGTTTCGAACTCAATGTGTAAAATATAGCCGCTATGTTCTCAATGATCATTTCGTCCTCTTTATGTTGATTTTCATAGGATTTTTGGCGGTTCAATACAGCCAATTCTTACAAGATCTACCCAAAGATACAAGCCTGATCCGCTGGAGTCTCATGATTGGTTTGCTCCTCTTGGTTCCGATTGGCTCCATTGCGACCTACTTAGAGAAACCCGATGCTTTATTCCTTTTAGTAAAGGAAGAGGAAGTGAAACGTTATATCAAAGGGCAGGCCAAGAAGTCTTTTGTGTTTTGGTTTTTGATTCAAAGTTTTGTCCTTCTATTATTTGTGCCTCTTCTTCTGGCAACGGGGCTGGATAACCTTGCTATTGTAGCTTATATCCTTGTCTTAGGAGTGGCTAAATGGGCTGTTTTTAGCTGGAAGGAAGCGCGCTTCTACCAGGATGGAAATTTGAATTGGAACTTGGCCATTGCTCGTGAGAATGCAAGGAAACAATTGATTCTTCGCTTTTTTGCCTTGTTTACAACGGTGAAAGGGATCACTAACAGTGTTAAAAGAAGAGCTTACTTGGATGGTTTCTTAGGGCTTCTTCCCAAAACACATGGCAATACGTGGCTTCACTTATATATGCGCTCCTTCCTACGGAATGGAGATCTTTTCTCTATGACTCTCCGACTCTTGGCTCTTTCCATTCTCGCTATCATCTTTATTCCCCAGCCTCTCGTAGTGATTGCCCTTGTAGCCTTGCTCAATTACTTGGTTATTTTTCAATTACTGGGGCTTTACAGTGCTTTTGATTACCAACCCTTGACCCTCCTTTTCCCGATGAAAAAGGGCAGTAAAAAGGCAGGGTTGAACAAAACGATTCAGCTGGTCATGGGGATGATAACGGTGATAGAAGGGGGGATTGGTCTGGTCTTTATTTCAGATAAAGTCCTGTTGTTAGGCTTACTGGCTTACACAGTTGCTTTAATCCTACTCTATCTTCCATTTAAGATGGCGCGCTTGGTTGACGAAAGTCGTTAAAATTAGTAAAATAGATTGGAAACTTTTTACGGAGGAAAAGATGGACTCGAATGAAAAAGAGCTAAGCCTCACCCCAATTCCTGGGAAGAGTGGGAAGGCCTACATGGGGACCTACCCAGATGGTGGGCGCGTTTTTGTAAAAATGAATACGACCCCAATCCTTGCGGGTCTAGCAAAAGAACAGATTGCTCCTCAATTATTATGGAGTCGACGATTGCCAGATGGAAATGTGATGAGTGCCCAAGAATGGTTGAATGGGGAAATTCTCACGCCAAATGGGATGTCGAAAAAACAAGTCGTCAATATTTTAACGAGATTGCACCGTTCTAGACCTTTGATGACCCAATTGAAAAAACTTGGCTATCCTGTGGAATCTCCATTAGAATTGCTCAATTCTTGGAGCAATCGGTTGCCAATTGCCCTACGTCAGAACCACTATATCCAATCAGTCGTAAAGAATTTACGGAAGACAGTGCCAGCCTTTCGGGAGGATTATGCGACGATCGTCCATGGGGATGTCCGTCATAGTAACTGGATTGAGACAGAGAGCGGCTTGATTTATCTAGTCGATTGGGATTCCGTTCGTTTAACTGACAGGATGTTGGATGTGGCGCATATCTTGAGTCACTATATTCCAGATTCCAATTGGCGCGATTGGTTAGGTTATTATGGTTACAAGTACAACCAAAAGGTGTTTGATAAACTCTATTGGTTTGGTCAATACTCCTTCTTGTGGCAAATTGCTAAATACTATGAAAATAATGATTTAGAAAATGTCAATCGCGAGATCTATGCTCTGCGCAATTTCCGGTTGAAATATGGAAAGGAAATATGAGAGTTAGAAATCGTAAAGGAGCGACAGAATTACTAGAAGCCAATCCACAATATGTGGTCCTAAATCCAGAAGATGCTAAGGGAAAATGGCATGGGATTTTCGGAAATGACCACCCCATCCATATTGAAGTGGGAAGTGGAAAAGGAGCCTTTATTACTGGGATGGCTAAGGCCAATCCAGAGATCAACTACATCGGAATTGATATTCAAAAATCGGTCTTGAGCTATGCTTTAGATAAGGTCTTAGAAGCTGATGTTCCTAACATTAAATTGCTTTGGGTAGATGGGGATAGCTTGACCAACTATTTTGAAGATGGTGAAATTGATCAACTCTATCTGAATTTTTCAGATCCATGGCCAAAGAAACGTCATGAAAAACGTCGCTTGACTTACAAGACCTTCCTAGACACCTTTAAACAAATTCTTCCAGAACATGGGGAGATTCACTTTAAAACAGACAACCG
The DNA here is from genome assembly GCF_001808725.1 of Streptococcus sp. HMSC074F05. Lineage (NCBI taxonomy): Bacteria > Bacillati > Bacillota > Bacilli > Lactobacillales > Streptococcaceae > Streptococcus > Streptococcus sp. HMSC074F05. Next base: position 61,565 of record NZ_KV794404.1, on the reverse strand, counting down.
AGGTTTGTTTGAATACAGTTTGGTGAGCTTTTCGCAATATGGAATGACTTTGAAGGGAGTCTGGTTGGACCTTCATGCTAGTGATTTCGAGGGGAATGTCATGACCGAATATGAGAAGAAGTTCTCAAGTAAAGGTCAGGTCATTTACCGTGTAGAAGCACAGTTTTAGCATATTCCTTGCAATCGTTGGGGAATCGTGCTATAATACACTAAATGAATAGAAAAGGAGAGGCGGGGAAATATCTTCGCCTCTTATCTATGAGGAGGTGGCAACCATCGCAACGATTGTTGACTTAGTAACAGAAGTGATTCAGCCAGCTATAAAGGAACCATTTGAATTGGTCGATGTTGAATATGGCAAAATGGGTGGTGACTACGTCTTAAGCATTTTCGTAGACAAACCAGAAGGAATCACACTGAATGATACAGCGGATTTGACAGAAATCATCAGTCCGCTATTGGATCAAATCAAACCAGACCCATTTCCAGAACAGTACTTTTTAGAAGTCACCAGTCCTGGCTTGGAGAGACCTTTGAAAACCAAGGAAGCACTCGAGGGAGCTGTTGGTAAGTACGTCAATATTAGCTTGTACAAGGCTGTTGAAAAGCAAAAGGTCTTTGAGGGGAACCTAATAGGTTTTGAAGAGGATGTTTTGACCATTGAGTATATGGATAAAACACGAAAGAAAACAGTGGATATTCCTTATAACCTTGTGTCCAAAGCAAGGTTGGCTGTAAAATTGTAACAGAATGAAAGAAAGGATGCCTTTATAGTAGAGGCAAGAAAAACATGAGTAAAGAAATGCTAGAAGCCTTCCGCATTTTGGAAGAAGACAAAGGGATCAAAAAAGAAGATATCATCGAAGCCGTCACAGAATCATTGCGTTCAGCTTATCGCCGTCGTTATGGACAATCAGAAAGTGCAGCGATTGAATTCAATGAAAAAACTGGAGATTTCCGTGTTTATACGGTTCGTGAAGTGGTGGATGAAGTCTTTGATAGCCGTTTAGAAATCAGCTTGAAGGATGCCTTGGCCATTAGTTCTGCTTATGAGTTGGGGGATAAGATCAAGTTTGAAGAAGCACCAGCTGAATTTGGTCGTGTAGCAGCTCAATCTGCTAAACAAACGATCATGGAAAAAATGCGTAAACAAACGCGCACCATCACCTATAACACTTATAAAGAACATGAAAATGAAATCATGAGTGGAACGGTGGAGCGCTTTGACAATCGATTTATCTATGTCAATCTTGGTTCGATCGAAGCTCAATTGTCTAAGCAAGACCAAATTCCAGGAGAAGTGTTCCAATCTCATGATCGGATTGAAGTCTTTGTCTACAAGGTAGAAGATAATCCACGTGGTGTCAATGTCTTTGTTAGTCGAAGCCATCCTGAAATGATCAAACGTTTGATGGAACAAGAAATTCCTGAAGTCTATGATGGAACTGTTGAGATTATGAGTGTAGCGCGTGAAGCTGGAGATCGTACAAAAGTTGCGGTTCGTAGCCATAATCCAAACGTAGATGCGATTGGGACTATCGTTGGTCGTGGTGGATCGAATATTAAAAAGATTACCAGCAAGTTCCACCCAGCTCGATACGATCAAAAATTAGACCGTATGGTTCCGACAGAAGAAAATATCGATGTCATCGAGTGGGTTCCAGATCCAGCTGAATTTATCTACAATGCGATCGCTCCTGCAGAAGTGGACCAAGTTATTTTTGATGATGAAGATAGCAAACATGCTCTCGTTGTGGTCCCAGACAACAAATTATCTCTTGCCATTGGTCGTCGTGGTCAAAACGTTCGTTTAGCAGCTCATTTGACTGGTTACCGCATCGATATCAAATCTGCTAGTGAGTTCGAAGAAATGGAAGCAGCTCAGGAAACTTTTGAAGACCAAGTAGAAAGTGACGAAGAGCAAGTCGATTAAGAGAGGGAGGGAAAATGGTAAAAACAAGAAAAATCCCTTTAAGAAAATCTGTCGTTTCAAATGAAATTATTGATAAGCGCGATTTGCTCCGCATTGTCAAAAATAAAGAAGGACAAGTCTTTATCGATCCAACTGGCAAAGCCAATGGTCGAGGTGCTTACATCAAGCTAGACAATGAAGAAGCGGCACTTGCTAAGAAAAAGAAAGTTTTTAATCGTAGCTTTAATATGGAAGTGGAAGAAGCTTTCTATGATGAATTGATCGCTTATGTAGATCATAAGGTGAAGAGAAGAGAGTTAGGCCTTGAATAAGCAAAAGATAAGTAATTTGTTGGGTTTGGCGCAAAGAGCAGGAAAACTCATTTCTGGAGAAGAACTCGTGATCAAAGCAATCCAGGAAGAAAAAGCAAAATTAGTTTTTCTGGCAAATGATGCAGCTAGTAACCTGACAAAAAAGGTGACAGATAAGGGTCACTATTATGAGGTTCAAGTATCTACCGTGTTTTCAACACTAGAATTAAGCACTGCAATTGGACGTTCTCGTAAGGTCGTCGCTGTTGTAGATGCTGGATTTTCAAAGAAAATGAGGTCTCTTATGGAATAGAAGAGGAGGACAGCAATTGTCTAAGAAAAGATTATACGAAATTGCCAAAGAATTGGGCAAGGAAAGTAAGGAAGTCGTCACTCGTGCGAAAGAATTAGGTTTTGACGTCAAGAGTCATGCATCTAGTGTCGATACTGATGTTGCTGAAAAGCTGATCAAGAGCTTTGCAGCGAAAAAAGAAACAGTCGAAAAGAAAGTAGCAGAAGTGGCTGCCAAGACAACGGCTGTCGCAGAGAAAAAAGAAGCAGCGCCTGTCAAAAAAGAAGGAGCAACTGAGACAAAATCAGTAACGCCAGCTGCTAAACCAAAGAGTCGTAACTTTAAAGCGGAACGAGAAGCGCGTGCAAAAGAACAGGCTGAACGTAGGAAACAACAAGACAATCGTCCAAAACGTGATCGCAAAGATAATCAGCGTCATGGTGACAACCGAAATCAACGACCACAAGAGCGAAATGAACAGCGAAATCAAGGTTCTGAGCGTCGTAATAACCGACCAGATCAAAGACGTAGTGCACAACCCCAAGTGGCACCAAAAGTTGATTTCAAAGCGCGTGCAGCAGCACTGAAAGCTGAACAAAATGCTGAATACGCACGTGGAAGTGAAGATCGCTACAAACAACAAGCTGCAAAAGCAGAACAAGAACGTCAACAGCGCCGGAAACGGGTAGAAGCACCAGAAGTGAAAGCACCTGTACAGGAGCCAGCTGTTGAGAACCATACAAAACCAGCTGTTGCTGCTGCTCCAGCTCAAGTCGATACACGTCGGAAGAAACAAGCGCGACCAGATAAGAAACGCGATGATTTTGATCGTGAAGAAGATGGTCCAAGAAAACAACAAAGGAATCGAAATAGTCAAAATCAAGTGAGAAATCAGAGAAATAGTAACTGGAATAACAATAAGAAAAATAAAAAAGGAAAGAACAACCGTAATGATGCTCCAAAACCAGTAACAGAGCGTAAATTCCATGAATTACCAAGTGAATTTGAGTATACGGATGGAATGACGGTTGCCGAAATCGCAAAACGCATCAAGCGTGAACCGGCTGAAATCGTCAAGAAACTCTTTATGATGGGAGTCATGGCGACTCAAAATCAATCGCTGGATGGAGATACGATTGAACTCTTGATGGTGGATTATGGAATTGAAGCCAAGAAAAAGGTTGAAGTGGACAATGCCGATATCGAACGCTTCTTCGTTGAAGATGGTTATTTGAATCCAGATGAGTTGGTAGAGCGTCCACCAGTTGTCACCATCATGGGACACGTTGACCACGGTAAAACTACCCTTTTGGATACTCTTCGTAATTCACGTGTAGCAACAGGTGAAGCGGGAGGAATCACCCAGCACATCGGTGCCTACCAAATCGTGGAAAATGGTAAGAAGATTACCTTCTTGGATACACCTGGACACGCGGCCTTTACTTCTATGCGGGCGCGTGGTGCATCTGTTACGGATATTACCATCTTGGTCGTAGCGGCAGATGACGGGGTGATGCCTCAGACTATCGAAGCTATTAACCACTCAAAAGCGGCGAATGTCCCAATCATTGTGGCTATTAACAAGATTGATAAACCAGGTGCCAACCCAGAACGTGTCATCGGTGAATTGGCGGAACATGGGGTTATGTCAACTGCCTGGGGTGGCGATTCTGAGTTTGTAGAAATCTCAGCTAAGTTCAACCAAAATATCGATGAACTCTTGGAAACGGTCCTTCTTGTGGCTGAAATCCAAGAACTCAAGGCAGATCCAACTGTTCGTGCCATCGGTACCGTTATCGAAGCGCGTTTGGATAAAGGAAAAGGTGCAGTGGCAACCCTCCTTGTTCAACAAGGTACCTTGAATGTCCAAGACCCAATCGTTGTCGGAAATACCTTTGGACGTGTCCGTGCCATGACCAATGACCTTGGACGTCGTGTGAAGGTTGCAGGACCATCTACTCCGGTTTCTATCACTGGTTTGAACGAAGCGCCAATGGCGGGTGACCACTTCGCGGTTTACGAAGATGAAAAATCTGCGCGTGCGGCGGGTGAAGAACGTGCCAAACGTGCTCTGATGAAACAACGTCAAGCAACCAACCGCGTCAGCCTTGAAAATCTCTTTGATACCTTGAAGGCTGGGGAAGTGAAATCTGTTAATGTCATCATTAAAGCCGATGTACAAGGTTCGGTTGAAGCCCTTGCTGCTTCCCTTCAAAAGATTGAAGTAGAAGGTGTGAAAGTGACCATCGTTCACTCAGCAGTTGGTGCCATCAACGAATCAGACGTGACCCTTGCAGAAGCTTCAAATGCCTTCATCATCGGATTTAACGTCCGCCCTACGCCACAAGCACGTCAACAAGCTGAAGCTGATGAGGTAGAAATCCGTCTTCACTCAATTATCTACAAAGTGATTGAAGAAATGGAAGATGCCATGAAGGGTATGTTGGATCCTGAGTTCGAAGAGAAAGTCATCGGGGAAGCAGTTATTCGTGAAACCTTTAAGGTCTCTAAAGTGGGTACCATCGGTGGATTTATGGTCCTCAGTGGTAAGGTCACTCGTGATTCCAAGGTTCGTGTCATTCGTGACGGTGTCGTGATATATGACGGTGCTCTTGCAAGCTTGAAACACTTCAAAGATGATGTCAAAGAAGTGACAAATGGTCGTGAAGGTGGATTGATGATTGAAGGCTACAATGATATCAAGACAGACGATACCATTGAAGCCTACATCATGGAAGAAATTAAAAAATAAGAGGCTGACTAGGAAAAAAGAGGAATTTTCTCTGATTTCCTAGTTTTTAAACACAAAGCAGAAAGGAGTTCCTATGGCAAGTCATTTTCGGACAGATCGAGTAGGGATGGAAATCAAGCGTGAAGTCAATGAGATTTTACAAAAGAAAGTCCGTGACCCGCGTGTTCAAGGCGTTACTATTACGGATGTTCAAATGCTAGGTGATTTGTCTATGGCCAAAGTGTATTATTCAATTATGAGTGATTTGGCTTCAGACAATCAAAAGGCTCAGACAGGCCTTGAAAAAGCAACAGGAACCATCAAGCGTGAATTAGGTCGGAATTTGAAACTGTACAAGATTCCGGATCTTACTTTTGTCAAAGACGAGTCTATCGAATACGGTAACAAGATCGATGAGATGTTACGCAATTTGAACAAAGACTAGAGAGGTTGGAAATTTTCCACCCTCTTTTTTTGGCTCTTAAAACGAGGAAAATAAAACAGAAGGAAAAACGGTTTCAAAAAATAATAGAAATTTACAGAAATCTCTTGTGTGATTGGAAATTATCCTTTACAATAGGAGAGGAGTTTTATTTCTGATCTCAAATTTGGAGGAATGAACATGTCGATTAACTGGCAGGAAATTGTATTTAACTTTTTGGGAGGCCTGGGGCTCTTTCTCTATAGTATTAAAACCATGGGAGAAGGCTTGCAACAGGCTGCAGGAGATCGACTTCGATACTATATTGATAAATATACGAGTAATCCCTTTCTAGGGGTTCTAGTAGGGATTGGGATGACTGCCTTGATTCAGTCGAGTTCAGGGGTTACAGTGATTACGGTCGGTCTGGTGAGTGCAGGACTTCTAACCCTCCGTCAAGCTATTGGTATTGTTATGGGGGCCAATATTGGAACGACTATTACCTCCTTTATCATTGGTTTTAAATTAGGAGACTACGCTCTTCCCATGCTCTTTATCGGAGCGGTTTGTCTCTTCTTTACCAAAAATCGTTTGGTTAATAATGTTGGACGAATCGTTTTTGGTGTCGGTGGTATCTTCTTTGCCCTCAACTTGATGAGTGGGGCTATGGAACCTCTTAAAGATTTGCAAGTCTTTCGTGACTATATGGTGCAGTTAAGTAAAAGTCCTATCTTGGGTGTCTTTGTTGGATCAGGCTTAACACTTTTGATTCAGGCCTCTTCTGCAACCATTGGTATCTTGCAAAATCTCTATGCTAGTCATTTGATTGACCTGAAAGGAGCCCTCCCAGTTCTCTTTGGTGATAATATCGGAACGACCATTACAGCTATCATTGCTTCCTTGGGAGCTAATATTGCGGCCAAACGTGTGGCAGGTGCCCATGTAGCCTTTAATGTTATCGGAACCATTATCTGTCTTGTCTTCCTTGTTCCGTTTACCTCTTTGATTCAATGGTTTGAAACGACTCTTCATTTATCCCCAGAAATGACCATAGCCTTTGCTCACGGAACCTTTAATATAACCAATACCATCATCCAGTTCCCATTCATTGGAGCTTTGGCATACTTTGTGACCAAGCTGATTCCTGGTGAGGATGAGGTTGTCAAATATGAACCGCTCTACTTGGATGAAAACTTGATCACCCAAGCGCCTTCGATTGCTCTTGGAAATGCGAAAAAAGAGTTGCTTCATTTAGGTGGATATGCAGATAAAGCCTTTAGCCTCTCTTATGATTATATTGTTCATCAAAATGAGAAAACAGCTGAAAAAGGTCATAAGACAGAAGAAGCCATCAATACCATCGATGATGATTTGACTCGCTACCTGATTCGTTTGTCAAGTGAAGCCTTGAGTCCGAGAGAAAGTGAAGTTCTCACCAATATCTTGGATTCTTCACGGGATTTGGAGCGGATTGGAGATCACGCGGAAGCCTTGATCAATCTGACCGATTATTTAATTCGTAAGAAAGTGGTCTTTTCAGAAGCGGCCTTGGCTGAATTGGAAGATATTTACAACCAAACCCATCAATTTGTAGAGGATGCTTTGAAAGCTATCGAGCACAATGATGTGAGTCTTGCAAACCAATTGGTAGCACGTCACGAGGCAATTGAAAAATTGGAGAAAAGACTTCGGAAAACTCATATTCGTCGTTTGAACCAAGGTGAATGTACGCCACAAGCCGGAGTGAACTTTATTGATATCATTTCTCACTATACACGTGTTGCAGACCATGCCATGAATCTAGCTGAAAAAGTACAAATCGAGCAAATTTAAGGAACGTCAAACAGAGTAAGTAGGAAGCTTACTCTGTTTTTTGTTGGATTCTATTCAAAAATAGGTCTAGACCATTTACAAATGGAAGTGAAAGCGTTATAATATGTATGAATATAAATGGAACACAGTTCCTACAATGGAAAGGACGATTTTATGTCTACATATATTAAAGCAGATCAATTTTATTACCCACATGGGGTTCGCCGCGGAGGCTATTTGGAACTCGTTGATGGCAAGTTTGGAAAACATGTGGAAAGCTTGCCAGAAGGTGCGGATGTGCTGGATTATTCTGGTTACAGCATTGCGCCTGGCCTCGTAGATACCCATATTCACGGATTTGGTGGGGTAGATGTGATGGATAACAATATCGAAGGCACTCTCCATACCATGAGTGAAGGTCTCTTGAGTACAGGGGTTACGAGTTTTTTGCCTACGACCTTGACTTCCTCTTACGAACAACTTTTGGCAGTAACGGAAAATATCGGTGCACGATACAAAGAAGCAACAGGAGCCAAGATTCGCGGGATTTATTTTGAAGGACCTTATTTTACAGAAAAATACAAGGGAGCTCAAAACCCATCTTATATGAAGGATCCAAGTATGGAAGAATTCCGGGCTTGGCAAAAAGCTGCCAATGGTCTGTTGAATAAGATTGCCCTTGCTCCCGAGCGTGAAGGGGTAGAAGACTTTGTTCGGACCATTACAGGAGAAGGGGTGACTGTCGCTTTGGGACACTCCAATGCTACTTTTGAAGAAGCTAAAAAAGCGGTTGATGCAGGTGCGAGTGTCTGGGTGCATGCCTACAATGGTATGCGTGGTTTGACACACCGTGAACTCGGTATGGTTGGTGCTATGTATGAGTTGCCTCATACTACAGCAGAGTTGATCTGTGATGGCCATCACGTGGATCCGCTAGCGTGTGATATCCTGATGAAACAAAAAGGAAAAGAAAATGTTGCCTTGATTACTGACTGTATGACAGCTGGGGGCTTAGAAGACGGGGACTACATGCTTGGGGAATTCCCGGTTGTGGTCGCTGAAGGAACTGCTCGCTTGAAATCAACTGGTAATCTAGCTGGCTCAATCTTGAAATTGAAAGATGGATTAAAAAATGTTGTAGAGTGGGGAATTGCTAACCCTCACGAAGCAGTGATGATGGCCAGCCTCAATCCGGCAAAATCAGTCCATATTGATGATGTTTGTGGTCAAATCCGTGAAGGATATGATGCGGACTTCATCGTGCTTGATCAAAATTTGGATCTGGTTGCGACCTATCTCGATGGGGTCAAACGTTACCAAGCTACCAATTAGATTCAAGAATCGCAGATAGAATACTCCCTCTCTAGGTCATACCTAGAGAGGTTTTTGTGACGTATTCAAGGGGTTAAACAGTCTTGAGTGGCTTTTTGTTTACCGATGGTAGTGCAATTTTGTGAATGCTGTCTTTTCATGCTATAATGGGAATTGAAATGTGAGGTAGCTTATGAAGGCAATTGATATACGTTTTTTATTGATGGGAATTTTTTTCTTGCTCTATGGGATTGTAAGAAAAAATATCTTTATTGTGATTGTTGGTGGGGCATTTTTACTCTATAGTTTTTATAGCAAGAAGATGGAGCCAACCAAGAAAAATATTTTTAAGCCAGAGCTCAAGCTTCGAGGGCCTAAGAAACCGAAATCGAAGAAAGGAAAGAAAAAATGAATCATTATCGTTTAAATAATGGGGTGGAGATTCCTGTATTGGGATTTGGAACTTGGAAAGCAGCGGATGGAGAAGAAGCCTATCAAGCTGTGTTAGCTGCTTTAAAAGCAGGTTATCGCCATATCGATACAGCTGCGATTTATCAAAATGAAGAGAGTGTGGGTCGTGCGATCAAGGATAGTGGTCTTAAGCGCGAAGACTTGTTTATTACTACCAAACTTTGGAATACGAATCATACTTATGAAGAGGCCCAAGCTGCTTTGGAAGTGTCTCTTGAAAAACTGGGCTTAGATTATGTCGATCTATATTTGATTCATTGGCCAAATCCAAAGCCCCTTCGAGAAAATGATGCTTGGAAAAAACGAAATGCTGAGGTTTGGCGAGCCATGGAAGATATGCTAGCTGTTGGTAAGGTTCGGGCTATTGGCATTAGCAATTTTCTTCCTCATCATTTGGAAGCGCTCCTTGAAACAGCTCGGGTCATCCCGTCTGTGAACCAAATTCGTCTAGCACCTGGGGTTTACCAAAGCGAAGCCATCGCAGCGAGTCGCAAGCATGGCATTTTACTAGAGGCTTGGGGACCTTTTGGCCAAGGAGAATTGTTCCAAAATGAACAAGTAAAAGAAATGGCTACTAAATATGGAAAGACCGTCGCCCAACTAGCCCTGGCTTGGAGTTTACAAGAAGGTTTCCTTCCATTGCCCAAATCGGTTACGCCTGAGCGGATTGCGAGTAATTTAAATTGCTTTGATTTTGAATTGACGGCAGATGATATGGAACTCCTTCGCCATCTTCCGGTTGAAGCAGGTGCACCAGATCCGGACACCAAAGATTTTTAAGAGAGAATTTCTATTTATTAATGAAAACCGAGGACAGTTTCGTTCTCGGTTTTTAAGATCCTTTCAATGATTAAATAATTTTAAAAATCCAATAAAAACAGATGTTCTATAATACTTTCCCATACTAATTTACATTTTTCCGAACGAAAATAAATTAATAGTTAGTAATATTCGTAAATGTTACATTTGTGTTACATTTTGTTTTTTGAATGAATTTTCAGATAATTTTGCGTTATAATAGTTACTATTAAAATAAAAGGGGAGTTTCTATGAATAGACAAGAACGTTTTTCATTAAGAAAATACAAATTTGGTGTAGCCTCAGTTTTATTAGGGGCTGTTTTGGTATTTGGATCTGCACAAGCGAGTGCTGAAGAACAAGCGGCCAGCCAAACGAGTGCTGGAACACAGCTTGTAGCCACTACTCAACAGGCACCTGCTGAAGAAGAGCATTCACAAGCAACAGAAGCAAGTAAAGCAGTTGCTAGTGAGAAAGTAGAAGTTGCAAAAGAAGCAACAGTTGCTGATAAGACAACGAATACAACAGAAGCAGCTCTTGTTGAAAAAGCAGAAGCTCCGAAAGAGGTAGCTGCTGTTTCTGAAACAAAACCGGAAGTAGCGGAAAAACCTGTAGAAAAAGCAACAGCAGTGGCTACTGCGACAAGTTCGGAAACAACGAATCGTCATGAGGCAGCTGAAAAACCTCAAAGCATCGAAAGTGACGAAATTATTACTGTTCCCCAAACCTGGAAGCAAGGCTATAAAGGGGAAGGGATGGTTGTCGCCGTCATCGACTCTGGCTTGGATGTGAACCATGAGGTTCTTCGGATTACCGATCCTTCAAAAGCTAAGTTTAAAAACCAAGAAGAAATCGAAGCTGCTAAGAAAGCGGCAGGAATCGATTATGGTAAATGGTACAACGACAAGGTTGTCTACGCTTATGACTACTTTGATGGGACCGACAATATCAAAGAGGCTGAAAGAGATTCCCATGGGATGCACGTTACAGGGATTGCAACAGGGAATCCTGATAAAGCAGCAGGAAACGGAGAAAAGATCTATGGTGTAGCACCAGAAGCGCAAGTTATGTTTATGCGTGTCTTCTCAGATCGCCAAAAAACAACGGGATCTGCTCTTTATGTAAAAGCAATTGATGATGCTGTAGCTCTTGGTGCAGATACTATCAACATGAGTCTTGGTTCTACGACTGGTTCTACGGTCAATGCGGATTCAGATATTGTGGATGCCATTAAACGGGCGCGCGCTAAAGGCGTATCTGTCTTAATTTCTGCAGGAAATAGCAATAGCTTTGGAAATGGTTACTCAAGACCTTCTGCTGAAAATCCAGATTATGGTTTGGTCGGAAATCCTTCAACAGTAGAGGACTCCATCTCTGTTGCTTCTATCAATAATAATGTTATTACGACAGAAGTGTTTGAAGTCAAAGGCCTTGAAGGCAATGCGGAAGCGGATAACGGTAAGTTTGATTACAGTAAATCTGCTGCAGACGCTGATTTTGAAAAAGGCAAAGAGTACGAATATGTGTCAGTTGGTCTTGGAAAAGAAGATGATTTCAAAGATCTGGATCTTACCGGTAAATTAGCCTTAATCCAACGCGGGGAAATTCCATTCTCAGAAAAGATTGCGAATGCCTTCCATCATGGTGCAGCAGGAGCTTTGGTCTACAATAATGTGGAAGGATCGAACCTTGGAATGGCAATTGAAGGAGATGCGAAAAAGATCCCATCTGTCTTTATTTCAAAACGTTATGGGGAAGCTCTTAAGGCAGGTTCCTACAAAATTGTCTTTAACAATACTATGGCCAACCGTCCATCTCCAGAAGCAGACCAATTGTCTGATTTCTCAAGCTGGGGAGTGACAACCGATGGTCAGTTGAAACCAGATGTCACAGCACCTGGTGGGAATATCTTCTCTTCTTTAAATGACAATACCTACGGGGATATGAGTGGTACTAGTATGGCTTCACCTCACGTGGCAGGTGTCGCCGCCTTGGTCAAAGAATACCTTGTGAAGAACCATCCAGAATTGACTCCTGAACAAGTTTCTGCAACTGTGAAAGCCTTGATTATGTCTACGGCTAAACCACATGTTAACAAAGAAACCGGTGTCTATACGTCTCCACGCCAACAAGGAGCAGGGGTTGTAGACACAGCCGCAGCCGTTTCAACAGACTTGTATGTGACTGGTGAAAACAACTATCCAAGCGTTACTCTTGGTAATGTTGGAGATAGCTTTACCTTTGATGTCACAGTCCACAATATTTCAGATACCGATCGTACCTTGAAAATGTTGGTGAATACTGACACAGATGAAGTGAAGGATGGTAAATTTACCCTACGTCCACGTAAATTAACAGAAACTGCTTGGCCTGAAGTAACCGTGAAAGCACATAGTTCTGAAACAGTTACAGTGAAAGTCGACACAAGTAAATTCACAGAAGAATTAAGCAAAGAAATGCCAAATGGCTATTTCCTTGAAGGATTTGTTCGTTTTGTCGATCCAGCAGATGATGGGGATGTAGTTAGCTTGCCGTTTATGGGATTCAAGGGAGAATTCCAAAACCTTCCAGCTGTTGAAAAACCAATCTATGATTTGGTTCGCGAAGGAAAAGATGGCTTCTACTATCATGTTCCAAAAGATTTGAATATCTCCTCTAGTGCCAATGTTTCTGCGCTTGTTACCCTGCAAAATGACCTTCTCCTCACACAAGGAAAACGAGATGGTCGTCGGATTACAGTTCTTGGTATTGAAGAAAATGCGGAAGGTACACATTCTCTTCAATTAGATGAGAATGGGAATGTTCGCATTGCCATTTCGCCAAATGAAGATGGAAATAAAGACCTCGTTGAATACAAGACAGTCGCTCTTCGAAATATTGAAAACCTTCGTGCAACTGTTTATGCAGCAAGTGATACGGAACATAAAAATCCATTGTGGGAAGGAACTCCATCTGACCATCGTAAGAACTTCTTCAACGGTGACCAAAAGAACCCACGCAGCTACACATTAGCTAATACTACTTGGAATGGTATTGATGCGAATGGGAATGCAGTAGCAGATGGTCTATATGATTATGTCATTCGTTACACACCAATGGTTCCTGGTGCTGAAGAGCAATCAACGACCTTTAAGGTTCAAGTTGATACTCAAAAACCAGTGATCACATCTGGATATATTCGCTTTAAAGATGGGGCACAACAGTTTGTAGCTCGTAAAGCCAAAGATGTTGGAGACGGCGGAATCTTATCTGAAAAACTCGTTTACGTCACACCATTTGATGATAAGGGAACAATGGTCCAAACTAGTGATGATAAGAATGGTACTCGTGCGCTTGAAAATTATCATGTGATCAAGGCCAATGCAGATGGTAGCTTCGATCTTCCTGAAAACATCGATAAGAAGAATATCTACTACTATGTAGAAGACTTTGCGGGGAACGTAGACTATGTTTCACTAGCTGATTTAGTTCGGGATCAAAATAGTGGTCGTATTCAAATTGCAGTGCGTGATGCTAAGACAAACAAAGATATAGATACCATGTATGTGTATCGTATCAAGGACAGCAATGGTCAATATGTAACGGTTGATAAAACAAAAGATATTAACTTCTTGAACTTTGGTCATTATACTGCAGAAATCTTTACGTATGATCGTACAGAAGTGAAATTTGTCAGCAGCTTGACCCAAGAATTTGATTTGACAGAGGATAATAGTTTCCAAACGATTGCTTTTCTTGCCAATACTTTAGAATATGCACCAGTTAGCATCAGCTTTGATCAACCGGTTTCAAAAGCAGCTACGATCGTATTAAAAGGGGCAGATGGTGAAAACTTTGTCTTGCCTGCTGAAAAATATGGTAAAAATGGCTTTGGTAAATCTGTAGCAACTGGTCAATATACCTTGGTTGCAACTCTTCCTACAGGCTATGAACTAGCTGAGGAAGCACCAGTGATTTCAGTTGTCGCAGGGCGCAACAACAATTACCGTATTGGAGTGATCTCAAAAGTGGATCTCTTAGCTGCTTTGAACAACCAAGCAGATGTTACAAAGACAGCGCAATACTTCAATGCCAGTGCGGATAAGAAGGAAGCCTATGATCAAGCCTTGCAAGCGGCCCAAGCAGCCTTGACCAACAAGGTTAGTCAAGAGCAAGTCAACCAAGCTCTAGCTAGTCTTGAAGCTGCCAGCCAAGCTTTGGATGGGAAAGATTCAAACGTTGCGGCCTTGAAAGAAGCGATGCAGGCTTACGATGCTACGACAAAAACTGGTCGTTATGCCAATGCCAAAGAAAAAGTACGTCGCGACTACGATCGTGCTTTCCAAACAGTAGCCTTGCTTGCAGTTGATCCAACTGTGAAACAAGAACAAATCAATCAAGCACTTGCTGAGCTTAGCCGTGCAGAAGGAAAATTAAACGGGAAAGCAACTGATTTTTCAAGTCTTGAAAAATACATCAAGGAAGAATTGAAGTTCCAAGAAAAGAATGCGAAATTCATCTATGCTGGAAATGAAGAAAAAGAAGCTTACCTAGTAGCCTTCAAGGATGCACAAACCATCCTTTCAAATCCAGGAGCAAGCCAACAAGATGTGAAAGATGCTTTGACAGCCTTGAAGAATGCCAAGAAAAAACTTCATGGTAAAAAACCAAAAGCTGCAAGACGTCCATAAGAAAAACAACATTGTTTGTTAGCCTAAAATCCGTATGAAACGATTGTTTCATGCGGATTTTAATTTACAAGTCACTAAAAATCTGCTATAATACTAGTCAAGAAAGAAGGGCTTACGGCGTTTTTCTAGCGAGCTTGGGATAGTGAGAGCCAAGTAGAGCAAGGTAAGCAAGTGGCGCTTTCTCTCAGTAAAAAGCTGAGTAAAGTAAAATAAAATGAAGTAATAAATTAGGGTGGAACCGCGTTTCTAACGCCCCTAGGTCATAGACTTAGGAGCAGAGATACGGTTCTTTTTGTATCCTAAGTCACAAGAAACTTTATGAATAAGGAGTATTCAATGTCAAAAAAACTAACCTTTCACTGCGTTAGTGGCAGATACCTCCTTACAGTCGGACTGCCCAACGCTCAGCATTAAGGTGCCTGAGCTAGACGCAGTACTAACTCGTCTTGCCTCGTATGATCAACGAGACAGACTCGTGTCGCAAGAAATTATAGAAAAAGGAGTAAATAATGTCTAAAAAATTGACTTTCCAGGAAATCATCCTTACTTTGCAACAATACTGGAATGACCAGGGTTGTATGCTCATGCAGGCTTATGATAATGAAAAAGGTGCGGGAACCATGAGTCCTTACACTTTCCTTCGTGCCATTGGTCCTGAGCCATGGAATGCGGCTTATGTAGAGCCATCTCGTCGTCCAGCGGACGGTCGTTACGGGGAAAACCCAAACCGTCTTTACCAACACCACCAATTCCAAGTGGTGATGAAACCATCACCATCAAACATCCAAGAGCTCTACCTTGAGTCATTGGAAAAATTGGGGATCAATCCTTTGGAGCACGATATCCGTTTCGTTGAAGATAACTGGGAAAATCCATCAACTGGTTCAGCTGGTCTTGGTTGGGAAGTTTGGTTGGACGGTATGGAAATCACTCAGTTCACCTACTTCCAACAAGTTGGTGGTTTGGCAACTGGCCCAGTAACTTCTGAGGTCACTTACGGATTGGAACGTTTGGCTTCTTACATCCAAGAAGTAGACTCAGTTTATGATATTGAGTGGGCTCCAGGCGTTAAATACGGAGAAATCTTCCTTCAACCAGAATATGAACACTCAAAATATAGCTTTGAAGTTTCTGACCAAGATATGCTTCTTGAAAACTTCGAAAAATTTGAAAAAGAAGCAGGGCGTGCTTTGGAATTAGGCCTTGTTCACCCTGCCTATGACTACGTTTTGAAATGTTCACACACCTTCAACTTGCTTGATGCACGTGGAGCAGTATCCGTTACAGAACGTGCCGGTTACATTGCCCGCATCCGTAACTTGGCCCGTGTCGTAGCCAAGACCTTCGTTGCAGAACGTAAGAAACTCGGTTACCCACTTCTTGACGAAGCCACACGCGCCAAACTCCTAGCAGAAGAGGAAGAATAAAGAGAGTTACAAGAATGGAAAATGGGCAAACAAAGTGAGCCCGTACGGCTACCCAGAGGCAAGTCGGAGACTTGCTAAAGGGATAGGCACCGCCGTACTGCTTGATGGGGATTTTTGAAACGTTAGGTTCAAAAATCAGTTGGCTAAATCCACTTTGATGAGACTGTTGGAAATCGATGTCAAAGAGACAGAAGATTTCCCTACAGCCTCACAAAGTTAGTTAGCGACGTCCCCGGTACCTAAGGTGCCTATCAAAAAGAAGAATTTTGTAAAGGAAAAAACATGACAAAAAACTTATTAGTAGAACTTGGACTTGAAGAGTTGCCAGCCTACGTTGTCACACCAAGTGAAAAACAACTCGGTGAGAAAATGGCAGCCTTCTTGGATGACAACCGACTTTCATACGAAAGCATTCAAACCTTCTCAACACCACGCCGTTTGGCTATCCGTGTGATTGGTTTAGCAGATCAACAATCTGATTTGACCGAAGATTTTAAAGGACCTTCTAAGAAAATCGCCTTGGATGCAGATGGAAACTTCTCAAAAGCGGCTCAAGGATTCGTTCGTGGGAAAGGCTTGACGGTTGATGATATCGAATTCCGTGAAGTCAAGGGTGAAGAGTACGTTTATGTTACGAAACATGAAGCTGGAAAACCTGCCAAAGAAGTCTTGGCTAGCGTTCCAGAAGTGCTTGCTTCATTGACCTTCCCTGTCAGCATGCACTGGGCTAACAACACCTTTGAATACATTCGCCCAGTTCACACCTTGATCGTTCTTTTGGGCGACGAAGCACTCGACCTTGATTTCTTGGATATTAAGTCGGGTCGTGTGAGTCGTGGGCACCGTTTCCTTGGACATGAAGTAGAAATTACCAATGCGGATTCGTATGAAGAAGACCTTCGCACGGTTTACGTGATTGCGGATAGCAAAGAACGTGAAAACATGATTCGTGAGCAAATTAAGGCTATCGAAGCAGAACAAGGTGTTCAAGTTCAAATCGAAGAAGGACTTTTGAACGAAGTCTTGAACTTGGTCGAATATCCAACTGCCTTTATGGGAAGTTTTGACACTAAATATTTGGATGTTCCAGAAGAAGTTTTGGTGACCTCAATGGAAACGCACCAACGTTACTTTGTTGTACGTGACCTTGATGGTAAGCTGAAACCAAACTTCATCTCCGTCCGTAATGGGAACGCTGAGCACTTGGAAAATGTTATCCGAGGAAATGAAAAAGTCTTGGTGGCACGTCTTGAAGATGGTGAATTTTTCTGGCGTGAAGACCAAAAACTTAAGATTGAAGACCTCGTTGCTAAATTGGCGAACGTGACCTTCCATGAAAAAATTGGTTCTCTTTCAGAACACATGGCGCGTGCGGGTGTTATTGCAGCGTCACTAGCTGAGCAAGCTGGTTTGACTGCAGAAGAAACGGCAGCCGTCGCTCGTGCAGCTGAAATCTACAAATTTGACCTCTTGACGGGTATGGTCGGTGAGTTTGATGAATTGCAAGGAATCATGGGTGAAAAATACGCCCTTCTCGCTGGTGAAGATGCTGCGGTTGCGAGAGCTATCCGTGAGCACTACCTTCCTGATTCAGCAGACGGAGCCCTTCCAAAGACTAAGGTTGGTGCCATTCTTGCCCTTGCAGATAAATTGGATACCCTTCTTTCCTTCTTCTCAGTTGGCTTGATTCCATCAGGTTCCAATGACCCTTATGCACTTCGTCGTGCAACACAAGGGATTGTTCGTATCTTGGATGCCTTTGGTTGGCACATCCCTATGGATGAGTTGATTGACAGCCTTTACGGACTTTCATTTGATAGCCTTTCCTATGACAATCAAGCAGAAGTGCTCAACTTCATCAAGGCGCGTGTGGACAAGATGATGGGACGCACACCAAAAGATATCAAAGACGCTGTTCTTGCTGGTTCAAACTTTGTCGTGGCTGATATGCTGGAAGCAGCTGAAGCTCTTTCAGAAGCTGCGAAGACCGATGGTTACAAGGCAGCTGTTGAATCCCTCTCACGTGCTTTCAACTTGGCAGAAAAAGCAGATGCTTCAGTAGCAGTCGACGCTAGTCTCTTTGAAAATGATCAAGAAAAAGCCCTTGCTAAAGCGTTTGAAGAGCTTGAATTGACCGGTTCAGCTAGCGACAAATTGGCTCAACTCTTTGCTCTGAGCCCAGTCATTGATGCTTTCTTTGACAATACCATGGTGATGGCAGAAGATGAGGCTGTTAAAAACAACCGTTTGGCCCTTCTTGCAGGTCTTGTAGCGAAAGCTAATAATGTTGCAGCCTTCAACCAATTGAACACAAAATAATTACTGATAACAGGTAGAAAGTAGGTCTTATTATGACACCTGAAAAAATCGCTCGAATCAATGAGCTGGCTAAAAAGAAAAAAACAGAAGGTTTGACTCCAGAAGAAACAGTGGAACAAGCAAAACTTCGTGAAGAATACATTGAAGGTTATCGTCGCTCCGTTCGTCACCACATTGAAGGTATCAAAATTGTGGATGAAGAAGGTAACGATGTAACACCTGAGAAACTACGGCAAGTGCAACGGGAAAAAGGTTTGCATGGCCGTAGTCTCGATGATCCTAATTCATAATCAAAAGAGTGCTGGAATAGACTCCAGCACTCTTTTGTATCTTTAAAATTCAGAATATTCTGGACCAGATTGACCAATTTTTAAAAACATGGTATAGTAGATTGTGTGAAAATTTGAAGTATACTTTTCTGAAAATGTACAGAAAAAGAATTGGAGTAATCATATGTCAAAAAAACATCATCCTGGTGAAGAAAACGAAAATGGGATGGTTCGTGGTCTGCAAAATCGGCATGTTCAGCTGATCGCTATTGCAGGAACCATCGGGACAGGACTCTTTCTTGGAGCCGGTCGTTCCCTTTCTTTGACAGGTCCCTCTATTATTTTAGTCTATATGCTAACTGGCGCCTTCATGTACTTGATGATGCGGGCGATCGGAGAGATGCTTTATATGGACCCTGATCAACACACCTTTATCAACTTTATCACCAAGTATCTAGGAAAAGGTTGGGGTTATTTTTCAGGATGGTCCTATTGGGTCTCCTTGGTATTTTTGGGAATGGCAGAGATCACGGCTGTTTCCAACTATGTCCAGCTTTGGTTTCCAAATTGGCCAGCCTGGCAGATTCAAATTATCTTTTTAGCGCTTTTAAGTTGTGTAAACTTGATCGCTGTGAAGGTTTTTGGAGAGGTTGAATTCTGGTTTGGAATGATCAAGATTGTCACGATTTTAGCCCTGATCGCAACAGGGATCTTTATGGTGACGACGAACTTTGAAACACCAGCTGGACACGCTAGTTTAACTAATATTACTAGTGGTTTTCAAATGTTTCCAAATGGTTGGGTCAAGTTCGTCATGGCCTTCCAAATGGTCTTCTTTGCTTATCAAGCGATTGAGTTTGTTGGGATTACCACTTCTGAAACAGCTAATCCTCGCCAAGTATTGCCAAAAGCTATTAAAGAAATTCCAATCCGAATTGTAATTTTTTATGTAGGGGCTTTGTTAGCGATTATGGCTATTTTCCCTTGGCAACAGCTTCCTGTCAATAAGTCACCGTTTGTAACGGTCTTTCAGATGGTAGGAATCAAGTGGGCAGCAGGATTGATTAATTTTGTTGTACTGACAGCTGCGGCATCTTCCTTGAATTCTACTCTCTATTCAACAGGGCGTCACTTGTACCAGATTGCAAAAGAAACACCAAACAGTAAAGTGATGAATCGTTTGAAACTGAATAGCTTATCTCGTATGGGAATTCCAAGTCGGGCGATTATTTTTTCTGCGATTGTGGTTGCTGTTTCAGCCTTTATCAATGTGTTGCCAGGTGTCTCAGATGCCTTTGCCTTGATTACGGCATCTTCTTCTGGTGTCTACATTGCTATTTACATTTTGACTATGCTTGCCCATCTTAAGTACCGTAAATCGAAAGAATTTATGCCAGATGGTTTTGTCATGCCAGCCTATAAAGTGTTGAATCCATTGACCATTGTTTTCTTCCTATTCGTATTCGTTTGCCTCTTCTTGCAAGAATCAACATACATTGGAGCGATTGGAGCAACCATCTGGATCATTCTTTTTGGGATTTACAGCAATTGGAAACATAGTAAATAAACCGCAAAACTCACCCGTAGGTGAGTTTTTATTTCTGAGCTAGTTTGCTTTTTTTAAGAAATTTCTTGGAGTGATTAAAAGAAAAACAGAGATGGAAGAAATTATTTTTCTTCCATCTCTGTTTTTTGTCCTTGAATGGCTTTTTTGAACCACCAAAGTGAGCCGACTAGGATCAGGGCAGCAAGCCAAAAAATCCAAGCCTCAATAGTGGTTAGAAAAAAGTAGAGAGCGATAGCATCGACCAATAAAAGTGGGATGAGAATCTGTTTTCTTATTTTCATAAGAATATTGTATCATAAATCCTAGAGGAAACAAGTGAAATCAAGCCTTTCTAGGTATTTTGTAGGATCCGAAAAGGTCCGATAGGATTAGTTAGTGAATTTTCTTTCAGGAGTGCATCTTGGTCCCATTTGTGGTAAAATAGTAAAGATATGAGTAAAGAATTTCATCATGTAACGGTTTTGCTTCATGAAACGATCGATATGCTGGATGTTAAGCCAGATGGGATCTATGTAGACGCCACATTGGGTGGGGCAGGCCACAGCGAATATTTGTTAACAAAATTAAATGAATCGGGCCATCTTTATGCCTTCGACCAAGATCAGCATGCGATTGAGAATGCTAAGATTCGTTTGGCACCTTTCATCGAGAAAGGCATGGTGACCTTCATTAAGGATAACTTTCGTCATTTGAAGGAACGTCTAAACGAATTGGGTGTGACTGAAATTGATGGAATCTGTTATGACCTAGGTGTGTCTAGTCCTCAGTTAGATGAACGGGAACGCGGATTTTCTTACAAGAAAGATGCGCCACTGGACATGCGGATGAATCAAGAAGCTTCCTTGACAGCCTATGAGGTCGTAAATAGCTACGATTACCATGATCTAGTCCGTATTTTTTTCAAATATGGAGAGGACAAATTTTCCAAGCAAATTGCGCGGAAAATTGAGCAAGCACGAGCAATTAAACCGATTGAAACGACGACTGAATTAGCAGAGATTATTAAATCTGCTAAACCAGCTAAGGAGCTCAAGAAAAAGGGCCATCCTGCTAAACAGATTTTCCAAGCCATTCGTATCGAAGTCAATGATGAACTGGGAGCTGCAGATGAATCAATTCAGCAAGCCATGGATTTGTTGGCCCTCGATGGTCGTATTTCTGTGATTACCTTTCATTCGTTAGAGGATCGATTGACCAAACAATTGTTTAAAGAAGCTTCGACAGTTGAGGTTCCAAAGGGGCTTCCCTTTATTCCAGATGATTTGAAACCAAAGATGGAGTTAGTCAACCGGAAACCTATTTTGCCAAGTGATGAAGAGCTTGAGGATAATAATCGATCCCATTCAGCAAAACTACGGGTTGCTCGAAAAATACACAAGTAAGAGGAATTGATATGGCAGCAAGAGATGAGAGAACAAGAACACAGGTACTGCAAGATCGCTTTCGCCGTTTCTCTAGAGTAGAAAAGGCTTTTTATGGGTCGATTGTCCTAACAGCTGTGATTTTAGCCATTAGTATCGTCTTTATGCAGACACGAATTTTACAAGTACAGAGTGAGTTGACTGATTTGAATACGGAACTAGAAGCCAAAAAGACGGAATTGGCAGATGTTCGTCAAGAGGTCAATGAATTAACACGTTATGACCGCTTATCACAGTTGGCTAGCTCCCAAGGAATGAAGCTGCAAAAAGAAAATCGAAAAACAGTGAGTGCAAGTAGTGATGAATAAATTTAAAAAATTTTTAATCAGGTATTCGATAAAGAAACGTCGCTTGCCGGATCAGAATCGAAAACAAGTTGGGAAAAATCTCAGTGTACTGGCGATTTTCCTCTTTTTTCTCTTTCTGATTAATTTTGCAATGATTATTGGGACTGACAAAAAATTCGGTGTGACCTTATCGGATCAAGCAAAAAAAGTCCATGAGGAGACGGTTATTGTTCCTGCAAAACGTGGAACGATCTATGACCGAAATGGAGCAGTAATTGCTGAAGATGCGACGACCTATAACGTTTATGCTGTTATTGATAAAAAGTACAAATCAGCAACCGGAAAAATCCTCTATGTAGAAGAGAGCCAATTTAAAAAAGTAGCAGAAATCTTTAAGCAGTACTTAGGGATGGATGAGGATTACGTCATTCAACAGTTGTCGCAAAAGAAATTGAAACAAGTTTCTTTTGGATCGAACGGAAACGGCATTACTTATAGTAATATGACAGCTATCCGTGAGGCCATGGAAGCAGCGAAGATTGAAGGGGTTGCCTTTACAACTAGTCCAAATCGAAGCTATAAAAATGGAGTTTTTGCCTCTCAATTTATAGGGCAGGCCTCTCTTCAAGAAGATAAAGAGGGGAATAAAACCTTGAAGGGGCAATCAGGAATGGAGAAATCCCTCGATCGTATTCTCGCTGGTCAAAATGGGGTTATCACCTATGACAAAGACCGAAACGGGAATATCGTTCCTGGTTCAGATAAGGTTTCTGTCAAAACAGAAGATGGGAAGGATGTATACACAACCCTTTCTGCGGAACTTCAAACCTATCTCGAAACCCGAATGGATGTTTTCCAAGAAAAAGTAAAAGGAAAGTATGTTAGTGCGACTCTTGTGAGTGCAAAAACTGGAGAAATCCTGGCGACAACGCAACGTCCATCCTATAATGCGGATACCAAACAAGGGTTGGATCTGAAAAACTTGAAAACCTGGAATACCATCCTTTATCAAGGTCAATATGAACCGGGTTCAACGATGAAGGTCATGTTATTAGCTTCGGCGATTGATCATGGAACCTTCCCAGCCTATAATGAAGTATACTACAGTAACGAACTACAAGTAAAAGATGCGACGATTCGTGACTGGGATGTCAATATGGGCTTGATGGATGGACGCTATATGAACATTGCTCAGGGCTTTGCCTATTCTAGTAATATTGGGATGACCAAGCTAGAGCAGAAGATGGGAAATAACGTCTGGATGAATTACCTCCACCGCTTCAAATTTGGTCTCTCTACCCGTTTTGGCATGGGCGATGAGAGTTTTGGAAGCCTTCCGGGTGATAACTATGTTACTCAAGCTATGTCTGCCTTTGGACAAGGGATATCTGTCACCCAAACGCAGATGTTGCGGGCCTTTAGTGCCATCGCTAATGATGGGCAAATGTTGGAGCCGAAGTTTATTAGTGCTATTTACGATAAAAAATCAGACACAGCCCGCAAATCAAAAAAAGAAGTTGTTGGAAAACCAGTTTCAGGATCAGCTGCACAACAGACACGGAACTATATGATCACCGTCGGAACAGATCCAGAGTATGGAACCTTGTACAGTGATGGACCCATCATTCAGGTACCCGGTCAAAACGTTGCGGTGAAATCAGGGACTGCCCAAATGGCGACAGATCAAGGATACTTGCAAGGAGAAAATGATTATATCAACTCGGTTGTAGCCATGACACCTGCAGAAGATCCTGAATTCATTATGTATGTGACGGTCCAACAACCAGAAGTGAAATTCTCAGCGACCAGCTGGGAAGAGCTGGTTAATCCTATTTTGGAAGATGCAGTTGCTTTGAAGGATGAATTGAATCTAGTAACGGAAACCAAGGCCTTGGATGGGGTCACCAAAGAGGCCACCTATAAGATGCCGTCGGCAGAATCCTTGTCGAAAGAATTGAAGTTGAAGCAGACCATCAGCCCAGGTGGCTTCGCAGATGAACTGCGGCGCAATCTGATCCAGCCTGTCGTCCTAGGTACTGGAAAAAATATTAAAAAGATGTCTGTTTCAGCAGGAACGAAATTAAAAGCAAATGAGCAAGTGTTATTGTTGACAGATGATTTGGATTCAGTTCCGGATATGTACGGATGGACCAAGGAAAATGTTGATAAATTTGCAGAATGGACGGGCATTGAGATCACCTATAAAGGGGAAGGTTCTCGTGTGAGCAAACAAAACGTCAAAGTAGAAACTGCTTTAAAGAAGACGAAGAAAATAACAATTACATTAGGAGATTGATATGTTACTTGCTACCCTAGTAGTATCATTTATACTGACGGTTATTGGCATTCCGGCCTTCATCCGTTTCTATCAACGAGCCCATATTTCAGGGCAACAAATGCACGAAGATGTGAAGCAACACCAAGCCAAGGCGGGCACTCCTACCATGGGTGGAGTGGTCTTCTTGATCACTTCTGTCTTTGTCACCCTGGTTTTTAGCTTTTTAACTGGGAACTTTACGCGACCTGTTCAATTGATTCTCTTTATTTTGGTCTTGTACGGAATCGTCGGTTTCTTGGATGACTTCTTAAAAGTTTTCCGTAAGATTAATGAAGGATTGAATCCTAAGCAAAAATTAGCCTTGCAATTGGTGGGAGGAATCATTTTCTATCTCTTTTCTGAACGCCATGGAGCCGGTAGTCTTCTCAATGTCTTTGGTTGGGATCTTTATTTGGGGCATTTCTACATTGTCTTTGCCTTGTTCTGGTTGGTTGGTTTTTCAAATGCTGTCAACTTGACGGACGGGATTGATGGGTTGGCAAGCATTTCGGTGACGATCAGTTTAATCGCTTATTCCATCATCGCTGTTTGGCAAAGACGAATCGATATCCTCTTTGTGACCATCAGTATGATTGGAGCTCTATTAGGTTTCTTCGTCTACAACCACAAGCCGGCCAAGATTTTCATGGGAGATGTTGGAAGTCTAGCCCTAGGTGGGATGCTTGCAACTCTATCCATGGCTCTCCACGTAGAGTGGACCTTGCTCTTGATTGGGATTGTCTACGTCTTTGAGACTAGCTCGGTCATGCTCCAAGTGTCCTATTTCAAATGGACCAAGAAACGGACAGGAGAAGGGCGCCGGATTTTCCGCATGACGCCTTTCCATCATCATTTAGAATTGGGTGGTTTATCTGGGAATGGACCTAAATGGTCTGAGTGGAAGGTCGATGCCTTTCTTTGGAGCGTCGGTGCAGGAATGAGTGCCTTGACTCTCTTGATCTACTTTTTGACCAATTCATAAGTCGTGAATCATAAAAGGTTGGGATGCTATCTCAACCTTTTTCGCTGGCTAGGAATTGCTGTCCAAAAGAAGAGCGGGAAGAGGACTTTTTTGATATAATAGTAGAGATGATGAAAGGATAAGAGAATGAAATTTACAGATTTTAAGTTTAAGGACTATATCCAAGAGGCCTTAAAAGAGATTAATTTTATCGAAGCCACAGAAGTTCAAGAAAAACTGATCCCGATTGTTTTAGCAGGTCGAGATTTGGTCGGTGAATCCAAAACAGGATCAGGGAAGACCCATACCTTCCTCTTGCCAATTTTTCAAACCTTAAATGAGGATAGTAGCCATGTCGAAGTGGTCATTACAGCGCCTAGTCGGGAGTTGGCCACACAGATTTACCAAGCGGCTCGTCAGATTGCTAGCCACTGTGAAAAGGAAATCCGGATTGCTAACTATGTTGGCGGAACTGATAAGGCCCGTCAGATTGATAAGCTCCAAGTGGCTCAACCGCATATCGTGATTGGGACACCAGGACGCATCTATGATTTGGTCGCTTCTGGAGACTTGGCTATTCATAAGGCTCACACTTTTGTGGTTGATGAGGCGGATATGACTCTCGATATGGGCTTTTTGACGACGGTAGACAAGATTGCATCCAGTCTTCCCAAGAAGCTTCAGTTTTTAGTCTTCTCAGCAACGATTCCACAAAAGTTACAACCCTTCTTGAAGAAATATTTGTCTAACCCTGTCATGGAGCAGATCAAAACCAAAACGGTAATCTCGGACACCATTGATAACTGGTTGGTATCGACAAAGGGGCGTGACAAAAACGAGCAGATTTATCAACTGACGCAGGCTCTTCAACCTTATCTGGCTATGATTTTCGTTAATACCAAAACGAGAGCAGATGATCTCCATGCCTATTTAGTGGCTCAAGGATTAAAAGTGGCGAAGATTCACGGAGATATCCCACCACGTGAACGGAAACGGATCATGAATCAGGTTAAAAATCTTGATTTTGAGTATATTGTGGCCACAGATTTGGCGGCGCGTGGAATTGATATCGAAGGGGTGAGTCATGTCATCAATGATGCTATTCCACAAGATCTTTCATTCTTCGTTCACCGTGTCGGTCGGACAGGACGCAATGGTCTACCGGGTGTCGCTATTACTCTTTATCAACCGAGTGATGATTCAGATATCCGTGAACTAGAAAAAATGGGAATTCGTTTCGTACCGAAAGTGTTGAAAAATGGGGTTATTGAAGATACTTATGATCGGGACAGACGAGCGAATCGTGAGAAAAAGCAAGAGAAACTCGACATTGAAATGATTGGTCTGGTGAAGAAGAAAAAGAAAAAAATCAAACCAGGCTACAAGAAAAAAATCAAATGGGCAGTTGATGAAAAGCGGAGAAAAGCTAAGCGAGCTGAAAACCGTGCGCGTGGCCGGGCGGAACGAAAGGCCAAACGCCAAACTTTCTAACCCCTTCTTTCACATGTTCAGAAGAAAACATAGATTTTCTTTAGGAACTCCATAAAGAAAAACTATTAGGAACTTGTCTAAAATTATGATAGACTAAATTTGAGTAGTCTATCATTTTTCTATTTCTGTAGCAATTTTTGGAATTCCGATAGTGAATATGATAGAATGTTTATGTTCGAGAAAGGAAGTAACAAAAATGTTTACAACTAATCTTTTAGCTGCCAACTGGTATGCTGACTTTTTAAAACACGTTCCAGATAGCAAGCTGTTTAGTTTGAGAGCCGTATTGGATGCATTTCCGGCAGTCATAGGAAAATTGCCTGTGACGATTTTATTAGCCCTAGGAGGCGCATTTTTTGGGATTGTTTTTGCTATGATTTTTGCTCTGGTCAAAATTAATCGTGTACGAATTCTTTACCCGATTCAAGCTGTTTTTGTCAGTTTTTTACGTGGGACTCCTTTGTTGGTTCAGCTGATGTTGACTTACTTATTATGGGATTCCTCTTATTTTAAAAGCGATCAATCAGTCTTATGGAACAGCTTTTAATATTAATGCCATTCCAGCTGAGTTATTTGCAATTGTGGCTCTTGCCTTTAATGAGGCGGCTTATGCGAGTGAGACCATCCGGGCAGCCATTTTATCAGTGGATCCTGGTGAAATTGAGGCAGCGCGTAGTCTTGGAATGACCAACCGTCAAGTTTATCGCCGGATTATTATTCCCAATGCAGCAGTCGTTGCAACTCCTACTTTAATCAACTCTCTCATTGGCTTGACCAAGGGGACCTCGCTAGCCTTTAGTGCCAGTGTAGTTGAAATTTTTGCCCAAGCACGGATTATTGGGGGGAGCGATTTGAAGTACTTTGAACGCTTTATCACGGTATCGATTGTTTACTGGATTGTGAACATTCTCATTGAAATACTAGGCCGTCACATTGAACGTCGACTGGATATTGAGACTCCCGTAGCAATTGATTTACCAGATCAGGAGGTCCGGATCTAATGATTTATATTTCAGAATTATCAAAGACATTTTCAGGTCAAAAGGTTTTAAATAATCTAAGTTTGGAAATTCAAAAAGGGGAAGTCGTGGCCCTAATCGGGTCTTCGGGAGCTGGTAAATCAACCTTCTTACGCAGTTTAAACTATTTGGAAGCACCAGATAGTGGTAGAATTAAGATTGATGATTTCGAAGTTGATTTTGAGCACATTACCCAAGATCAAATCTTAACCTTAAGAAGAAAATTGGCCATGGTGTTCCAACAGTTTAATTTGTTTGGTAGAAAAACAGCCCTTGAAAATGTGAAAGAAGGGCTCATTGTTGTGAAGGGCCTATCCGATCAAGAAGCAACGAAAATTGCTCGAGAAGAACTGGCAAAAGTAGGTTTATCGGATCGTGAAAATCACTATCCTCGTCACCTCTCAGGTGGACAAAAACAACGGGTGGCTTTGGCACGTGCCTTGGCCATGAAACCAGAGGTTCTTTTGCTGGATGAACCGACTTCAGCCTTGGATCCAGAATTGGTTGGAGAAGTTGAAAAATCCATTGCCAATGCGGCAAAATCAGGACAAACCATGGTACTGGTCAGCCATGATATGTCTTTTGTAGCGCAAGTAGCAGATAAGGTCTTATTTTTGGATAAAGGACGGATTATTGAATCTGGAACACCAGAGGAAATCATGCAACATCCAAAAGAAGAACGGACAAAAGAATTCTTTGCTAGTTACAAACGGACCTATGTTTGATATAATAGAGGAGAGGTAAGACTCAGCTGGCGATGCTAGCTGGGTTTGTTTTCTGAAAATGTAAAAATATTTGGAGTCGTGATGTTAAATAAATTATTGTCCTTATATTTACAAAGTTTAGTGACGACAACGATTTTAGTTGGGATCGCTTCTTGTATTTGGATTGGCTACCGTGCCCTTAAGAAGAAAGATAAAACAGCCAAGCAACGACAAGCCCATTTGTATGATATCCTCTTAATTGATATCATGACGATTCCTATTTTAACCTTTGCGGTCATAGGGATTTTGTTTATCTTTCAAGCACGATAATTGCAAAAAGACCGTGTTAGAATTATAATGGTTACAACAAAACAGAAAGAGGTTGAGTATGTTTGATACAGTGATTATTGGGGCAGGTCCTGCAGGGATGACTGCTGCCCTTTATGCAGCACGAAGCAATTTAAAAGTCGCATTGATTGAGAGAGGAATTCCAGGCGGTCAAATGAACAATACGTCTGACATTGAAAACTATCCTGGCTATGCGAATATTAGTGGCCCAGACTTGGCTGAAAAAATGTTTGAGCCTTTGGAGAATCTTGGTGTGGAACATTTGTTTGGTCAGGTAGAGCGCATCGAAGACCACGGAGCAACCAAAAAGATTGTCACAGATGATGGGGAATTTGAAGCTAAAACCGTGGTGATTGCAACAGGGTCTAACCACCGTCCATTGAATGTCCCTGGTGAAGAGGAGCTGAACAGTAGAGGAGTTTCCTACTGTGCTGTTTGTGATGGAGCTTTCTTTAGAGATGAAAATCTCTTGGTCGTTGGTGGTGGCGATTCTGCGGTAGAAGAAGCTGTCTTTTTGACGCAGTTTGCAAAAACAGTGACTATTGCCCATCGTCGTGATCAGTTGCGTGCCCAAAAAGTTCTTCAAGACCGTGCCTTTGCCAATGATAAAATTCACTTTGCTTGGAATACGGTTGTTGAAGAAATTAAAGGTGAACAAAAAGTAACGTCTGTCCTTTTAAAAGATGTGAAGACAGGAGTGGTTAGAGAGCAGGCCTTCGGTGGTGTCTTTATCTATGTCGGTTTAGATCCTGTCAGTGATTTTGCGACGGAACTTGGTATTTTAGATGAAAATGGCTGGGTGGTGACGGATGATCATATGAGAACCAAAGTCCCAGGTATTTTTGCGGTTGGTGATGTTCGTCAAAAAGACCTACGTCAAGTGACGACAGCAGTCGGAGACGGTGCGATTGCTGGCCAAGAAGTTTATAAATATATCACAGAAAACTTTTAATCCAAAAAATCTGAGCTTCCTGTCTCAGATTTTTTTCATGCTTTCCTTTCAGTATTCAATAGAGCTGAAATGTGCTATAATGGTACTAATTTTATGGTAGGAATTCATAGAACAAATCAATAAAAAAGAGGTATACATATGTATCCAGATGACAGTTTAACTTTGCATACTGATTTATACCAAATCAACATGATGCAAGTCTATTTTGATCAAGGTATCCACAATAAACATGCTGTATTTGAAGTGTATTTTCGTCAACAGCCTTTTAAAAACGGTTACGCTGTATTTGCTGGCTTAGAGAGAATTGTGAAATACTTGGAAAACTTGAGTTTTTCTGAGAGCGATATTGCCTATTTAGAGTCACTTGGTTATCATGGGGCCTTCTTGGAATATCTTCGTGATCTCAAGTTGGAATTGACGGTACGATCGGCTCAAGAAGGAGACTTAGTCTTTGCGAATGAACCAATTGTTCAGGTAGAAGGTCCTTTGGCTCAGTGTCAATTGGTGGAAACAGCCCTTTTGAATATCGTCAACTTTCAAACCTTGATTGCAACAAAAGCTGCTCGTATTCGTTCGGTCATTGAAGATGAGCCTTTGATGGAATTTGGAACACGTCGTGCGCAAGAAATGGATGCGGCCATTTGGGGAACTCGTGCAGCAGTCATCGGAGGGGCCAATGGAACTAGTAATGTTCGTGCAGGAAAACTCTTTGGAATCCCAGTTTTAGGAACCCATGCCCATTCTCTTGTACAAGTATATGGGAATGACTATCAAGCCTTTAAAGCTTATGCGGAAACCCATAAAGATTGTGTCTTCCTCGTCGATACCTATGATACGCTTCGTATTGGGGTACCAGCAGCTATTCAGGTAGCGCGTGAAATGGGAGAGAAGATCAATTTCCTAGGCGTCCGGATTGACTCAGGAGATATTGCCTATATTTCTAAAAAAGTTCGCCAGCAATTAGATGAGGCTGGGTTTACAAATGCTAAAATCTACGCTTCTAATGACTTGGATGAAAATACCATCCTCAACTTAAAAATGCAAAAAGCAAAAATTGATGTTTGGGGTGTAGGAACCAAGTTAATTACAGCTTACGATCAACCAGCACTTGGAGCGGTATACAAAATTGTCTCTGTTGAAAATGAAGCAGGAGAGATGATTAATACTATCAAGCTTTCCAATAATGCAGAGAAAGTTTCTACTCCAGGTAAAAAGCAAGTCTGGCGGATTACGAGCCGTGAAAAAGGTAAGTCAGAAGGGGACTACATCACTTATGATGGAGTAGATGTTTCACAACTGACAGAACTTAAAATGTTCCATCCGACTTATACCTACATCAATAAAACGGTCCGAAACTTTGAGGCTATTCCTCTTTTAGTGGATATTTTTAAAGAGGGTCAATTGGTTTATCAACTACCACCATTATCAGAAATTCAAGAATATGCTCGTAAAAATTACGATCAATTGTGGGATGAATACAAGCGTGTCCTCAATCCACAGCATTACCCAGTTGACTTGGCAAAAGATATTTGGCAGGATAAGATGGATCTAATCGAGGAAATGCGTAACAAGGCCAATGGAGAAGGAGAAGCAAAATGAGTTTGCAAGAAGAGATTATCCAACAATTGGGTGTCAAGCCTAGCATTGATCCTCAGGAAGAGATTCGCCGCTCGGTTGATTTCTTAAAAAGATATCTAAAAAAACATCCCTTCTTGAAAACATTTGTATTAGGGATCTCAGGAGGACAAGATTCGACTCTTGCTGGACGGTTAGCTCAATTAGCCATGGAAGAAATGCGCGCAGAGACAGGAGATATCTCCTATCAATTTATTGCTGTTCGCCTTCCTTATGGGGTACAGGCAGATGAAGAAGATGCTCAAAAAGCTTTGGCCTTCATCCAGCCAGATGTCAGCCTAGTCGTTAACATCAAGGAATCGGTTGATGCCATGGAACGCGCTGTCGAAGCAACAGGAACGGATATCTCCGACTTCAACAAGGGCAATATCAAGGCACGTAGCCGCATGATTGCGCAATATGCTCTAGCAGGAGCACATAGCGGAGCAGTGATTGGGACGGACCATGCAGCGGAAAACATTACAGGTTTCTTCACAAAATTTGGAGATGGTGGTGCAGATATTTTACCCCTTTTCCGTTTGAACAAGCGCCAAGGAAAACAATTGCTTAAAACCTTGGGAGCTGATCCTGCTCTCTATGAGAAAATCCCAACTGCAGATTTGGAAGAAGAAAAACCAGGTGTTGCTGATGAAGTAGCGCTGGGTGTCACCTATAATGAAATCGATGATTACCTAGAAGGCAAACAAGTGAGCCCAGAAGCTCAAGCAACTATTGAAAATTGGTGGTACAAAGGCCAACACAAACGCCACTTGCCAATCACAGTATTTGATCATTTCTGGGAGTAAAAAGGTCCAGTAGACCTTTTTAGCCAGAGTCTTAACATAGGAGAACGAGGTAGAAATCGGTAACTCGTGGAGTTCGATTTCGTAGTCTTCTTACCATATTATATTGTGAAAAGCATCAAAAAGAAGGGCGGTTTCATCCGTCCTTTTCTTCTAGATTAAAGTAAAAAACTTGCAGAATTCAAGTTGCATGGAAAAATGAAGGGAGACAACATATGAATCATCTTGGTAGTCTTGTTATGGAGACAGAGCATTTATACTTGAGGCCTTTCGTTTTGGAAGATGCACCAGCGATGTATGAAAATTGGGCTTCTGATCCTGAAAATCTGAAATATGTCACCTGGGATGCCCATACATCTTCTGAGAGGACCAGAGAATCAATCAAAAGATGGGTCGAACAGTATCAAAAACCAGATACTTATAAATGGGCGATCTGTTTGAAAACATCACCGGATCAGGTAATTGGAGATATTAGTGTGGTTTCCCAAGACCAGGAAAGTCAATCTTGCGAGCTGGGTTATATCCTTGGCAAGAAATTCTGGGGGCGGGGATTCATGACAGAAGCCGTCATAGCTGTTTTGGATTTCTTATTGAACGAAGTCGGATTTAAAGAAATCAAAGCTTCCTATGTTAGTTTAAATCCTGCTTCTGGAAAAGTCATGGAAAAGGCCGGAATGCAATATGTAGAAACCATCCCTAAAGCCATTCAACGCAAAGGATACTGCGGGGATAAAATTATTTATTCCATACAGAACCCCTCTCTATAGGGTGATTTTTACTTGAAGATTCTGCTCAAAGGATTATAATAGTAGGTAACGAAAAAAGGAGATTGCTATGTCAGAATTAACGAAAGAATTTACAGACCAGCTCTATGCCAATTATGAAGCAAACGTGAAATATGCGGCTCTTGAAAATGCTGTTACCCATAATGGGATTCATGCATCGCTTGAAACGCGCAAGAGTGCAGTAGAACATACACCAGTCTTTTCACTTGATTTGACCAAGGACAAGGTGACAAACCAAAAAGCATCTGGACGTTGTTGGATGTTTGCGGCTTTAAATACCTTCCGTCACAAGATGATTTCAAGCTTCCAATTGGAGGATTTTGAATTGTCTCAAGCACATACTTTCTTTTGGGATAAGTATGAAAAATCAAACTGGTTTTTGGAGCAAGTGATTGCTACAGCGGACCAAGAGTTGACCAGCCGTAAGGTGGCTTTTCTCCTACAAACCCCACAACAAGATGGTGGTCAATGGGATATGGTGGTATCCCTCTTTGAGAAATACGGAGTGGTTCCAAAATCAGTTTATCCAGAATCGATTTCTTCAAGCAATAGCCGGGAATTGAACACCTACCTCAATAAACTCTTGCGTCAAGATGCGCAAATCTTGCGTGACTTGATTCACTCAGGCGCAGATAGTGAGGCAGTTGCGAGCAAGAAACAAGCGCTGTTGCAAGAAATTTTTAACTTCTTGGCTATGTCTTTAGGATTGCCTCCACGTGAATTTGACTTTTCATACCGTGATAAGGACAACCAATTCCATAGTGAAAGTGGCTTAACTCCACAAAGCTTCTACAAAAAATATGTAGACCTTCAATTAGACGATTACGTCTCTATTATCAATGCCCCAACTACAGACAAGCCATATGGAAAATCTTACACCGTAGATATGCTGGGCAATGTGGTTGGTAGCCGTCCAGTCCGCTACCTAAATGTTCCAATGGATCGATTGAAAGAATTAGCTATTGCTCAAATGAAAGCAGGAGAAACTGTCTGGTTTGGTTCAGATGTAGGCCAAGTCAGCAACCGTAAAGCGGGAATCCTGGCAACAGATGTCTACGATTTTGAAGCAGGCATGGACATTCATTTGACACAAGACAAGGCGGGTCGCTTGGACTATGCAGAAAGCCTCATGACACACGCTATGGTCTTGACAGGGGTTGATTTAGACGAAGCAGGTCAGTCTCGTAAATGGAAGGTTGAAAATTCATGGGGAGACAAGGTCGGTACAGATGGTTACTTTGTGGCTTCTGATGCTTGGATGGATGAATATACCTATCAAATCGTGGTTCGTAAAGAATTCCTAACAGCAGACGAATTAGCAGCCTATGAAGCAGAACCAATTGTCCTAGCACCGTGGGATCCAATGGGAGCTTTAGCAAAATAATGATATAGAAAAGAGCCGAAAGGCTCTTTTCAGATTGAAGACAAAATATCTTAAAAACTTTCCTTAGGTGAGTACGGACGTCAGCGAACTTCTTTAAAGTTCCATGACTAATTATTGAGTCTAAGGTCTCAATAATTCCGAGTGCCTGAAACAATAACGTTTCAAGCACTTTTCTCACAGCGGAAAGTTTCAGTATTTTCTTAAATCGATTTAAATATTGGAACTCAATTTTGTTTTTTGCAGAATCACTTAACTTATTTTGCTTTAAAATAGTTTGTCTACATTCTAATAAGAGCCGAAAGGCTCTTTTTTTTATATACTCAAAAATAAAAAAGCTGGGAAGTCTAACTAAATAAATCAGATTTTATTCGTTCTGGTTTTTTAACCATTGTTTTAAAAAAAGCCGGGCAAAAGCCCGACTTCTCCATTCTATTATTCGTTATGATTGTTAGAGTCTTGCGAAGAAGGCTCAGATGGTTTAGATTGATTTTCTTCGTTCGAAGAGCTAGACGATGGTTCTTCATACGAATACTGATCAGTGGAATAACTTGGCTCATAGTAGTAGTTATTGTAGTTGTTCTTACCATTGTTTAAGTAGAGATAAGAACCACTTCGATACAGTCCACTTGGTTGCGTCCAATCCGTATGACCAGAGTTATTATTATTAGCAAGATAGAGCATCATTTGACGGTAGACATCCGTTGCGACCTGTATTCCATTATCCAATACTGGTGTAAAGCGATTGGAATAACCCGTCCAGACGGCCATAGCATATTCAGGTGTGTATCCTACGAATAATTCATCTGGTGTCACAATACTTGAATAACCTGTATTTTTTGTTAACTTATTGACCTCGTTATCATCATAGTTTGATGTACCAGTCTTACCAGCTTGGTAGATTCCCGAAATGGCAGCATTTGTACCGGTACCAGACAAGAGAACTGTCTTCATCATATCTGTCATCATGTAGGCAGTTGTTGCTTTCATTGCACGAGTTCCTTCGGACTCAAATTCCTTGGTTGTGCCATCACTAAAGACAACCCGACTAACATAGGATGGTTTGTAATAGGTACCGCCATTGGCAAAAGCAGCATAGGCAGCTGCCATTTTCTCACTGCTGGCTCCGTATTTGTTGCTAGAATCGCTAGTGTTACTCGAGATAGCGTTGGCGTAAACCATTTCTGGGTAATCGATCCCTAATCCATTGAGGAATTTCTTAGCTTGTTTAAGACCAACTTTTTCCAGGGCCTTCACCGCAGGCACGTTACGAGATTGTTGAATTGCGTAGGTAATGGACATGCTACCATAGTATGAACGGTCCCAGTTGTAGACAGGCGTTGATGAATGAGGGAAGTTGTATGGCGCATCTGTTGTAGTAGCTGCTGTAGAGGTATATTCCTCATGTTCAAGAGCTGGTGCGTAATCTGTGATTGGTTTCATTGATGAACCCCAGTCACGGTTAGTCTCAACGGCTTGGTTTGTACCAAAGGAAACGTTGCTAGATTGGTGACGAGAGCCAAGTTGTGCAATGACTTTACCAGTATTGACATCAATAACAGTAGAAGCTACTTGCAACTCATCATCTGGATAGTTGACATATTCATCTGTATTGTAGATATCCCACAATTTCTTTTGGGCTTCAGTGTCAACGTTAGTATAAACATCCATCCCTGTCGTCAATACATTGTAGCCCGTTTCTTCTTCGACCTGTTCGATCACTTCTTTCAGGTAATTATCCATATAGGCGGGATAACTGCTTGAAGAACTAAGACTTTGTAGACCATCTGTAACAGGTGTGTTGACCGCTGCTTCGTATTGTTTATTAGAAATGGTCTTCATATCGAGCATTTCTTTTAATACTAAGTTTCGGCGCTGTTGCGCTGCTTCAGGGTGGGAGTATGGGTCGTATTGGTTTGGTGCTTGGGGCATTCCTGCAAGGAGTGCTAATTGAGGGAGCGAAAGATCTTTTAGATCTTTTCCGTAATAACTTTTCGCAGCCGTCTGCATTCCGTAGTTCCCATTCGCCATAAATACTTTATTGACGTAATAGGTCAATATTTCTTGTTTGGTTGCTTTCTTTTCCAGTTGAGTTGCTAACCAAGCTTCTTGGATCTTACGAGAGAGGGTACGGTCAGAGGCTGAAGTGGAGAAATAGGTTAACTTGATCAATTGTTGCGTCAAGGTTGAACCACCCTGACTTCCTCCTCGCAAGTTGTGAAGGAAGGAACCGCCGATCCGAATAATATCGACCCCACGGTGATTGAAGAAACGGTGGTCTTCAATCGCTACGATAGCATTGACCAAATCAGTAGGGATTTCATTGGCAGAGACGTTGATCCGTTTCTCAGCCCCCAAATCCGCAATCAAGTTATTTTGGTTGTCATAGATCTTACTAGATGTTGTTGCAACCAAATCTTTTTCAGACAAGGTTGGTGCTTTCATAGCATAGTAACCAAATATCAGTCCACCGAGGACAAATAAAAGTAAGAAAAATGAAATGGCTGCGATGGCAACATATTTCAACCATTGAATGACTGTTTGTTTATTCATTTAAATACCGCCTAGAAGTTTCTGTTCGATAATATCAAGATAAGGAACGCTTGGAAGACGATTCTTATCTACTAGAAAGCCGTGCTCCTGAATATAGGAGAGGGGCATGGATTTACTACCATGATCGATGTTGTAATAGTGAATTAATGCAGGAGCAGGAAGTAAGTAGGTTTCACTCAACTTTGCAAAATGCAAGAGAACGAAACAGATACCGCCTTGCTGGACAACTGCCTCCATATGATCGATTTGATGTTGATGAAAATTTTTCATCGGCATGGACTGTTTTTGCTGTGTTTCCTTAGCTTCAAAATCGATATAGCGTCCCTTGTATACTCCAGAGTAGTCCGTCGTTGAGGCTTGCCTGAAATAGGCTTCAACAATCTTTGCCCGACTGCGACGTGGATAATCTACTTTCACGATTTGAATCGGGGTTGGTTTTTTATGGATGACTGCTAGACCTCGAGAAAGATAGTATTGATTGCTTTCGTTGATCATTTTTTCAAATGTCATCCCACGATTCGCAAAGTCGATCGGATGTTTCTTTTGTGTAGAGACCAAGGTTTTTTTGGCTACTTTATGTGGATAGTTGACCATAGTTCTCCTTATTGGTACAATTACATCACTCTATTATATCATAAATTAGAATAATGAGGAAAAAATGAATACCATACTTGTTGCAGGTTATAAGAGTTTTGATGTGGGAGTCTTTTCCGATAAAGACCCTCGACTGCCCATCATTAAAAAAGCTATTGAAAGAGATCTTCGTCGTCTATTTGAAGAAGGAGTGAAATGGCTGGTCTTTTCTGGTAATTTGGGATTTGAGGCTTGGGTACTAGAAGTTGCTTTTGAGTTAAAAGAAGATTACGATTTTCAAATGGCGACGATCTTTCTATTTGAGAACGTTGGCGAAAATTGGAATGAAGCCAATCAGGAAATGTTGGCACGTTTCAAACAGGTGGATTTCGTGAAATATGCCTATCCACACTATAGCAATCCGGGTCAATTAAAAGAATACAATCAGTTTTTGATAGATAATGCGGATGGAGCTTACCTTTTTTACGATCCAGAAAATGAAACCAATTTAAAGTATCTTTACAAAATGATGCAAGAAAAAGAACTATTTTATATCAAACAATTAAGTTTTGATGACTTAAATGAACTTGCTGAAAATTTTTACGAAAACTAAGTGTTATACCTTGATTTTTCTTACCAATTTTTTATATAATTGAGATGATGAACTAGATTGGAGAGAGTAATGGCAAGTATTATTTTTACTGCGAAAGATATTTTTGATCAAGATTTCAAACGAGAAGTTCGTGGTTATAGTAAAGATGAAGTAAATGAATTTTTGGATGATGTTATAAAAGACTATGAAACCTATGCTGCTTTGGTGAAGGAATTGCGTGAAGAAAACGCACGCCTTCGTGAAGAACTTGCCCAAAAAGCACAGGAAACACCACAAACATCTCCAATTGCTAGTACAGCTACGCAAGAATTCCCGCAAGTGACAACAGCGACGAACTTTGATATTCTTAAGCGACTCAATCGTTTGGAAAAAGAAGTTTTTGGGAAACAGATCGTAGATCGCGATTATTAATCACATAGATCGTGCAATTTTTGGATAATCGCGTGGGAGAATGCTCTCATGAGGAAAGTCCATGCTAGCACAGGCTGTGATGCCTGTAGTGTTTGTGCTAGGTGAATCCATAAGCCTAGGGACTTGGTATTCAAGTTACGGCGAGTGAAGGAGCTAAGTCTAAGGATAAGCTCTAGTAGCTCTGAAAGTGCCACAGTGACGTAGTTTTTAGGGAAACCTAAAAAGTGGAACGCGGTAAACCCCTCAAGCTAGCAACCCAAACTTTGGTCGGGGCATGGAATGCGTGGAAACGAACATAGCATTCTGACTGGAAACAGTAGACAGATGATTATCGAAGGAAATGGTACCTAGTCATTTCTGGAACAAAACATGGCTTATAGAAAATTGCATATAGGTTGATGAGGTAGAGAGAGATCTCAACCTCCTTTTTTAAAGTGATAGGAATAAGATGAAAAAACAATTTGAATTGATTGCAACGGCAGCTGCTGGTCTAGAGGCAGTTGTTGGTCGAGAACTACGCGATCTTGGCTACGATTGCCAGGTTGAAAATGGACGGGTTCGATTTCAAGGAGACCGTCGAGCAATCATCGAGACAAATCTCTGGTTGCGCGTGGCTGATCGAGTGAAAATTGTGGTTGGGACTTTTCCAGCCAAAACATTTGAAGAACTCTTTCAAGGTGTCTTTGCTTTGGATTGGGAAAATTATTTGCCTTTAGGAGCACGTTTTCCTATTTCTAAGGCTAAATGTGTCAAATCAAAACTGCATAATGAACCTAGCGTTCAGGCCATTTCGAAAAAAGCAGTTGTTAAAAAGTTACAAAAACACTATGCCCGACCAGAAGGGGTTCCCTTGATGGAAAATGGGGCAGAGTTCAAGATTGAAGTATCGATCCTTAAAGATCAAGCCACTGTCTTGATTGACACCACTGGTAGTAGCCTCTTCAAACGTGGTTATCGGACTGAAAAAGGGGGAGCCCCTATTAAGGAAAATATGGCAGCAGCAATTCTTCTGCTGTCAAACTGGTATCCAGATAAACCCTTGATTGACCCGACATGTGGTTCTGGAACGTTTTGTATTGAGGCGGCGATGATTGCGAGAAATATGGCACCTGGTTTACGTAGGACCTTTTCTTTTGAAGAATGGAACTGGATGGATGATCGCTTGATTCATGAAGTCCGTCAAGAAGCAAGCAGAAAAATCAATCGCGAGATCGAATTGGATATTATGGGAACTGATATCGATTCACGGATGGTTGAGATTGCCAAAGAAAATGCACAGAAAGCGGGCGTTAGCAGTGATATTACTTTCAAACAGATGCGAGTCCAAGATCTTCACTCAGATAAGATCAACGGGGTGATTATCTCCAACCCTCCATATGGAGAACGCTTATCTGATGATGAAGGTGTGACGAAATTGTATACTGAAATGGGGCACGTATTTGCACCTCTCAAAACCTGGAGTAAATTTATCTTAACCAGTGATGAAGGTTTTGAATCTAAATTCGGTGGTAAAGCAGATAAAAAACGAAAACTTTATAACGGAACCCTAAAAGTTGATCTCTACCAATATTTTGGGGAACGAGTAAAACGGCAGATTAAGGCATAGAAAGGATTTTTATGACAGAGAAGGATAAAAAGCCATTAGAGCAAGAAACAGAATCAATTTTAGATTTTGAAGATGCTAAAGAGATGACGATTGGGCAGGCCAATCGAAAGGCAGAAGAAATCGAAGCAGGTGTAACTGAAGGTGATAATGTCTTAGACAAATACATCAAACAACACCGAGCAGAAATTGAAGCTGAAAAATACGACACAAAGATTTTGGCCAAAGAAGAATTGGCTAAAGCTGAAGAGTTGGCAGCTACAGAAACAGTTGCTGAAGTAGCTGAAGCAGTGGAGGCGCCGGAAGTGACGGAAACGGTCTTGGAACAAAGGCCTGAAATGGATGCTATCTCAACTGAATTACCTGCTAAGATTAAATTTGGTCCCACACCAACTGAACCAATTGTAGAAGCTGAGGAACTTCCTGAGGAAACACCAAGCAATGCGGGTAAACGAATCAAAGCGGTTCTATACTCTGCATTAGGTCTTGCGATTGTCGGTTCGGCCATTTTTGTGACCTATAACTGGATGCACAGTCGTGGAAAATCTGGTGGTACAACTGTTGTGTCGTCTTCATCTAGCAAGTCATCTTCTACTTCTAAATCAAGTAGCAGTGAAACACAAGCTCAAAAATTGGAAGAGTTTACCAAAGCCTACGATGCCTTTTTTGTAGATGAATCAAAAAGTGCTCTTAAAAATGATAAATTCGGAGACTTGGAAAATCTGAAGAAACTGCTGGACAAATTAGAAGGAAGCAGTGATTATAATGCGGCTAAAACAAAATATGAAGACCTTGTAAAGCAAGTTTCTGCTATTCAAAAAGTGAATTCTCAATTTAGTTCTCCAGTCATCAAAGATGGAGTTCTTGATGCAACTGCCAAAGCGAAAAGTGATGCGACCTTTGCAGAAACAAAGACAGGCAATGAAAAATTAGATAGCTTATTGAATGAAGCGGTTGCGCAAGGACGTTCACAACAAGTTGCGACACCGGCACCAGTGACTGGAACAGGTGGTACAGATACTTCTAATGCAACCCCAGCCCCAGCTCAAGCAGCAACACCTACGGCCCCAGCTGTCAATGCTGCTACAGGTAGTGCAGGAACGGCAAGTCCAGGCTATTCAGGGTACGGTCTTCCAAGTGATGGTGTCCCACTTCAGCGGAACTTGAGTCGTGTGCCATATAACCAAGCAGCTATCAATGATGTCAATAACCCAGCTTGGGTATTTGGTGATGGGATCCTTGAAAAAGTATTGAATATTGCTCGTAAACGTGGACATATCACTGGCAATCAATACATTTTAGAGCGTGTCAATATCATTAACGGTAATGGCTATTACAACCTCTTCAAACCAGATGGAACCTATCTCTTTAGTATCAATGCCAAGACTGGTTATTTCGTAGGAAACGGAAAAGGTCATTCAGATGCTCTGGATTATTAATGCTTGATCAGACATCCCCTTTTTGGGAAAAATGACAATAAAAAAGGATGAACCAGAGGTTCATCTCAGATTGAAGACAAAATCATCTTAAAAACTTTCCTTAGGTGAGTACGG
>NZ_KV794404.1:0-19765 GCF_001808725.1 Streptococcus sp. HMSC074F05 | reverse complement strand
GTCAGCGAACTTCTTTGAAGTTCCATGACTAATTATTGAGCCTACGGTCTCAATAATTCCGAGTGTCTGAAACGTTATTGTTTCAGACACTTTTCTCACAGCGGAAAGTTTCAGTATTTTCTTAAATCGATTTAAAAATTGGGACTCAATTTTATTTTTTTGCAGAATCACTTAGCTTATTTTACTTTAAAATAGTTTGTCTACATTCTAGGATGAACCATAGGTTCATCCTTTTTCGTATTAAACAATATGACGTTCAAATGGATCGTCAGAAATTCCTTGATCTAGAATCAGGCGACACCATTCTTTGGCTGAGAAGAGGCTGTGGTCCTTGTAATTTCCACAAGACTCAATAGTTGTGCCTGGGACATCCTCCCAAGTGCTGACAGATGCAATTTCTTCTAAAGAATCTTTGATTACTTTAGCAATTTCCGTACTCGAATGTTGTCCCCACATGATCATATGAAAACCGGTGCGACATCCAAAAGGGGAACAATCAATCATACCATCGATGCGTTTGCGAATGAGCATCGCAAGAAGGTGCTCGATCGTGTGAAGCCCTGCCGTTGGAATCGCATTTTCATTCGGCTGCACTAGGCGAATATCAAAGTTAGAGATGATGTCTCCTTTGGGTCCAGTTTCTTCCCCAATCAAGCGTACATAGGGAGCCTTCACAGCTGTGTGGTCCAATTCAAAACTTTCAACAATTACTTCTTTTGTCATACTCAAATCCTTCTTTGTTTTTCTTGATTATAGCATAAAAAAGCAGATTCAACAAAGTCGAAATAAATGAATATCCCACAGATGTTCCATGAAAGAAAAGACGATAAAAGGACAAGAATTAAGCAAAAATATAAAAGGTTTTTCCTGTTTTTTTAGATTGTTAATTTTAGTAATTTATGGTAAAATGTAAAAGAATTTTTAATTCAACTAATTAAATAGATTTGGGGTAAAAGCATGAATTTTGTTATTACAGGTGTTTTTGCCGCGGCCATTGGTTTAGTCATTGGATATGTGGGAACTGCTCTTAAAATGAAAGCTTCAAAAGAAGCTGCGGAACTCACCCTTTTGAATGCTGAACAAGAAGCAACGAATTTACGTGGACAGGCAGAACGTGAAGCCGATTTGATTTTAAAAGAGGCGAAGCATGAGTCAAGTTCACTTAAAAAAGAAGCACTTTTGGAGGCAAAGGAAGAAGCCAGAAAATATCGTGAAGAGGTCGATGCTGAGTTTAAGTCAGAACGACAAGAATTGAAGCAATTAGAAAGCCGTTTGGCAGAACGTGCTAGCAATCTTGATCGCAAAGACGACATTTTAACAAGCAAAGAACAGTCTCTTGAACACAAAGAGCAAAGTCTTACAGATAGAACTAAACACATTGATACGCGTGAACAACAGCTGGAAGAGCTTGAACACAAGAAAGTGGAAGAACTGGAACGTGTCGCTGCTCTAAGTCAAGGAGAAGCGCGTGACATTATTTTGAATCAGACGGAAGATCAACTTTCAAAAGAAATTGCATCACGAATTCGTGAAGCAGAACTGGAAGTGAAAGAACGTTCTGATAAAATTGCAAAAGACATTCTTGTGCAAGCCATGCAGCGAATGGCTGGTGATTTTGTTGCTGAG
This sequence comes from Streptococcus sp. HMSC074F05, assembly GCF_001808725.1. NCBI lineage: Bacteria > Bacillati > Bacillota > Bacilli > Lactobacillales > Streptococcaceae > Streptococcus > Streptococcus sp. HMSC074F05. The sequence goes on along the minus strand of NZ_KV794404.1, from coordinate 18,139 downwards.
CAAACAAACTCAACAGTTCATTTGCCAGATGATAGTATGAAAGGGCGCATCATCGGTCGTGAAGGGCGCAATATTCGTACCTTTGAGAGCTTAACAGGTGTCGATGTGATTATCGATGATACGCCAGAGGTGGTGACCTTGTCAGGGTTTGATCCGATTCGTCGTGAAATTGCCCGTATGACAATGGAGAGCCTTCTCAAAGATGGTCGCATCCATCCAGCCCGCATCGAAGAGCTGGTTGAGAAGAACCGTCAGGAAATTGACAATCGTATTCGTGAATACGGTGAGGCCGCTGCTTATGAAATCGGGGCGCCAAACCTCCATCCAGATTTGATGAAAATCATGGGACGGTTGCAATTCCGTACATCTTATGGTCAAAACGTTTTGCGTCACTCCATTGAAGTTGCCAAACTTTCTGGTATTATTGCCAGTGAGTTGGGTGAAAATGCTACTTTGGCACGACGTGCAGGGTTCTTGCATGATATCGGTAAAGCGATTGACCGTGAAGTGGAAGGAAGTCACGTTGAGATTGGGACAGAATTGGCACGTAAGTATAAAGAACACCCAGTGGTTGTCAATACTATTGCCAGTCACCATGGAGATGTGGAACCTGAAAGTGTTATCGCAGTCATTGTCGCTGCAGCTGATGCCTTGAGTGCGGCTCGACCTGGAGCACGAAGTGAGTCACTTGAAAGTTACATCAAGCGTTTGCAAGATCTTGAAGAAATTGCAAACAGCTTTGAAGGAGTTAAGACAAGTTTCGCCCTTCAAGCAGGACGTGAAATCCGTATTATGGTGAGCCCTGAGGCAATCAAGGATGATAAAGTGACGATCTTAGCTCATGATATTCGTGAGAAGATAGAGTCAAATCTTGAATATCCTGGAAACATTAAGGTTACCGTTATTCGAGAATTGCGTGCAGTAGATTACGCAAAATAAACGAAAAGCTTGAGATCTAGCATCTCAAGCTTTTTGAATGAAAAAAATCAGTTGAAAATTAGGCCGATTTTTGTTACACTAGATAGAAAGACATTGAAGGAGAAATCATGGCGGATCGTGGCTTATTAATTGTATTTTCTGGCCCTTCAGGGGTTGGAAAAGGAACGGTCAGACGAGAAATTTTTGAAAACTCGGACAATCAGTTTCAGTATTCTGTATCGATGACGACGCGTGCACAACGTCCAGGTGAAGTGGATGGTGTCGATTATTTTTTCCGTACACGTGAAGAATTTGAAGATTTGATCCGTCAAGGGCAAATGTTAGAGTATGCTGAGTACGTTGGAAATTACTATGGGACTCCTTTAACTTATGTGAATGAAACCTTGGACAAAGGAATCGATGTATTCCTTGAAATTGAAGTTCAAGGTGCGCTCCAAGTAAAGAAAAAAGTGCCAGATGCAGTTTTTATCTTCTTAACCCCGCCTGATTTGGATGAATTACAAGATCGATTAGTGGGACGCGGAACAGATAGTGCAGAAGTTATTGCGCAACGGATTGAAAAAGCAAAAGAAGAAATCGCCATGATGCGTGAATATGACTACGCAATTGTGAACGATGAAGTTCCTCTTGCTGCTGAACGTGTCAAACGTGTGATCGAAGCAGAACATTTCCGTGTAGACCGTGTCATTGGGCATTATCTGGATATGTTACCAAAAACACAAACTATTGTGAAGAGATAAATAATTAGAAATTAGGTATAGGAATATGATGTTAAAACCTTCTATTGATACATTGCTTGACAAAGTACCCTCAAAATACTCATTGGTCATACTTGAGGCAAAACGGGCCCACGAATTGGAAAGTGGTGCAGTGCCAACTCAAGAATTCCAATCGGTCAAATCAACATTACAAGCGCTTGAAGAAATCGAGTCAGGAAACGTAGTTGTTCACCCGGATCCAGAAGCAAAACGTGAAGCGCTTCGTCGTCGGATTGAAGCAGAGCGAATCCGCAAAGAAGAAGAAGAGCGCAAAATTAAGGAACAAATTGCCAAAGAAAAAGAAGATGGTGAAAAAATTTAAGGTTGGGGACTTCTCAATCTTATTTTTTGCTATTTAAAGGGTTCCGTGATAAAGTAAAGCTCATATGATAGAGGCTGGAGGTGAAAAAGTGATAGCAAAAGTCATCGTAGATGTTCCATTGATGCAGACGGATAAACCCTATTCCTATCAGATTCCATCAGAATTTGAAGATATGGTTGAGGCGGGAATGCGAGTTCATGTTCCCTTTGGTAAAGGGAATCGCCTCATTCAAGGGATTGTGGTAGACGTTGTAGAAGAGGCAGATACAAGCGAGGAATTGAAGGCGATTGGAGAGGTATTAGACTACACTCCAGTCTTAAATCAAGAGCAGTTCTGGTTGGCAGATCAATTGCGAAAAAGTGTCTTTTCCTACAAAATAACAATTTTAAAAGCCATGCTTCCCTCACTTCTTAATTCCAGTTATGACAAGATTTTGTATCCTCAACCATCTTTGGATCCAACTCTCAAAGAGAAACTTTTTTGTGAAAAAAATGAAGTTTCTTTTTCTTCTCTAGATGTGGCCGATCAAGCCCAAGTGATGCGGTTGGTCAGAAAAGGTGATTTGGTACTTGAATACAAGGCCAAGGATAAGAAACAAATTAAAACAGAAAAATGGTATCGCGTTAACCAGGAACGATTAAAAGAACTGCAACCGACTGCGAGAGCTAAAAAAAGACTAGTATTGAAAGAACGCCTGTTGCTAGAGCAAGAGGAGCAACCTTTAGCAGGATTGTATCAGGATTTTTCACGAGAAGTAGTGGCCTATTTTATTGATCAGGATATATTAGAAATTACCGAACGAGAAGTGAATCGGGCAGCATCTTACTATGAAGGAAAAAAACAAACCCGAGCTTTAGTCTTAAATCCAGAACAATCAAAGGCTGTAAAAACAGTTGTTTCTAAACTTGGGAAAGAATCAAAGCCCTTCTTATTAGAAGGTGTGACTGGAAGTGGGAAAACAGAAGTTTATCTGCAGATTATTCAGGAAGTTCTAAATAAGGGGAAAACGGCTATTATGTTGGTTCCTGAGATTTCCCTGACGCCACAGATGACGGATCGTTTTATTTCCCGTTTTGGTCAGGAAGTAGCCATTCTACACTCGGGCTTATCAAATGGTGAGAAGTATGATCAATGGCGAAAAGTTGAACGTGGGGAGGCCAAGGTAGTCGTTGGAGCACGCTCAGCCATCTTTGCTCCTTTAAAAAACATCGGAGCGATCATTATTGATGAGGAGCACGAGGCTTCCTACAAACAAGATAGTAATCCACGCTACCACGCAAGGGATGTCGCAGTCCTAAGGGCTCAGTACAATCAAGCAGTCTTGCTTCTTGGATCTGCTACACCAAGTTTAGAATCACGGGCTCGTGCAACAAAAGGGGTTTATGAATTAATTCGTCTAACCCAGCGGGCCAATCCGGCAGCCAAAATTCCAGAAGTTAAAGTCGTTGATTTTCGTGATTATATTGGCCAAAATGAAGCTGGTAACTTCACTCCGGTTCTAGTGGAAGCTATTGCTGATCGCTTGCAGAAAAAAGAGCAGGTTGTCTTGATGTTGAACCGCCGTGGTTATTCCAGTTTTGTCATGTGTCGCGAGTGTGGAACTGTAGATACTTGTCCCAATTGTGATATCTCACTGACCCTCCACATGGATACTAAAACCATGAACTGTCATTATTGTGGCTATAGCAAAGCGATTCCTCGACACTGTCCAAATTGCCAAAGTCCTTCCATTCGTTATTACGGGACAGGAACGCAAAAAGCCTATGATGAATTACAAGAGATCTTTCCTGAAGCTAAAATTTTGCGCATGGATGTGGATACCACTCGAAAAAAAGGGAGCCACGCAGCGATATTAGATGCTTTCGGGAATGGAGAAGCGGATATCTTGTTAGGGACGCAAATGATTGCGAAGGGCTTGGATTTTCCAAATGTGACGTTAGTGGGTGTCTTGAATGCAGATACTTCTTTAAATTTACCGGATTATCGATCCTCTGAGAGAACCTTTCAACTCTTGACTCAGGTGGCAGGAAGAGCCGGACGAGCAGAGAAAGAAGGAGAGGTTATCATTCAGAGCTACAACCCCAATCATTATGCGATTCGATTTGCCAAAGACCAAGATTATGAAGGCTTTTTTGCTTATGAAATGCAGATTCGCCGGCAGTTAGGTTATACGCCTTATTACTTCACAGTTGGGTTAACCCTATCCCATAAGAGTGAGGAAATTGTGATGGAGAAGTCACATCAGGTTATGGAAATCCTCCGTTCTGGCTTATCCGATCAGGTCCAAATCTTAGGACCAACTCCTAAACCAATTGCACGCACACATAATTTGTATCATTATCAAATCATTGTGAAATATCGTTTTGAAGAAGGCATGACTCAGGTCTTGAATCAAATCTTAGAATTTACACAAGAAAGAGGCAACCAAGATCTCCGTGTCAGTATTGATAATGAACCTCAAAGCTTTATGTAAGGAAGAAAGAAATGACAAAATTAATTTTTATGGGAACGCCTGATTTTTCAGCGACGGTTTTAAAGGGATTGTTAGCAGATTCGCGCTATGAAATTTTGGCAGTTGTGACGCAACCAGACCGCAAAGTAGGTCGCAAAAAAGAGATTCGAATGACCCCGGTGAAGCAGGTAGCTTTAGAACATCGACTACCAGTTCTTCAGCCGGAGAAATTATCGGGTAGTCCAGAAATGGAAACGCTCTTATCACTAGATGCAGATGGAATTGTGACCGCTGCTTTTGGACAATTTTTACCGACAAAATTGTTGGAGAACTTCCAATTCGCGGTGAATGTCCACGCGTCTTTATTACCTAAATATAGAGGTGGAGCTCCCATTCACTATGCCCTGATCAATGGTGACGAAGAAGCTGGGGTTACAATTATGGAAATGGTCAAGGAAATGGATGCCGGAGACATGATTGCAGCTCGTTCTCTCCCAATTTTAGATGAGGACAATGTGGGAACTTTGTTTGAAAAATTGGCAGTCCTTGGACGTGACTTACTCCTAGATACTTTGCCAGCTTACCTAGCAGGGGAGATCAAGCCAAGTCCACAAGATCCAAGTTTGGTCACATTTTCACCGAATATTTTGCCGGAAGAAGAGGTTTTGGACTGGACCAAAACCAACCGCCAAGTCTTTAATCAGATTCGAGGGATGAATCCTTGGCCGGTCGCTCATACGTTATTAAATGGTCAACGCTTTAAAGTCTACGAAGCAGAGCTATGCAAAGGAAATGGAAATCCAGGAGAAGTGATTGGTTTGACTAAAAAAGAGTTGCTGGTCGCTGCAGGAGAAGGAGCGCTGTCCCTCAAAGTTGTGCAGCCGGCAGGAAAACCTAAAATGTCCATCACAGACTTTTTGAATGGCGCTGGCCGTCAATTGAAAGTAGGAGATCACTTTGGAAGTTAAACAAATGAATGCGCGTGAACAGATCGTTCGAGTGTTAGAAGAGGTTTTTGAACAGGGAGCTTATTCTAATATTGCACTAAATCAAGCGCTAGAACACTCTCAACTTTCAGATAAAGATAGAAGCTTTGTTACGGAAGTTGTATACGGTACGGTAGCACGGAAGATAACACTCGAGTGGTATCTCGCCCACGTGATTGAAGACCGGACGAAATTAGATCCTTGGCTCTATTATCTTTTGATGATGAGTTTGTATCAACTTGTCTATTTAGACCGAATTCCTGATCATGCCATCGTCAATGAAGCTGTCCGGATAGCAAAACGTCGTAAAGAAGGCAGTGAGAAGTTTGTCAATGCTATTCTTAGAAAGCTCATCCGCGAAGGACTACCAGCTATTGATACAATCAAGCGAAAGAACAAACGTTATTCGGTAGAGTATTCCCTACCTGTATGGTTGGTCAAAGCATTGATCGAAGAATACGGTGAAGAACGTGCTTGTGCAATTTTTAAGAGTCTTTATCAGCGTAATAAATCCAGTATTCGTGTGATTGATCTGGACGAAAAAGAAGAGTTGGCTCAGCTGTTCGAAGCAACCTCCTCTCTACTTGCTCCGTCCGCTCTCGTGAAAGAGCAGGGACATTTTACGGCGCATTCCTTGTTTAAAGAGGGACGCATTACTATTCAAGACGAGTCCAGTCAATTGGTGGCACCAGCTTTGGATTTGCAAGGAGATGAGTGGGTTTTAGATGCCTGTGCGGCGCCAGGTGGAAAGACGACCCACCTGGCTTCTTATCTCACAACTGGGAAAGTCACAGCCTTGGATCTCTATGACCATAAGCTCAAATTGATTCAAGAAAATGCTAATCGGCTCCATGTTGCGGACAAAATTTTGACAAAGAAGTTAGATGCGACAAAAGTCTTTGAAACATTTGGACCTGATGCTTTCGATAAAATTTTGGTGGATGCGCCTTGTTCAGGGATTGGTTTGATACGGAGAAAGCCTGATATCAAGTACAATAAAGAGAGTGCAGATTTTGTATCTTTACAAGCTATTCAATCGGCCATTCTGGATAGTGTTTGTCAAAGTGTGCGTAAAGGTGGTATAATAGTGTACAGTACGTGTACAATTATGGGTAAAGAGAATTTTGAAGTGGTGGACCAATTTTTGAAAAACCATCCAAATTTCGAACAAGTCCCATTGGATCACGAAAGAAAAGATATTCTTAAAAATGATTGTATCCTTATTACACCCGAATTATATGGAAGCGACGGCTTCTTTATCAGTCGTTTTAAGAGAATCTCATAATATCAGGAGGAAACTGACAGTATGGATATTACGATCTTAACCGATGTAGGTCAAAGACGGACAAATAACCAAGACTATGCAAATCAATATAAAAACAAGGCAGGAAAATCTATGGTTTTACTTGCTGATGGTATGGGAGGACACCGTGCCGGAAATATTGCTAGTGAAATGGCAGTCACAGATCTAGGTGCGGCTTGGGTTTCTTCTGAGATCGAGACGGTTAATCAAGTACGGGAATGGTTTGCAGAACATTTAGAAGCTGTGAACCGTCGGATCCATTTAGCTGGGCAAGATGATGAGCACAAAGGAATGGGAACTACACTGGAAGCTTTGGCTTTTGTAGAAGGACAAGTGATTTATGCCCATGTTGGAGATTCGCGGATTGGCCTCATTCGTCAGGGCGAATACCAGCAGTTGACCAGTGATCATTCTCTTGTAAATGCTCTTTTGCGAGCAGGTCAAATCACAGAGGAAGAAGCAGCCCATCATCCTCAACGTAACATCATCACTCAGTCCATTGGCCAAAAAGATGAGTTGGAGCCGGATTATGGTTTGGTGACGGTTGAAGCAGATGATTATATTTTGATCAATAGTGACGGTTTAACTAATATGATTGGCCCGGATGAAATCAGAGATATTGTCTTGAGTGATGTTTCACTGGAAGAAAAAGCTCAAACCTTGATTCGTTTTGCCAATAATGCTGGAGGCTTGGATAATATCACTGTTGTACTGCTCCACTTTACTGAGGAGGACGCAGCATGATTCAAATCGGCAAAATTTTTGCCGGGCGATATAAAATCATCCAACAAATTGGACGCGGCGGGATGGCAGATGTTTATCTTGCGCGTGATTTGATTTTAGATGGGGAAGAAGTTGCAGTCAAGGTACTGCGTACGAATTACCAGACGGATCCCATTGCAGTTGCACGTTTTCAGCGTGAAGCAAAGGCGATGGCAGAGCTGGACCATCCAAATATCGTTCGGATTACAGACATTGGCGAAGAAGAAGGACAACAATACCTTGCAATGGAATATGTTGCAGGTTTAGACTTGAAACGCTATATCAAAGAAAATGCTCCTTTATCAAATGAAGAAGCTGTTCGTTTGATGGGGCAGATCCTTCTAGCTATGCGTCTTGCCCATACGCGTGGCATTATCCATAGAGATTTAAAACCACAGAATGTCCTCTTGACACCAGATGGAACAGCAAAAGTTTCAGACTTTGGGATTGCAGTGGCCTTTGCAGAGACTAGTTTGACCCAGACCAACTCGATGTTGGGGTCGGTTCATTATTTGTCCCCTGAGCAGGCGCGTGGTTCAAAAGCTACGGTGCAAAGTGACATCTACGCTATGGGAATCATTTTCTATGAGATGTTGACAGGACACATTCCTTATGATGGAGATAGTGCAGTCACAATTGCTTTGCAGCATTTTCAAAAGCCACTCCCATCTATTCGTGAAGAAAATAAGAATGTTCCACAAGCTTTAGAAAATGTAGTGATCAAAGCGACAGCTAAAAAACTGACGGATCGCTATAAATCAGTGGCAGAGATGTATGTGGATCTTTCAAGTTGCTTGTCCTATGAGAGAAGAAATGAGAAAAAACTGGTTTTTGAAGACCAAGCGAAAGCTGATACAAAGACTCTTCCAAAAGTGAGTCCAACTCCAAAAACGGCTCCTGTTCCAATCTCTGAGGTACGCAGTGAAATCAGTTCGGTAGATCCTAATCGACCATTATCTGACCAGCAGACCATGGCACCAAGTAAAAAGCCAAGAAGACGCTTGCGGGCGCGCTACAAGGTCTTGTTTGTTGCCATTGCCCTAGTTCTTGCTGCCTTTACTTTCTTGTTGTATATGAGCCCAGCCAATAAAACCGTTCCAGATGTTTCCGGCAAAACCATTGCCGAAGCTAGAGCGGTTATTGAGGGACAAGACCTTCAAGTCGGTGAAGAGAAAGAAGAGTACAGTGATTCGGTTGCAGAAGGCTATGTCATTCGAACCAATCCAAATGCAGGGGCCCAAAAGAAAGAACAAAGTCGAATTGATTTGATTGTTTCAAAAGGACCAAACAGCTTTGAAATGCCAAATTACGTGGGTGAAACACGGGCAAAAGCAGAAGAAGATTTGAAAAATACTTATAAAGTATCAAGCAAAATGATCACGATTGAAGAAGTTGAGACCTTCGATTATGCTGCAGGGACAGTTCTTGAACAAACTCCAGCTCCAGGAGAGCAATATTCTCTGAATTCAAAAACTAAGATTGTTTTGAAAGTAGCGAAAGAAACGACTTCAATTGAAATGCCAAACTATGTTGGATCAACTTATGATTTTGCTAGAAGTAATTTGATTGAGATCTATGGTATTAAAGAAGCCAATATCGAATTAAGAAAAACAGAACATCTCCCTGATGGAGTATCTGTTTCTGCAGGTCAAATTGTCAGTCAAACTCCAGAAGTTTCGAGTACGGTGGATATTAACCGAACACGAATTGTTTTGACTGTATATGAGCCTAAAGTGACAGCTTCTTCAAGTACGAAAGCCTCATCAAGTTCTGATACATCTAGTTCATCCTCTGGTGAACGATCAGATACAGAAAGTTCAAGCAGTAGTGCAACTAGTGGAGATTAATAAATCAGTCTAAGACTCAGATGGATTTCTGGGTCTTTTTGATTGTCTGCTATTATCCAACCACAGACGGAAGTCAAATGAGGAAAAATTTGATAAAATAGGAAAAGATGAGGTAGACTATGTGGAAAATACAAATTTTTATTTTCGTTGAGGCTGTTTTGTTAACATTAGCAGCGATCACCATTTTATCAATCGATTTTTCCAGATTTGTTGTCTTAATGGTTCTCTTTTTGCTTCTTATGTACTACTATTTTGGCAAACAAAAAGCGAATTTTCTATTAATCGCGCTGAGTGTGCTCTTGTTTTTTATCGTGATGCTGAATCCTTTTGTGATTGCAGCCATTTTATTTGCGGTGGTTTATGGTTTATTGATTGCTTACCCTTATATGTATAAGGAAAATGAAGCAGTTGTGTTTGATGTTGAAGAGGATACGAAAATTCGTCAGGAAAAAACTCGATGGATTGGTGATTTACAACATTTTTCAAAGCAAAGTCGAGGGTATCGAGATCTGAATGTGATCCGAGTTTTTGGGAATGACACCCTCCATTTAGAGGAGGTAGCCATTTGCAATTGGGACAATGTAGTGATCATTCGGAAAGGGTTTGGAAATACAAAAATTATCTTACCGATTGATTTGGAATTGCATTTACAAATTAACACCTTGTATGGAGATCTGAAGTTTTTGGATCTTCCTGTCCGTAAAATGAGGAATGAAACCATAGATATTGAAACGGCACATTATCGGAGATCGCACCGTTCTGTAAAAATTGTGTTAGTTGGTATTGTTGGGGATGTTGAGGTGATTCGCGCATGAAGAAATTAGACTATCTCCTATTGTATTTCTATTCCCTAATGGTGGTTGCGGTCATTTGTCATACCATTTTCCATTTTGTTGGTTTTCAGTGGGGCAAACTTCTCTCAGATCTTTCCTTGCTTCAATCATTCCTATTTTTGATTTTTAGTCTGACGCTTGCATTGACGGCTTTGGTTATCTTAATTATTAAAATCACGCAATTTGTAACGGTTCATGCAGTACAACAAAAGGTAGAAGCGATCCTGACTGCTTCACAGCGAAAAGAAATTGCCCCCAAAGAATTGAATCAACAGTTAGATTTATTGGACAGCAAATTGCTTCGACTAGAAGAAAATTTACAAAAAAGTGAAAATCGTGTGATGCGAAATGAGGAAGAAATTGTGGAAATCGAGCGTAAGAGAATTGCGCGTGATCTACATGACACGGTTAGTCAAGAGTTGTTTGCAGCCAATATGATTTTATCTGGAGTGGCAGCACAGGCCCTTGAGTTAGAGAAAAGTCAGATCCAGCAGCAACTAAATGGTGTGTCAGATATTCTAGGGACAGCCCAAAATGATTTACGCGTCTTGCTCTTACATCTTCGTCCTACAGAATTGGAAGGAAAAAGTTTGGTAGAAGGTATGGAGATGATTTTTAGAGAATTGAAGGAAAAGAGTAACCTAACAGTTGTCTTCCATCATAATGACGTGAGCATTCCAAAAGATATGGAAGAACATCTATTTCGAATCGTCCAAGAAATTGTCAGCAATACCTTGAAACACGCTAGAGCTCAACAAATGGATGTCTTTTTGCATCAGGAAGGAAAACAACTTCATTTACGGATGGTAGATGATGGAATCGGCTTTGAGCAGGAAAAATTGGAACGATTGAGTTATGGGTTGAAAAATATTCAAGAACGTGTAGAAGACATGGCGGGGACCATTAAAATAAGAACGAGTCCTCAAAAGGGAGTGGCTGTAGATATTCGTGTTCCCCTCCTTGTAAAAAATAAAAATGAAAAGGAAACTGTATGAAAGTATTATTAGTAGATGATCATGAAATGGTCCGATTGGGATTGAAAAGCTTTTTGTCCATGCAATCCGATATTGAGCAAGTCTTAGAGGCGAAAAATGGGCAAGAAGGGGTGGAGTTGGCGCTGAAAGAAAGACCAGACGTCATCATCATGGATATTGTGATGCCAGAGCTAAATGGAATCGATGCGACTCTAGCCATCCTAAAAGAGTGGCCGGAAGCTAAAATTGTCATTTTGACGTCTTATTTAGATAACGAAAAGATTTACCCTGTCTTAGATGCAGGTGCAAAAGGGTATATTTTAAAGACCTCGTCAGCAACTGAGATCTTACAGGCTGTCAGAAAGGTTGCAAAGGGAGAATTTGCAATTGAGACAGAAGTTAGTCAAAAAGTTAAGTCACGAAAGAACCATGCTGAATTGCATGATGATTTGACAGCTAGAGAACGAGATATTCTGGCTTTATTGACGAAAGGATATGAAAATCAACGAATAGCAGATGAACTCTTCATTTCTTTAAAAACAGTGAAGACCCATGTCTCCAACATCTTATCCAAATTAGAAGTCAGTGATCGGACGCAAGCAGTCGTCTATGCCTTCCGACACCATCTGGTGAATCAAGAAGATTTTTAAAGGGAAACATGCTATAATAGAGCATGATCATAAGGGGGAGACAAGTGGAAGCAAAATTACGTTATAAAGCCAAAAAAGTTAAAATCGTCTTTTTTGATATTGATGATACATTACGTGCAAAAGAAACTGGATTGATCCCAGAATCTGTCAAAGAAGTCTTTCATCAATTGAAAGAAAAAGGAATCCGAACAGGGATTGCAACGGGTAGAGGGATTTTTGGGGTTGTTCCTGAAATCATGGACTTAAAGCCTGATTTTCTAGTAACCTTAAACGGTGCCTATATAGAAGATACAAAAGGAACTGTGATCTACCAATCACCAATCAATGAAGCAATCGTTTCTTCTTTTGTGGATTGGGCCAAAGAATCCGAGATTGATTATGGGTTAGTAGCTAGTCATCAAGCTTCCCTGTCTAATCGGACACCCTTGATCAGTGATGCTATTGACATCATTTATCCAAACTTACCAGTAGATCCAGACCTGCATTTGAAAGAACCTATTTTCCAAATGTGGACCTTTGATGAACAGGATAGTGAGCTAGAGTTGCCCCCTTCTTTGCAAGAGAACTTGCGCCTAGTTTCGTGGCATCCCCATTCGTCAGATGTTGTTCGCTTTGAAGCTTCAAAAGCTTCAGGAGTTTCTCATCTTGTAAATCATTTGGGCTTGAAGCCAGAGAATGTTTTAGTATTTGGGGATGGATTAAATGATCTAGAACTGTTTGATTACGCTGGAATTAGTATCGCAATGGGAAAATCTGCCCCAGAGTTACAAGAAAAAGCTGATTATATCACTAAGAATTTAGAAGAAGATGGCATATTCTATGCCTTAGAGGAGTTAAATATGGTTGAAAAAGAATTGACATTACCACAGTTAGAACTTGCTACGGTTGACGGTCCTGTCGCTGTGATCAAAACCAATCACGGTGAGATGAACATTCAATTGTTCCCGGATCAAGCGCCAAAAACAGTTGCAAACTTTGTAGCTCTTGCTAAGTCTGGCTATTATGATGGTGTCATTTTCCATCGAATTATTAAAGATTTTATGATCCAAGGGGGAGATCCAACAGGCACAGGTATGGGTGGTGAATCCATCTATGGGGAGAGCTTCGAAGACGAGTTTTCAAAAGAATTGTACAATATTCGCGGAGCCCTTTCGATGGCAAATGCTGGACCAAACACAAATGGCAGCCAATTCTTTATTGTACAAAATCAACATCTTCCATATTCGAAAAAGGAATTGGTCCGCGGTGGCTGGCCTGAAAAAATCGCAGAAATCTATACGACAGAAGGGGGAACTCCTCACCTAGATCAACGTCATACAGTATTTGGTCAATTGATGGATGAAGCTTCTTTTGCTGTGTTGGATGATATCGCGGCTGTTGAGACAGGGATGATGGATAAGCCAGTAGAAGATGTCGTGATTGAAACCATCGAAATTGAGGACTAATATGAGAATTGGAGATAAGTTAGAAGGAACCATCACAGGAATTCAACCTTACGGCGCCTTTGTCGAACTAGAGTCGGGTGTGACGGGCTTGATTCATATCTCAGAGATTAGAAGTGGTTATGTAAGTAATATTCAGGATATTCTGTCGATTGGGGAGAAGGTCTTTGTCCAAGTCATCGATGTTGATGAATATTCTAAGAAAGCTAGCCTCTCTCTGAGAACACTAGAAGAAACACCACAACGAAGCATTCGACACCATCGTTTTTCAAATGACCGCTACAAGAGTGGTTTTGCGCCCTTAGCTCAACAGATGCCGACCTGGGTTAAAGAAGGAAAGGTATTCTTTAGCAAACAAGAAAAGAAATAAAAACTTCGATAGGTTGATGAAACCTATCGAAGTTTTTTTGATATAGAGAATTATTCAAATTCGTAAAGGGTAGTAGAAAGGTAACGTTCTCCATTATCTGGTGCAAGAGCAAGAACTTTTTTACCGCTACCCAATTCTTTTGCGACTTCAATAGCAGCATAGATAGCAGCTGCGCTTGAGATACCGACTAAGAATCCTTCAGCTCCACCGATAGCGCGTGCAAGTTCGAAAGCTTCTTCTGAAGATACGCGACGAACACCATCATATGCATTAGTGTCTAAAGTATTTGGGATAAAACCAGCTGAAATCCCTTGGATTTTATGTGGTCCAGGTTTTTCGCCAGAAAGGACTGCGGATTCATTGGCCTCAACGGCATAGACTTTGACAGCAGGATTATTCTTTTTCAAAGTATGAGAAATACCAGAAACAGTACCACCAGTACCAACACCTGCGACAAAAGCATCTAAACCATCTTTTCCAAAGGCATCAACGATTTCTTGTCCTGTTGTTCTTTCATGTACCTCTGGGTTAGCAGGGTTTTCAAATTGAAGAGGAAGGAAGCCATTTCTTTCTGCAGCGATTGCTTCAGCTTTAGCGATGGCACCTTTCATTCCTTCACTTCCAGGAGTCAAAACGAGTTCAGCTCCATAGGCTTGGATGATTTTACGACGTTCCACACTCATGGTTTCAGGCATGACAATCACAACTTTGTAGCCTTTAGCTGCGCCAACCCATGACAAGCCAATCCCTGTGTTTCCACTAGTTGCTTCGACAATGGTATCACCTGGTTTGATCAAGCCATCCGCTTCAGCTTTTTCAATCATGCTCAAAGCAATCCGGTCTTTAACAGATGACCCAGGGTTGAAAGCTTCGAGTTTGACATAGACATCTGCAGCTCCTTCAGGAACAAGACGATTCAATTTGACAATCGGAGTGTTCCCAATCAATTCTGTAATATTTTCATAAATAGCCATAATATACCTCAGTTCTAGGTTTTCTTGATACTAACAAGTATAGTCTCTTGCGAGAAGAATGTAAAATATAGAAATTTTATGGGTGTGATAAAAAAAAACTATCGTTGCCGATAGTATTTTAATTATTTTTCTACAGAAAGTAGGGGTACTTCAACCTCACGAATTCCTTGATCCTCAATAATGACTTTACCATTGTAAAATTCGACTAAAGCTGCTGTGATAGAGTTTGTGTTTTCTTTATCCACAAAAATAGTTGTCATCACCTGATCTGTAAACATTGGATCTTGTTCCGCCAATTGATGGTCTTTTAAGAAATTAGCAAATTCTTGGTATTGGGAATAAGAAAGTGTGATCCCAAGTACCACTTGCTCTTTGATTTCTACCAGTCCAATCTCTCGAACTGCTTGTGCAACACTTCCAGCATAAGCACGAATCAGACCGCCAGCACCTAATTTAATACCTCCAAAATAGCGGGTAACCACGACACAACTATTAGTGATGCGATGATTCTCCAAAACTCCTAACATCGGTACCCCAGCGGTTCCACTAGGCTCTCCATCGTCACTGGTCCGTTTGATGTCACTTTGTTCCCCAACGATGAAAGCAGAGCAGTTATGTGTAGCCTTATAGTGTTCCTTTTTGATGGCATTGATAAAATCTCTAGCTTCCTCTTCAGAGGAGACTCGCTTGACATGACAAATGAATTTTGATTTTTTGATTTCTTCTTGAACAGTGCCGTTCTCTTTAAATGTAACATATTCCATATTCTTATTTTACAAAAAAAGAATGATTTTCTCCAACTTTTGCGAATTAATAAGTATGAAGATAGAAGATTCTTATGGAAGACTCTTAACGGAGAGTCAAATGACAAATGATCTGAAAGAAATTGCCCAAGAACTTCCAGCTATGGAAAAACAGAATGGAAGGTACCAATGTTTTCGATGTGGCAGTTTGATTGATCAAAAACTGTGGAAGTTGAGTGAGGAGGTGCTGTATTGTAGAGCCTGTATCCAATTTGGAAGGATCCGGAGTGATCAAAAACTTTATGCTATTGCACAGAAAGACTTTGAAGGACAGGAGGTGTTAAACTGGAAGGGAACCTTGACTTCCTATCAACAAGAGGTATCTGAAGGACTTATCCAAGCAGTTAAGGCAGGAAAACATGCCTTGGTACATGCTGTGACAGGAGCTGGAAAAACGGAAATGATGTATCAGGTTGTAGCAACAGCGATCAAGGCAGGAAAAGCAGTCTGTATTGCTACCCCAAGAATCGATGTCTGTATAGAATTGTACGGAAGAATGAAGGAAGATTTTTCCTGCCCCATCTCTTTGCTTCATGGAGAATCGGAACCCTATTTTAGAACACCCTTGGTGATCGCTACAACCCACCAATTGCTAAAGTTTTATCAGGCCTTTGATCTCCTTATTATAGATGAAGTAGATGCTTTTCCCTATGTAGACAATCCAATCTTATATAAAGCAGCTCAGAATGCAATAAAAAAAGAGGGGAATACCCTATATTTAACAGCAACCTCTACAGATGAGTTAGATAAAAAGGTCAAGAAAAAAGAAATCATTCGTTATAGTCTTCCAAGAAGATTTCATGGGAACCCGCTAGTGGTCCCTGAAATAAAATGGGTGCCGAAAATTAGAGAAAAAATAGAAAAAGGAAGAATCCCTTACGAACTATTGCAACTGATTAAGAAACAAAGACAGACTCACTACCCATTGTTAATCTTTGTATCTGAAATAGAATTAGGACAACAATTCACTGAGAACTTAAAAAAATACTTTCCCAAAGAAACAGTAGGTTTTGTATCCTCACAGACAACAGACCGTCTACGAATGGTAGAAGAGTTTAGAAACAGAGCCATAACCATGCTAGTCTCTACAACAATTTTAGAAAGAGGAGTGACTTTTCCGTTTGTAGATGTCTTTGTTTTAGAAAGTAATCACAAATTATTTACTAAAAGTGCTCTCGTACAAATTTCAGGAAGAGTCGGTCGAAGTAAAGAAAGACCAACAGGTAAACTACTTTTTCTATCAGATGGAATAACACGAGAAATGAAGAAAGCGATCAAAGAAATAAAGGAAATGAATCAGGAGGCTGGATTTTGAAAGAATGCTTGCTTTGTACTAAAGAGTTGAAAACTGGTGAACATTTCACAGACCTTATTTTTATGAATCAACAAGAAGAATGGATTTGTAAAGAATGCAAAGAAGACTTCGAACAAATTGGCGAAATCCATTGTCCTAGATGTTATAAAGATAAAGAGGAGAAAGTATGTAAAGATTGCGAATACTGGATACAAAAGGGGAATATAGTCGAACATGAAGCATTATATAAATATAATGCAGCAATGAAGGACTATTTCAGGAGATATAAATTTGAAGGAGATCGTTTATTAGGAATGGTATTTGGATGTGACATCAAAAAAGCCTTGAAAAAGTATAAAAGCTATACGATAATACCAACTCCAATCAGCCATGAAAAAAATCAGAAGAGAGGATTCAATCAAGTATCGACTATACTAGATTTTGCAGAGATAAAGTACAACAGTCTATTCCAAAAAGAAGACACTTTAGCCCAATCAAAAAAAACAAGAGAAGAAAGATTAAAAACCTCTCAGCACTTTCAATTAAAAGGAGAAATTTCAGAAAAGCAGAAATATCTAATCATCGATGATATCTACACAACGGGCAAAACAATCGAATTAATGAAGCACCTACTAATTGAAAAAGGTGTGAAAGAAATAAAGACATTTTCAATCGCAAGGTAAAAAAAGATTTGCAAAAACTTTATGAAAGCGTTATAATATACATATAAATAAAAACATAATGTTTAGAAAGTAGGTACTAATATGATTAAATATAGTATCCGTGGTGAAAACCTAGAAGTAACAGAAGCCATTCGCGACTATGTCGTTTCTAAACTCGAAAAGATTGAAAAATATTTTCAGGCAGATCAAGAGCTAGACGCTCGAGTAAACTTAAAAGTTTACCGTGAAAAGACCGCAAAAGTAGAAGTAACCATTCCGCTTGGATCTATCACACTTCGTGCAGAAGATGTCTCTCAAGATATGTACGGTTCAATTGATCTAGTTGTAGATAAAATTGAACGTCAAATTCGTAAGAATAAAACAAAAATCGAAAAGAAAAATCGTGTTAAATCTGGTGCAGGTAAATTGTTTACCGATGCAGTTGTAGAAGAAGTAGCAACCACAGAAAAAGTTGTTCGCTCAAAAACAATTGATCTAGAACCAATGGATTTAGATGAAGCGATCCTTCAAATGGATCTATTAGCACACGATTTCTTCATTTATCGTGATGCAGAGGATAACACAACAAATGTGATCTACCGTAGAGAAGATGGAGACATCGGTCTATTGGAAGTAAAAGAATAGAGATCAAAAAAAGAGATTGAAAACATCAAATAAATTATAGAAGAATCAGGAGCATTTGTGCTCCTGATTTTTTATATAAATAAAAAACTTTCCAAAAAATAAAATTTTTTGGAAAAAAGTGTT
>NZ_KV794403.1:36734-141716 GCF_001808725.1 Streptococcus sp. HMSC074F05 | reverse complement strand
TTTCCAAAAAATTTTATTTTTTTGAAAGTTCATTTATTCACTGTCAACTTTCAGTTTTTAAATTGAATTTTTAAAGTCCTTTAAATAGTTCTCTAATTTCTTTTTCATTTTTGTTTTTCCTAGACATCTTCTGTTTGCTAGTAATGCTTCATATTGTTCTTTTTCTTTTACGGTTAATTTTTCTTTAAAACGTTTTAATGCATCTCTCAGAACAACCAGCTCATCCAAATATATTTTTCTTGATGAAATTCTGTGACTAATTTCTCCGATTTCAATATATGGAAGTCTATTAATTTTTCTCTTATCACTTTCCTGTTGTCTTATTTTATCTTTAATATGATTTCTAAATTTTGTTTTGAAATATGTATAAAGTAATTCTTCATTTGTTTCAATTTCAGGATTTTTTTGATAAAGTTCAAAGAGTGTTAGCTGTCCTTCTTGTTCCCAATCATCTTTTTCCCATAATTGAATATAATATTCTTTTTCACATTTTCTTACAATATATTTTACTTTTTGATACATTTTATTAAATTCCATAAGCTCTCCTTTATTTTTATCTGTATTTTATAAAAATAAAGAAGCCCATTGGACTTTTTTTCTATTCTGCACGTTTTTTTAACTATTTGGTTATTATTTTTAACTATTTTGTCCAAATACACAAAAAAACTGCCACTTGGTGACAGTTTATCGATAGTCCGTACGGGATTCGAACCCGTGTTACCGCCGTGAAAAGGCGGTGTCTTAACCCCTTGACCAACGGACCATTTTTACAACATATTCTATTATACAGAATATTTTTACTCTGTCAACACTTTTTTAATAAAAAAAGAAGGAAATATTTTCCTTCTTTTGAATTAGTTATTTTCTTCTAATTTTGACTTAATCTCATCATATGATAGAGGTTTTGCTTCTTCTTCTAATTCATGCTCTGAATTTTCAGGCATTTTTCCTGTTTCGTATAATGATTTAATTTGGACACTATCCAAGGTTTCATATTTTAATAGAGCTTCGGCAATCAGTTTATGCGTTTCTCTATTTCCTTGAATAATTTCCGCAGCTTTATTACGGGCTTCATTCAACAGACCACGAACTTCTTCATCGATTTCGTAAGCTGTTTGTTCTGAAATCATTTTTTGTGGGCTTTGAGCACCAAACATCGCATGATTTCCTTCATATTGGACCGGTCCAAGTTTTTCACTCATACCATATTCTGTCACCATTGCACGCGCCATTTGGGTAGCTTGTTCAAAGTCATTTGAAGCACCCGTTGTTTGCGAATTGAAAATAATTTCTTCGGCAACACGTCCTCCCATGAGCCCAGCTAATTGTTCTTTCATATCTTCTTTAGAAAGTAACATTTGATCTTCTTTAGGAAGGGCAATCATGTAACCGCCTGCACGACCACGTGGAACAATCGTAACTTTATGAACTACACGAGCATTTGATAAGACCAGACCAACGATTGTATGACCAGCTTCGTGATAAGCAACCATTTCACGTTCTTTTTGTGAAATCGTCCGATCTTTCTTAGATGGACCTGCAATAACACGATCTTCTGCTTCATCGATATCAGCAGCATCAATTACTTTTTTATTTCGACGAGCTGCAACCAAGGCTGCTTCGTTCAAAACATTTTCGAGATCAGCACCGACAAATCCCGGTGTTTGTTGAGCAACCAATTTCAAGTCCACATCTGGAGCGAGTGGTTTGTTCTTAGCATGAACACGAAGAATTGCCTCACGACCTTTCACATCTGGACGTCCAACTAATACTTTACGGTCAAAACGGCCAGGACGAAGAAGGGCAGGGTCAAGGACATCAGAACGGTTAGTTGCTGCGATAACAATGATTCCTTCGTTACCTTCAAAACCATCCATCTCAATCAAGAGCTGGTTGAGGGTTTGTTCACGTTCATCATTTCCACCACCAAGACCTACACCACGTTGGCGCCCAACAGCATCAATTTCATCGATAAAGATAATGGCTGGAGCTGCTTTTTTAGCATCTTCAAAAAGTGAACGAACCCGGCTAGCACCGACTCCGACAAACATTTCAACGAAGTCAGAACCAGAGATACTGAAGAATGGCACTCCAGCTTCACCAGCTACTGCTTTTGCTAAAAGGGTTTTACCAGTTCCGGGAGGGCCTTCAAGAAGCACACCTGCTGGGATTCTTGCACCCAATTTAGTAAAGCGTTTTGGATCTTTTAAAAATTCAACAACTTCAACAAGTTCTTGTTTTTCTTCTTCAGCTCCTGCTACATCTGAAAAACGAACTTTAATATCTTCTTTATTAGCAGCGCGGGCTTTATTACGACCAAAGTTCATTGCACCTCTGGCACCTCCGCCACCGCCTTGGTTCATCATTGAGAAGAAGAAGAACATGACGATAACAAATGGAACAATTGAAGTGAGAATTGTTATCCACATGCCACTTGAACTCTCACGCTTGATGGTGATTTCTGCTTTGTGGTCAGCTGCTAATTTTTGTAATTCATTGACGGTGATATCAGATGGAAGGATGACACTAGTAAAGCGAGATACTTTTTGAACACTTGGGGTAAAAAATTGAATTCCTGTATCATCTTTTGATTCTTTAGCTTTATTATAGGTCCCTGCAATTTCAATCACACTACCATTTGGTTGGTAACTGATCGTTTTTACATTGTCATTTTTAATTTCTTTGACCAATTCTGTGTAGTTGATTTGCTGACTTTGACCAACTCCATTACCCGCAAAAAAGTACTGGAATCCTGTCACAGCCGCTACAATAATCAACAAATACAGAAAAGGATTTCGAACAAAACCGTTATTTTTTCTGTTATTCATCTAGTCTCCTCTATTTTGAGTACACTTCCTCTTTTAATACACCAACATATGGTAGGTTACGATAATTTTCTTCATAGTCTAAACCATATCCGACAACAAACTCATTTGGAATCGTAAAGCAGGTGTAATCTGCTTCGATCTCAACCAAACGTCCTTCAGGTTTATCCAGTAAGGTAGCAATCTTCACAGATGCTGCATTTCGTTCTTCAAAGAGTTCTTTTAGACTCTTGAGGGTTTTACCTGTATCGATAATATCTTCTACAAATAAAATATCTCTACCAGTAATATCTTGGTCGATATCCTTGATAATATTAATAATACCTGAGCTTGCCGTACCACCATGATAACTTGAAACCAGCATAAAATCCAATTCAATATGTGTATCCACGTGGTTGATCAACTCTGCCATAAATGGAACAGAGCCTTTCAAAATTCCAACAAAAATTGGATTTTTCCCTTGGTACTCTTTTGTTATGGTTTCACCCAATTTCTTTGCTGCTTCTACAATTTCATCATGTGAAACCAATACTTTTTTTATATCTTTTTCTAACATGTTTTTACCTATCTATTTTTTGAATATAAAGACTATCTTTCATTATACCACTTTTTGAGAGCTTACTCAAATCACTCGTTACCAATCCCACTACAGAAAGAATATTATGATTCTGTTCTATAATGAGAGCTTTTTGTCGAAGCGAAATTGGAATTTTATGGTTGATAAACCACCGTCTTAATTTTTGATGGTGGCCATTAACAAGTAGCTGATCTCCTTCCTCTCGCCTTCTAATTAAGATGGGCGTTTCGCGTGAAACAGAAAGAATTTCCACATTTTTCCCTACTAATGGGTGGCCAAAAGATAATTTATAATTTGCAATCTCAAAGATATTCCCAAATTCTAACAAAAATGGGAGGACTTGGTCATCCGACTTTTGACTGATTTTTTGTATTTCAAAGAAATCATATTCTTGATGTAATTCATAATTCGACTTTAAATAATGAATGCAATTTCTTTTTTTTCGCAGTAAATCTAATAATTCTTGAAACTGGGCCCTACCAAGTTGCAAATCTGGAAATTGTGCCAAATACTCTTCTAATAAGAATGATTGTACAGAATGAGAATACGTTCTAAAAGAAGCTAAATCTTGAATGCTTAACTCGCTAGTCAATTCTTTCAGTGCTTGGTGCCAATGATTCACTTCCTCTGCTAAATAGCGAAGACTTGCTTGCATTTGGGGATTTTCTTTTTCAAATTCTGGAAGGTATTGATGGCGTACACGATTTCGAAAATAGTCCTGTGAGTCATTGCTACTGTCTTCAAAGTGAGGGATTTTCATCAACTCATCTTTGGTAAAAGTTAACAAAGGACGGATTAACTCACCCTTACCAAATGGTTGGCGTACAGGAATACCACTTAAATGGCGTAATTTTGTTCCTCGTATTAAGCGCATGAAAGTTGTTTCGGCTTGATCGTTTGCATGATGACCTGTTACTAAAGCGGTGCAATCCTCTTTCTCCATAATCTGTTTAAAAAAATCATAACGAAAGGTACGAGCTTTTGCTTCTGTAAAATCACCCGAATAGTGAGCCACATGGATACGTGTCTCTCGCCTATCAGCTAGCGTTCGAAGTTCACTTTCTTCTAAATCCGATTCTGGTCTTTGTCCATGATTGACATGAGCGAGTACCAGATGGATTTTCAATCGTTCTTTATTCTTATATAAAAGTTCATACAGATTCATTGAATCCAATCCACCAGATAAGGCAACTAAAACACGGCGATGGGGAGTAAATAGATCTTGTTTTTCACAAAACTCTAAAAATCGCTTTTCCATTATTTCAATACCTCATAGATATCTTTTGAAATATTGGAAATCGTATCATAATTCGAATGATCTGTAAAAATGGCTATTACATAGGGTGAATTTGTATATACAATTGCAACATCATGTCTAAAATCATAGGCATCTCCAATTTTATGAGCAACTTTTACTGGAAGGTCACGCGCAATCCGTTGATCATCATATTTTGTAGAGGAGAGTGCATCAATAATAGGGCCATTTTGTTGATAGACAGCCTCCATGACATTGCCAGCCATTTCAGCGGATGCTTCTCTTTTTTCAACATCCCAATGTTTCTTTGCAATTTTATCCAAAGTTTTTTGGAAGTCTTGATCTGATTGATGAGTGACATAATAATTCAAGATATTATGTCCAACATTATCTGATTCTTTTGCAATTTTATCTACCAACTCTTGAACACTATATTCTTTTCCATCTGGTGTTTTTGAAAGGCTACCACTTCCTTCTGGTTCATAGCTACCTTTGAAATCATTGACTTCTGGAATATATTTGTAGGTTGTAGTTGGAGAAATGGCTTTTTTATTGAGCTGTTCTTGGACGTAGTACAAGTATGGTAATTTCGTTACACTGGCAGAATACATTTCTTTTTGCGGATTGATTCCAGCAGTATTTCCAGTCTCTAATTGTTTTACATAGATTCCATACGAAGGAGAATTGTATTTACTATTTAACAAGTCCTGGACTTTTTCCATTCGATTATCTTTTTCAGTAACGAATGCTTTGTTCACCCAGCCCTGACCTTCAATCTCCACAAACTCATCTCGTAAAGTCTTAGCTGTACGTAAGACTGTCACTTTTGTATAAGGAGAAAGAGGTGTATTTTTTTCTTTTGCACCATTTATTAAGGGTCGGTCATACATTTTAAAACCAGGTTTTAGCCACATGTCTTGTTTTTTTTCTTGTGTTTCTTGTACAACATCAGAAAAAATGACAGAAGAATCTGCTAATACATATCCCTTATCTGCTATTTTAAATACAGCTTTCCCTTCATCATTTACAAAGAGTTGTTCGATTGTAAACGGTGTGTTGGGAAGAATTTCTCCTTTTGCTTTTTTCAACTGAGGATCAGAAAAAACAGAAATTTTGCGATAGACATTCGGGTTCGCTGGAATTGAAGAAAAATAAAGTTCTGATGGATGAGCCATTGTCTGAGAAAACTCAGACTGCTCGATACTCGCTGCTTGAGACCCAATAAATAAAATTGGAACTAACAATAGGAGCAGAAATCGTTTAGACACCTGTATTCCTTTCCTTTTCATCCTTTTGAAGTTTGATCATTTGGTTTTTCTTTTTTAATTCCTCTAATTTTTCATCTGAAAATTCAAGAAATTGTTTAACTGTTTGTAAGATATTTTCCATCGGTTATTGGGGGAGTAAATCTGGGATGGTATAAACATATTCACCATCTTTTGAAAAAGAATACTTTGCGCGTGCATATTTTGTTGCATAATCATCGTCTTTTAATTTTTTAGCGATGTCTTGTTGGTATTCTTTTTGTTCACTTGTTTCTTTATACTCTTTTTCCAACTGTTTGTATTGTTCTTTCTTATCTTGTAGCGATTGATAGCTCTGGGCTAAATTATAAGTTGGAAGAATAAACAGTAACATGACCAATATCAAAACGAGCCCTAGAAAACGATTGCGTTTTTTTCTTTCTTCTTCTAAAAAACGTTTTCGCTGACTTTCGTCTTTGATATATTTATTGTTCATTTGAACGATATTTTTAGGCATCTTCTTCTATCCTTGTTTCACTAATTATTTCGTACATTTTGGATGCATCTTCTTTTTTTGTACTATCCAACATTTCCAAGACTTTAACCGTCAATACTTTATTTCCAAAACGAACTTCAATTTGATCATTCACTTTCAAATCCGTTGAACTTTTGGCTAATACTCCATTGACTTTGATCCGCCCTTTATCTGCAACTTCCTTTGCAACAGGACGACGCTTAATAATGCGAGAAACTTTTAAATATTTATCTAATCTCATACTGTCACCTCTAACATAGTATTGTATCATTTTTTATACATAAAATGCGAAAAATGAGCTAAGAACTTCTAGTCCTCTTCTTTTTCCTGTTTAATTTCCAATAAGGTTTGACCAAATTGCTTCAGAGCTTCTAAAATTTCAAAATCTTTCTTATTTCGAATATCGAAGATCACTTCAATCAATCCTTTTTCCTCTGCAATCTGTGCCTTTAACTGTGTCATTGACAGAGCTTTGAAATAATCCTGTGTTAAAAACAGTTGTTTGGCAATAGGTTCAAATTTCACTGTCACTTTTTGTTGTTTTCTCTCAACAAGACGGACAAAGACTTGATCCAAGTAAGCTTTCACTAAACCAATTTCAAGTAGGTAGGCCACAACATCTGGGTATTCTCCAAAACGATCGATCAATTCATCTTGCAAATATTCATAGTCCGTCGCAGAATTCATTTCACGAATTTGTTTGTAAATTTCAATTTTTTGACGTTGATCTGAAATATATTCATTAGGTAAATATGCATCTATTTGAAGGTTCAACTCTGCATTGCTCTTTTGCCTACGATGCTCTTGGCCTTGTTTCTTAGCAATAGCTTCTTCTAACAATTGAGAATACATTTCAAAACCAACTGAATCGATGAAACCAGATTGAGAAGCTCCAAGGATATTCCCTGCTCCACGGATCGATAAATCTCGCATAGCAATTTTAAATCCAGACCCCAACTCAGTAAAACCTTTAATAGCTTCTAAGCGTTTTTCAGACACTTCTGTAAGAGATTTGTCTGGACGATACATCAAATAGGCATAAGCAATTCGATTGCTTCGTCCCACACGACCTCTTAATTGATAAAGCGTTGAAAGTCCCATATGATCCGCATTTTCAATAAAGAGTGTATTAGCATTTGGAATATCCACACCTGTCTCAATAATGGTTGTCGTCACTAAGACATCGTATTCGCCATTAATGAAATCCAACAGGGTATTTTCCAGGCGAACTTCACTCATCTGGCCATGAACAAAGCCAATCGAAGCCTCTGGAATCAACTCTTTTAATTCAGACACCTTTTGTTCAATTGTATCTACCTTATTGTAAAGATAATAGGCCTGTCCTCCACGATCCATCTCCCGCAACACAGCATCTCGAATAATAGTTGGATTGGTCTCTAGTACAAAAGTTTGCACAGGATATCGATTGGTAGGAGGTGTTTCAATGACAGACAAATCTCTAATTCCTAGCATAGACATATGAAGAGTTCGAGGTATAGGGGTAGCTGTCAAGGTAAGCACATCCACCTTTTTTTTCAATTCTTTCAAGGTTTCTTTGTGCTTCACTCCAAAACGTTGTTCTTCATCTATCACGATTAAGCCTAAGTCTGAAAAAACAACATCTTTGGACAAGAGCCGGTGAGTTCCAATAATAATATCCACTCGTCCTTTTTTCAACTTTTCAAGCGTTTCTTTCTGCTCTGCCTTACTCTGGAAACGACTTAAAACAGCAACTTCTACTGCAAAAGATTCAAAACGCTCCTTAAAATTGGCATAATGTTGTTGGGCAAGAACAGTGGTAGGAACCAGCACTGCTACTTGTTTATGATCATTTACTGCCTTAAAAGCTGCTCGCATAGCGACCTCTGTTTTCCCAAAACCGACGTCTCCAACCAGCAATCGGTCCATCGGACGATTCGATTCCATATCTTTTTTAATTTCTTCAATGGAACGTAATTGGTCATCTGTTTCAATATATGGAAAATCTTGTTCAAAAGCCTCTTGGTTTTCATCATCTTGGGAATAGGCAAAGCCTTCTAATTGACTACGCTCCGCATAAAGTTTTATCAAATCATCCGCAATGTCCTCCACCTGGGTCTGAATCTTTTGCTTCGTTCTTTGGAAACGCCCATCATTTAACTTGTTAATTTTTGGCGTTTTTCCATCACTTGCAACGTATTTGGACAACATCTGAATCTGATCGACAGGAATCGAGATGCGATCTCCATTTTGATATTGAATTGAAACATAATCACGATGGACACCCGAAATTTCAATCGTTTCAATTCCCAAATATTGACCAATACCATGAACTTGGTGAACAACATAGTCCCCTTTTTCCAGTTCATTATAATTTTTTAGGCGTTCTGCATTGGAAATATTTTGCCTGCGAATCTTTCGTTTGATCTTTTTCTGATAAATCTCTGATTCTGTAATGTAGACAATTTTTTCATCAACAAATTGAAAACCGTGAGCTAGTCCTCCAACAACTAATTGACTAGCTTGAGGAATGATCGTATCCCCATCAATATAATCTAATCGAATCCCATACTCTTCTAAATTTTTATGGAGCTGTTGAAGATTGTGATGAGAAGTTGCTTGGATAATAACTGTATAGTTTGATTTTCGATACCGTTCAATTTCCTCTTTTAGTAAATCAAATTGTCCAAAAAACTCCTGCATGGGATATTGATTGAATTGATACAAATGATCAAACTTCAGATTTCCTAATCCTTTTTGAAAGTTTGAAAAATAAGTTGCAGGCGTATATTTTCGTAATGTTGTACTGGTGTCTGCAAAATACACTTGGCGAGAAGAAGCTCTATTTTTATGTAAATCTTCCGTCAAGAGATTAGCTGTATCTAGTTCAAATCTCGCTATTTGATCTGCTATTTTTTGATAATCATCCAGAAAAACAGGAGTGTGTTTAGGGAGATAATCGAATAGGGTATATTGCTTCTCGTAAAAGAAACTAATAAATTTTCTAAGATCCGGATGAAGTTTCCTTTGAGAAATATCTCCTAAAATTTCTGCTAGATAAGATTTAAATTCTTCATTCGCGCTCTGTTCTTGCAATTGTTCGATTTGCTGCTGACCACGGATGAAATCTTCCTCTTGCAACAATAGATCACTCACTGCCTTCAGTTGAACTTCTTCAACATTTTCAACAGAACGCTGACTTTCTGGGTCAAAGATTCGGATTCCATCAATCTCATCTCCGAAAAATTCAATCCGATAGGGTTGGAGTTGGTCGATCTCAAAGATATCTAAAATATCTCCTCGTAGACTAAACTCTCCCTGTTGCAAAACTTGGCTCACCTTTTGGTAGCCAATCTTCTGTAATGTTTCACTCAGAGTAGTTAAGTCTATTTCTTGACCAACCTTCAATTGAAAAATGCTAGATACAAAAACTTTAGGAGAAGGTAATAGTAGTTTGATACCACTCACATTGGTCACAAGGATACCTTGACGATCCTCTTGACATAAAAAGTTCAAAGCCTCTAATCGTGCAAATTTCCTTTCTTGTGAAGCAAAAACAAATTCTGCTAAAGGGTTATCATCTCCCAAAAATGTATGGACTTTCTCTTCTCCAAGTAAAGCAATAAAATCACTGG
The DNA here is from genome assembly GCF_001808725.1 of Streptococcus sp. HMSC074F05. NCBI lineage: Bacteria > Bacillati > Bacillota > Bacilli > Lactobacillales > Streptococcaceae > Streptococcus > Streptococcus sp. HMSC074F05. Next base: position 131,666 of record NZ_KV794403.1, on the reverse strand, counting down.
CCAATCGTTCTGCTTCGTTATAACTGGAAGTAATGAGGACTGCTTTTTCAATAGAATCAAAGGCTGAAGCCATTACAATAGCCTTTGTAGTCGCAGACAATCCTAAGATCAATTCCCTATTATTTTTTTGCAAACCTTGTTGCCAGGATAGAAGGTTGGAGTTTTGACTCACTAAATCAATTACATTCATCTACTTACCCGTTGTATTTCTGCATGCTTCTTTCAAAATTTTCTTCTACCAAGTAATCGTTAACCGCTTCTTCTACTCGATCAATTGTTTGTAGAATAGTGATGTAATCGTCTTTATCAAATTTCCCTAAAACATGATGAACAACTGACATGCCCTGCTTAGGTCTTCCAATTCCAATCTTAATTCGATAAAAAGTCTGAGTTCCAATATGATTGATAATCGATTTGATTCCGTTATGACCTCCAGCTGATCCTTTCGCTCGAAGACGAATCTTACCAACTTCCATATCTAAATCATCGTAAATAACCAAAAGATCTTCAATATCCAGACCATAATAAGTCAGAAGGGCATGGACCGCTTTTCCACTCTCATTCATGAAAGTGGTTGGCTTTACAAAATAGACCTTTTCGCCATTCAAAAATGTTGAGGCAATATCAGCTTGAAAAATTTTATCATGGGAGAAAGTAAGATTTAAAGACTTTGCCATTTGATCAACTAACATAAAGCCTACATTGTGTTTCGTTTCAAAATACTTATCACCTGGATTTCCCAATCCAACAATTAATTTCGTCATCTCTTTCCTTTCAAAACACTAAAAGGGTTGGAAATATTTTTTCCAACCTTTACATTTTTTTAACTCTCTTATACATTAAAACGGAATTCCATGATGTCCCCGTCTTGGACAACATATTCTTTTCCTTCTTCGCGCAAGCGTCCTGCTTCTTTTACAGCCTTTTCAGAACCGTATTTAACCAAATCATCATAGGACATGGTCACGGCACGAATAAATCCTTTTTCAAAATCAGAGTGGATGATTCCAGCAGCTTGAGGAGCTTTCATGCCACGTTTGAAGGTCCAAGCACGCACTTCTTTTTCACCAGCTGTGAAATAAGTGCCAAGTCCCAACAAGTGATAAGCTGCACGCGTGAGTTTATCAACTCCAGACTCTGTTAGGCCAATCGCCTCTAAAAATTCTTGTTTATCTGCATCATCTAGCTCAGAAATTTCTTCCTCAGCACGCGCAGAAATCACCACGACTTCCGCATTCTCTGTTGCCGCAAAGTCACGAATTTGCTTCACATAGTCAATAGAATCTGGATCTGCAACAACATCTTCATCCACATTGGCTACATAAAGAACTGGTTTGGTAGTCAAAAGGAAAAGTCCTTTCACCACTTTTTGTTCTTCCTCAGTGAATTCAATGGTCCGAGCTGATTTACCATCTTCAAGAACTGGTTTGATTTTTTGTAGAACATTAAATTCCGCAACAGAATCCTTATCTTTTTGTGTACGAGCGATTTTTTCTACACGCGCATTTCGTTTATTGACAGACTCTAAGTCAGCTAAAATTAATTCTAAATTGATGGTATCAATATCTGCTAGTGGATCAACAAAGGCATCTTCACGACCTTGCTCCCGCATGACATTTTCATCATCAAAAGCACGCACTACATGGACAATGGCATCTACTTCACGGATGTTGGCCAAGAATTTATTACCAAGTCCTTCCCCTTTAGAAGCTCCTTTCACAATCCCAGCAATATCTGTAAATTCAAAAGTAGTCGGAACTGTCTTCTTAGGAGTAATCATTTCCGTCAATTTTTGGAGGCGTTCATCTGGAACTTCTACCATCCCGACGTTTGGATCAATGGTCGCAAAGGGATAGTTTGCGGCCTCTGCTCCTGCTTTTGTAATTGCGTTAAATAGGGTTGATTTACCAACGTTTGGTAAGCCAACGATACCTGCTGTTAATGCCATTTTTCTTTTTCTCCGTTCAAATTTCAATCTCTTTTATTATAACATAATTCAAAAGACAAGTGATGAAAAATGAAATATTTCATCACCTTTGAAACTAGATTTTTTCATCAAACTGTAACGTTCTAAAAAGATAAAAATGGTATACTATATTTAACAATGAACAAAGGAGTTTTTCAGATGAAAAAACAAACATGGAAATCTATTTTTCTTTCTTTAATCGCTATCTTTACTCTCTTTCTTCTTGGAGCTTGTGGACAACAATCTGTTCAAAAATCCTATCTTCAGGCAATCAACCAAGAAAAGAAAACAGATGTTCGTATTACACTAGAACATAAAGGTGATAAAGCGATCAGTAACCAAACCACCACTACTATTTATTACAAAGAGGCGGGAGTTACGAAAGATCAATTAAAGGAAATGATCGATAAATATGATGAAGAATACAAAGATGTCAAAGGATTCACACATTCTGCTGAATATAAAGATGATTATATGGTTGAAAAAACAACACTAAATTATGAAAAGGCAGACTTAGATCAGCTAATTGAAAAGAAATTAGTAACGACACAAAAAGATAAAAAAGTCGACTATATCAGCTTCAAATCAACTTTTGATATGATGAAACAGGGTGGTTTCAAAGAAGTTAAAAATGGAAAATTTGAAGAATTAAAATAATCGAAAAGGTTCGGTCACATAAGTGACTGAACCTTTTATAGTACTTTCTTCATTTTCTGTTCAAAATCATGGCGACTCATCATGACCACATGATCACAATTGCTACACTTGATTTTTATGTCTGCACCAAGTCGCGTAATTTCCCAACAATTTGCCTTCTTGCCTGTTTCTTTAATCACACAAGCGTGAGGCTTTTTCATTTCTACAAAATCACCTAACGTATACATGATTCACCTTTGTTAATTTGTGCGAACTGGCGTAATCAATTGAATGAACCCTTGTTCATTTCCTTCTGGAACCAATGTAAACGGTCTAACAGAAGAAATAAAACGAATAACAACTTGTTCACTGTCAATAGCTTTGAGCGCTTCAATCAAATAAGTTGGATTAAAGCTAATAGACAAATCCTCTCCTGAAACGGCGCTCGTATCGATCTCTTCATTTACTCGCCCAACTTCTGGTGAATGAACGTGAGAAGAAACCACTCCATTTTTGAACTCTAATTTAACCGTTCCGTTTTGAGTCGCATTTGAAAGAAGACGAGCACGCTCCATTGCAAATCGAAGGTTGGCCACATTGAAGGTTGCCTCTGTATTGAATTCTGTTGGAATGAGACGGTCTGTATCAGGATAATTTCCTTCTAGCAAACGGGTATAAAAACTAATGTGTTCACTTCTAAATAGGATTTGATTGTTAGCAAAGAAAACTTCAACTGTTTCAATATCATCAGAAAAGACAGAGGTGAATTCACGAAGAGAGCGACTTGGGATGACAACATCAAAGTTGTCTCCATTTTTCTCCAGTGTAATCACTTTTTGACTCATACGGTGAGAGTCTGTTGCTACTGTTTTTAGCTCTTTATTATCCGATAGAACAAAGTGAACACCTGTCAAAATTGGCCGACTTTCTTGTACACTTGCTGCAAATGCTGTTTCATTAATTAATTGTTTTAATAATTTTGTTTCCAAAACTAATGGATTACTTGCAGCAATTTCTTGAATACGTGGATATTGATCTGCATCTTTTCCTTTAAGTGTAATTTCTGATTTTCCACTTGTTAAAAGAACCTGTTTTTGTTCAATCTCTTTAAAATCTAAAGTAACATCTGGTAAACTTGAAACCACATTAATAAAGAAAGTTGCTTCCAATAAAATAGAACCTGGGGAGGTCACTAGTAAACCAGCATTTTCGTCTTTGATAGAAATAAAGTTTTCGATTGAAATTTGGCCATTCGATCCTGATAAGGCAACTCCTTCTGGAGTGACATCAATTTTAATCGTGGAAAGGATTGGAATAGCATTTTTTGAACTGATCGCTCTTTTGGTAGTATTTAGTGCTTGTAAAAATAAAGTTTTGTTAATAGAAAAATTTATCATGGTCATTCCTTTTATTTATTTTATGATTAGTAAGTTAATAGTAATAGTAGGTTGTGTGGAAGTTGTGGAAAAGTCTCAGAATCCTATCTATGACTTAAAAAGTTACTTGTTTAAAAATTGTGCATAACCCTTAGAAGTTGATAGAAAGTTATCCACAGATTAATTTAACTTTTTCTTGATACTTTGAATTTCGAGTCGTAGGTTATCATCTGTGTCGACCATACTTTTAATTTTTTCATAAGCATGAATGACAGTCGTGTGGTCTTTTCCACCGAATTCTTTTCCGATTCGAGGAAGTGAGTTGTCCGTCATCTCTCTTGAAAGATACATGGCCACTTGTCGTGCTAGGACAATATTCTGAACTCTTCGAGAACCTTTGATTTCTTTTACACTGACTCCATAAAAGGCTCCAACTGCTTCCTGAATTTTTTCAATGGGGATGACAAGCGTCTTGCTATTATCGTTTTTACGAGCTCGAATAGCTTCAGCTGCAACATCGATCGTAATTTCTTTTAGTTTTTTCACCTTCGCCATTAAAGAAATATCATTTAAGGCACCTTCTAAGTCTCGGACATTTGAATCAAACTGACCTGCTAGATATTCCAGTGTGTCATTAGGAAAAATATAGTCTAGATCTTCAATTTTATTCCGTAAGATGGCAATCCGAGTTTCAAAATCAGGTGGTGTTATATTTTGCGTTAGTCCCCATTTGAAACGAGTAACCAGCCGCTCTTCAAGACTATCTAAATGATCCGGACTTCGATCGCTTGTTAGAACAATCTGTTTGTTGTCGCTATGGAGGGCATTAAAGGTATTAAAGAATTCCTCTTGAGTCGTGACTTTTTTCCCGCCGAGTGACTGGATATCATCGATCAGTAAGAGATCAAGACTTCGATAGGTATTCTTGAACGTCTTCATTTCTCCTAATCGAAGGTGTTCTAAAAATTCATTAATAAAGGTTTCTGCTGGAACATACTTAACCCGTGCATTTGGAATATTTTCTAGGATTTGATTTCCAATTGCGTTCAATAGGTGAGTCTTTCCAAGCCCTGGTCCACCATAGATAAAGAGAGGGTTGTAAGTTGTTGCAAGATTTTCAGAAACTGCAAGCGCTGCTGCTTTCGCCCAAATATTTCCATCCCCTTGCACAAAATTATCAAATGTGTACTTTGATTTCAGACCTGTATCAATTTTAGGCAACGGTTCGGTTGTTAAGCTACCTGAAGATAATCTCCTATTCTCACCGCTATGACTACTAGGAATTTCTTCGGTATCTTCAAAAACGAAATGAAACTTCAAATCTGTATTGTAGACTTCAAAGCTGGCTGTGATCAAAGCATTTTTTAGATTTGTTTCCCAAAATAATTCTTTATAATTTCCATCAAGATAAATGGTTGCCGTCTCTCCATCGATTTTGACTAATTTTGAATCGGCGACAAAAAAATCATAGGCACTATCTTTTAGTTGTAATTGGGCTAATTCTAAAAAACGAGACCAAAATTGCTCTTCTTGTGACACTATCAGACTTCCCTCCTTTTCTTGAATTGTATCAAATCATACGTACTCCTATTCTACCACAAACAAAAATAGTTTTCCACAGGCTAAATTTCATGAAATTAAATTATAGTTTTAAACTTTTCCACAAGTTGTGGATTTAAATTCACATTGTTTTTAAAAGTTATCCACAAAGTGGGGATAACTAGAGAATATCCTTATTTTTCTGCTATTTACAAAAGATTTTTATGGTGGAAAAGCTTGTCAATACAAAAAATAAAAATAACAGCCTTATTTAAGGCTGTTGATAATTCGTTGGTATTCATCAAGACTGGAAAAAGAAATTTGGATAGTTCCTTTATTTTGAGAAGAGGAGTGTATCGTCACATCTGTTCCTAATATTTTTTTCAATCGTTGTTCCTCTTCTAGTAGGAAGCTCTCTTTTGCTTTTTGTTTTTTCTGTTTTCTTTTTGAACTAATCTTGTTTTCTAATGTTCGAACATTTAAATGATCCTGTTTGATTCGCTCCAACCAAAAGCGCTGCTCTTCTTCATCAAGAGGAACAAGAACACGCGCGTGAGCCGAAGAAATATCATTTTGAATGACTGCTTCTTGAACAGAGGGGGCTAGATGTAACAAGCGAAGCATATTGCTGATATAGGGTCTAGATTTCCCCATAAATTGAGCGATTTGGTCGTGCTTATAGCCATGATCAACGAGCTTCTGGTAGGAGATAGCTTCTTCAATTGGATTGAGATCTTCTCGTTGAAGATTTTCAATAATGGCTTGTCGCATCATTTCTTGATCCGTTAACTCTTTAATAATCGCAGGAACAAGCTCTAATCCAGCAATTTTTGAAGCTCTAAAACGTCTTTCACCTGCAAGCAATTCAAAACCAATTATTGGAGATTTTCTGACAATAATGGGTTGAATTAAGCCATTTTCTTTGATTGACTGAGCCAGTTCTTCTAATTTTTCTTGATCAAATACTTTTCTTGGTTGGAAAGGATTGGTTCGAATGTCCTTTACCGCTATTTTTTCTAATTTTTCCATCTTATGAATAGAATAACACACCTTTACAAATTCGTAAAGGTGTGTTTACAAGTATGTCAAGAAAGTGAAAGTTAATCGCTCAGATCCTCAGTTGATTTTGTCAACTTGATAGAAGTTGTTTGTTGTTTTCCATCACGATAGAATGTGACCTTGATCGTATCATTGATTTGGTGAGAATAGAGGGCGGATTGTAAATCTGCTGTTGACTCGATATCTGTATCATCGATCTTTGTGATGACATCATAACGTTGCAATTTATCTGAAGCAGGCATATTTTCAAGTGTTGAACGAACCAGTACTCCTCCAGAGATTTTTTCAGGAAGTTTTAATTGGCTTAAATCAGAAGTTGAAAGGTTGGATAAATCCATCATTTGGATTCCAAGAGCTGGTCGAACTACTTTTCCTTTTTCTTCTAGTTGCTTGATAATATTGACAACATCATTTGCAGGAATTGCAAATCCCATTCCTTCTACTGAAGTTTGTCCGTTATTTGAAATTTTACTTGAGGTAATCCCAATGACTTGTCCTTGAATATTGATTAATGGACCTCCAGAGTTTCCTGGGTTGATGGCTGCGTCTGTTTGTAGAGCGCGTGTAGAGATATTTTGTCCATTATCAGCTTTCAAATTCACATTGCGACCTTGGCTAGAAATGATCCCTTGAGTAACAGAATTAGCATAATCTGTTCCAAGAGGGCTACCAATTGCAATTGCAGTCTCACCGACTGTTAATTGGTTTGAATCTCCGAATTCAGCTACTGCCTTTGCTTTATCCGCACTAATGCGAACGACTGCAATATCAGAATAGACATCTGATCCAACTACTTCTCCAGGTACTTTATTCCCATCTGCTAAAAGAATGTCTACTTTTTTAGCACCATTGATTACATGGGTGTTGGTAACAAGGTAGGCATATTTTCCTTCTTTTTTATAAATGACCCCAGAACCTTCACTAGAAATTTGTGAGTCAGAGTTTTCTTCTTTTTCAAATAACCCTTGATTCGAAGAATCAGAATAAGTAATCACAGAAACCACAGCATTTTTCACCTTGTCTACGGCCTCACTAGTTGAGGTTGTATTTTTATAAGCTGTTTTAACAGTGGTTGAGTGTACTTGCTTACTTTCAGTATTTGAAGTAGAAGAATGAGAGGTTAAAAAGGTTCCAAGAATCCCACCTAGAAAACCTACAACGAAAATGAGGGTTATATTTCCAAGTTTTTTCAGTAAATTAGATGAAGATTTCATATTTTCCTCCTAAGGATATCAAATTGTCTAAAGTATAGAAAAACTTTCTTAATTATATCTTAAATAACTAAAGTTATCCACAAATTGTGGATAAGTTGTAGAATTTAGTTGAGAAATGGCTTTAAAAAGGACTTTATAGAATAGATTTCCTTTCTATAGCTGTGGATTATTTGTGGAATTGAAGAATTATGCTACAATAGGGGAATGAAAATTAAATTGATAACCGTTGGAAAATTAAAAGAAAAATACTTAAAAGATGGGATCGCGGAGTATATTAAAAGGCTTGGTCGATTTGCAAAAGTAGAACAGGTTGAGTTAGTTGATGAAAAAACTCCAGATCGTGCCAGTCAACTCGAAAATCAACAAATCCTTGAAAAAGAGGGGGAACGAATTCTCTCTAAGATTTCAGATAAGGAATATGTGATTGTATTAGCCATCGAAGGAAAACAATTTCCTTCAGAGAAATTTAGTCAAACGATTGACCAGATTATGACATCTGGTTACTCAAACCTTACTTTTGTTATTGGAGGCAGTCTTGGTCTGTCTCCTGAAGTGAAAAAAAGAGGAAATCTATTAATGAGCTTTGGTCAATTAACTCTTCCTCATCAGTTGATGAAATTAGTGTTGGTGGAACAAATCTATCGTGCTTTCATGATTCAACAGGGGAGTCCTTACCATAAATAACCTTGACGCTCCTTCCTTTTTCTGCTAAAATGAAGTAAGTTCGGTCTCATAGCTCAGCTGGATAGAGCATTCGCCTTCTAAGCGAACGGTCGCAGGTTCGAATCCTGCTGGGATCAAATGAAAGATGCAGCTTTTGCTGCATTTTTTTATGTAAAAATGTATAAATTTTCATTATCTATTAATTTTTGTATACTTCACTATAGACAAATAGTAATGAAATGATTTATTAGGAATATTTTAAAAAAGGACTAATAATCCCTATATAGTGCAAAGTGTAGATTATATAAATTGTGTAAAATAGTTTTCATTCATGTAACAAAAACATTAAAAAAATTACAATTTTACCTATTCCCTTTAATTTTAGGCTATTTTATATTATAATTTTTTGTATATAAAATTTTATTTTTTTATAATAATACTAGAGTATAATAAAATAGAAAAAACAAAGTGGGAGAGTTTGTGTGATTCAGTCATTAATCTTGTCTTTTCTCTTGGGAGGGATCATTGTTCTGACGTTTGCATTAGTGGACGAAAAAATCTATCAGGAACATCAATTTGCATTTATCTTTCTTCTGAGCACCTTTGTTCTTCTTTTTGAAAGTCTCTTAGTATTTTTAGATGTGACTTTATTTTCAAATATTCGACTCTCTGATTTAAATATGCTCTTATGGCCGGTTTATTTATATCCTTATTATCATTATGCCAATCGGACGAATCGCTTGTGCGCCATTTTTTATTCTTTTTTTACTTATTTAGCGGTTGAAGGAACAGCAACTTTTCTGACGATAATTGTCTCTTCAGTGTTGGGAGATGCTGTTGTAGCAGCTTACTCGATTGTCTACAATATGTGTATTCGTTTGCTTTCTTTAGGAATCATTTTGAAGTTAATTGACTTATTTGAATTTGATTTCACTCCTTTTTATGAGCAAGAATTTGAAAAATATTTAAAGAAACTCATCTGTGTCTATTTTGCTATATTTGTAGTGATTAATTTTGCTTTATGGATTAGTGAACAAGCGCAATTTAAAAATTTTGGGAGTATGTTGGCAACGATTTGTTTTTTCTCTTTTGTAGTCAGCTTATTCCATATGAAAATCGAGCGAGATCAGTATCGTAAAAATTTAGAACTGGAGTATAAAGAATTTTCTGAGCAACAAATGAGTCGGTATATGGCTGAAATTCAAAGTCTCTATTCTATTGTTAGGGGATTTCGTCATGATTTGGGAAATTTAGTTATTTCTATGTCATTAGCTATTGAGGAAGAAAATATTCCAGAAATACAGAGAATCCATAGAGAAGTATTGGAAAAAGGTTATAAAGAGATCAATACAGAAGCATTATCAGGATTCAACTTGGTCAATATCAAAGATTCTGCTTTACGAAGTATTTTGATTCGAGGTTGGTTGGATGCAAGAGATGCTGGGGTAGAAATGACCTTTGAAACGAGTGAACCAATCGAGCAACTACCAGTTGATTTATTAGATATCGTGAGAATCGTTGGGATTCTAGTGACAAACGCTTTGGAAGCTTCAAAAGAAGCAGAAGAAAAGAAAGTTCATATTGCTATTTTCTCTATTTCAAAAATTGTTTACTTAGTGATTCATAATACAACAAATGAAATCACTTTTGATATTAGAAAAATATATGAAGAAGGCTATTCGACAAAAGGAGAAAATAGAGGACTAGGATTAAATAATGTGAGAAAAATCTTAGCAAATTATGGAACGATGTTTTTAGAAACGGAATTGCAAGGAAATCGTTTTTTACAAGTTTTGAAGATTGGAGGATACGAACAAGAATGAAGATTTTTTTATTAGAAGATGAGCTCTCTCAACAGATACGGGTAGAAAAACATATTGCAGAAATTGCTAAGGAATTAGAAATTAAACTTGAAGTGATTTCTACCGGTAAAATTTCGGAATTTGAAAATTATATCCAACATTCGGATATCCACCAATTATATTTTCTAGATATTCATATCCAAGACAATGAGTATTGTGGGCTGGAAATTGCTCAAAAAATACGAGAAGCAAATCCTTATGCCATTATTGTTTTTATTACTACAAAATCAGAATTCGCTTCGATTACCTATCGTTATAAAGTATCTGCCTTAGATTTTATTGATAAAAATTTGAATGAAGATTTATTTAGATTAAAAATCAAGGAGTGTATTGAGTACCTAACAACTATTCAAATTGGAAATGATGATTTGACAGATTATTTTGAGTATGACTTTAAGGATAAAAAGATAAAAATTCCATTTAAGGATATTCTTTATATTGAAACTGTTGGTTCGGCTTATAAATTAAACTTAGTTGGGAAAAATTTTCAAAAAGAAATTGCGGGAAGTTTATCAGATGTCTTGGAGAAAGATGTGGAGGAGAGATATTTCAGTCCCCATCAATCTTTTATCGTGAATAGAAGTATGATCATTGGAATGGATAAGAAAAAGAAACAGCTGCTGTTGAAAGAAGGGTATTCTTGTCCAATCTCAAGAAGCAATATCAAACGTGCCAAAAAATTAATTGAAGAGCAAAATTTAGAATTTAGTGCTTGACAATTAGTTAAATTTTGATATAATGGGATATGTTCTGTTAATGAATATATGGTCCGTTGGTCAAGGGGTTAAGACACCGCCTTTTCACGGCGGTAACACGGGTTCGAATCCCGTACGGACTATATCTCATTCCGCCATAGCTCAGTTGGTAGTAGCGCATGACTGTTAATCATGATGTCGTAGGTTCGAGTCCTACTGGCGGAGCTAGTATAGCACCCATTTGGGTGTTTTTTTTGTTTTGAAAAAGGCTAGGATAATGACTATCCTAGCCTTTTATTTATAAGTGAACGATGGTTAGATTCCTTAACTTTTTCGTCTTTTTATTTGTCTCCATTCGTAGAGGAAGAAGAGAATGATTCCAACGAAAAAGGCAATGAATCCTTCAATGAAGCCTTGGGGAACAAATGTTAAGGTGACTGTTCCGGATCCTTTTGAAACACGAACTCCCATCAATCCTTTCTGGATGCGATGAATTTGGATAGGCTTTCCATTTTGTTTAGCTGACCAGCCTTTATCATAAGGGAGTGTAAAAATAAGGGTAGTGTCTCTATTTGCGTTATAGGCTGCTACCAATTTGTTTTTCTTTTTGTGAATAGCAACTTCTTGCTGACGAATACTAGCGATAGCTTGTGTGTATTGGTTAAGATCCAGAGCAAAAAATTCTGGTGTATCAAAGGAGACTGTCGAATTTTCTGGAAAACTCATACGAATAGTAACTGTTTCTTCTGTGTCAAAATGGCCAATTGAAAAGAATGGAAAGGCATTATCAATGGTATAGCGTTGGGTCTGTCCATTGTAGCTGATTTCAATATCTTTCCGATCATCGTTTGAAAATTGTAAATTTGGAACATTGACATATAGTTGGCTATGGGCAGGAACCGTTACTTCATATTGAATACTTGCGTAGGATAGATGACTATCTTCTTCAATTTTTGCAGTTTGCAACGAAGATGTAGTATTTTGTGAAGTAGGCGAGAGAATATTTAATTTCTTATAAAATTTATATTTTTCATCCGTGATTTGATGGATGAATCGTGTCTGATTATCCAGTGTCAAATTCGTAAAGAAAGTATTTTTATAAGGTTTTGCTGACAGAAAGGCGATTGGTAAGGCATATTCGTTTTCTGAAAGTGAGACTCCATTTTTGGTTGCAATCTCTTTAAATCCAAATTTTTGAACAGGTTGTTGGCTTAAATTATAGCGAACACCAAATAGACTATCCATTAAAATAGAATTGTTTTGGTATCGAAGATTGAGGTTAGTTCCTTCAGATTTAAATCCTAGTTTGTCCAATGTCGAGCTAGCATCCGTATTTCGTACAGATGAAAATTGAGAAATTCCATTATAACCATACTTCATGCTATCATTGCCTGTTTGTGGCTGTAGAATCTCAGTCCGATAATTTGAGTCTGTCTTCTCTCTTACTAAGGATTGGATGGCTTTTAAGTCGCGTTCGTAGGATGAGCGAGAAGCAAAGACCCATTCATTCGCAATTCCTTCCATTTGATAATAACTATTTACCGATAATTCAAAAATGGAGAAAAAAAGGATCGAAAGATAGAAAAGTCTAGGCGGTATCTTTTTTAGGATAAATCCTAAACAGACCAAATAGAAAGCAATTAAAAATTCAAAAGTAACAATAAAATTGACAGCATCTAAAAATTTATAGTGACTGCTGTAAAGGACAGTTGCTCCAAATCCTAGAATAAGGAGGAAATTAGCAAGACTAAAACGAATCCAAGTAATCTCCTCTATTCGATTTAGTACTTCTCCTGCCATCAGAATAATCGTCAAAGAAAAGATCCAAGAGTATCGATGAAGAAACATATTTGGCGCGTGCATACCTTGCCAAAGGAGATCTAATAATTGAAAACGAAAACTCAAAATAAGAATGGTCAAGAGTATAAAGTAAGAAAGTTTCACGTGAAACTTGATCGACTTTACAAAGAAAAAGGTGATCGCTAATAGAAGTGGAAATAATCCCACGTAGATCATTGGAATTGATCCATATTTAGTAGTGTCAAAACTTCCAATGAAATTTTTTGCAAATACGTCAAGATACCAACTTTTTTCTGTAAAGATACTGTCAACCTTTGAAAAACTTTCTCCATGAGTGCGTAAATCTAAGAAGGTTGGATATAACATCACAAGGCTTGATATAACTGATAAAAGAGATACAATTACAAAATGAAAGAAGCGTTTTCCAATTCCTTTGATGTCCCATGACAGTTGTGTCAAGTACCATAAAATAAGAAAAATAGACATCATAAACCCAAAATAATAATTTTGGATAAACAAGCTGGTTAAGCTGATAAAGTAGAGAATCTCTCCCTCATTGTAAATGAGTTTTTTGAATCCATAAAGAATTAATGGTGCTAGGATAAAAACATCTAGCCAAGTTTTGATTTCAATTTGGCTGATAGCAAAGCTCATAAGAGCAAATGATGTTGAAAGGGTAAGAACCAGGGATCTAGGAATTTTAGAAAACATTCCATGTAAACTAATATAAGTGCTTAAGCCAATAGCTCCAAATTTAAGAAGAGTGATGAGGTAAACAGCATCCGGCATGGATTGTGCATTAAAGAAGTAGACAAGAGGAGAAAAGAAACTTCCTAGATAATAGCTACTGAGTGCATAGAAATTAATACCTAATCCACTTTGAAAACTGTAAAATAGGCTATCTGTCCCATGTAAAATATTTCGAAGTGTGGTATCAAAAATGACATACTGATGATAACCATCTCCTAATAAGGGGGATGTATCACTGTTCCAGTAGATTCCTTGTGAGAGGTAAATAAAGAACATCATGATAGCTGGAATCAGGAAAGAAGATACTATAAAAAGGGATGTTTTTAGCTTTGTTTTATTCATATATTTCTACTGAAAGAGCCTGAAATAATGATTTCAGGGCTCTTTATTTTTATGATTGGCTCCAAAGTTCTTTCACTTTTGCTTGAACTTCTTCATTTTCAAGAAACTCATCATAGGTTTCATCAATACGATCGATTACGCCGTTTTTTGAAAGAACGATAATATGGTTGGCGAGTGTTTGAATGAATTCGTGGTCATGGCTGGCAAAGATAATCGATTCTTTAAAATTCTTCAATCCATCATTCAAACTTGAGATAGACTCCAAATCCAAGTGATTGGTTGGATCATCCAGTACAAGAACATTTGACTTGAGGAGCATCAATTTAGACAACATGACACGAACTTTTTCTCCCCCTGACAAGACGTTGACAGACTTGTTAACTTCGTCACCCGAAAAGAGCATACGTCCTAAGAAACCACGAAGGAAAGTATTGTCATCTTCTTCTTTACTTGCAAATTGACGAAGCCAATCAAGAATACTTTCACCACCTGCAAAATCACGACTGTTGTCTTTTGGTAGATATGATCGACTAGTTGTAACTCCCCACTTGACAGTTCCTTCATATTCAATATCATCCATCAATGCACGGATCAAAGCAGTTGTTTGAATATCGTTCTGTCCGATAAGGGCAGTTTTGTCACCAGGACGTAAGATAAAGCTGATATTGTCAAGGATGGTTTCTCCATCAATCTTGACAGAAAGATTTTCAACTGTCAAGAGATCGTTACCAATTTCTCGTTCTGCCTTAAAGTTGATAAATGGGTACTTCCGACTAGATGGAACAATTTCTTCAAGTTCAATCTTGTCAAGCATTTTTTTACGCGAAGTTGCTTGTTTTGATTTTGAAGCGTTGGCTGAGAAACGTGCGACAAACTCTTGTAATTGTTTAATTTTTTCTTCAGCTTTTGCGTTTCTATCTGCTTGTAATTTTGCTGCAAGTTCAGAAGATTCTTTCCAGAAATCATAGTTTCCGACGTAAAGTTTAATTTTTCCAAAGTCGAGATCCGCCATATGGGTGCAGACTTTGTTCAAAAAGTGGCGGTCGTGGGATACAACAATAACCGTATTTTCAAAATCAATTAGAAAATCTTCTAACCAGGTAATGGATTGAATATCGAGACCGTTGGTTGGTTCGTCCAAAAGAAGGACATCTGGTTTACCAAAAAGGGCTTTAGCTAGGAGAACTTTCACTTTATCTCCGTTAGCTAACTCGCTCATCGTTTGATAATGGAGGTCTTCTGAAATATTTAGATGTTGAAGCAATTGAGATGCTTCGCTTTCTGCTTCCCATCCACCGAGTTCGGCAAATTCACCTTCAAGTTCAGCTGCACGGACGCCATCTTCATCAGAGAAATCTTCTTTCATGTAGATAGCATCTTTCTCTTTCATAATGTTGTAGAGCTTTTCATTTCCCATAATGACAACATCGATGACTCGCTCGTCTTCATAGTCAAAGTGATTTTGACGCAAAACGGATAAACGTTCATCAGGGCCAAGAGAAATATGACCAGTTGTTGGTTCAATATCTCCAGCTAAAATTTTTAAAAAGGTTGACTTTCCAGCACCGTTGGCACCGATGAGACCGTATGTATTTCCCTCTGTAAAGTTGATATTGACATCGTCAAACAATTTTCGATCACTAAAACGTAGTGAGACGTCTGATACTGTAAGCAATGATTTTCTCCTCTTTCTATAATGTCTTCATTTTACTAGAAAATAGGGGAAAATTCAACTTTTTTACTGTCAATTTGTTTTTACAATGATGTAAACGAAATTGACAGTTTAGTAAAGTGTTAATTCCTTACAAACATAGAGGATAGACTAACATTTTCAACTAGAAAGTGCTATAATGATAGGGATAACGATTAAGGAGAAGAGTATGACAAAACCCATCATTCTGACAGGAGATAGACCGACAGGAAAACTCCATATTGGCCACTATGTTGGTTCTTTAAAAAATCGCGTCTTGTTGCAAAATAAAGATGAGTATAATATGTTTGTTTTCCTAGCAGACCAGCAAGCTTTGACAGACCATGCAAAAGATCCAAAAACGATTGTAGAATCTATTGGTAATGTTGCTTTGGATTATCTGGCAGCTGGACTAGATCCTGAAAAAGTTACGATTTTCATTCAAAGTCAGATTCCTGAATTAGCGGAATTGACCATGTATTACATGAATCTAGTATCTTTGGCGCGACTTGAAAGGAATCCAACTGTAAAAACCGAGATTTCTCAAAAAGGTTTTGGTGAGAGTATTCCAACAGGATTTTTGGTATACCCTATTTCACAAGCAGCCGATATCACAGCATTTAAAGCGAATTTTGTTCCAGTAGGAAATGATCAAAAGCCTATGATTGAGCAAACTCGTGAGATTGTTCGTTCCTTTAATCATGCATACAACACAGATACTTTGGTGGAACCGGAAGGAATTTATCCTGAAAATGAAGCAGCGGGGCGCTTACCTGGTTTAGATGGAAATGCTAAAATGTCTAAATCATTGAATAATGGAATTTACTTAGCTGATGATGCGGATACTTTAAAGAAAAAAGTGATGAGTATGTATACCGATCCGGATCATATTAAAGTAGAGGATCCAGGAAAAATCGAAGGCAATATGGTGTTTCATTACCTGGATGTATTTGGCCGTCCAGAAGATTCAGCTGAAATTGCAGAAATGAAAGAACATTATCAACGTGGTGGACTTGGTGATGTAAAGACCAAACGATATCTTTTAGAAATTTTAGATCGTGAATTAAGACCAATTCGTGAAAGACGACTTGAGTTTGCAAAGGATATGGGTGAGGTCTACTCTATTCTTGAAAAAGGAAGTGAGCGCGCTCGAAATGTAGCAGCTCAAACACTGGATGAAGTAAAATCTGCGATGGGAATTACCTATTTTAAAAAATAAAACGACTTCATTAAAAGCGAACATTTCTTACTGTTCATTGATAATTTACCAATAAATGATTGACAAATTGCCATAGAATGGTATGATATTAACAATAAAAATTCGAGCCTTGCTCAAATAAAAAGAAAAGAGGATCCAGCTAATGTCTAATTGGGACACAAAGTTTTTAAAAAAAGGGTTTACATTCGATGACGTGCTTTTGATTCCAGCAGAAAGTCACGTATTGCCTAATGATGCAGATTTAAGTACACAATTAGCAAGTAATTTACGCTTGAATATCCCAATCATTACTGCTGCCATGGACACAGTGACTGAAAGTCAAATGGCAATTGCTATGGCACGTGCTGGTGGACTTGGTGTTATCCATAAAAACATGTCAATTGAGCAACAGGCAGATGAAGTACGCAAAGTAAAACGTTCTGAAAATGGGGTTATTATTGATCCGTTCTATTTGACTCCGTCTCATACAATTGCAGAAGCAGATGAGTTGATGGGACGATACCGAATCAGTGGTGTTCCTGTTGTTGAAACACTTGAAAATCGTAAATTAGTTGGTATCCTTACAAACCGGGATTTGCGTTTTATTTCTGATTACAATCAACCCATTTCAAATCATATGACAAGTGAAAACTTGGTAACTGCACCGGTTGGAACCGATTTGGAAACAGCTGAACGCATTCTACAAGAGCACCGTATTGAAAAATTACCATTGGTAGATGAAAATGGTCGTCTTTCTGGCTTGATTACAATCAAAGATATTGAAAAAGTTATTGAGTTTCCAAATGCGGCTAAGGATGAATTTGGTCGTTTGCTTGTGGCTGGTGCCGTAGGGGTTACTTCAGATACTTTTGAACGTGCAGAAGCTCTTTTTGAAGCTGGTGCAGATGCTATTGTCATCGATACTGCTCATGGACATTCTGCGGGTGTTCTTCGTAAGATTGCAGAAATTCGTGCTCACTTCCCAGATCGTACCTTGATTGCAGGAAATATTGCAACCGCTGAAGGTGCTCGTGCATTATTTGATGCAGGGGTAGACGTAGTTAAGGTCGGAATTGGTCCAGGATCAATCTGTACAACTCGTGTTGTTGCAGGGGTTGGTGTTCCTCAAGTGACTGCCATTTATGATGCAGCCGCTGTAGCTCGTGAATATGGAAAAACGATCATTGCTGATGGTGGTATCAAGTATTCAGGAGATATTGTCAAAGCACTAGCAGCTGGTGGAAACGCGGTTATGCTTGGCTCAATGCTTGCAGGTACAGATGAAGCACCAGGTGAAACAGAAATCTTCCAAGGTCGTAAATTTAAAACATACCGTGGTATGGGATCTATTGCAGCAATGAAGAAAGGTTCTAGCGACCGTTACTTCCAAGGATCTGTCAATGAAGCCAATAAATTGGTTCCTGAAGGAATTGAGGGACGTGTTGCTTATAAAGGTTCTGTAGCAGATATGGTATTCCAAATGATCGGTGGTATTCGTTCAGGTATGGGTTATGTTGGTGCAGCAACCATTCAAGATTTACATGATCATGCACAATTTGTTGAAATGAGTGGTGCAGGATTGAAAGAAAGCCATCCTCATGATGTGCAAATCACAAACGAGGCTCCTAACTACTCAGCACAATAAATTTACACATTTGTAAACAAAAATAACAGCATCTTGACAATTCTGTCAAGATGCTGTTTTGATATGACCGGCTTGAACAGTGAAAATTTTCAACTCTTCAGGCAGGTCTTTTAAATGATCGAGAGTGGTCGTTGTAATAAATGTTTGAATATTATTAGAGATGGTTTCAAGTAGTTGAAGTTGACGATAATTGTCAAGTTCGCTCATGACATCGTCAAGTAATAAAATAGGCTTTTCTCTTGTGATTTCTTCCATCAATTCAATTTCTGCTAATTTTAGAGAGAGAACAACACTTCGATGCTGGCCTTGACTACCAAAGGTAGCATTCATATTATTGATGAAAAATGCCAAATCATCCCTGTGAGGCCCAATACTTGTTGTTTTCCTAAAAATATCCTTCTGACGGTTTTTTTCCAACATAGAGAGAAACTGCTCTTCTATATCATTTCCTTCTTCAGAAAAAACAGTTGACTGATATTGAATTGATAGGTTTTCTTTGTTGTCAGAAAGTCGAGTATGTTTTTCTTTTGCTTTAGCTTCTAATTTTTTAATAAACTCAAGCCGATGATGGATGACGCGACTTCCAAAACTAGCTAGTTGTGAATCTAAGACCTCCAAAAATGTAGCATCAATTTTTTCCGAATTTTTTAGATAACTATTTCTTTGTTTCAGTACATGGTTGTATTGAGATAAGTCAGATAAGTAGAGAGGTTTCATCTGACCTAATTCAATGTCAATAAACTTTCGACGCCCTGCAGGTGATCCTTTGATCAGTTGCAAATCTTCGGGTGCGAAAAGGACAACATTCATATGGCCAATATAGTTCGATAATTTGGCTTGTTTCAAATGATTTACCTTAGTTATCCGACCTTTTGGTGTCAAGGAAATTTCTAATGGAAGGGGACCAGTTTCTCTTTGTAACTGACCAGACACTTTAAAATCGGTGGATTCAAAATAGATGAGATCTCTATCATTTCGTGTTCGATGACTTCTGGTTAAAGCTAGAAAATAAATTGATTCGAGAATATTGGTCTTTCCTTGAGCATTTTGACCTAGGAAAATATTTAATCCAGGATGAAACTCGACTTCTAGTTCTTGATAATTACGAAAATTTTGAATGGATAACTGTTTTAACCACATTACGAGATACCAGGAAAGCGAATTGCTTTTTCTTTTTTGTTAGTCTTTGTCGGTTGTTTCTTTTGTTGTTGATTGAGTTGCTTGACAAGTTTAGCAACACGTTCCTTTTCTTCCTTCTCTTTAAGATGTTCTTCTATTTCTTCTTGAGAAGGTTCAAGAATGGTGATAGTCATGCTCAGTTCAGGAATGTCAATTTGATCATTGACACGAAGTTTACGGCCTCTCCGTTGTTCTAATTCACCATTAACAAAGACTTCTTTTTCTTGAAGAAAAGCTTTGATTGCACCACCACTCTGTATAATACCGAGTTCTTTTAAGATTGCTTGTAATGTAATAAAGTCATCAAATAATTTGTAATTCATAGTTCACCTCTTTGCGTGTTATTATACCATATTTTTAGTTTTTCTAGGGTAGAGAATGTTGAGTGATTTGAGGAGCTTTTTCACAGTTTGAATTAGGATTTTAGTGTGATTTCGTGTTATAATGAAAGTTACTATTGAGTAGAACGAGGATGAAAATGGAATTAGTAAAGGGCGTGAATCTTCACTTTCTTCAATCAAAAAAATTTAAAACCAATAAAATTAAGGTCCGTTTTTCATCGCCATTAGATGAAAATACCGTGGCTGCGCGTGTTTTAGTAGCCTGTATGATGGAAACTGCAAATCAAAAATATCCAACTTCACAATTATTCCGTGAAAAATTAGCGAGTCTATACGGGGTAGAATTGTCAACCTCAGTCTCTAAGAGGGGGCGTGTTCATTATGTTGATTTGAATATTTCCTTTGTGCGCGATGACTTTTTGAGCAAGAAAAATGTTCTTACTGATGAAGTTTTGGACATTATAGAAACTATCTTCTTTTCACCTTTGGTAGTAGAAGATCACTTTGACAGTGATACATTTGACGTTGAAAAGAAAAATACAATTTCCGATTTGGAGTCAGAAATTGAAGAGCCTTATTATTATGCACATGGGCAATTGAATCAACTATTTTTTGAAGACGAAACAATCGGGATGTCAAGATTGGGGAAAGTTGATTTAGTGAGACAAGAGACAGCTCAAAGTTCTCTTTCACAGTTTCACCAGATGCTCCAATTAGATAATATTGACTTCTTTTTCATAGGCGATTTTAATGAGGTCGCTATTGTGGATCGAGTGAACCAGTTTGAATTCAAGCCACGTGATAACAATTTGTCTGTCACCTATCAACAACCTTTTACAAATGTTGTTAGAGAAAAGTTAGAGCAAAAACAAAACCAACAATCTATTCTAGAATTAGGTTACCATTTTTCTACCCAGTATGGAGAATCTCTCCATATCCCACTAGTTGTATTAAATGGGATGCTGGGAGCTTTCTCGCATTCGAGACTTTTTCAAATAATTCGTGAGAAAGAAGGACTTGCTTATACCATCTCTAGCCATTTTGATATTTTTACAGGCTTTATGAGAGTTTTTGCAGGCATTGATAAGGAATCTCGTACGAAAGTAATGACCTTGATTATGAGACAGTTGAATGATTTAAAACGAGGCAAGTTTACAGAGTCAGAGCTTCAATTGACAAAAGAAATGTTGGTGAATACGACCTTATTAGCACAGGATCGGCAAAATACCTTGATTGAAAGGGAATATTTGAAAACGATCCTAGGAAAGAAAGTCCTTTCTTTAGAAGAGTGGTTAGAGTCCATCGATAAGGTTAGTAGAGAAGAAATTATTGAAGTGGCAAAAACAATTAATTTACAGTCTGTTTATTTTATGGAAGGAAAGTAGTGTAAAGATTGAAAATTAAAGAAAAATATTATGAATCAGTTGGTGAGCAAGTTTACTTTACACGCTTGTCAAATGGGTTGACTATTCATTTAATTCCAAAAGAAGATTATTATGAAACCTATGGAATAATCACAACTAAGTTTGGCTCAGTGGATACACGAATTCTAGTGAATGGTAATGAAAGGCAATATCCTGCAGGAATTGCTCATTTCCTAGAACACAAAGTATTTGAAGATGAAAATGGTCAAGATTATTTAAAAAAATTCGTTCATTTAGGATCGGAAAGTAATGCCTTTACAAGCTTTACAAAGACAAGTTATCTTTTCTCAACAACTTCAAAGGTCCCTGAAAATATTCAATTGTTATTGGAGATGGTTTCAAAGGTTTCCTTTACAGAAAAATCTGTATCTAAGGAAAGAAAAATCATTCAACAAGAAATTGGAATGTACCAAGATAGTCCAGACTATCGATTATTTTTTGGTGCTTTAGAAAATTTATATCCTGGAACACCGTTAGCAGATGATATTGCTGGAACTAGGGAGTCTATTTCTGACATTACAATAGATAATCTCCGTGAAAACTTTGATCTATTCTATCATCCCTCTCAAATGCACTTATTAGTGATCGGAAACTTTGATGTTGATGAAGTATTGCAAGTAGTAAAGGAATATGATCTAGTTCCTCCTCATCCATCTGTGGAGTTAGAACGTTTTCCTGTAGAAAAAAATGAAGTAAGATTGAATCAATCTTGTAGAATGGAAGTTGCTACTCCTAGGTTGGCAATTGGAATTCGAGGAAATGATATCATTAAGGAAGAGGAAAAATTTCGTTATAAATTGATGTTGAAATTACTGTTTTCGATGATGTTTGGTTGGACTTCGCAACGGTTTCAAAGTTTATATGAAGCTGGGAAGATTGACAACTCATTGACACTTGAAGTCGAGGTTGAGGAATTATTTCATTTCGTTATTTTGACAATGGATACTCAAGAACCGGTGTCCTTATCTCATCAATTTAGGTCAGCAATCAAACAATTTGAGAAGGATCCAGATGTCAATCAGGAACATTTGGATACGATTAAAAGCGAAATGTTTGGTGATTTCTTACAAGGTTTAAATTCGCTTGAGTATAGTGCCACTCAGTTTGAATATTTTTCAGACGGTAGCACTTCTTATGATCTTCCAAAGATTTTACAAGGTATTAGTTTACAAGATATCATCAAATTAGGGCGTCAGTTCATCGACCAGGCTGAGATGGTTGACTATATGATTTTTCAAAAGTAGTAAACAATGTATCAAGAAGGGAAAACATGAAGAAGAGAACGATTGGTCAAGTGTTAAGACTGTCAAGAGTAAATTTACACTTAAGTTTACAGGATGTGTCAAATAAGACAGCCATTGAAATTCCTTATATAGAAGCGTTGGAAAACGATGAGTTTGATCTATTACCGAGTCCCTTTTACGCTCAGATCTATCTTAAAAAGTTAGCATGGGCTTTGGGATTAGATGAGTCCATCCTATTGACAGCTTTTCGTGAAGGAAAAGAATTGTTATTTGATGAAGAAATACTTGTAGATGACGAAGAGCTTCATTCAAGAAAATTAAGACAGAAAGCGAGCTGGTTACCAATCCTGTATTATCTACTAGTTAGTTTTGTCATCCTTGGCTTTGTGATTTATATCGTATATTTTTATGAGTTTACAGCATCTGTAAAATAGATGTAAAGATAGTTTATTTTTTGGAGGAAGTATGAAAAAAGAAAATATTCCTAATGCATTGACATTAATTCGGGTTGTGATGATTCCTATTTTTATTGCTATTTTAAGTTTAAGTCATTCTTACTTAGGACATATTGTAGCGGCAGTTATTTTTGCAATTGCTAGTATTACAGATTATTTAGATGGCTTTCTTGCACGAAAATGGAATGTAGTTAGTAATTTTGGTAAATTTGCCGATCCGATGGCAGATAAATTATTGGTCATGTCAGCTTTTATCATGATGATTGAATTAAAAATGGTTCCTGCTTGGATTGCGGCCGTTATCATTTGTCGTGAGTTAGCTGTTACTGGTTTGCGTCTTCTACTTGTTGAGACAGGTGGTACAGTTCTTGCTGCAGCCATGCCTGGAAAAATTAAAACCTTTAGCCAAATGTTTGCCATTATCTTTTTGCTTTGCCATTGGACTCTTCCAGGGCAAGTGTTGCTTTATATTGCATTGATTTTCACAATTTATTCTGGTTACGACTACTTTAAGGGAAGTAGCTATCTCTTTAAAGACACATTTAAATAAATGAAACAGATGATTGAGCTAAAAAATGTATCCTTTCGATACGATAAAACAGTAGAAGAGTATCAAATTGACACGGTTTCGTTTCACGTGAAACAAGGAGAGTGGCTTTCGATTGTTGGACACAATGGTAGTGGGAAATCTACAGTTGTACGCCTGATTGATGGTCTTTTGGAAGCTGAGTCTGGTGAGATTTACATTGATGGAAAAAAACTGACTCGTGAAACTATATGGGAAATCCGTAGTAAAATTGGGATTGTATTTCAGAATCCTGATAACCAATTTGTTGGTGCGACAGTAGAAGATGATGTTGCCTTTGGTTTAGAAAATCAAGGAATTCCACGGGAAGAAATGCTTCAACGAGTGGAGAAGGCTATTGAGCAAGTTGGTATGTTGGAGTTTAAAGATCGCGAACCATCTCGTTTGTCAGGTGGTCAAAAGCAACGGGTGGCCATAGCAGGTATTATCGCCTTGAGACCAACGATTATTATCCTTGATGAAGCAACTAGTATGTTAGATCCAGAAGGCAGAGAGGATCTAATGGCGGTAATGAGAGAACTTCAGAAAAAATTTCAATTAACAATTATCTCCATTACCCATGATTTAACCGAAATTGCCTTAAGTGATCGAACACTGGTGTTTCAAAAAGGAAAACTAGAGTCTTCTATGACGCCGCGGGAATTGTTTTCAAGAAATGACCTTAATGAGATTGGACTAGATAAGCCTTTTAGTAAGCAGGTTCAAGAATCTCTCAGCTCGCATTTTCCGCTAAAACAGGATTATCTAACAGAAAGTGAGT
The DNA here is from genome assembly GCF_001808725.1 of Streptococcus sp. HMSC074F05. Taxonomy (NCBI): domain Bacteria; kingdom Bacillati; phylum Bacillota; class Bacilli; order Lactobacillales; family Streptococcaceae; genus Streptococcus; species Streptococcus sp. HMSC074F05. Next base: position 107,242 of record NZ_KV794403.1, on the reverse strand, counting down.
TATTAGACCAACTATGGGAATATCTTTAAAGAATGTCTATTATACTTATCAAGAGGGAAGTCCTTTTGAAGGGCAGGCGCTTTCTGATATTAGTTTGGAAATAAAAGATGGATCTTATACAGCCATTATCGGGCATACTGGTAGTGGCAAGTCTACTTTGTTGCAATTACTAAATGGTTTACTGCGTCCGACTAAAGGAACGATTCAATTTGAAGATTTTGTTTTAGATAATCATTCTGAGCCAAAAGAAATGAAGTACCTGAGAAAAAAGGTTGGTTTGGTTTTTCAATTTCCAGAAAGTCAGCTGTTTGCAGAAACCGTTCTAGCTGATGTAGCCTTTGGACCACAGAATTTTGGGGTACCTAAGGACAAAGCGGAGGAAATAGCCAAAGAAAAATTAGCGATCGTTGGTTTAGAAGAGTCTATCTATGATAAAAGTCCATTTGAACTATCTGGTGGACAGATGAGACGGGTTGCGATCGCAGGTATTTTAGCTATCGAACCAGAGATTTTAGTATTGGACGAGCCAACAGCAGGTCTAGATCCTGCTGGAAGAAAGGAATTGATGGCGCTGTTTGAGACATTACATAAAAATGGGATGACCCTAGTTCTGGTAACTCATACGATGGATGATGTAGCAAATTTTGCTGATACTGTATTTGCTTTAGAAGCGGGAAAACTTGTCCTAAACGGATCCCCAAGGGAAGTGTTTCAACAGGTTGAGTATTTACAAAAACTTCAATTAGGAGTCCCACAAATTACGAATTTTGCTCTTCAATTGAAACGAAGAGGACTTCCTCTGGACAGACTACCAATCAAAATTGAGGAACTAAAGGAGCTGTTACTTCATGAATAATATGATTTTGGGAAGGTATATTCCTGGAAACTCCATTATCCACCAACTAGATCCTCGTGGGAAGTTGCTCTCAATGTTTTTATTCATATTTCTTCTGTTTTGGGCAAATAATATCCAGACAAATGTTCTTCTCTTTGGTTTTATTTTTGTTTTAATGTATCTAACGAGGATTTCGGTTAGTTTTTATATTAAAGGTTTAAAATCAATGATTTTTATCATTGCTTTTACAACCATTTTTCAATTATTTGCGACCTCTCAAGGAACTATTTTGTATCAATGGTGGTTTTTTAAATTAACCGACCAAGGATTGATGCAAGCCGCCATCATATTTTGTAGATTTATTTTAATCATTTTTTATTCGACGATTTTAACCGTGACGACGACACCATTGAGTTTAGCAGATGCTGTTGAAAAGATCCTCACACCACTAAAAATTATTAAAGTTCCAGCACATGAGATTGGGTTAATGCTATCTATGAGTTTGCGCTTTGTTCCAACTTTAGTGGATGATACGAATCGAATCATGAATGCGCAAAGGGCGCGTGGTGTTGATTTTGGTGAAGGAAATCTATTAAAAAGGATCCGTTCCTTCATTCCGATTCTCATTCCTTTGTTTGCCTCAAGTTTTAAACGCGCAGATGCATTAGCAATTGCGATGGAAGCGAGAGGGTACAAAGGCGGTGAAGGACGAACACGCTATCGGACTCTGCAGTGGGGAGTAAAAGATACCCTGGCATTGCTCGTTATTCTGTGCCTCATGTTGATAGTTTTTTATCTAAAAAATGGATAGAGCTAGTTGTATTGGTTCAAAAATAAGGAAAAAGCGCTATACAAAGCGCTTTTTACATTAAATTCACATATTCTTGTAACATTTGTAATATATTCTACAATAAACTGTAACATTTTGTGTGTATGATAGAATTATGTTCGAAAGGAGAATAGAATTCATGAACAGTAAAAAGTTCCAATGGACAGTCACTTCCCTACTTTCAGCAGCATCACTTTTCATTTCTGGTATTGCTACAGTGAATGCTGAAACTTACGAAGTGAAGTCTGGAGATACTCTATCAAAAATTGCACTAGAAAATAACACTTCAGTAGAAAATATTATTGCATCTAACAATCTGACCAATGAAGATTTGATCTATGCAGGACAAATTATTGAGTTAGGTGAGCGTTCAAAATCTATGATTGATAAAGTTGCTCCACAAGAGCAAGCAAAACCTGCTGAAAGTGCAACTACAGCAACTGCACAAACTGCTCAAAAACAAACAACTTATGCAGCAAATGCTGCAGTGACTTCTGCACAATCAACAAATGGTGGAATTGTTCTATCAAATGGGAATACTGCTGGAGAACAAGGATCTTATGCAGCTGCTCGTATGGCTGAAATGACTGGTGTACCTGCTTCTACTTGGGAAGCAATTATTGCCCGTGAATCAAATGGTCAAGTAAATGCAGCAAATGCTTCTGGTGCCAGTGGTTTGTTCCAAACAATGCCAGGTTGGGGTTCAACTGCAACAGTTGATGATCAAATCCAGGCTGCATACAATGCATATAGCTCACAAGGTTTATCAGCTTGGGGTTATTAAAAAAATAGGTTTACAACTTGTAAACCTATTTTTTTAATGTCTCAAGAATGTCAAGTGGAGAGTGACAAATAAAATCTGGTGAGTAAAGAAGTAGCTCTTCAAGATCTCCAAATCCCCAAGTGACGGCCATGGTTTTTATGCCAACTGTTTGACCTCCAATGAGGTCAAATTTTGTGTCTCCAATAATCACTGTCTCCTCTTTTGGAAGGTCATTGCTTGACAAGGCGTATCGAATGACATCGGCTTTGTGGATACGATCTGAATTTGATCCATAAATTCCTTTAAAGTATTTATCGATACCTAAATCTTGACACATCTGTAAAGCAACTGGTTCATGTTTTGAAGTAGTTACATAAAGAGGAATGTTTTCGTCTTGTAATGCTTTCAAAGCTTCTACTATCTGAGGAAACAGAGTTGATTTGTATTGACCTTTTTCATGATAATACTGGCGATAGATCATCACTGCTTGATCTACCAAAGTTTCAGGAAGGGTAGCTTCAAAACTAGAAATCAAAGGTGGTCCCATAAAACTACGGATAGTTTTGAGATCGGGTTGAGGAACCTTCAAAGTATCGAATGTATGTTGAAAGCTCTCTGTAATTCCCTTGGAACTGTCAACTAATGTTCCATCTAAATCAAAAAATAAGGCTTGCATGTTATTCTCCAAATATCTCTTTTTGTAATCTACGTCCGGTTGGTGTTGCTGCCAATCCTCCTTCAGCTGTTTCTCTAAAGGCAGTCGGAAGACTAGATCCAACTTGGTACATGGCGTCAATCACTTCATCAACAGGTATTTTTGATTCAATACCTGCTAAGGCCATATCAGCAGCAATGAAGGCATAGCTAGCTCCCATTGCGTTCCGTTTAACACATGGAACTTCCACGAGTCCTGCTACTGGATCACAAATGAGCCCAAGCATGTTTTTGATGACAAAACAGACTGCTTGACTCGCTTGATAAGGAGTTCCCCCAGCAGCTAGTGTCAATGCTGCTGCACTCATAGCTGAAGCAGAACCAACTTCTGCTTGACAACCACCTTCTGCACCTGAAATAGAAGCATTATTTGCGATCACTAAACCAAAAGCTCCAGCTGTCAGTAGAAAATCTAATTGTTGCTGACGGTTTAACCCTAATTTTTGAGTTGCTGCAGTGAGAACTGCGGGGAGGCAGCCAGCAGATCCTGCAGTGGGTGTTGCGCAGACCAGTCCCATCTTAGCATTGTGTTCGTTGACAGCAATAGCATTCTTCGCTGCGGTTAGGACGGTCAAGTCAGATAACGTTTTTCCTGATTTGATATAGCGATCTAATTTTGCGGCATCCCCACCGGTTAACCCACTACGAGAGTGGTTTTCATTTAACCCTAACTTTACAGAATCAATCATCACTTCTAAATTACGGGTCATTAATCGTAGGACTTCTTCTCGTTCACGACCGGTTAGTTCAAATTCAGTTGCAATCATTAACTCTGCGACGTTTCCTTCGTATTGTGTGCTTGCTTGTTCTACGAGGTCTACAATTGAATAAAACATATGAACTCCTTATTTGAAAAAGTTGACATTATGAAGATGAGGAATTTTACGGATATCTTCGATCGCTGCTTCACAACTTCTTGAGTCAACTTCTATAATCATAATCGCTTTTTCTCCAGCTTTTTCCCGTGTTACATTCATTTGTGCAATATTAATATCATAGCGAGAAAGAGCTTCTGTCACATGGGCGATCATTCCAGGGACGTCCTGGTGAACAATGATAATGGTTGGAGTATTCATATTTAGTGAGATAGCAAAGCCATTTAACTCAGTAACCTGTATGTTCCCACCACCAATTGAGATTCCAGTGACAGAAATCGTTTTATGATCATTTTTAACAGTAATAGTCGTTGTGTTTGGGTGAGGAGCATTGCTTTCTTTTTGAATAGACCAAACAATCCGAATGCCTCGTTCATGTGCAATTTTTAGACTATCTGGGATTCTAGGATCATCTGTGTCCATTCCTAAGATGCCCGCTACTAAGGCTAAATCTGTTCCATGACCACGATAGGTTTTGGCGAAGGAATTAAATAATTGGAACTCAACTTCTTTTGGTTCCTCTCCAAAGATAGAAGAAACAATTTTACCAATTCGAACAGCACCTGCAGTGTGACTACTGGATGGGCCGATCATCACAGGTCCAATAATATCAAAAACTGATTGGAATTTTAAAGAGTTCATGCTCTGCTCCTTTGTGATCACTTTACTTCATTATATCAGATATGGCTGATGATTTCTTCTATTTTTCCCGAAATATCTGAGAAATCTTAAAGGGGGCTTAAAGCATTTATATTATCCTGGATTTTTAGTATTTCTAACATCTGACTGAAATATTTGACACATTATTTCAATAAATATGAAATATTTCTTGTGTAGTATAGAGGTATACCAATAAAGGAGTATATAATAATGAATAAAAAACAAATGATGAAACGAATTATTGGACTTAGTTTACTTGCAGGACTTTTCCTTCCAATTGTAGCGAATGCAGATTCTTATACTGTAAAATCAGGTGATACTTTATCAGCTATTGCTAAAGAGAAGAACACAACGGTTGATGCGATTGCTAAGAAAAATAAGATTAGTAACGTGAACCTTATCTCAGTTGGTCAAGTTCTTGAGATTGAAGGTACAAATACAACGCAGAAAACTACGGAGCAAGCTACTACTACTAGTAAAACTGATACTACACAAGCAACAACGACTGTCTCTGCTTCAGATGGCTTGAGTGCGGAAGATGCGGCTGCTAAGGAATGGATTGCCCAAAAAGAATCAAGTGGCAGTTATACAGCACAAAATGGCCAATATTATGGTCGTTACCAATTGACTATCACTTATTTGAATGGTGATTTATCACCTGCAAACCAAGAAAAAGTGGCCAATCAATATGTTGTCAACCGTTATGGATCATGGTCAGCAGCTAAAAATTTCTGGTTGGCAAATGGCTGGTATTAAATTCGTTTAAAAAGAGTTCTTGAATAGGACTCTTTTTATATTTACAGACTTGTAAACCCATCGATCCTGATCAACAAAAAGAATAGTAAGATGCTTGTTTTCTAATATAAAGCGTGTTAAAATGGTAACTGCTCAAAACGACCTTCAATCGTTGAAGCAAACCACGACCTTCAATCGTGAGAAACGAAAAGATGGGAGAAATCTATGAGTGATAACTCGAAAACACGTGTTGTTGTTGGTATGAGTGGTGGTGTGGATTCATCTGTAACAGCTTTATTATTAAAGCAACAGGGTTACGATGTCATCGGCATCTTCATGAAAAACTGGGACGACACAGACGAAAATGGCGTCTGTACAGCTACAGAAGATTACAAAGATGTAGCAGCGGTCGCAGACCAAATTGGCATTCCTTACTATTCTGTCAACTTTGAGAAAGAATACTGGGATCGTGTCTTTGAATATTTCCTTGCTGAATACCGAGCTGGTCGAACACCAAATCCGGATGTCATGTGTAATAAGGAAATCAAATTTAAGGCCTTTTTAGATTATGCTATGACACTCGGTGCAGATTATGTGGCCACAGGGCACTATGCGCGCGTGTCGCATGATGAGGATGGTATTGTCCATATGTTACGTGGCGTTGACAACGGGAAGGATCAAACTTATTTCTTAAGCCAACTGTCACAAGAACAACTTCAAAAAACCATGTTCCCATTGGGACATTTGGAAAAGCCTGAGGTTCGCCGTCTAGCTGAAGAAGCTGGATTAGCGACAGCTAAAAAGAAAGACTCAACTGGAATTTGCTTTATCGGAGAAAAGAATTTCAAAGAATTTCTAGGGAACTACCTTCCTGCCCAACCAGGTCGAATGATGACCATCGATGGACGAGATATGGGTGAACATGCTGGTTTGATGTATTACACAATCGGTCAACGGGGTGGACTTGGAATTGGTGGCCAACAAGGTGGAGATAATGCTCCTTGGTTTGTAGTTGGTAAAGACCTCAGTCAAAATATTCTTTATGTCGGTCAAGGGTTCTACCATGAAGCATTGATGTCAACAAGTTTACAGGCTAGTCAAGTTCACTTTACACGAGATATGCCAGAAGAGTTTACATTAGAGTGTACAGCTAAGTTCCGCTATCGTCAGCCTGACTCAAAGGTGACTGTACACGTTAAAGGTGACAAGGCAGAAGTGATTTTCGCAGAACCTCAACGAGCCATTACACCAGGACAAGCTGTTGTCTTTTACGACGGTGAAGAGTGTCTAGGCGGTGGCTTGATTGACAATGCTTATCGGGATGGAAAAGTTTGTCAGTATATTTAATTGACAAAATTTCTCAATTTGCTACAATAATAAAAGCAATAGAAATGATGGTCAAAGCTCATGGATGTTGCAGGCTTTTTTGTCCTGCACTTCTCAGAGTTTTGACTATTTTTGTGTGATTTCGAAAGGAAGTAAAATGAGGCAACAGGATTTTCGGACGAAAATAGGTTCTACTGTTTTTGGTGTGAGAGCGACTGCTTTGATTGTAAAAGATAATCGCTTGTTCGTCATAGAAGATGAGGACGGCTGTTATACAATCGGAGGTGCTATTCAAGTCAATGAAACTACAGAAGATGCTGTAGTTCGGGAAGTCAAAGAGGAACTTGGTGTTACATCTAAAGCAGGTCCACTAGCTTTCGTGGTTGAAAATCACTTTGAACAAGCTAGAATCCACTACCATAACATTGAATTTCATTATTTTGTGGACTTGCTGGAAGATGCACCTTTGGTCATGCAGGAAGATACAAAGCAATTACCTTGTCGTTGGATTGCTTTAGATGATTTACATACTGTTGACCTGAAACCGGCTTTTTTAAAATCAGCCCTACCAGACTGGGACGGAAAATTACGACACATCCATCTTGAGAAATAGGAGAAATAGAATGAATTATAACTTTATAGAAGAATACGATATCATTGTAATCGGTGCGGGGCATGCGGGAGTAGAAGCCTCCCTAGCTGCTAGCCGTATGGGTTGTAAGGTCTTACTTGCGACTATTAACATTGAAATGCTGGCTTTTATGCCTTGTAATCCCTCTATTGGTGGTTCTGCTAAGGGGATTGTCGTGCGTGAAGTCGATGCCCTCGGTGGAGAAATGGCCAAGAACATCGACAAGACCTACATCCAAATGAAAATGCTTAATACTGGTAAAGGTCCTGCGGTTCGTGCACTTCGGGCTCAAGCAGACAAAGAACTTTACTCAAAAGAAATGCGGAAAACGGTTGAAAACCAAGAAAATTTAACTCTTCGCCAAACCATGATTGATGAGATTTTGGTGGAGAATGGTAAGGTTGTTGGTGTAAGGACTGCGACTCACCAAGAGTATGGGGCAAAGGCTGTTATTGTCACTACTGGGACAGCTTTACGCGGAGAAATTATCATTGGAGATCTCAAGTATTCGTCAGGGCCTAATCATAGTCTAGCTTCTATCAATTTAGCCGATAATCTCAAACAACTAGGATTAGAAATTGGACGTTTCAAAACAGGGACCCCACCTCGTGTAAAGGCATCGTCAATTAATTATGACGAAACGGAAATTCAACCTGGAGATGAAGCTCCAAATCATTTTTCTTATACATCGCGTGATGAAGATTATGTAAAGGATCAGGTTCCTTGTTGGTTGACTTATACGAATGGGCATAGCCATGAAATTATCCAGAATAATTTACACCGGGCTCCTATGTTTACAGGGGTTGTAAAGGGAGTAGGTCCTCGCTATTGTCCATCCATTGAGGATAAAATTGTCCGTTTTGCTGACAAAGAGCGTCATCAACTATTTTTAGAACCTGAGGGACGAAATACAGAAGAAGTCTATGTTCAAGGGCTGTCAACGAGTTTACCAGAGGATGTTCAACGGGATCTCGTCCATTCTATTAAGGGACTTGAGAAGGCAGAAATGATGCGAACGGGTTATGCAATTGAGTATGATATGGTGTTGCCTCATCAATTGCGAGCAACTTTGGAAACCAAGAAAATTTCAGGTCTCTTTACAGCTGGCCAAACCAATGGAACGTCTGGCTATGAGGAGGCCGCTGGTCAAGGGATTATTGCAGGGATCAATGCGGCTCTAAAAACCCAAGGAAAACCAGAACTCATTTTGAAACGAAGTGATGGTTATATTGGGGTCATGATCGATGATTTGGTAACAAAGGGAACGATCGAACCGTACCGTTTGTTAACAAGCCGTGCAGAATACCGTCTGATTTTGCGTCATGACAATGCCGATATGCGCTTGACAGAAATGGGACGAGCAATTGGATTGGTAGATGATGAACGTTGGCAACGTTTCGAAACCAAGAAGTATCAGTTTGAAAACGAGATGAAGCGTTTGGATAGCATTAAGTTAAAGCCTGTAAAGGAAACCAATGAGAAGGTTGCTGCAATGGGCTTTAAACCATTGACAGATGCTGTCACTGCTAAAGAATTCTTGCGAAGACCAGAAGTCTCTTACCAAGATGTGGTAGAATTTATCGGTCCTGCAGCTGAAGAACTGGATGATAAAATCATTGAATTGATTGAAACTGAAATTAAATACGAAGGTTATATTTCAAAAGCAATGGACCAAGTTGAAAAAATGAAGCGTATGGAAGAAAAACGAATCCCTGCGAATATTGACTGGGATGATATTGACTCTATTGCAACCGAAGCGCGTCAAAAATTTAAATTAATTAATCCAGAAACGATTGGTCAAGCAAGTCGTATCTCAGGTGTCAATCCAGCGGATATCTCTATTTTAATGGTTTACTTGGAAGGTAAATCTCGGAGTATCTCCAAAAACAAAGCAAACCACTAATAAAATGGGGCTGAGATGATGTTTCAGCCTCAATTTTATGGATTGAAATTTGTTGTTACTGTTTACATAGTTGTAAACCTTGTTTACAAAGTAGTGAAGCGGAGGAAGAGCTTTTTACTGGTCGATCTTCTCTGTAATATAGAGAGAAACCTCGCTTTTTACCTCTATTTATGGTATAATTCCGAGAAGAGGTTTATGATGAAAAAATTTCGTTTATCGTTCATCCATTATGTGTTAATTGGTTTTATTTCATTTGCAATTTTAGCAATTTTTTTAAGAATCTTTGGCAAAGGCTATGTAACTCTCATTGCAATTTTTTTAGTCTTAGCTGGATTGATTGCTTTATTTGAATACCAGTTACAAATTTCAGAGTTAGATGAATTAGAACAAATACAATATGTTAACCATCAGGCAGAAAGCGGATTAGCATCCCTCCTTGATAAAATGCCTGTTGGAGTTATCAAGATTAATGAAGAATCAAATGAAGTAGAGTGGTTCAACCCTTATGCTGAATTGATTTTTTCAACAGATGATGGAGACTTTGATGTTGAATCCTTGAAAAAGTTACTCAATACTCTGTTTGAGGATAAAGGTCATTATGTCACTGTAGCCGATAAGAAATATTCTGTTTACTTTGATCAGACGTCTAGTGTTGTTTACTTTTTTGATGTTTCAAGTGAGTATGAAGCAACTGTGGGATTGGTGACAACTCGTCCCGTTATCGGTATTATTTCTGTTGATAACTATGATGATCTAGAAGATGTCATTTCAGACTCTGATATTAGCAATATCAATAGTTTTATTGCCAACTTTGTAGAAGAGTTTACAGCTCATTACCATATGTTTTACAGACGTGTGGGGATGGATCGTTTCTATTTGTTTACAGACTACACGGTCTTAGAACAGTTGATGGAATCAAAATTTTCTGTCATCGATCAATTCCGTGAAGAAGCTAAAAATCGTGAGCTACCTATTACCTTAAGTATGGGATTCTCGTATGGTGACGGGGAGCATGATGAGATTGGTAAAGTGGCTCTCTTGAACCTAAACCTTGCGGAAGTTCGTGGTGGGGATCAAGCAGTAGTCAAAGAAAACGATGAACAGAAAAACCCTATTTTCTTTGGTGGTGGAACAGCTTCTGCTGTGAAGCGGACGCGGACTCGCACACGCGCTATGATGACAGCTATTTCGGATAAGATTAAATCCGTTGATCAAGTTTTCATTGTTGGGCATAGAAACTTGGATATGGACGCTTTAGGAGCGTCTGTGGGAATGCAGTTTTTCTCTAGCAATATTTTGGCTTCCTCTTATGTGGTCTATGACCCGCATGCAATGGCTAGTGATATTTCAAGAGCAATTGCGAAACTAGAAGAAGAGCAGGTAACGAAAATCCTTCCCCTAGAGGAAGCCATGCAAATGGTGACGGATCGCTCTTTGTTAATTATGGTTGACCATTCTAAGACAGCCTTGACCCTTTCTAAAGAATTTTATCAGGAATTCCAACAGATTATTGTCATTGACCATCATCGTCGGGATGATGATTTCCCTGAAAATGTTCTGATCACCTATATTGAAAGTGGAGCAAGTAGTGCGAGCGAATTGGTTAGTGAACTTATTCAGTTCCAGAAGTCGAAGAAAAATCGGTTAACGAAGATTCAAGCTAGTGTCTTGATGGCTGGAATTATGCTGGATACTAAGAACTTCTCCGCACGTGTTACGAGTCGGACCTTTGATGTGGCGAGTTACCTTCGTTCAAGAGGTAGTGATAGTGTAACCATCCAGGAGATCTCTGCGATTCAGTTTGATGAGTACCGCGAAGTGAACGAACTGATCTTGACTGGTGAAAAGATTTTGCCGCATATCATCGTAGCTTGTGCCAATACGACTAAAGCCTATGATTCAGTAACTATTAGTAAAGCAGCTGATAGTATGCTAGCCATGTCTGAGGTGGAAGCAACCTTTGTCATTGCTTGTAATCAAAGTGGAACTGTCTCGATTTCTGCACGAAGTCGAAGCAAAGTCAATGTACAGCGTATCATGGAACAGCTTGGCGGAGGAGGTCATTTCAACTCGGCGGCTTCTCAAATTGAGGGTCAAGATTTAATGAGTATTCGTCAACAACTGATTGAGACTATTGAAAACGAAGTAACTATTGAAAAGGAGAATGTAGAATGAAAGTTATTTTCTTAGCGGATGTAAAAGGTAAAGGTAAAAAGGGCGAAATTAAAGAAGTGCCTACTGGTTATGCACAAAACTTTTTGATCAAAAAAAATCTTGCGAAAGAAGCCAATGCCCAAGCAATCGGTGAGCTTCGTGGAAAACAAAAGTCAGAAGAAAAAGCGCATGCTGAATTGTTAGCGGAAGCGCAAAAGATTAAAGCAAAATTAGAAGAAGAAGCAACTGTTGTTCAATTCACTGAAAAAATTGGGCCAGATGGCCGTACTTTCGGCTCTATTACTAATAAAAAGATTGCAGAAGAGCTTGAGAAACAATTTGGCATTAAAATTGATAAACGTCATATCCAAGTTTCCTCTCCAATTCGTTCAACAGGTTTGATTGACATCCCTGTAAAAATTTATCAAGATGTTACAGGTGTGATTAATATTCGTGTAAATGAAGGGTAAACACGATCGATAGAAAGGTTTTTTTATGGCTGAGATAGAGGAATTACGAACACAACCTCAGGATATCCAAGCGGAGCAATCAGTGTTGGGAGCCATCTTTATTGATGAGGGGAAATTGGTCTTTGTTCGTGAATATATCGAGCCTGGCGATTTCTTTAAGTACTCGCACCGTTTGATTTTTAAAGCCATGATCGATCTAGCTGACCGCGGGGATGCGATTGATGCGACGACTGTTCGAAATATTTTAGATAGTCAGGGGGATCTCCAAAATATTGGCGGTCTCTCCTATTTGGTAGAAGTCATTAATTCGGTACCAACTTCAGCTAACGCGGAGTATTACGCGAAGATTGTTGCCGAAAAAGCTGTCTTACGTCGATTGATCTCTCGATTAACGGAAAGTATTAATCAAGCTTATGATGGTGCAAGTCCTTCAGATGAAATCATTGCGGGTGCTGAAAAAGCTCTGATTGATGTTAGTGAAAACGCAAATCGTAGTGGATTTAAAAATATTCGAGACATCTTGAATATAAATTTTGGTAGCTTAGAAGCCCGTTCGCTTCAAACCTCTGATATCACGGGTATTGCGACAGGCTATCGCGATTTGGACCATATGACGACGGGGCTACATGAGGAAGAATTGATTATTTTAGCGGCTCGTCCTGCGGTAGGGAAAACAGCCTTTGCTCTAAATATTGCTCAAAATATCGGGACAAAGTTGGATAAGACAGTGGCTATTTTCTCATTAGAAATGGGTGCTGAAAGTTTGGTAGACCGGATGCTAGCTGCTGAAGGCTTGATTGAATCCCATTCGATTCGTACAGGTCAATTGACGGATGAAGAGTGGCGGAAATATGCCATTGCTCAAGGAAATTTGGCCAATGCGAGTATTTACATCGATGATACCCCAGGAATTCGGATCACTGAGATTCGTTCGAGAGCAAGAAAATTGGCGCAGGAAACAGGGAATCTCGGTCTTATCCTGATTGACTATCTGCAACTGATTACAGGGACTGGAAGAGAAAACCGTCAACAGGAAGTTTCAGAAATTTCTCGTCAGTTAAAAATTTTGGCGAAGGAACTAAAAGTTCCCGTCATTGCTTTGAGTCAGCTATCACGTGGTGTGGAACAGCGCCAAGACAAACGTCCTGTTCTTTCTGATATTCGTGAATCTGGATCGATTGAGCAGGATGCGGATATTGTTGCTTTCTTGTACCGTGATGATTATTATGATCGAGCTGGTGAAGAGGAAGAAGATGGAATGCCCAATAATACGGTTGAAGTGATTATCGAGAAAAACCGTTCAGGTGCGCGTGGGACAGTCGAATTAATATTCCAAAAGGAATACAATAAATTCTCAAGTATTTCAAAGAGAGAGGATCAATAAGATGAGTGATGCATTTACAGATGTTGCAAAAATGAAAAAAATTAAAGAAGAGATCAAGGCCCATGAAGGACAAGTGGTTGAAATGACGCTTGAAAATGGACGGAAACGTCAAAAAAATAAATTTGGACGCTTGATTGAGGTCTATCCTTCTTTATTTATTATCGAGTATACGAACGACAATAGCTTACCAGGTGAACCAGCTAATACATACGTGGAGTCTTACACCTATTCAGATATTTTAACAGAGAAGAATTTAATTCGTTATTTGGATTAATTTCTTGCTTTTATCGTCTAAATCAGTTATTATAATAAATACATATGGGAGTCTGTGTACAGTCTGAGAGGAAGTGTAAGCTTCGACCGCACCTGATCTGGGTAATGCCAGCGTAGGAAACAAATGAAATGTATTTTTCGTTATGAGTGACCTTGTGCAATCCGTCTCCTATTTTGGAGGCGTTTTTTATTTGTGAGAAAGGGGGTTACGATGTCTCTTGTAAAAAGATATTCAAAACAGTTGATAGGATTTGCAGGTTTTAGCAGCCTTCTTGTCTTATGGCAGTTAGCAGGTTTTTTAAATATTCTCCCCAAATTTGTATTACCAACGCCACTTGAAATTGGAAATGCCTTTGTACGAGATCGAGCTCTCCTGATTCATCACAGTTTGTCTACCCTTCAAGTGGCCTTGATCGGACTTGTTATAGGGGTTCTTCTTGCTGCCGGCTTTGCGATTCTCATGGATAGTTTTCAATGGGTGAATGATCTGGTCTATCCTTTTATGGTTGTTATTCAAACCATTCCGACGATTGCCTTGGCCCCTATCCTGGTTCTTTGGTTTGGTTATGGTATGCTTCCAAAACTGGTTTTGATCATTATTACGGTGGTATTTCCCATCGTAGTCAGTCTGTTAGATGGTTTTCGGCATTGCGATCAAGATATTCTGAGATTGTTTCAGATTATGCAAGCCAATCGCTTTCAGACCTTAGCTCATTATAAAATTCCTGCAGCGCTTCCTTATTTTTTTGCAGGTTTACGTGTGAGCGTTTCCTATGCTTTTATCAGTACGGTAGTTTCAGAATGGTTAGGAGGTTTTGATGGATTGGGGGTCTATATGATCCAATCGAAGAAGTTATTTCAGTATGATACGATGTTTGCGATCATTGTATTGATTTCTGCTATTAGTTTACTCGGTATGTTTCTCGTTGACCAATTAGAAAAAAACATTCTAAAATGGAAAAAGGATTGACAAACTTGTAAATGGTGTAAAAATTAAATTGACAAAAATGTAAAAGAGGTATAGCTAATGAAAAAGTCAATAGGTTTATTTTTCTCAATAATATTGGGATTTGTTTTCTTGAGTGCTTGTCAAAATTCTGTCAAGCAATCGTCAAGCGATTTGAAAAAGATTGATTTTATTCTAGATTGGACCCCGAATACCAATCATACGGGTCTCTATGTAGCTAAGGAAAAAGGGTACTTTAAAGATGCAGGACTGGATGTAGATATAAAACTTCCTCCGGAAGACAGTAGTTCTGATTTGATTATCAATGGGAAAGCTCCATTTGGTATTTATTTCCAAGATTCTATGGCCAAGAAATTGGATAAAGGTGCGGGTATTACCGCTGTTGCAGCTATCGTCGAACACAATACGTCAGGGATTATTTCAAGAAAAGATACAGCGATCACAAGTCCAAAAGATTTGGTTGGTAAGAAGTATGGTACCTGGAATGATCCAATTGAGTTGGAAATGATCAAATCGATGATGAAAAAAGAAGAGGCTGATTTTAATCAAGTAAAATTGGTTCCAAATAGTGATTCAAATTCCATTACTCCGATTGAAAATAAGGTCTTTGATGCTGCTTGGATTTATCACGGTTGGGATGGAATTTTGGCTGAGCAAAAGGGAATGAAGACCAATTTCTTCTATATGAAAGATTTTGTTCCTGCATTTGACTACTATTCGCCTGTTATTATTGCTAACAATGACTATTTGAAGTCTCATAAAGAGGAAGCAAAAAAATTCATTCAAGCGGTGAAAAAAGGCTACCAATATGCTATAGAGCATCCAGAAGAAGCAGCGGATATCTTGATCAAACAGGCCCCTGCCTTAGCTAACCAGCGTGATTTTGTACTCGCTTCCCAAAAATATCTTTCCAGTCAATATGCTTCAGACAAGGACAAGTGGGGGCAGTTTGACTCCAAGCGTTGGAATGCTTTTTATGCTTGGGCAAAAGAGCAAGGATTGGTTTCAAATGACTTAGAAGACAAAGGTTTTACAAATGAATTGGTAGGTGACTGATATTTTAACCGTAAAAGATGTAAGTTTCTCTTTTGGAGATAAAGCAGTTTTAAACAATGTATCACTAGAAGTGCAAAAAGGAGAAATTGTCTCTATTTTGGGTCCGAGTGGGGTAGGGAAATCAACCTTGTTTAATTTAATTGCTGGGATCCTTCCCTTACAAAAGGGTACCATAGAAGTAGATAATACTCCGATCTCCTTTGGGAAAGTCAGCTATATGCTACAAAAGGATCTTTTGTTGGAACATAAGACAGTATTGGGAAATATTATTCTTCCCCTTCAATTAAAAAAGATTCCTAAGGAAGAGGCGGCATCTACAGCTCTAAAATTGTTAGATGAATTTAAATTGGGAAGTATCGCCAACCTTTATCCCAATGCGCTGAGTGGGGGAATGCGGCAACGGGTGGCGCTATTGAGAACCTATCTTCTGGGTCATTCTGTCTTCCTATTAGATGAAGCTTTTAGTGCCTTAGATGAATTGACAAGGAAGGATCTTTATCACTGGTATCTAGACAGTAAGGAACGTCTTGGTCTCACCACTCTAGTGATCACTCATAGTATCGAAGAAGCTTTGACATTGAGTGACCGGATCTATATCTTAAATCATAATCCCGGTGAAATTATTGCAGATCTTCCTTTAAAATGGGATCCAGCAACGGATAGGGACTGGCAACAATTGCAATATAAAAAACGAATCATAGAATTATTAGCTGAATTTCATTGAAATTGTTTTGAAGGACTTTACAAAGTTTCTATTCTGTGATAAAATAGAGTTTGTGCGAAATGACAGCAGGACAAAATGAAGCTCGTCAACAGGAAGTCAGCTAGAAAAGTAACCTTTGCTGTTTGGGCGAAGGCTTTCTGAACGAATCAGGTTTGTTTAAAACGTTATTTCCTACAAAAATTATTTTTATAGGAGGACATTTCAAATGTCACGTTATACAGGACCATCTTGGAAACAATCTCGCCGTCTTGGCTTGTCACTTACAGGTACAGGTAAAGAATTGGCACGTCGTAACTACGTACCAGGTCAACACGGACCAAACAACCGTTCAAAATTGTCAGAATACGGTTTGCAATTAGCTGAAAAACAAAAACTTCGTTTCTCTTATGGACTTGGTGAAAAACAATTCCGTAACTTGTTCGTACAAGCTACTAAAGTTAAAGAAGGAACTGTCGGTTTCAACTTCATGCTTCTTTTGGAACGTCGTTTGGATAACGTTGTTTACCGTCTTGGACTTGCGACTACTCGTCGTCAAGCTCGTCAATTCGTTAACCACGGTCACATCCTTGTTGACGGAAAACGCGTTGATATCCCTTCATACCGCGTAACTCCAGGTCAAGTGATCTCAGTTCGCGAAAAATCAGCTAAGGTTCCAGCTATCCTTGAAGCTGTTGAAGCTACAGTTGGACGTCCAGCATTCGTATCATTCGATGCTGACAAACTTGAAGGTTCATTGACTCGCCTTCCAGAACGCGATGAAATCAACCCAGAAATCAACGAAGCACTTGTCGTTGAATTCTACAACAAAATGTTGTAATATCTTTTTAACTATGATAGGCTGGAAAGCCTTTAAACAAAGCACTTTAGGTATTTTTCCTAGAGTGCTTTCTTCTTTTTACTACCCTTTTAGTTACCTATGACTAATTTTTGTATAGTAAGAGGGTGTACCTTTTCAGGTTCACCCTGTATTTTACTGTATTTATAAATTGCTGATTGCCGTTTCAAATATTGAGACGGCTTTTTTTGCGCCTTCTTTTGTAGCGTGGACGTATGTATTTAATGTCATTGTTATATTAGAGTGGCCTAGTCTATATTGCAGATCTTTAGCCTCTATTCCAGCGTAAAGCATAATAGTAGCATGGGTATGACGAAAACCATGAAAACTTATATCGGGTACCCCAGCACTCTTAAAATGCCCCTGTAGTCTTTTTCTCAATAAGCAAGCGTAAGCGTATTTAGTAGTAAAAGGTGTGAACACAATATTTTCAGACCTTCCCAGCTTCCAACATTCTACTTGTTGGCGCTTTTTATACTGTTTTAAAAGTGAGATAGTCGCTGGATCTATTTCAATATCTCTTAGGCCTGCTTTTGATTTAGGGGTATTTGTTTCTTGATATCTGTTTAAAGTCTTAGATATACTGATAGTACCTGTTTTGAGGTTTATATCAGACCATTCAAGGGCTAGAACTTCTCCAATACGGCAACCACTGGCCAGCAAAGTTTTATAAAGAACGTAATCAAAAAGATTTTCATATAAATTTAGATCCATACTATCAAGATAGGCTAGAAATTTCTTTAATTCTTGATTGCTAAAAAATCTAATCTTTTGTTCTTTTGCTTGTTGCTTACGTGGAATAATAACATCACGGGCTGGATTGTGCTGGATCACTTGCATAGTAACCCCATATTGAAGTATACGGCGGTTAATATTGTTTAGAAAACTATAATTTGCGTATGCTCCCTTCTCCCCTCTATTCGCTCTATCTGCCCATTTATTTACTTGTTGTTGAATAATAGGGGTGGTTAGGCTATTTAGTTTATAATCGCCAAAAACGGGCAAAATATGAAGCCTTACAATACCCTCCATAGATTGTTGGGAGTTTGGTTTGATTGTATTTTTATAACTCTCCCACCATAGAGCAACTAACTCTCTATAAGTAGTGATCGTTGGTTTATTTTTAGCACAATATCCATTGTTGGCAAAGGTATTAATAGCTTCCCTAGCCTTGATTTTAACTGCCGTTTTAGTATTAGCCGTTACAGTGGTACGGGCCTTTTTCCCCGTCATCTGATCTACACCTAAATAAACACTAGCACGGTAAACAGTTTGGCCATTCTTTTTTACTACGGTTTTGATATTCATTTTTCTTTCCTTTCCATCAACAGGCAAGCGGATAGGTGAGAAAAGAAAATAATCTATTTTAAAATCGTGTTTTTAAGCCCTAGATAGCCTATAAATCAATTTTGATAACAGTATAAGGGGTGTTTACCCCCTGCACATTAGAAGGCGTTAAATAGGGGGGATTGGCTTTATACTGCAAAGATTAAAATAAGTATTGCTAGAAAAACAAATCAATGATATACTACAGGTGTGTTGGTGTATATCTATAATTTGCGTTTTGGTACATTAACACTGTTCATAGAGTTGAATATTTAACTCCATAAATTGCACCGTATTTTTACGGTGTTTTTTTATTTAATAGATCTAGCTTAATTATTGAGGTAATCTAGCAGTTGTTTTATGCCAGTTTGTAGGAAATCCTAACTCAGATAAAAACAAATCAACAGGAACAGTATGAAGATGTTTTTCAAAGGTTTTAAATCTTGATAATAATGTATTGTGTAATTTAGCGTATTCAATGGAGCTTAAGAAGCACTGTAGAACTATAAAAACATGATAAGGGCTACTTTTAGCACATGAATTACTGATACCGTAGTTAGAATGTAAATCTGGATAGTATTTCACACTGTTCCTACACTTGAAACTAAATAGTCTATTGTCATGGGCGCATACATTTCTAATTTCTCCAATATTCTCAACAAAAGTAATAAGCATAGCACGAGTAAAATGTTTATTAATTTTAATATGTTCACAAATAAAACTATAAAGCATTTTAGAAATCTTATCTTGTAAAGAATTCGGGAGGACTTTTAAGAGAGCTAGCATATCCCCAAATGTCAGGTAATCAATTATTACCCAAAAGGGTATTTCAAGATGTTTACTAAAGTAATGTTGAATACGATTAGTTGTTCTGCTTGATTTATGTTTATCAATTATTTTAACCATTTGTCGGATTACAAATTTAATTGTTGAAATATTATCTTTCTTCAAATGGTTATAGTTTTTTAAATCTAAGTAAAAATAAGGAGTAGAGGCGAAGCTTTCAGAAAATACGTAAGCCATTATTGATTTTATATGTTTTTCTGCTTCTAAAATAGCTTTTAAAAAAGAATACTTAATTTCTTTGTCATAGAAATAACTGTAAGTGATTTCTGAAAAGTTCGTACCTGGAATATACTTATTTGGAGATTGTTCAAAATACTTACTATATCCATTGATAATACTATAATAATTGTTGGTCAGTAGATATTTTTTAGCTCTTTTATAATCTGTAATTATAAGGCCTCGTTTATGAAGTAGTTCGATCTGTCCAGCAATAGTTTTAAAAGGTTTTGGCAAAAAAAAGCACCTCCGTAAAAGAAGGTGCTATTTTCGCGTTCCCGTTTCACTGAGAATTATCGGGCGCTAATTCCTTAAGTACCTTCATTGTAAGATAATTTTTGATGTTAGTCAACAAGAATGTTCAAAATAATTGAATTTTTCTTTAATTTATTATAGTTAAAATTAAAAATTCTAATAAAAGCTGATGGGTTTAGGGGATTATTTCTTAAATCTCTTACTTAATGTATCTCGATATTCTTCTAGTTTTTTATTTTCCTCTATAGAGTACTGACTAAAGTATAATCTTTCAATTATTCCAGCAACTGTTAAAACATCATCTAAATCTAGCCCTTTTAATAAATTATAACTATCTTTGATAATGGTTTTTCTATAGTCTTCTACTCTATCTGATTGTTCCTCAGTTATAAGATTTTTTACTAAGTTAATTTTATTTTTGAGATCGGAGTTTAAATTGCTAGTGTTATCATCTGGATCCAATAAATCTAGTTCATTTACAACACTTGATACAAAGGAATTATTATCTTCATAACCAAGCAAGTAGCCCACACTTACATTAAAATAATCGGATAACTTATTTATGTATTCATGCTTGATTGAGAGTTCTGTTTCCTTCTCCCAGCGGGAAATAGTCATTTCTGAAACTCCTAAAAGATTTGCTATTTCTTTTTGAGTAGTTTTGCTCTTTTTTCTTAGTTCTTTTAATCTATTCATCTTATTACCTCAGTAGAATTATATCACAAAAAATAAAAAAATATATAAAAAATAACATTTTTGTTAAAAAATAGTTGACAACTAACATTTTATTTAGTAAACTACAGTTAAGCTAACAAAAATGTTAGAAAATAAAAGTGAAAGGAGGGTGAAAATATTGCTTATTACCTCAATACAAGCGAAAGCAATCAGACGAAAGCAAGCAGATAAGAAATTGACTGCAAAGCAAGCTGGTGAAGAAATAGGAGTCACACAAGTAACTTACCGAAAAATAAGAGATGGAGGAGAAGTTAAACCATTTATTTATCAAAAAGCTATGGAATGGCTTGCTAAAGACTATTAGACAAAAATAATAATTTATAAATGTTATTTTATATTACCGTTTAAATTGTAAATAGAAAGTACAAAGAAAGGATACAAAATGGATACAAAAATTTCATTTACAGACTTTAAAGAGTTTATTGACACTACCACATTTGAGGCAGAAAACATTATTTTACCACCAGAAAATGGAATGTTAGTTAAATGGGCAGATGATAATGCCCAAGCGTGGAAAATGATCCAAGAAATGCTAGAAAATGGAGAATTAAAGTATACTCCCCAAAAATGATAAAAAAGGACAACAAAAAAAGTCACTTACTCAAAATTTGGCGATGGCGAGTAAGCAACTAATATCAGATATAGGTACGTAGAAAGAGAGACTTTCTAAATACTTTTTATGTACCTAGTATAACAGAAAATAGCGAGGTACACAATGAGTAAAAGAAAGATTTCCCCTTTTACGCAAGAGATTTTACAAGAAATCTATGAAGATAATGGGATTATCACTATTGATTTAATAGCAGATAAATTAAATGGCTGGTCTTTTGATGAAATAAAGAACCGTTTAAACCAATGGCGATACCGTGGTGTAATTTCTTATGTAATTGTTGACGGTGAAATTCAAGATTTCAAGTTTTTAAGAGATAAAAAAGCTGAAAAACAGGAAATGAATGAAGGAAAGCGCCTTAAGATTGATATTTATTTCAGGCAAGTACAGTCAACTCTTGAAATTATGGAAAAATCAACCGCAAGCGATACAAATCGCCTAAAAGCTATCCAGTTACAACAACAAGCATTGAATGAAATTCCAGATGATCTTTATAAGGAGCTAACAGAGGTATATAGTTAATGAATGTTGTTAACTATTATCCAAGGTTATTAAATAGAGCAGTGAATTTAGTTTCACAATTATATAATGGTGAGATTAAACGAAATGATTTTGATAATGCTTGGAAACGTATAGGAAATCAAATTGAACATGAGAAAAAACTAAAAAATTAAACACTTATCAAGAACAGGCAAGCGGATAGGTGAGAAAAGAAAATTGTAGTAAAGAAAGCGTGCTGACAGGGCAATTCTAAGGCTTTGTTTAGTAAATTAATGGATATCTATCCATGAAAAATCGCTATAAACCGCCTATAAATCAGGAGAAATAGCTGATTTATAGGAGGTTAGAAGTTAAAAAGAGAATGAGGGAAATAAAATGAATGAATGGAATTTACCAACTGACAAAACCATTATTTTACTTGTAATTCTATTTAAAATTGTATGGAAAATATGGAATAGACCAAGTCCAATCAAACTAGTTGAAGAAAAAGAAAAGGTAGAAAGTTCAAAAGGATTAAATCCAGATTATGGGGCTTATGTTTGGTTAGCTGGCAAGCGTTTTAATTGAAAGGGGTAAGGATATGGAAATACTTTCAAAGGAAATTCAATTGGAATGGCTTCAAACTCAAAAAGAGACTTTAGAAACCCTTGTGAATTTAGAAATGGAACGAAAAGGGAAACTAGATCTTATTACTAGAGAAGAATTAAAAGAGGCTCTAGGAGTTTCAGGAGAAACACTAAGAAATTGGGAATTGATGGGCTTACAACGTTTTCAAACTCCTATGGAGAGAGCTAGAAAAGTTTATTACCGCCCAAGTGATATTTATTTGTTCTTATCAGTGAGGTAAAGAGAAATGGAAGTAAGATATTACGAACCGTCTAAAGATTTTAACAAAGCAGTATATAACGCTCCCTTTAATCTTCTATTACTACCATTAGGTACAGATGAAGAAACTGAAAAGAAGATCATAGAACATTTTGAGGAGGTGAAAAGATGTATAGACAAGTGATTTTATTTCTACAAGAACAAAAAATACAAGATTTTGACTTTTTGAAGGATAGCCCTACTAGGGTTTATAAAAAGAATGAGTGGTACGCTTTTATTTACTATGAACCAATGGGGGAAAATCTGACAGAACAAGTAAGTCCTAAAATGCTTATCCAAGTAGTAACCAACTCTAAAGAGCTGGAAAGTAGAGGCTGGAAGTTAGTACGTAATTTACCTATTAGTAAATTACAAGGGGATTTACTAGAGTTTTTACAATTATATGAAGTCTATAAATTTAGAAGTGATAAAAATGGCTATGGTTTAGAATTTAATGGGCCATTACTGGAATTTGTTGCGTATGGCCTAAATGATAGAACAGAAGTATCCACCTTTTTAAAAATGATGGTTGGAGCTGGATATGATTTAGAAATAATCATACAGATCTTCTCAAATATCGTTAGAAAGAAATCTCTTGCCCGTGATTTTGTTGAATTGATAAACCGTTATGAGGTGTCAGTATGAATGTAAAAGGAGCGTTAGAAATCATTAAGCAAGAAGAACAAAGCAATATTATCCCCTTTCAAAAACCACCAGAAGAAGTAAGAAAACTAACTACTTTTGTGAATTGGGAAAAGACTGTAAGAGAGTATTTAGATAAATTTAATAATGATCGTCTGAAAAGCTTGATAGAAAAGGGTGCAACAGAAGAGGGAGCAAAAAAAGAAATAGATAAGCCATTAAGCCATACAATGGTAGCAAGTATAATGTTAGATCTGTTTAATTTTTGCCGTATTGATAGCGAGGAAGGGGTAAGCCCTGTATATATCTATGATCCAGATAAAGGTATTTATATAAATGATCTGGAGTTTTTAAAGGACATTATTAACGTGATTGAGTACCGCCATAATGAACGTAGAGCAAACGACTGTATATATTCATTGAGACGACAGACACCACGAAAACAATTAGAAGATAACCTAAATTACATCATTGTAGGCAATGGTATTTACAATCGAACAACTAAACAGTTAGAGCCTTTTACTCCGTCTAAAATATACACTAGTAAAATTAAAACCAATTATAATCCAAACGCTCAGAGGGTGAACATAAAGGGTTGGGATTTTGAGAGCTGGCTTCTAGATCTCTTTTCAGGAGATAAAAGTCTTTATCAACTAGCATTACAACTATTACACGCCTGTATCAGAGGGGAGAGTTTAGGGAAAATGTTTTGGTTTATTGGAGAAGGTGGAACAGGGAAAGGGACACTCCAAGAGCTTTTTATAAATCTTGTTGGGCGTGAAAACATAGCTAGTATAAAGATTACGGATTTAGATGTAAACAATCGCTTCACACTGGCCCAAGCGTTAGGAAAGAGGGCGGTTATTGGGGACGATATTCAACAAAAGGCACTCATTAAAGATACCTCTAAACTATTTTCTCTAGTAGGTGGGGATACTGTTTCAGTTGAAAAGAAGGGGAAAGATGCCTATAGTGCTTATATAAAGACTGTTGTTATTCAATCAACAAATGAAATGCCAAGGCTAGACGGTGATAAAAACGCTATAATGAGAAGAATGGTAATCCTTCCGTTTCAAAGAGTTTTTTCAGATGGGATAAAAAAACCTAATAGAGCTATTAAGTATGATTATATCAAGAGGAAAGAAGTGTTAGAGTATGTTTTGAAGTTGGTAATAGATTTAGAATTTGACGAATTTATCCAGCCAAAAATTTCAAGAAAATACTTACTAGACTATCAACAATCTTTAGACACAATCCAGCAATTTGCTGATGAATTATTTCAAGATATTCAATCAACATTTTTGCCCAATGATTTTGTCTGGTGGCGATTTACTGGCTTTGTAGAGTTTCATAATCACCAAAGTAGTTATACTAGCCAAGGACTAAATAAGAAATTTGAGAAGTACTTACCCAGCGAGTGGAGAAAAACAAAGTATCCTATCACTATTCCAAAAGGTCAAGAATTGCCCAAAGGGTTTAGGCCGAAAGAAGACACTCCGAATTATCAAAATAAAACATATCGTTTTACACCCTCTAAAACTGTGAGGGGTTACGAAAAAAACACTACAGAACATACACATGAAATACACTAAATTATATAAGTGTAGTAGTTGTTAAGTATTGATACAATTGAGTTTTATTATATATTACTACACTACTACACTTAAATAATATAAATAATAATAAAAGAGTGTTGTTATATCTGTATATATACTCTTATAAGAAATTCCGAGTTAGAAAAATAAGTGTAGTAGTGTAGTAGAAACGTGAAAACCCTTGTGGGACAAGGGATTTAAGGAACGGGTGAGTTTTCCCAAGTGTAGGAGCAATTACTAAGTGTAGGAAAAAGCATAAATTTTAAAGAAATAGAGGTATCAAAAATGGAAGAAAATAAATTGAAAAGATATTTAGAAGAAGGCTATATTTTATTTTATAAAAATGGTACAATAGAAGTAGAGAAAGCGCCCATGTTTGGCGAAATTAATTTGAGCTATTCAGATGGTAAGCTTAATCTATTAACAAAAAGAGAAACAAAAAAATATGTCTATTGAGAACAACTCAGGGGCGTACCGTAAGCGATAATGCTAATGGTATGTCCCTTTTTGTATATCAAGAAAGGAGGTGTGGGCTATGGAAAGAAATGTTTTCCCTGATTATGTTGTAGGTGCTAAATTTTCAATGGATCCAGAAAAAAGGAAGAAAATCTTTTCAAACTGTAAAAAGAGTGACAAGAACTTAAATAAAAGGAAACGTGAGATTTTAGAAAAATATGTCAAACATCAACAACAATCAGAAACTAGAGCAGATGATCTTGAAAGTTCGGAGAGTTCTAAAGGACAAGATAACCGCTAGGAACTTTAGGAAGAACTACAAGCAAAGAGCAGATATAAAAAGATAAGAGGAGAAAGACAAAAATGAAAATTGACTTAAAAAACAAAAAAGAAAAATTAGAAAATTATATTCGTAGTATTGGTTATGAAACAACTGGCCTTGAATTGAAAAGTGATCAAGCCATTATTGATCAAGCTGTTATTGATAGTTACAAACAAGATGAAAAGAAAGATTTAGTTTCTCTAATTGATATTATTGAAGTAACTAGCAAAGATGGAAAGTATGAAGAAATTGACTTAGACAAGGTAGGAATGATTGAGATTAGTGATACTCTTGGTGGCAATAGAGATGAAGAAGCTAAGACAGATTTTCTAGAAGTTGATTATAAGATGAAGACATTTGCGGGTTTTCTTAACCTATCAAAAGAACAAATTGATGACGGTATGTATAATCTAGATTCATTCCTAGGAAATAGTATTGCTAAACTTGAGCGTAAAACCATGAACAAAGGAATTGGGAAAGTTCTATCACTTGCGACTGCAAAAAGTATTGCCTCTATCAATGACATTAAAGATCTAGTAGCTCTGGTGAACCCAGAGCGAGAAGTTTCAATTGTAGTTACTAATTCTTTATTTAACCACCTAGAAAAGATGGTAGATAGTTCAGGCTTACCAATTCTTAAAGTAAACAAGGTAGATGGAACTAGTGAAACATTCTATACTGATCATTTTGTAGTAGTAGATGATACTACATTAGGAAATGCTGGAGACAAGCTTGCGTTTGTTGGAGATTTGAAGAACTATGCTAAACTGTTCAAGTACAATCAGACATCTGTAAAATGGGTTACAGACTTAAAAACATATTCTGAACGCCTTGCACTATATACACGTTTTGACGTTAAGAAGGTTCAACCTACATTAGGTTATTTTGCAACTTGGAATTAAGAGGTAGTTAAATGGAGTTAGATTTATCAAAGTACCCTCTACAAGAACTTTATAAAAGATTTGAAGAGGTGGAACAGAAAGAGGCTAATGTTTCAAAGTTTGAAAAAACTGTTTTAGATGAAAAAGTAAAATTACAAAATTTTGAAGGATTTAGCCTAGACGATCTGGAAAGTTTAATAGATGGCAATGAAGTTATTTCACATGATCAATTGAACTTATTAACAAAAAAATTAGAAAGTGTATCAAGAGAGCTTAAAGATATTAAAACAATTTTTCATAGTGAAGTTCCTGTTTATATCCATTTTGAAACACGGAGACGGTTTAGAAAAAGTGGTTTAGAAGCTTCTTACAAAAAAGCTATTAAACATATCATAAAGGAGTTTGAAAAACTTCGATCAATTGAAAAAGAAGTGCAAGAGATCAATGACAAGATAGTAAAAGAAATTTCTAATAAACATAGTCTTTCAGGGTGTAGAACAGAGTTAGAACTAAACGCTATTACACCTCTATTTAAACCAGAGGTAAGCGGTGAAATCTATCTAAATTCAGAAATTAAGAAAGCTAAGGAATTTTTAAAGTAATTCATTTTATATATAGCGGTACTCAACAAGTATCGCTATTACTTTGATTTTTATAGACTTTAACACAATGAGGCAAGCATAAACTGAAAAAATGAAATGCTTAAGATCCTTTTAATAGCAAGGAAAGAGGGAAGATGGTGAGTTTCACAGAATGTAAGATATGTTAAACTGGAGGGAAAAACAAGGTGACAATGACAGAAAAAACACTGGTAAGTAGGTGTTGCAATGCAACAACAGGCAGATACTATGCAACACCTTCTTAAGTTGAAGGGATAGGCTTAAATGAGATAAGGATAGTATAAATACATAGAATAAAGGCTCTAATAACTGAAATATAGGCCATTTAACAGGGCTGGTAGTATATGTATAGGGAGGGGTAATATTGCTTACTAAGGGACAATTAGACAGGCTAGATGAAGAGCTAGACCGTTACAAGAACATAGAGAATAAAATATTTTTGAGAAGACAAGAAATAATTTATAATAAAAAGTTTACTGAACATTCGAGTGGTTCAAATAAAATCAGTAATCCAACTGAAAATACCATTATAAGGCTAGAAAGTGATATAGTATTACGAAATTTAGAGCTTTTTAAGGAAATAGTAGAGCTATTACTAGAAAAATTAACTCCAGAACAGAAAATTTTATTTAAAATGCACTGGCTGGGTGAACAATTAACATGGGAGGAAATATCAGAACGACTTGACAGACCAGTGAGAAGAATTAAAAAGCAAAGAAGAGCTATAATAGAGGCTTATGCTAATATGATCAACCTATAAGAGATTAAATAGATAATTAAATAAGAAAAAATTAAAAGAAAATATAAAATAAGTTACTTGAATAATCATTTATTTGTTATTTTCCAAAAATCCAAAATTTGATTTTCTGTAAAATTTGATTTTATCAATTCTTGAATTTTTCAAGATCCCCCCCTCTTTAAAAAATTTTTTTAGGTCAATCGGGAACCGGTGAAGGGAACTTTTTCCAAGTCGGAGGCTTCCAGATAAAAAGGGGTTGAAAACTAGCTTAAAATGGCCCAGAGTGGCTACTTTTGGAATTTAGAAATATATTGAGAGATAATAGCTATACATTTGTTTTGTATGGCTATTTTTATAGTAAAAAAGCCCCAAAATTTTGGAGCTTAATTCTTGCCTGTTGAACTCATTAGATTTAGTTCCCTTTTTACTACCCTTTAAGTTACCCCAGCATGTCTCACTTTGTTAGTGATTGTTAAAATACAATGTTTTTGGTGGTTAGGTTGCCTTATCATTACTATACATGTTTGAGTGCTGATAACAAAATGCTTTAATTTTAAGATATACTTTGCAGAAAGCCTACTACAGTGGGCTTTTTGTTTTGTCTTAAAGGGTTGATTTCTGGGTTTGCTCTCCTTTTTGTTTTCTTAAAACCTAAACCTGCTAATAAAAAAATCCTGATCTAGATCGATCAGGAGAGACTGTTACCGTAACATTTTCATTAAAAATTCAGCCATTTGTTGAGGGCTTTCTTTTTTTCCGCGAGAAACCCACATTTGACAGACTCCGAAGAAGGCATTGGTCAGATAGACAGAACTGTAGACTCTTTCAATATCTGTTAATGATTTATGACTATAGCGCTCTTGCAAACTATCAACCAGAAGAATCTGTAATTTATGTCGTAAGAAGGTTTGGATCTCCTTGGTTCCATTCTCTGTCAGAAGAACCGCAAAGAGTGGCTCCTTGGTTAGGAATTCGAACACTTCTGTAATCGCTTGGCGCTTGTCGTCTTGGTGTTTGTCAAAGATATATTCAAGCTTGTGAAAGAGTGCTTGTTGGTAGCGCTCGATCATGTCATACTTGTCTCGATAGTGGGTATAAAAGCTAGAGCGACTAATGCCGGATTCTTGTGCTAGCTCAACCGTTGTGATTTGGTCGAATGATTCCTTTTCGAGTAGTCGAACCATCGCCTCCTCAATATTTCGTTTTGTTTTTAATCGTTTATTGCTCTCAGTCATCTGTTAATCCTTTTTGCACAAAATTATACACAGTGTCTAAAAACAAAGATTTCCTACTTGTGAAAATTTCTAGAAACTGTATAATCTATTATATCAGAAATTTAGACAATGTGTATAAAAAGGAGACAAAAAATATGATGAAAGAATGGAAGGCTATTCTTAAAAAGCCAACATTTATCATTGTCATGATTGGAGTTGCTTTGATTCCAGCTCTTTATAATATTATTTTTCTATCTTCCATGTGGGATCCATATGGCCAAGTTTCGGATCTTCCTGTAGCGGTTGTCAATAAGGATCAATCTGCTACATATAATGGACAAAAGATGGAAATCGGAAAAGACATGGTGTCCAATTTGAAGGACAATGACTCACTTGATTTTCATTTTGTAGATGAGAAAGCTGCGAAAGATGGTCTTAAAAATGGCGATTATTATATGATTGTAACCCTGCCTGAGGATCTTTCAAAGAAAGCTAGCTCCATCTTAACCAATCATCCGGAACAGATGACCATTGATTACCAAACATCCAGTGGTCATAGTTTTATCGCAGGGAAAATGAGCGACACTGCGATGACAAAGATGAAGCAGTCAGTGGCTGAAAAAGTGACCAATACTTATACAACAGCTTTATTTTCTAAAATGGGATCGCTTAAAACTGGTATGGGGACAGCGGCAGATGGAAGTGCTAAATTAGCAGATGGTGCAAGTAAATTGGAAGATGGTGGTCAAACACTATCTACTAATTTGAATACATTGGCTCGTTCAAGCTTAGCATTTTCAGATGGTGCGACTACTCTTCGTACGGGTCTAGCAGCCTATACAGATGGTGTTGGTCAATTAGGAAATGGTCTCAATCAAATGGCTGGTCAACTTCCAAACTTGGTATCTGGCGTCAATCAATTAAATAATGGGTTTGGTACTTTTAATACAGGCTTGATGGCTTACGCTACCGGAGTGGATCGATTAGGAAATGGTCTCAATCAAATGGCGAGTCAAACCCCTCAGTTAGCTTCAGGAGTTGGTCAATTAACCAGTGGTATGGGGACACTCAATGATGGTCTTGGGAATTATACCAATGGCGTACGTCAATTGAATTCAGGCCTATCTAACTTTTCAAATGGTTTAGCAACCTATACAAATGGAGTCGCTACTTTATCAGAAGGAGCGGGTCAATTAAGTAGTCAATCTGCTACCCTTCGAAATGGGGTTTCACAATTAGAATCAGGTATTCAAACATTATCAAGCCAGCTACAAGCTTCTACAAGTCAATCTGCTCAGATTGATCAATTGGCAGCTGGTTTAAACCAATTAAATGCGGCGATTCAAAATGCTTCAGTAGATACCAGCCAACTGTCGTCTGGATTGACGAGTATTGCGAATTCAGCTCAATCAATCCTTGCTTCAGCCCAAGCGGATCGTGCAAATGCCCTTGCAAGTGTGCAAGGGACAGCAGCCTATCAAGCAATGACAGCTGACCAACAAGCGGAAATCAATGCGGCAATCTCATCGAGCCCAAGCTCGAGTGAAACGGCGGCTCAAGGAATCTTGACTACGATTCAAACGATCCAAGGTAGTTTGAATACAGGGAATAGCTTGACACAACTGCAAACGGCAGCCAATCAAGTTTTACCGACAGCTTCTTCTACCTTGACAGACTTGTCAAGTGGCTTGTCTAAGATCCAATCCGCAGTTAGTGGACAATTGTTGCCAGCTAGTCAAACCATCAGTCAAGGGATCGGCGCTTATACAGCTGGTGTCGATAAAATCGCTAATGGAGCAACCCAACTTCAGACGAATAGCAGTACTTTAACAAATGGGGCTAGTCAGTTAGCAGCAGGTGTTGGCCAACTAGATAGTAAATCATCAGAATTACTTGCAGGAAGCAATCAATTAGCTTCTGGTCTAGGTGAGTTAAATGGAAAGATGCCTGCCTTGACATCAGGCATGAATCAACTGGCTTCAGGAGCGACCCAATTAACAGGTAAGTCGGGTGAATTGGTTGCTGGTGCTGGAAAATTAGCTGACGGTGTAGGACAATTGAACAGCAAGACTCCAGAGTTGGCAGGTGGTGTCAATAAACTTGTCACCGGGGTCAATCAGTTGACAGAAAAATCAGGTCAACTGGTGACCGGAGCTGATAAACTAGCCGACGGTGCAAATCAAATCTCAGATGGGTCCAGCAAATTAGCAGCAGGTGGCCAAACATTGACAAATGGTTTAGGTGAATTAGCAACAGGAAGCCAAACCTTGAGTCAAGGATTAAACGATGCTAAGGGACAATTGAATGTGGCTACAACTGAAAAAGAAAACGCTAAAACCTTAGCAGATCCTGTCACTTTGTCTAAAACAGACCATGACAATACCCCTGTGAATGGTGTCGGAATGGCTCCTTATATGATCTCGGTAGCTCTCTTTGTTTGTGCCTTGTCAACCAACATGATCTTTGCAAAATTACCATCCGGTCGTCATCCTGAAAGTCGCTGGGCATGGTTTAAATCTCGCTTTGAGGTCAACGGAACGATTGCGGTGATTGCAGGAGTCTTGGTCTATGGTGCCGTTCACTTGATTGGTTTATCAGCTAATCATGAGATGGCTACTCTCTTCCTTTGTGTGATTGGTAGTGTATCTTTCATGTCTATCGTAACAGCTTTAACGACATGGCAAAGAAAAGTCGGTGCTTTCCTTTCCTTGATCCTCTTGCTCTTGCAATTGGCTTCTAGTGCAGGAACTTATCCTCTTGCTTTGACAAATGGATTTTTCCAAGCTATTCATCCATTCTTGCCAATGAGTTATACCGTTTCTGGTCTTCGTCAAACGATTTCGATGACAGGAGAAATTGGAAATCAAGTGGCCTTCCTTCTGATGACTATTGTTCTTTTTGCAGGCCTCGGAATGTGGTTCTATAATCCAAAAAAATATGAAGAGGACTAATCTTCGGGAACTCCCAACAGAATGTGTTGGGAGTTTTTTGTTTCATGTGAAACAAAAGGCTGGGACAAAAGTCCTAGCCTCTCAATTATTTTTGGATTGTCGAGCAAGACGCAGTGGTTGAGTGGGCTCTACTACGCTGATTTCATCAGCTTTTACAGCCCTACTCAACTGTGCGGAGGTGGGACGACGAAATCGAATTCTAACGAATTACCGATTTCTGTCCCACTCTCTTATTATTTAAAGAAGACAACATCAGGATTTGGTGTAATATAGAGAAGTTGGTCGTTTTCAAAGACCAGTTGGATAGTGTTGTTTTTATAGGTGTAAATGGTGTAGTTTACTCCGAATTTAGAAGCTTGTTTGAGATCAACAGCTCCCATCAAAAAGGCGTGAGCTTGTTCCCCTGTGATTTTTCCCTCGTGGTAGAGCCCTTTAATATTTTCTAATTCGGTATTTTCAAAAGATTCGGCAATATAAGCAGGGTCTGTTATTTGTTTCTCTGGATTTCCAAGAATTGTTTGGACAAGAGCGGTGGTATATCCTTCATAATCCGGCGTCTGTGCAAAAATTTTATCGTCATTTCTAGAGTAGGCTACTTTTAAGTTCCCTGTCGCATAAATTTTATCTTTGGGTGCTTCTTGAGCATTTCTAGGGAGTCCTTCGGTTGTGACGATGTCCGAAGAGGGCTGTGTAGTGGTTGAAGGAGAGCTAGAGGAGTTGCTTGAGCTATTTGAACTAGTTGAACGAATCGGGTGGCTAGAACGACTCGAGCTACTTTTTTTAAAGGTTTTCTTTTTTGAGCTGGTAGCAGTGGGTACTTTTTTAAAGTTGATCTTAAGGTCCGGCACACAGGCTGATAGAAAAAGAAGAGACAGCAAGAGTGTGAACAAAAGAGGTAGTGTCTGTTTTTTCATCATGTTCCTTTCGATAAGCTGATTGAATTTCTATTCTATCATAAAAAAGGCAACAAAAAAAGGTCAGGAAGAAATCCTGCCTTTGTTTGTTATTATTGATGCCCGCCTCCAGGTCCACCGCCTTGAGGTCCGCCACCTCCGGGAGCACCACCGCCTCCAGGCATGGAGTTGACAATTTCCGTTTGTTTTTCACCGTTGATATAGATGTCTCCACCAGTGTAGGTAGCAGTACCATCAAAGTCGAATCCAGATTGACCCGTTAATTTAATGGTTCCTCCGGTAACAGTGATATTTCCATTCGAATCAATTGGATCGGTATCGCCTTGGCCAACTTCAACGTTGAGGGTTCCACCATTCATAGTGAAGAAAATTTCATCTTGGTTGGCATTAGCATTGGCTGCATTGACACCATCATCGGTTGCATAGATGGTTATATCACCACCGTTGATGGTGATCGATTTTCCTTCGAGACCTTCGACAGACTCTGTTACCTCATAGGTTCCGCTATCGATGATCAGATCACCAGAAGCATGGATTCCATCGTCCCCAGCTGAAATGGTCATGGTATTGTCAGACAGATACATGGTTCCAACAGAAGTATCTTCATCATTATCCACCTTAACGGCATCTTCATCTGCGTCAATGGTCATGGTCGTGCCAGTGATATTGAGTTCGTCATTGACATTGAAGGCATCTCCTACAGCCTTGATTTTATAGGTTCCACCCGTGATGTGGAGGGTATCATTAGCCTTGATCCCATTGTTCTTCTTGGCATCAATGTTGAGCGTACCTGAACCATTGATGGTGAGGTCGCCTTTAGAGAAGATGACCGCATCGGCATCTTCATCACTGTTTGAACTTGAATCAGACAAGGTATTAGTCGTGCCATTTGCTAGAGTCAGGTAGACATGCCCTGCTTTCGTAGCAGAAATTGGTGCGTTGGTGTTGGTCATGGTAACGCCTTTCAAGACGATGTGAACATCATCTGAGTCACCTGCTTCGACTTTGATTTGAACCCTATCGGATTCACCAGAGATGACATAAGTTCCGGCCTTCGAGATGGTCACAGTTGATCCAGAAACGGCTACGCCATCCCCTGAAACAGTTGCAGACGAACCAGATAGTTTGACAGTAGATGCTTTACTTTCATCATATGAGGTATCTGAATCTTTTTCGGTAAAATAGTCAGATTGCTTGGTTTCAGTCGTTTTCTTTGAGACACTAGAAGCAGTTGTTGTTGCGCTTGTTGTAGCTGATTGAGATGATGCTTGGCTACACGCTGTTAGTAGGGTGAGGGTTGCGGCCCCCGTTAATAAAAATTTCCATTTGTTTGATTTCATGAGCTTTTCCTCTCGTTCAATTGATATGCTCCTAGTCTAAAGTTGCTAGCTGAAAGTTTCCTAAAGTTTTTCTGAAAGGAACCTTAACTTTAGTTTTCTTTAAGTTTGGCTTAATGACCAGTTAAGAAAGTCCCATTAAACTAGAAAGCACGTAAGTCGTATTCATACTTACCGAAGGTTAGAAACAATAGATCCCCCTTAAAGGAGAAGAAACATGAAAAAAACAATTGAGACAAGTTTCAAACGAATCGAAACAAAATATATCGTCGCAAAAGATGACGTGAAGGACTTGATCAAAGACTTAAAAGAATACGTCGTAGAAGATAATTACCCAACCTCAACCATTTCAAAAATTTATTTTGATACGGAAAATTTTGATGTCATTCAAGATGCTCTTGCCAAACAACACCGCCGTGAAAAAATTCGGATGCGGACTTATATAGAAAAACCTCAAGCAGACAGTCCAGTATTTCTAGAGGTGAAGTCAAAAGATGAAGAAGGAATTGGCCATAAATTCCGTCTAGTCGCCACTTCGCAAGCCATTATCAACTTGATGACAGATGGGAAAGTAGATCATCAGATACAAGATCCAGACTTAGTGCAAGAGATTCAGAGATTGCGCAAACGTTATGGTCATCGATTGGAACCACGGATGTTCATTTATTATGATCGTTTGTCTCTCAAAGAAAAGAAATCCATTCAGGGTTATCCTTATCAGAAGATTCGCGTGACAATCGATCAAAACTTAGTCTTTCGAGACCAGGCTGTTAGCCTTTTTGATGGGAAGAAAGGAGAACCTCTACTAGAGGATGACTTCGTGATCATGGAAATTAAGGCTCCTGGCCAAGAACCTAAATGGCTAAAGGATATTTTAGAGAAGTATGGTTTGGTGAAGCAGAAATTTTCAAAATATAGCTGTGCTTATCATAAATCACAAGGCTTGGATTATGCCCCAAGACCAGTTCAAGAAACGGTAGGTGCTGCCTATGTCTAATCTATTTGATTCTATTTTTAATAATGCTACAGCAACGGTGGATCCCTTGCGCTTGCTGCTGGCCCTTTTGGTCAGCCTCTTTCTAGGGATGGCCCTATCTTGGACCTATAAATATCGGACACTTTACACTCGAGAGTTTGTCATTAGTTTGACCTTGCTTCCTTCTATGATGACCTTAGTGATCTTTTTGGTCAATGGAAGTTTGGGAACCTCGATTGCAGTGGCAGGGACCTTTAGTTTGATCCGTTTTCGTTCGGCTACGAGTGGTTCTAGAGAGTTGATTGCCATTTTCTTAGCTATGATTATAGGACTGGCAGCTGGATCTGGCTATCTTTTATTGGCCATTTTAACAACCCTCTCTTTACTAGGAGTGTGGCTGGTATTGGAGAACAAACAGAGTAAGGCAGACCATCAACGGCGCCGCCATTTGACTATTACCGTCTCAAAACAAGATTCTGTTGCAGAACAAATCAGCCAGTTGTTGGACCAAAGTTGTTCAGAAATTGACTTTATTTCTGTCACAACGGCCCAAGCTGGAGAACAACTGACCTTGAACTATGAAGTAAATATGAAATCGAACATCGATGATTTTGGCCTTGCTAATCTATTGATTAGCGAGATTGAAAATTGTGATGTCGCTCTGACAAAGAAAGCGAAGAAAAGAAAGAATTTATAACTGCTATCCTACTTTAGGATAGTTTTTTAGGGTTTTAAGAACTTTTTAAGAAAAAGTGGTATACTGTTTCTAAAAAATTGAAGGAATCCCTTATGAAAAAGACTGCTATTTTTGAAGATGTCGTCTATGACCCATGATTCATCAAGGCAATGTAAAATAGAATAGGATTTCAACCAGAAAACTGATTAAAGAAAAATGCTTTCGTTAAACGGCTTGAATGATCTGAAATGATAACGTTTTCTACCACATTCTCACTATGTTTAAAATTGCTTACTTGGTATAAAAAATGGTAAAATAGTGAGTAACAATCAAAATGAAGAGTGAAACTTATGAAACATAAAACACTTTATAAATTTATCGGGCAGACGATCTTGTATTTCGCCATTTTCCTAGCCCTACTTTATTTCTTTAGTTACCTTGGTCAAGGTCAGGGTGGCTTTATCTATAACGAATTTTAGAAAAGGAGACTCCTAGCCGTGTCAAACCAACCAATTACTGATATGATCGAGACAATTGAACGTTATGCGCAACTACAACCAGACTATCCGGTTTACAATGTCCTTGGTGAGGAACATACCTATGGCCAATTGAAGGCTGATTCAGATAGCTTGGCTGCCTACATTGACCAAATGGGACTTCCTGAAAAGTCACCTGTAGTGGTCTTTGGTGGACAAGAGTATGAAATGTTAGCAACCTTTGTAGCCTTGACAAAATCTGGCCATGCCTATATCCCAATTGATAGCCACTCTGCCTTGGAGCGCGTGTCTGCCATTGTTGAAGTAGCAGAGCCAAGCTTGATTATTGCCATCAATGAATTTCCATTGGAAAACCCAGCTGCTCCAATCATGTCCTTGGAGCAAGTGCGTGAAGCTTATGCGGCTCAGCATGCCTATGACTTGAAACATCCGGTCAAAGGGGATGATAACTACTACAT
Organism: Streptococcus sp. HMSC074F05; assembly: GCF_001808725.1. Lineage (NCBI taxonomy): Bacteria > Bacillati > Bacillota > Bacilli > Lactobacillales > Streptococcaceae > Streptococcus > Streptococcus sp. HMSC074F05. Next base: position 70,477 of record NZ_KV794403.1, on the reverse strand, counting down.
CATCTTTACCTCAGGGACAACTGGGAAACCAAAAGGGGTGCAAATTTCGCACGATAACTTGCTCAGCTTTACCAACTGGATGATTACGGACAAGGAATTTGCAACGCCAGAGCGTCCGCAAATGTTGGCGCAACCGCCCTATTCCTTTGACTTGTCTGTCATGTACTGGGCACCGACCTTGGCTCTTGGAGGAACGCTTTTTGCTCTTCCATCAGCTATCACTCAAGACTTCAAACAACTCTTTGCGACCATCTTTTCTCTTCCGATTGCTATCTGGACTTCAACACCATCTTTCGCAGATATGGCCATGTTGTCTGAGGATTTCAATGCTGAAAAGATGCCAGGTATCACCCATTTCTATTTTGATGGGGAAGAGTTGACCGTTAAAACGGCTCAGAAATTGCGCGAGCGTTTCCCAAATGCGCGCATCATCAATGCCTACGGCCCAACTGAGGCAACTGTAGCTCTTTCAGCTGTAGCCGTAACAGATGAGATGTTAGCGACTTTGAAACGTCTGCCAATTGGTTACACCAAAGAAGATTCTCCAACCTTCATCATTGATGAGGCAGGAAACAAATTGCCAAATGGTGAGCAAGGGGAGATCATCGTATCTGGCCCAGCCGTTTCAAAAGGTTATATGAATAATCCAGAGAAAACAGCAGAAGCTTTCTTCGAATTTGAAGGTCTTCCAGCCTACCATACAGGAGATGTCGGAACCATGACGGATGAAGGCCTCCTTCTCTACGGTGGACGGATGGACTTCCAAATCAAGTTTAACGGTTATCGTATCGAGCTAGAGGATGTCTCTCAAAACTTGAATAAATCGAAGTATATTGACTCAGCAGTCGCAGTACCGCGTTATAATAAAGATCACAAGGTCCAAAATCTCTTGGCCTATGTCATCTTAAAAGAGGGTGTCAAAGAACAATTTGAGCGCGAAATTGATATCACGAAAGCCATTAAGGAAGATTTAGAAAACATCATGATGTCTTATATGATGCCTTCAAAATTCCTCTATCGTGACAGCCTGCCATTAACACCAAACGGGAAAATCGACATCAAAGGGTTGATTAGCGAGGTTAATAACCGATGATCGAGTTTTTGAAACAGCTCCCTCATTTAGAACACTATGGAACACCGATCTATTTTATCTACCTCATTCTAGCTTTTTTGCCGATCTTTGTGGGCCTCTTTTTCAAAAAGAGATTTCCGGTATATGAAGGACTTGTGAGTCTGATCTTTATCATTTTGATGCTGACAGGTTCGAATCTCAAGCAAATTTATGCCCTGCTCTTTTACGTAGTCTGGCAAATCTTGATTGTGTATTCCTACAAAATCTATCGTCAGAAAGCGGACAACAAGTGGATTTTCTATCTTCATTCCTTCTTGTCTGTCTTGCCCCTGATCTTTGTTAAGGTAGAGCCAGCAATCAAGAATGGGCACCAATCCTTGTTTGGTTTTTTAGGGATTTCGTATTTAACCTTCCGAGCTGTCGGAATGATCATCGAAATGCGAGATGGTGTCTTGAAAGAATTCACACTTTGGGAATTCTTACGCTTTATGCTCTTTATGCCGACCTTCTCAAGTGGGCCGATTGATCGTTTCAAGCGTTTTAATGAGGATTATAAAACCATTCCTGAGCGTGAAGAATTATTGGATATGTTGGAGCAAGCTGTTAAGTATATCATGTATGGCTTCCTTTATAAATTTATCCTAGCTCATATTTTTGGCCACTTATTGTTAGGCCATGTGCAGACCTATGCCTTGTCTCAAGGTGGATTCTTCAATATCGGAACGCTGGGAGTCATGTATGTTTATGGCTTTGACCTCTTCTTTGACTTCGCGGGTTATTCGATGTTTGCTTTAGCAGCTTCTAATCTGATGGGGATTAAAAGTCCCATCAACTTTGATCGTCCTTTTAAATCACGTGACTTAAAGGAATTCTGGAATCGTTGGCATATGAGTTTATCTTTCTGGTTCCGTGATTTTGTCTTTATGCGTCTCGTAATGGTTCTGATGCGCAATAAAGTGTTCAAGAGCCGGATCACGACCTCAAATGTTGCCTATATTATCAATATGTTGGTTATGGGCTTCTGGCACGGGGTGACCTGGTACTACATCGCTTATGGGCTCTTCCATGGGCTTGGACTGGTCATCAATGATGCTTGGATTCGCAAGAAAAAGACCATCAATAAAGAAAGAAAAGCAAAAGGATTGGATCCTATACCGGACAATCGTTGGACCAAAGCTTTAGGGATCTTTATCACCTTTAACACAGTGATGCTGTCCTTCCTGATTTTCTCAGGATTCTTGGATCAACAATGGTTTCCAAAATTGAAATAAAAGGAGAATAAAAAAATGGATGTAAAATCACAAGTAATTGAAATTATTGACGAATTGTTTATGGAAGATGTCTCAGACATGATGGATGAGGATCTCTTTGATGCGGGTGTCCTTGATAGTATGGGAACAGTCGAATTGATTGTAGAACTGGAAAATCGCTTTGGCATCCGTGTTCCTGTATCTGAATTTGGACGTGATGATTGGAATACTGCTAACAAGATCGTAGAAGGTGTAACGGAGCTTCAGAATGCTTAAGCGTTTGTGGCTGATTTTAGGGCCCGTATTTTGCGCGCTCCTCATGGTAACAGCTTTATTATTCTTTTATCCAATCAATCATAAGCACAACTATACCGAAGAGAAAAAAGCTGCGGTTAGTCTGAATGCAGAAGGATTCAAGAGTCGTACAAAGAAACAAGAAGCACTTTCTGATCCACAGCATCGCTTTGTTCCTTATTTCGGCTCCAGTGAGTGGTTGCGCTTTGATGTGGTGCATCCAGCAGTTTTGGCTGAAAAATATGACCGCAATTACAGACCCTACTTTTTAGGAGAACGTGGTGCGGCTTCTTTGAACCAATATTTTGGAATGCAACAGATTTTGCCAGAACTCAAGGACAATACAGCTGTTTATGTAGTTTCTCCGCAATGGTTCACCAAGAAGGGCTATGATTCCTCTGCCTTTCAACAATTCTTTAATAGCGATCAGTTGAATAGCTTTATTGCCAATCACCAACAGGATGCTGCATCTCAGTATGCTGCAAAACGCCTGTTGCAGCAGTATCCAAATGTCGCCTTTCAAAGTGTTGTAACGAACATTTCTCAAGGAAAGAAAATTTCCAGATTTGATCAGTCTTTGAACCAGTTTGTTTCCCACCTTGTCCAACGCGAAGATGCTTTGTTTAGTAATCTTGCAACGCGTACAAACGGGAATTACGATAAGAAGGTCAAAAAACGTCTACAAGATTTACCAGATCAATTCTCATATGAGAAATTGGAAGAAATTGCAACGGCTGAAGCAAAAATCAAAACCAATAATAACGACCTTGGAATCAGCAATCATTTTTACAATACTCGTTTAAAAATGAAGTTGAAGAAACTAAAAGGTTTCCAAAAAAACGAATCCTATGTTCAATCTCCAGAGTACAATGACTTGCAGTTGGTTCTAGACCAGTTTGCTAAATCTCGGACCAATGTCATCTTTGTGATTCCTCCAGTCAATGCCAAATGGATGAAATACACAGGCTTGAGCCAAGAAAAGTATGAACAGGCTGTTCACAAGATTCGTTACCAATTGGAAAGTCAAGGATTCACCAATATTGCAGACTTTTCTAAAGATGGTGATCAGCCCTACTTTATGGAAGATACGATTCATATGGGATGGAATGGTTGGCTAGCCTTTGATAAAGCGGTCAATCCCTTTGTCACAAAGGCTGAAAAAGCACCAACTTACCATCTAAATGATCGCTTCTTCAGTAAAGATTGGGCCCAATATAAAGGAACACCAGACGAATTTAAATAATGCTTGATCAAAGGGGGCAGGATCGAATCCTGGCTCCTTGATTTGTGAGGAAAGGGACGGAAAGTCACAAGTAAGCAAGATAGTTATCCACAGGCTGTGGGAAACTTGCTTGTAAATGGATGAAAACAAGTCCTGATGCTGATGAATCTTCCTCTTTTAAGGGGAAAATAGGTAAAAGTTATCCACATTTTTGTGGATAAGTGATGAAAAACAGTGGATAAGTCAGCTAGCATGTGAAAAGGAGAAATAGTGTGAAAAAAATTTGGTTTTACGCAATCGTTCAGGGGATTGTTATCTTTTTTATTGTGGGTGGCATGACCTACGCACTTAGGGGAGATTTCTTTTTCCGTTACTTATCCCCTATTTTTGGACTAGCAGCAGCTGTCTTGAGATTTGGGACGGCGACTTTAATGAAGGTGATAGCCCCCACTCTCTACGATGATCCCAAAAAGAAGGAAGAAGTTGGCCACGATAACTAAAGAAGTTGGTAACTGAAAAAGTTGAGCTAAAGGCCACTTTCTGCGGGTCTTTATGGTAAAATAGAAGGAAGAATATTAGTTTGGAGATTAATTAGAAATGAAACGTTCAATGTATGCTGGACGTGTTCGTGAAGAACACATTGGAACTCATATTACCTTGAAAGGATGGGTTAGCCGTCGTCGCGACTTGGGTGGTTTGATCTTTATTGATTTACGCGACCGCGAAGGAATCATGCAATTGGTGATCAATCCAGAAACAGTTAGTGCAGAAGTGATGGCTACAGCTGAAAGCATCCGCAGTGAATATGTTGTAGAAGTGACAGGTCTTGTGGAAGCTCGTGAACAAGCGAATCCGAACTTGCCAACTGGAGCAGTAGAACTCAAGGTAGAGACTATTACGGTTCTTAATACTGCCAAAACAACGCCATTTGAAATCAAGGACGGAATTGAAGCCAATGATGATACTCGTCTTCGTTACCGCTACTTAGACCTTCGTCGTCCTGAGATGTTGGAAAACCTCAAACTCCGTGCAAAAGTAACTCATTCAATACGCAATTACTTAGATGAATTAGAGTTTATTGATGTGGAAACACCGTTCCTTTCTAAGTCAACTCCAGAAGGAGCACGTGACTACTTGGTTCCTTCCCGTGTCAACAAAGGCCATTTCTATGCCCTTCCACAAAGTCCTCAGATTACAAAACAATTGTTGATGAATGCCGGTTTTGATCGCTATTATCAAATCGTGAAGTGTTTCCGAGATGAGGATTTACGGGGAGACCGTCAACCTGAGTTTACACAGGTCGACTTGGAAACCTCTTTCTTGAGTGATCAAGAAATTCAAGATATCACAGAAGGTTTGATTGCACGTGTCATGAAAGAAACCAAGGGAATTGAAGTAACACTCCCATTCCCACGGATGAATTATGATGATGCGATGGCCTTGTATGGTTCAGATAAACCAGATACACGTTTTGAAATGTTACTTCAAGACTTGACAGAGCTTGTCAAGGGTGTAGACTTCAAAGTCTTCTCAGAAGCTCCAGCAGTTAAGGCGATTGTTGTCAAAGGTGCAGCGGATCATTACTCTCGTAAAGACATCGATAAATTGACAGAAGTTGCGAAGCAATACGGTGCAAAAGGTCTTGCTTGGGTGAAATATGCTGAAGGTGCTTTGAACGGTCCTGTTGCGAAGTTCTTGACAGACTTGACAAGTGACTTGACAGCTGCTTTACAGTTAGAAGACAAAGATCTAGTTCTCTTTGTAGCAGATACTCTTGAAGTAGCCAATGCAACGCTTGGTGCTTTGCGTGTTCGTCTTGCGAAAGAGCTTGACTTGATTGACAACAATCAATACAACTTCCTTTGGGTAGTGGATTGGCCAATGTTTGAATGGTCTGAAGAAGAAGGCCGTTATATGTCTGCTCACCATCCATTTACACTCCCACAAGCTGAAACAGAGCATGAATTGGAAGGAGATCTTTCAAAAGTTCGAGCAATTGCCTATGATATCGTCTTAAATGGCTATGAATTAGGTGGAGGAAGCCTACGGATTAATCATAAAGATTTACAAGAACGGATGTTTAAGTCACTTGGATTTACAAAAGAAGCTGCCAATGAACAATTTGGTTTCTTGTTGGAAGCAATGGATTATGGTTTCCCACCACATGGAGGATTGGCGATTGGTTTGGACCGCTTCGTGATGCTTCTTGCAGGTGAAGATAATATTCGGGAAGTCATTGCCTTTCCGAAGAATAACAAGGCGACAGATCCAATGACACAAGCTCCTTCTGTCGTTTCTGAAAAGCAATTGGATGAGTTAAATCTTCAAGTAGAACTAGCAGAGCAAGAATAGGACAAGAGAGAAAAGGGAAAGTCTAGGAATCAGTTGCTCTAAGATCTTCCTTTTCTTCTAATCGATGGATTGAAAATGAAAAAAATTCGCTTTCATAAGCTATTTCGCTATCATGTGCGGCGACTAGCTTATAACATTAAATTATTGCGCGTGCTGAAGAGCATCTCCCGTGAGAAATACGATGAAAAAGTGTCAGCTTCCTTGCTGTATGGTTTTCTATCAGCGATTGCCGTCAACTTCTTCTTTCAACCAGGACATGTATACTCCAGCGGTGCAACAGGGCTAGCTCAGATTTTATCTGTTCTGAGCCAACGCTTTATTGGCTTTACGATTCCCGTTTCCTTGACCTTTTATGCCATCAATATCCCTTTGATGATTGTGGCTTGGTATCAAATTGGCCATAAATTTACCATCTTTACCTTTATTACGGTTTCGATGAGTTCCCTCTTTATTCAGTTCGTGCCAGTGATTACGTTGACCAACGATCCGATCATGAATGCCCTATTTGGTGGGGTTGTCATGGGAACAGGGATTGGTTTTGCTCTTCGGAACAACATTTCCAGTGGAGGAACGGATATTGTCAGTTTGACGATTCGAAAACGAACAGGAAAGAATGTCGGCAGTATCTCCTTTTTGGTCAATGGGACCATTATGTTGATCGCTGGTCTGACCTTTGGTTGGAAGTATGCTCTTTACTCTATGATTACCATCTTCGTATCGAGTCGAGTAACGGATGCTGTCTTTACCAAGCAAAAACGGATGCAGGCAATGATCGTAACGAGCCAGCCGGATGCCATTATTGAAAAGATTCATAAAAAATTGCATCGTGGAGCAACCATTATCCACAATGCAGAAGGAACCTATAACCATCAGGAAAAAGCGGTTCTGCTGACAGTTATTACGCGTGCAGAGTTTAATGAATTCAAATATATTATGAAAAAAGCTGATCCTCAGGCTTTTATCACCATTTCAGAAAACGTTCATATCATTGGACGCTTTGTGGAAACAGAAGAATAAAAATAAGGTCCCACATTGTGGTGACCTTATTTTGTTTATTCAGCTTCTCGGAGAAGGAGCCAACTATGGGCGGAAATAGAAAGTTCCTTTCCTTTAGGAATAGGCGTTTGGAGATTTGCATGAGGATAGGCAAATAGCAGTTGACTATCGCTCGGATGTTGATAGGTCATGTCCTGATCACCGAGATTAACGAGAATCGTTATTTTTTCACGATTTTTTTCAATCGTGTAGATAAAATGATGATCAGACAACCATTTGACATCACAGTAATCTCGAATCTCTTGTCCTTTTTTCAAACGAAGGAGAGGTTGCGATTTCCGGTAAGCAATCAATTCTTTAAGAAAAGCAAGTTCTTCTTGGCATTTTGAAAGGGATGTCCAGTCCAATTGGTTGAGACTATCTGGCAAGTTATAGGTGTTGTCTTCGAGCCCTTTTGTGCGGTAACATTCTTGACCAGCATGGATAAAAGGTACACCTTGGGATAATAATACCAAATGAAGAGCGAGGCGTGAGAGAGCTTTTCGCTCCTCTAGACGAATCGCTTCTTTTTCAAGTTGGAAATAATCAAAAACAGTTGCATTGTCATGGCATTCGACGTACTGAATGGCTTGTTGAGGTTGGATGAAATGAGCAGGTCCTACTTTCCCGACATTTGCTGTTAGGATATTAGAAAAATCATTGGCTGGATGTTGACTATCACGACGGTGATCGGCTAAGAGTGTTCTCTTGACCGTATCCCGGAAATTATCACTGAAAAAGCCAAAATCTGGTAATCGTTTTGAGTTGTACTGGTGAGCGAGCTGGTCTTCAGAGAGGCCTGTATCCATCTTCCACCCTTCGCCATAGAGATAGACGTTAGGATAGATTTCACGGAGCTCCTCTGCAATCTCTGTCATGGTTTGAATGTCTAAGATTCCCATCAAGTCAAAGCGAAAACCATCAAAGCCGTAGAGGGAAACCCATTGCTTGAGGGATTGCTTGATATAGTGTCTTACCATGGAACGTTCACTTGCGACATCATTCCCACAGAAGGTTCCATTGGTCCGCTCTCCTTCTGCATTATAGCGGTAGAAATAACCGGGTACGATTTGTTCAAATGCATACTCATCGGCCTGGTAGACGTGATTGTAGACCACATCCATGATAACACTAAGATTAGATTGGTGATAGGTTGCAATAGCATCTTGGAGTTCCCAAATCCGTGCATAAGGATCGTTGGGGTCACTGGCATAACTACCTTCTGGAACATTGTATTGGACAGGATCATAACCCCAGTTGTAGGCTTTCCATTGATTCTCTTCATCAACACTACCGAAATCATAGACAGGAAGTAACTGTACATGGGTAATGCCAAGTTTTTGAAGGTAATCAAATCCAAGGATCTGACCATTGAGTTGAGGCGATTCTGTCAACCCTTTAAACTTACCAGGGTGTTTAAAGCCGGCCTCTTTTTGGACAGAGAAGTCCCGAACGCTCATCTCGTAGATGATTGCTTCTGTCGGGTCTAATTGACGAGCAGCACGTGTGATAGGACGTGTAATCTTCTTCCGGTCGATGACCAAGCTGTCTCCAGAGTTGGCCAAAGAGGATAGAGCATAGGGATCGTGAATCCGACGTTCTAGGCCATTGACACGAAATTCATAGTGGTAGGCAGCTCCTTCCCAATCCCCTTTGAGCAAGAGTTTCCAGACACCGTTTTCTGTACGTGTCATCGGATAGATCTGATCTTCGATATGGAGACTCACATCTTGCGAAATCGGTGCCCAGAATTTAAATTGCGTCTGATTTGGTGTGTAAAAACTTCCTAAATCTTCTCCACTATAGGTGAAGGTTTGATCGAAAATGGGTTTGCGAACGATGTTTCGATAGTGGAGTATAGAAGAATTTCCAGTAGCATCGTAGATGGTGTACTCTTCTCCGAGTTCAAGTGGAATAGGGCTTAAGAAATAGTCTCCTGTGTCAGTCGCTGCACTTGACGTTTTGACAGGGATTAAGGCAAGATGACCTTGGTTCGTTTTCAAATAAAAAGGAAGGATATGCTCCTCTCCCTTTTGGATACGAATGAGGTCTTGGTCATCTAAATAAGCAGTAAATGTAGACATAAAGACTCCTAGAGTTTCGTAATGGTATGGTCAATCAATTGACGGTAGCAAACGGTTTTTCCTTCTTTGTGATCCTTGATAATTTGTAGAATTGTCCGAACAGACTCACGTCCGAGTTCCACTGCATTGATGTCAATATAGGCTTCAATATCGAGTCGTGGCTTAATCGAATCAAAGGAAATAATCGGGATTGTCAGCTGGTGTTCTAATAGGTATTGGCGCACCCCTTCAGCAACGAGAATATCGGTTGTCATGATGGCATCTAACTCTGCTAGGGGAAGGCTCTCCATCATTTGATAAGAATTGTCTTCCAACATAAAACCAAATGAGAAATGAACCAGTTTTTCATCGAGAGGAATCCCTGCTTTTTGGAGGGCTTCTTTATAACCTTCGTAGCGGTCTTGAGATACGAACAGTTCTTTGTTTCCCCCGATAAAAGCAATTTTTCGGTAGTTTTGTTGAATGAAATAATCCGTCGCATCAAATGCAGCCTTGATATTATCATTATCCACTAGCGATACAAAAGGTGAAGCTGCCTTTCCGAGAATGAGGAAGGGGAACTTGTCTTTGATCGCAAATTCAACGAGGGGATCATTCGGGTTGGAATAAAGGAAAATCAAACCATCTACACGATTTCCGTAGATGAGTTGTTTGAGGTTGTCGAGCCGCCGTTCTTCATTTTGCCCCGTACAGATTTGGATGGCATAATCATTGTCTGACGCGATCTGGGTAATCCCTCTTAAAACAGTTGGGAAGAAAGGATTCTGGTAGAAGACGTCACTGTCGATTGGTAGGACCAAAGCAATGACTTGACTAGATTGGCTGACAAGGCTGCGAGCATTAAGATTGGGATGGTAGTCCAATTCGACCATGGCCTCACGGACACGTTTTTTTGTTTCATCACTAATCGTGGATTTGTTTTGGATGACGCGCGTGACAGTTGAAGGCGCGACGCCAGCGAGTTTCGCCACATCTTTGATGGTAACACGCATGAGAAAACCTCCTAGCGGTGATAGTCTGGATCACGGAAGTGGGTCTTATAAAATACCATAGCAAGATAGAGTACAAATAAGACATTTTGGATCATGATCGTCGTAGTAAATACTTGATGGAATAGTAAACTGATGAAGACACTCAGTAAAATAGGGAGTCCCAAGCAATTCAGAATACAATTGAAACATTCCTTGAAAGTTTGTAGTGAAAAGAGTCGAGATTTTCGTGTCAAGTAGAGGAAGAAAGATGCCCCTACGATGAGAATCAAATAATTGACTGTCGATAAGAAGCCAGAGAAAATCACGAGAAAGAGACTGACAGGGAGTCGATTGTCGCGAAACCAATCGCTAGAGATAGCTTGAGTGAAGCTTTTTTTATCCCGAAGGCTCTCTTGATTAATAGCCTGGTATGAGACTGTAGCGAGTTCTTTATTCTCTTTTGAGATAATCAATTGTTTGCGATCAAAATGGAGTGTTAACTCCTTGCCTTCACTAGCCTTTGCCTCTTGGCCTAAGATAACCTGTCCTTTTGAAGTCTTGTGTACAGGGTTAGTCCCTGTATAGGTGAGCTCTTGGTCTTTGATCACGACGTGTTCTTGGATATCTTTCATAACGTCTGTTGATAAAGGATCAAACACATCGCTGACAAAGGTTGTCAAAGGATAGGTTTTGAGTTGAGCATTTTGCAGAGCCACAGGTAATAGTGTGATAGAGATTAGAAAGAAAGAAGTAAAAATCATTTGGAACCAGCTCAGTTTTTTGCGGTTTGCAAAAGAAGAGCGGAAATTGAAGATACTTGCGAAATAATTAAAAGGATAGGGCATAAGATGACCTTTCTAAATATAAGAGTATCAGAAATGCAAAGAGAAATCTCTTTGCATTGATTTTATTCTTAACGAAGGGTAGTAAAGCATCCACCATACTACCCTCAACTTAAAAATAAAATGTGCTTGAAATAAGATTCTATTTTATCCTTTATCTCCACCAGCTGTCAAGCCTGAAACAAAGTTCTTTTGTAGGAAGAAGAATAAGATACAGATTGGAACCGCGATCAAAATAGCACCGGCTGCAAAGAAGGCGATTTTTTGATTTTTTTGGTCACTGATAAAGGTTTGAAGACCAACGGCTACCGTATAGTTCACTTCGTCACGAAGCAAGAATTTAGACAAGATATAGTCTCCGAAAGGCCCCATGAAAGCCCAAAGTGCTTGAACGGCAATCATTGGACGAACAAGAGGAAGGACGATTTGCCAGAAGCGACGGAAGTGTCCAGCTCCATCCAATTTCGCAGATTCATCGAGGGAAATTGGAACAGTATCAAAGTATCCCTTCATCAACCAGGCATTCATTGGAATACCACCACCAACATAAAGGAAGATCAAGAACCAAGGTTGGTTCAAGGCATTCAGCATCAAAGCCATAACGAAGAAGGCTGTGAGGGCTGCCATGGTTGGGACCATTTGAATAATCAAGAAGAAGACCAAACTTTGTTTACGCGCCAAGAAATTGTAACGGCTGTATGCGTAACCTGCGAAGGTAACGATACTTGTTTGTACAATCATGGTGATAATGGCGATAACCAAGGTGTTCATATACCAAGTGCCATAATGGGTTTCAGAGAAAAGTTTTGAGAAGTTATCAAAACTAAGATTGCCACTAAAATCAAGTGTAAAGGCACTGACATTCCCTGATTTGAAGGCTGATAGAACCGTAATCAACAATGGATAAATGATAACGATTGAAAGAACCACCATGTACAGGTAAGTCAAGAAATGATTGAGGCGGCGTTTAAATTGAACTGAATTTTTCATTTTATACATCCTCCATATCAAATGCATGTAGTTTCTTGAAGGCAACCATAGAGATTGAGATCACAATCACAGAGATAATCAAGGTTACCGCTGCAGCCATTGAATATTGAGGAGAAGAATTGGTTGTCAACTTGTAGATCCATGAGATCAAGATATCTGTAGATCCGGCGTTTCCTCCGACAGAACCAGGTCCCCCATCGTTAAACAAGTAAATGATGGAGAAGTTATTAAAGTTGAAGGTATATTGACTGATCAAAGTTGGAGCTGCAACAGCCATAATCATTGGGAAAGTGATGCTGCGGAATTTTTGCCAACCGTTGGCACCATCAATATAAGCAGCTTCGTAAAGATCGTTTGGAATCGATTGAAGAATCCCTAAAGTCAAGACGTAGATGTAAGGGAAGCCGAGCCAACCTTGCATCATAATCAAAGCAATTTTTGTCCAGGTAGGATCTGTTTTCCAAGGAATCAAAACGCCATCTAAGAATGGGAAGATCTTCGCAAACAATGGGATAACTTGTGCATTGATAGCACCGACACTATCGTTAAACATATTTGAGAAAGTTAGGATAGTGATGAAGGCTGGAACAGCCCAAGGAAGCAAGAAGATAACCCCAAAGATTCGTTTTCCTTTTACGAATGGTTGGTTTGCAACAATAGCGGTCAAGATACCGAGTACGATTTGAAGAGTAGAAGCTGCGAGGGCCCAAATCAAGGTCCAGCCAAGAACCGATGTAAAGGCTGAGCGGAAGGTACTCAAGGTCCACATATTAGTGAAGTTTTGGAACCCGATCCAATCAAGCAAGGTTGTTGGAGCGGTATGTTTGAAGTCGTAGTTGGTAAAGGCGATCATCAAAGTTACTAAAACTGGGAAGATAATCGCAAATGTCATAGCAATGTATGAAGGAATAATCAATAAATATGGGAAGCCATTTTCATAGATGGCTTGAACCATTTCTTTCAAGGTTTTTGGGAACGGCAATCCCGTTGTTGATGCGTTTAGCAACTGTTCCAGCATCCTTAATATTTAAGGCATAAAATAGGAAGTAAACAACAGTGATGATCAAGTGGAAGGCGCCACGAATCAAGATAAAGAGAGAATTATCTTGTCCACGGACGGTTCCAAGTGTAACCAATTTCGCTAATTCTCCAGCTCCAATTCCTAGGAAATAGGCGAGAAAGAGAATGGTTACGGCAAGAAAAATATAGCCTTTGGTTTTTTGTTTGTTATAAATTTGCCCAAGACCCGGGATCAAAGAGAGCCACATAGCCTTTTTAGGGTTTTGTTCTGTAGTCATTCAAATCTCCTTATAATGTCCTTGCTAGAGAGCAAGAAGACAAGTCAGACAGTAAGTTGTGCTTGAAAATTGAACATAAGAGGTTGGGACTTTGTCTCCAACCTCTTACTCACACCTAAAAACTGTCTTATTTGCTACCGAATTTTTGTTCGATGGTTTCTTTAATCAATTTCACTGCATCGTCAGCAGATGCTTTTGCAGATTTTTTACCACTTACAGCATCGAAAAGCATAGTAGCAGCTGGATCCCAAACAGCACTCATTTCTGAGATATTTGGCATTGGTTGAGCATTCTTGAATTGATCAACAACGGCAGTTGTCAATTCATCGTTTTTGCTAACCGCATATTTACGAGCTTCTGTGTTGGCAGGAACTTCATTGGTCTTGTCAAACAAAGCTTTTTGTTGGTCAGTACTTGTCAAGAAGTCAATGAATTTTTGAGCGCCATCAAGGTTTTTCGCACCTGCAGGGATAACCCAAGCTTTACCACCACCAAAGGCAGAGTATTGTTTTCCGTTTGGAAGAGTTGGAATCGTTGCGACACCGTAGTTTACTTTAGCTTCTTTCAATGAAGCAGCTTTCCAAGGACCATCGATGATAGCAGCTGTTTTACCTTTTTGGAATTGTGTTTGGATGAAGTTAGCAGCAGCTTTTGTATCTTGCAAACCTTTTGGCCATTTAGCATACCAAGTTTTTGCATATTCGATACCATCGATAGAACCTTGGTTGTTCAATCCAATATCTTTAGGATCTGTACCGTCTTTACCAAACACATAACCGCCGTTACCTGAAAGTAAACCGTAAGTGTAGTAGAAGTTTGTCCAGTCAGCTAAGAAGGCAGTTGTTTTACCAGGTTCGCTAGCGAAGTCGTACTTGCTATCTTTTGCAAGATTTTCAAGATCACCAAATGTTTTTGGAGCTTCGCTTACAAGATCTTTGTTATAGTAGAGAACCAATGTTTCGATGACAGCAGGTGCACCGTAAACTTTACCACCGTTTGTTACAAGAGCTTCAGTTGTTTTATCTGTATGGCTATCTTTGTTTAATGTCACTTCAGCCAATTGACCATCGCTACCAAGACCACCTACACGGTCGTATGGTGCCATCATAACGTCTGGAGCTTTTTTAGATTGGTTATCAAGAGAAAGGTTATCCAATCCACCAAGAGCATCACCAGTCTTGATGTTAATTTTTACGCCATTTTCTTTTTCAAAAGCTTTTGCAGCTTCTTCAACATAAGATTTGTAGCCTTTGTCTACATAGACGTTGATTTCTTTACTTGCCTCAGAAGAACCTGATGAGTTATTGCTACAAGCAGCAAGTAAGAAGCCGGCAAAACCAACTGTACCAAGTACAGCAGCACTACGTAAAATTGTACGTTTCATGATTTATTCCTCCTAAAGAATAAAAAAAGATAATAATTAGAAACCGTTTTAGACAAACGTTTTCCTAAAACGTCTTAAGTATATCACAAGGCGAAAACGTTTGCAAGTAGTTTTAAACAATTTTTTTAAAAATATTTTAATTCCGAACTTTCTTCTATAAAATGCATCAAATTTGTTGACATTAGCCAAAGGAAAGAATACACTAAGGGGGTGAGGACATTCTGAAAAAAGTTAAAAAAGTTTTTAAGAAATCCCTTGCAGAAAATAGGGAAAAAGTTTATAATAACATGGTACGCAAACGTTTTCGCAAAAATTGCGTAAACTGAGTTGCGCCTGTTCGATTTTTAACAAAGAGTAGAGCCGCTTGAGAGCTGGATACGACTCTGCAACGATACCCATACCGTGCACCGAATCGCAGGCTTCAAAGAAATAAAAAAAGGTGGTAACCCATGAAAAAACGTCAAAGTGGTGTTTTGATGCACATTTCTTCCCTTCCTGGACAATACGGGATCGGATCATTCGGTCAATCAGCATATGATTTTGTTGATTTCCTCGTTCGGACCAAGCAACGTTACTGGCAAATCTTGCCGCTTGGTACAACTAGTTATGGAGATTCTCCATACCAATCTTTCTCAGCTTTTGCTGGGAACACTCATTTTATTGATTTCGATCTTTTGATCGAGCAAGGTTTGTTGACAGAAGCAGACCTTAAAGGAGTGGACTTTGGTCAAAATCCTACTCAAGTGGATTATGCAAAGGTTTTCGAACAACGTCGTCCCTTGCTTGAAAAAGCAGTTGCCAATTTCTTAAAATCAGGTGATCAAAAAGAATTCCAAGAATTTTGTGAAGCCAATGCTTCTTGGTTGGAGCTCTTCGCAGAATACATGGCTATTAAAGAATACTTTGATTTGAAAGCTTGGACAGAGTGGCCAGATGCAGCTATTCGTGCGCGTGAGCCAAAAGCTTTGGCTAAATACCGTGAAGAATTGGCTGATAAATTGACTTACCATCGTGTAACTCAATTCTTCTTCTTCCAACAATGGTTGGCCTTGAAAGCTTATGCCAACGACCACCACATTGAAATTGTGGGAGATATGCCAATCTATGTAGCGGAAGATTCAAGCGACATGTGGGCTAATCCTCATCTCTTCAAAACAGATGAAAACGGGAAAGCGACTTGCATCGCAGGATGCCCGCCAGATGAGTTCTCAGCAACTGGTCAACTTTGGGGGAACCCAATCTATGACTGGGAAGCAATGGACAAAGATGGCTACCAATGGTGGATTGAACGCTTGCGTGAAAGCTTCAAGATCTATGACATCGTTCGGATCGACCACTTCCGTGGTTTCGAATCATACTGGGAAATCCCTGCTGGTTCTGAAACTGCAGCACCAGGTAAATGGGTCAAAGGTCCTGGCTACAAACTCTTTGCAGCCGTGAAGGAAGAGCTCGGTGATTTGAACATCATCGCTGAGGACCTTGGCTTCATGACAGACGGAGTCATCGAACTTCGTGAACGCACTGGCTTCCCAGGAATGAAGATTCTTCAATTCGCCTTCAATCCTGACGATGAAAGTATCGATAGCCCTCACTTGGCACCAAACAACTCTGTGATGTACACTGGAACACATGATAACAACACAGTTCTTGGATGGTACCGCAATGAAATCGACGATCCAACTCGTGAGTACCTTGCTCGTTATACTAACCGGAAAGAGTACGAATCTGTACCGCATGCGATGCTTCGTACAGTCTTTGCTTCCGTCAGCTTCATGGCGATTGCTACTATGCAGGACTTGCTCGAGTTGGATGGTTCAGCTCGGATGAACTTCCCATCTACTCTCGGTGGTAACTGGTCATGGCGAATGACAGCGGATCAATTGACTCCAGCTGTCGAGCAAGAATTGCTTGATTTCACTACGATCTATCGTCGTGAAAACAAAGACTTGAAAAAAGAAGTTAAGAAAGCAAAAAAATAATCTTTCCCCCCTATTAAAATTGTTGAAACAAAGGAGACTCCCAACATGGAATCATTACAAAAATATGTGATTGATCATCATCAAAAAACAATTGCTGAATGTTCAAATGAAGAATTGTACATTGCCTTGCTAAATTACACGAAGCAAGCAAGCGCTCAAAAGAAATTAAATACTGGTAAGAAAAAAGTTTACTACATCTCAGCTGAGTTCTTGATCGGTAAACTCTTGTCTAACAACTTGATCAACTTGGGTCTTTACGACGATGTTAAAAAAGAATTGTCAGATGCTGGTAAAGACTTGATCGAAGTCGAAGAAGTGGAATTGGAACCATCACTTGGTAACGGTGGTTTGGGACGTTTGGCAGCCTGCTTTATCGACTCTATTTCAAGCCTTGGTTTGACAGGGGATGGGGTTGGTTTGAACTACCACTTTGGTTTGTTCCAACAAGTATTTAAAAACAACCAACAAGAAACGATTCCAAACGCATGGTTGACTGATCAAAGCTGGCTCGTTCGTTCAAGTCGTAGCTACAAAGTGCCATTTGCACACTTCACATTGACTTCTACCCTTTATGATATCGACGTACCTGGTTACAAGATCGATACCAAGAACCGTTTGCGTTTGTTCGACTTGGATTCAGTTGATTCATCTATTATTGAAGATGGTATTAACTTTGACAAGACAGATATCGCTCGCAACTTGACCCTCTTCTTGTACCCAGATGATAGTAACCGTCAAGGGGAATTGCTCCGTATCTTCCAACAATACTTCATGGTATCAAATGGTGCACAATTGATCATCGACGAAGCCATCGAAAAAGGAAGCAACTTGCATGACCTTGCTGACTATGCTGTTGTCCAAATCAACGATACTCACCCATCAATGGTCATCCCTGAATTGATCCGTCTTTTGACAGAACGTGGTATTGGAATGGATGAAGCCATCTCTATCGTTCGTAGCATGACGGCTTACACTAACCACACAATCCTTGCAGAAGCCCTTGAAAAATGGCCACTTGAATTCTTGCAAGAAGTGGTTCCTCACTTAGTTCCAATCATTGAAGAATTGGACCGCCGTGTTCGCACTGAATACAAAGATCCAGCTGTTCAAATCATCGATGAGAATGATCGCGTACACATGGCACACATGGATATCCACTATGGATACAGTGTAAACGGGGTGGCAGCACTTCACACAGAAATCTTGAAGAATTCTGAGTTGAAAGCCTTCTACGACATTTACCCTGAAAAATTCAACAACAAAACGAACGGGATCACTTTCCGTCGTTGGCTCATGCATGCTAACCCAACCTTGTCACACTACTTGGATGATATCCTCGGACGTGACTGGCACCATGACGCATCTAAATTGGAAGACCTTCTTTCATATGAAGATAAAGATGCAGTCAAAGCAAAATTGGAAAACATCAAGTCACACAACAAACGCAAATTGGCTCGTTTCTTGAAAGACCATCAAGGTGTGGAAATCAATCCAAATTCTATCTTTGATACCCAAATCAAACGTCTTCACGAATACAAACGTCAACAAATGAACGCTTTGTATGTAATCCACAAATACTTGGACATCAAAGCTGGAAATATCCCTGCTCGTCCAATCACTGTTCTCTTTGGTGGTAAAGCAGCTCCTGCCTACACCATTGCACAAGACATCATTCACTTGATCCTTTGCTTGTCAGAAGTGATTGCAAACGATCCAGCGGTAGCTCCACACTTGCAAGTTGTTATGGTAGAAAACTACAACGTAACTGCTGCAAGCTACTTGATCCCAGCTAGCGATATTTCTGAGCAAATCTCTCTTGCTTCGAAAGAAGCTTCAGGTACTGGTAACATGAAATTCATGTTGAATGGTGCATTGACACTTGGTACGATGGATGGAGCCAACGTGGAAATCGCTGAATTGGTTGGACGTGACAACATCTACATCTTCGGTGAAGATTCAGAAACGGTTATCGATCTTTATGCCAAATCAGCATACAAATCAGCAGACTTCTATGAACGTGAAGCCATCAAACCATTGGTAGACTTCATCGTCAGCGATGCCGTTCTTGCAGTTGGGAACAAAGAACGCTTGACTCGTCTTCACAATGAATTGATCAACAAAGACTGGTTCATGACTCTTCTTGACTTGGAAGACTACATTGTAACCAAAGAACGCATGTTGGCTGACTACGAAGACCGTGATGCATGGTTGGATCAAGTCATCGTTAACATTGCGAAAGCAGGATTCTTCTCATCTGACCGTACGATCGCTCAGTACAACGAAGATATCTGGCACTTAAACTAATTACTAGTTATTAGACCAAGGTTCTTAGGACCCTGGTCTTTTTCATTTCTTTTTATTTGGGAAGAAAAAGGAAGGAATTTAAAGAATGGACACTTCTGTAAACAGTGTTGTTTTTTTGAATTTTTCCGCCCTAGCAGGGAAATTATTACATAATTTTTGTTTCAGCCGTCAAATCTAATCTATTGGTATAAAAAGATACTTCCCCTTAAAAAGCCTTTCGGTGAAATTTATAAAAAGAGAAAGTGGCTTGAAAACCTTTGAAAATAAAGGTTTTTTCACAGGTGCTTACATATATTTTCAACTAAAAGATGAGGAAGGTCCGGAAGCTTTGGTATTTCAAGTTGTTATATCTTTAAAGTAAAATAAAAAATTAAATCAACAAATATTTAAAAATGGTTGATTGTGCTACAATAGAGTTAACTGGCAGTAGCATATTTTTGCCTCTACAGTGAGATTTTTTTAAACATAAATAAAAAGGAGAGTTTTGAAAATGAAAAGCTATCGTGAACATGTTTCGAAGCAGGAAAAATTTTCAATTCGTAAGTTGTCAGTCGGTGTTGTATCATTGGCCATCGCTGGATTGGCTACTGTTAATACCTACGGAGCAGAAGTGAAAGCGGATGAGGCAACAGCACCTGCAACTGAAGCAACCACTACAGAGACAACAACAAGTGATGCAGCTGTTGCAACAAGTTCTAAGTTGACATCTACAACTGTTACAGAAGGAAATAAAACAGTTACGACTACTTATGTAGAATCACCAGAACTTGAAAAAGCAAAAGCTGATGCAGCTACAGAAGGTGTGACAGTTACAGAAGAAGCTGAAAAAGTCCAACCATCTATCGCAGCAGCAGAAGCAGATAACAAAGCCCAAACAGCTGAAATCAACACAGTCGTTGAAAACTACAAAAAGGCCAAAGCTGAGTATGAAGCAAAATCTCAAGAAATCACATTGATTGAAAAGAGAAATGCGGAAGCAGAAGCAGATTATCAAAAGAAAGTAGCAGAGTACAATCAGCAAAAGGCAGCTTATGATAAAGCTTTAGAAGAGTACAATGCTAAAAAGGCAGCCTACGATGCTAAAGTAGCAGAAAAAGCAGCAGCAGATAAGGCCAATGCAGAAGCTAAAGCTAAGTATGATGCAGAAATGGCTGTTTACAATACAGCTAAAGCGCAATACGATAAAGATTTACAAGAATACCAAACTAAGAAAGCACAATACGATAAAGATAAAGCAGCTTATGATCAATTGGTAGCGAAGAAGGCAGAAGAAGATGCTGCAAAAGCTAAGTATGAAGTTGAGCTTGCAAAATATAATGTAGACCTAGAGCAATATGGTAAAGATTTTGCTACCTACCAAACAAAACTTGCTGAATATCAAACAGCTTTGGCACAGTACAAAGATGCTAAAGCAGCCTATGATAAGTACATGAATGATAATGGTTTCCAAGATCTAAAAGATGTAGAAACTGTTCAAGATTTGACCTTCCAACGTGAAGGTGGAGCCATTCATACTATCAATGGCATCAGCGCTTATCTCACTCGTGATGCTCAAGCGCGTTTAAATACAAGCAATGTCCATCAGTATGATTCCAATAAATTGGAAGCTTCAGAGATTGTAGCAACTAGTCCTTGGGCCAATAATGAAACTGAGTTTATTCAAGTTAAGGAAGGCGATAAATTTGTTGTTACTTATGATAACTTGAATCAGTCCAGCATGCGTGAAAATACGGATATGCATCCGATCAAGCGCGTGATTTATCGCTATGAAATTTTGAGCCTCCCATCAAATGACGGTAAAGGAATTGCAGCTGTTAGCTCAGATCCAACTGTAACACTAACAGTCGGTGCTTCAACAGACCAAAACAAACCCGTTAAAGTTGCTGTAGATGTTGAATTCTATGATGGTAATGGCAATAAGTTTGATTTGACACAGCACAATGCGATTGTCGCTTTGAACTCCCTTAACCACTGGACAGGTGCTTCATATGTAGATAGTGGGGATAAACCTCGTGCCCTTACAGTAGAAGCTAAAGATAAAAATGGCAACACCGTTCGTGGAACTTGGAACCCATATGCAGATGGTTCTTCCATGAGCATTGAGAACAATGCGGTTGTTGTTAAAAATGGAAAAGCAGACTTTGGTACGGCTGATGTCACTATCTCTGCTGAAAACCCAATCAAGATCGTGGCACAAAAAGCAACGTGGAATGGTAGTGAATTTACAGTTAGTGAAGAAACTGTTATTGACGCAACTTCAGTCAATGCTTCAGGTGCTGGGAATGGTCACTCTATCGGAACAGATGAGTTCACATTAGACGGTAAAGATGATGTGATCGGTTCTTATACGATTGATCCAACTTCAGGACGGATCATCTTCACGCCTAAGAAGAAATTTGAAAATGTAGAGCACCAAGAGTCTGTAAATGTTGGAAATAATAAATACATTCCAATTCCAAACTCAAGTGTTTCTTATGACTCTGCTACAAAAGAGGTGACATCATTTAAAGATAACCAATACATTGAACATGGATCTATCTTTAATGGTGAATCTTCAACGACTCTTGAAGGTTGGGACAATCCATCTTCTCCATACCTCTATTATGGTGGAGCAGGGTTGAAGATGTCTGATGGTCACTTGGTATTTACGGCCAATGGAGCTAATGCTGCTGGTCAGCCAACGGTTTACTGGTTTGCGATTAACTCAAATGTTGGTATTCCAAAAAATCCAGGTGAAGCGCCAAAAGAGCCAACAAAACCAACAGAACCAAAGGCTCCAACTCCACCAACGATTACAGTGGAAAATCTACCTGCAGAGCCAACGAAACCAGAAGAACCTAAATCACCAACTCCGCCAACAGCACCTAACTACACTGTGATTACGGTCGATGTGGAGGAACCAAAAGCTCCAACTCCACCAAAAGCTCCAACCCCACCGACTCCTGGAGTCGTTCCAAATACGAATCCGGTGAAACCGGAAGCTGAAGTGAAATGGCATAAGAATAAAGTGGTAACGGAAACAGATATTCCAACCCCACCAACACCAGTTCCTCCAACTCCACCAACTCCATACAACCCACCAACACCAATTGTTCCACCTACACCAATCGTTCCACCAACTCCAGAGGTTCCAACCGAACCAACTCCTGAAGTTCCGGAACAGCCTGTACAACCTGCGCAACCACAAACACCTGCGCTTCCAAATACAGGTACAGAAAGCTCAACTGCAGCTGTTCTTGCAGGTGCGATGGCTGGATTGCTTGGATTGGGTCTTGCACGCAAGAAAAAAGAAGATTAATTCTTGTTTCTTTCGTTCATTCATCTAAATAAAGAAAGTCAGAAGGCAAGTCCTTCTGGCTTTTTTGATGGAGTGATGACCAAATAGTTGAGAAATAGAACAGAATAGTTTTTGGATAAGGAGAGGAAATGGCTTTTATAGACCAAATCGTGTCGAAATGAAGCAGAATAGAAATGGATGACACAAGAAGAAGAGAATGAGGTATACTGGTGGTGTTCGAATGAAAGTTTATAGGACTCCGTTATATCTCTAATCATTCCAATGATACAGTTGCGATGGCTTTTCATCTTTTGCACACATTACTTTTCCAAATGAATTTCATTTGAACGTATCAGTGATCAGGCAAGTGCTTCCACGATTTTGAGGCGCTTGCCTTTCTATCTGTATCGCGATATAATAGGGTGTAAGAAATGAAAAGGAGTTTGTATGAAAAAGAAACCTATCTATCTTTACATCCTGTTATTTTTCTCTACGGTTGGAACCCTAACATCAGCTGTCTCAACCTTTGGAGCTTCAAAGAGTTTTGAGCTGACAGATGATTTTGCGAAACAACTTGGTTTAACAACGGCTCAAGACAAGGCTGACTATGTGACATATTATGAGAAATCAGCCCAACTCAATCAGTCTCCACTAACCTTTTTATTTGTTTCCTTGATTCTGATTGCCTTACTGGCAACTTTCTATTTCCTCTTTATGAAGCAGGATCTGTTAACAGCCCATTATACTTACATGGGGCAGATTTTATTAAGTCAAGCCTTCTCTTGCTATAATTATTTTGCAGGGCGTCCGCTATTGGCTAGTTTTTCAAACCCGTCCCTTCGTCAACGATATCTAGCATCTTCGTCCATTGCTTTGTTGCTCTTGACTGCTTTATCTCTTCTCTTCCTTGGAATTGTTTTGTATAAAACCTTGCGTTTGAGAAAAGCTCAAGCTACGGCATAATAGATAAGTTTGAATGGAGCTCTCTTAGAGGATAAGAGAGCTTATTGATTGGAGAAAAAAGATGAAAGTATCCTTTGTTTATATTAGTCTGAGTGGGAATACAGAGAGTTTTGTCCGCCGTTTAAGTGACTATTTGCTGGAGGCCCATCCCGGACTTGAAATCGAGAAAGTTCATGTGAAAGACCTAGTCAAAGAGGGCCAGCCCTTCTTTGAAATGACCAATCCTTTTATCACTTTTTTGCCTACCTATTTGGAGGGTGGAAATGGTGTCGACAATGGCGATGTGGAAATTTTGACGACAGATGTTGCGGATTTTATTGCTTTTGGAGACAATGCCAGCAAGTGCTTAGGAGTGGTTGGATCAGGCAATCGGAATTTTAACAATCAATATTGTTTAACCGCTAAGCAATACAGCCAACGCTTTGGTTTCCCCATGTTAGCCGATTTTGAAATGCGGGGGATGTTGGGAGATATTAAAAAAGTAGCTGCCATTGTAGAAGATTTGTATCATCTGTAAAATAAAGAGAGGCTGGGACAGAAATCGGTAATTCGTTAGAATTCGATTTCGTCGTCCCACCTCCGCACAGTTGAGTAGGACTGTAAAAGCTGATGAAAGCAGCGTAGTAGAGCCCACTCAACCACTGCGTCTTGCTCGACAATCCAAAAATAATTGAGAGGCTAGGACTTTTGTCCCAGCCTCTTATTTGTTGCGACTGAATAGAAGAGGAGTCACATTTTATATGACTCCTCTTCTATGGCTTATTTTAATTTTTCTGTGATTTCTTTAGCAAGTAGGAGTCCCAATCGATAGTCTTTGTTGATGGCATGGATGACATCGTTGATATTGTCGGTCTCTTGGATTTTTTCCTTGATGCTATCTTTGAAAGCTTGATCTTTCAAGAGTTGCTCTTGTAAGAGCCGTTGTAGTTTTTCTCTTTCGTACTTGTTGAATAAAAAGAGGACCACTAAACTGATGAGGATTAAGATGTAAACGGTTTGATTCATAGATTTCTCCTGTATATAAAGGATTTGAAAATGTAGAGAATGAAGGGTATTAGGCATGAGAAAAGGAGTGAGAAAGAACTAAATTGAATCGCATTTAGTTTCTCCTCTCACTCCCATATGAGATGTTCTACTTATCAATCATTAGATAAGAAATTACATTTTCTCAGGGGCATCGACACCAAGTAAGCGAAGGGCTTCTTTTAAGACTACTGCAGTTGAGTAGCTAAGAGCAAGACGGCTTTCGCGTTCTGGGCTTTCATCCAAGATACGAGTGTGTGCATAGTATTTGTTGAAGGCTTGAGCCAAGTTGATAGCATATTTTGCGATCAAGGATGGATCATAGTTTTCAGCGGCACGTTTGACAACACGAGAGAAGTCTTGGAGAAGCTTGATGATTTCCCAGCTTTCTGGGTCGCTCAAGCTGTAAGTCGCATCTGTTGATGGTGTAAAGTTGGCTTTGCGAAGGATCGATTGGATACGAGCGTAAGCGTATTGAACGTAAGGTCCAGTTTCTCCTTCGAAGGATACCATGGCTTCGAGGTCGAAGTCATACCCGTTGCGACGGTCTGTCTTCAAGTCGTAGAATTTAACCGCACCAACACCGACTGCATGTGCCACTTCTTCCTTGTTTTCAAGTTCAGGATTCTTTTCTTCGATCTGAGCTTTGGCACGAGAGATCGCTTCTTGAAGAGTTGGTTCGAG
The DNA here is from genome assembly GCF_001808725.1 of Streptococcus sp. HMSC074F05. Lineage (NCBI taxonomy): Bacteria > Bacillati > Bacillota > Bacilli > Lactobacillales > Streptococcaceae > Streptococcus > Streptococcus sp. HMSC074F05. The sequence goes on along the minus strand of NZ_KV794403.1, from coordinate 45,453 downwards.
AAGGATGATATTTCCTTTACGAGTTGACAATTTTTGGCGGTTTTTTGTCACCAAACCAAAGTCAACGTGGACCATATCGTCGCTCCAGTCAAATCCCATTTTCTTCAGAACAGCTTTCAACTGACGGAAGTGGTTGGATTGTTCTTGACCTACAGCATAGATGTTTTTCACAAAGTTGTAAGTCCGCGCACGATACATAGCAGTTGCGATATCGCGAGTGATATAAAGAGTAGCACCGTCTGATTTCTTAATCATAGCTGGTGGAAGGTTGACATCATCAAGCTCAACGATGCTAGCTCCCTTAGATTCTTTCAACAAGCCTTTGTCTTCAAGGATTTGAACCCCTTCATCCATCTTGTCGTTGTAGAAAGCTTCTCCGTTTAAGCTATCAAACTCAACACCGAGGAGTTTGTAGATACGGTTGAATTCCACCAAGCTTTCGTCACGGAACCATTGCCACAATTCAGTGGCTTCTGGATCCCCATCTTCCAATTTTTTGAACCATTTACGTCCTTCATCATCAAGCTCAGGATCGTTTTCGATTTCAGCGTTGATTCGAACGTAAAGTTTTAGCAATTCATCGATTGGGTTGGCTTCGACAGCTTCCTTGCTACCCCATTTTTTGTAGGCCACCATCAAGAGACCGAACTGTTTACCCCAGTCCCCTAAGTGGTTGATTTTAATCGTGTTGTAGCCCATTTTGCGGAAGATGTTTGAAAGAGCATCCCCAATAACGGTTGAGCGCAAGTGACCAACTGAGAATGGTTTTGCGATATTTGGACTTGAAAGGTCGATGGTAATGTTTTGTCCATGACCTTCGTCTTGTTGACCGTAGTCTGCACCTGCTTCGATGACGGATTTGATTACCTGATCAGAGATCTTAGATTTGTCTAAGAAGAAGTTCACGTAAGGTCCAGTTGCAACGACTTTTTCGAAGGCGCTTTGGTCGATCTTTTCAGCAATATCTGCAGCAATTGCTTGAGGAGCCTTGCGTTCCACTTTTGCAAGTGAGAAGGCTGGAAAAGCAATGTCACCAAGATCAGATGATTTTGGTTGTTCAAGCAAATTTAAAATAGCATCTTGGTCAAGAGAGTCAATCACTTTGGCCAATTCACTAGCAATGAGTTCTTTATTGTTCATATTAGCTCCTTAGTCCTTTTAACTATTATTTTAACACAATTCTGAGCGAATTTTCAATTTTTTTGGTATAATTTAAAGTATATTTATTCAAAAGTGGAGGTCCAATGAAAAAGACAGAACGTCACCTTTTGATTCAACAAATGATTCGAAATGAAAAATTGTCGACTCAAAAAGAGATTCAGGATCGATTAGAAGCAAAAGGAATTGCTGTAACGCAAACTACTCTGTCACGAGATTTGCGCGATCTGGGTCTAGTCAAGGTGAAACGAAAAGACCAGTTGTATTATATTTTGCCAAATGAGCCTGAGGTGGCAGAGATTTATATTATGTTGTCTAGCCATGCCAAGTCTGTCTCACGAGCAGAATTCACCTTGGTCTTGCGGACAGAGCTAGGAGAAGCAGCTCTCTTGGCCAATGGTGTAGATGAAATGTCAGATGAGCGTATTTTGGGAACAGTAGCAGGGGCCAATACCCTCTTGATTGTCTGCCGTGACCAAGAGGCAGCCATTGAAATTCAAAATGAAATTTTAGGGATGATGCAGTAGTCAAGCCCTGTTGGAGAGAAAGAGAGATGTCAAAAGGAGGAAGATAGTGAGCTATCTACTCCTGTTTTCATCTAAGGAGCTTGCGTCAGCAAATGATGCAACAGTAAGGAATAAAGAAGTATGACAGTAGAGAAAATATCCCCTGGAATGCAGCAGTATCTAGATATCAAAAAAGACTATCCGGATGCCTTTTTGCTGTTTCGAATGGGAGATTTTTACGAATTATTTTATGAAGATGCAGTGAATGCAGCTCAAATTTTAGAGATTTCCTTAACCTCACGGAATAAAAATGCAGAGAATCCGATCCCCATGGCGGGTGTTCCCTACCACTCGGCCCAGCAGTACATCGATGTTCTCATCGAACAGGGCTATAAGGTCGCGATTGCAGAACAAATGGAAGACCCCAAAGAAGCCAAGGGGGTCGTTAAGCGTGAAGTCGTACAGGTGATTACACCGGGTACAGTGGTGGATTCGACCAAGCCAGATAGTGAGAATAACTTCCTGGTTGCTTTGGATCGTTCAGGAAATGATTATGGGCTAGCCTATATGGATCTGGTGACAGGGGAGTTTCAGGTGACGACCCTCAATGACTTTAGCATGGTTTGTGGAGAAATCCGCAATTTACGTGCGCGTGAGGTGGTCCTGGGTTATGCCTTGCCAGAACAGGAAGAGCGTGTGTTTATTAGCCAGATGAATCTTTTGCTGTCACATGTAGAGACGGCGCTTGATGATGTTCAACTCTTAGGGGATCAGTTGAGTGAGCTAGAAAAGAAAACAGCTGGGAAACTTCTCCAGTATGTTCACCAGACACAAATGCGGGAATTGAGCCACCTAAAAAAAGCCCATCATTATGAGATTTGCGATTTCTTGCAGATGGACTTTGCGACCAAGGCTAGTCTTGATTTGACAGAGAATGCGCGAACGGGGAAGAAACATGGTAGCTTGTATTGGTATTTGGATGAAACCAAGACGGCCATGGGCGGTCGTTTGTTGCGGTCCTGGATTCAGAAACCCTTAGTCGATTTGAAACGGATTCGAGAGCGCCAGGACATCATTCAGGTCTTTATGGATCATTTCTTTGAACGGAGCGATTTGACCGACAGCCTCAAAGGGGTCTATGACATTGAACGCTTAGCGAGTCGGGTTTCCTTTGGCAAGATCAATCCTAAGGATCTCTTGCAGCTAGGAGATACTCTGGGGCATGTGCCGACGATCAAGTCGATTCTACTGGGGATTGGTGATCCAGTCTTAGATGTCTTGATTGCACGCTTGGATGAACTTCCTGAGTTGCACCGCTTGATTACCTCAGCTATTGCTCCGGAAGCGTCTGCTGTTATTACAGAGGGAAATATCATCCGTACCGGTTTTGACGAGCAATTGGATCAATACCGTGTCGTTCTTCGGGATGGTACTGGTTGGATTGCTGAGATTGAAGCCAAGGAGCGCGAAGCCAGCGGCATTACAGGTCTAAAAATCGATTACAACAAGAAGGACGGCTATTATTTCCATGTCACCAATTCTCAATTGAGTCACGTGCCTGCTCACTTTTTCCGCAAGGCGACCTTGAAAAATTCAGAACGCTTTGGTACGGAGGAATTGGCACGCATCGAAGGAGATATGCTTGAGGCGCGTGACAAGTCTGCTAATTTGGAATATACGATTTTTATGCGGATTCGGGAAGAAGTTGGCAAGTATATCCAACGTCTGCAACAGTTAGCTCAGGCGATTGCGACGGTTGATGTTTTACAAAGTTTAGCCAGCGTCGCTGAGTCACAACAGTTGAATCGTCCCCTCTTTCATGAAGAACGACGAATCACGATCGACAAAGGTCGTCATCCGGTTGTTGAGAAAGTGATGGGAGCCCAGTCCTACATTCCTAATAGCATCTTTATGGATGAAGAACGGGATATTCAGCTGATTACGGGGCCAAATATGAGCGGGAAGTCTACCTATATGCGCCAATTGGCGATCATTGTGATTCTTGCCCAAATTGGTTCCTATGTTCCAGCCCAAAAGGCCGAGTTGCCAATCTTTGATGCGATTTATACCCGGATCGGAGCTGCTGATGACCTGGTATCGGGTCAGTCTACCTTCATGGTGGAAATGATGGAGGCCAATCACGCTATTCGCAAGGCAACGCCCCAGTCCTTGATTTTGTTTGATGAGTTGGGACGGGGAACTGCGACCTATGATGGGATGGCTCTCGCTCAGTCCATCATCGAATACATTCACGATCGCACCGGTGCCAAAACCTTGTTTGCGACCCATTACCATGAGTTGACGGCACTCTCAGAGACTTTGACCCGTTTGGAAAATGTTCATGTTGCGACCTTGGAGCGAGATGGTCAGGTTACCTTCTTGCACAAGATTGAACCTGGCCCAGCGGATAAGTCCTATGGGATTCACGTGGCCAAGATCGCTGGTTTGCCAGAAGAGTTGCTGGAGCGGGCGGATGCGATTTTGACCAAGCTCGAAGGACAAGCCCAGCAAGTACCACTTGTGGATGCAACTCCTAAAAAGGAAGTGTCTTCGCAGGTTGCTGAACAAATGTCCCTCTTTGAGGAGGAGGCAGAAAATACGGTGATCACAGAATTGAAGAATCTGGACCTCTACAATATGACTCCGATGGAAGTCATGATGGCAGTCGCCGAATTGAAAAAGAAATTGTAAAAAGAAGATCCTCGTAATAGCGAGGATCTTCTTTTAGTGCTTAGCAATGCTTTGATTGATTTCTTGAACTTGTTTTTTATAAAAATGATGTGAGACCAACCAGATGATCACGTAAACAAGGGTGAATTCGACAATGAGTGAGAGGTAAAATCCGAGTCGTGCTGGAAACCAGCCGGCCAAGGTAGCTAGGGGAATAAACCCAAGTAACATGAGTAGGTAATGGCTCAGAGTAGCCCGTAAGAGGCTCCAGTCTTTTTGAAAGAGGAGACTTCCGAAGCTAAAGAGGACCCCAATCGCACCCCAAACGAGGGCACAATAGAGCATGACCAGTGAGCCGTGAACATGATGCAAGAACATCCAGCGACCGACTGCAGAGTTGGGACTTAAGGGAAGGTACAACTCAGGTGAGAAGAGGTAGGAAAAGAAGATGGATAAGATGAGCCCGATGAAAATCCCTTTTAGGGCGTCAGAAAAAGATTGTTTTAGCATGATAATTTCTCCTTAATGGCTTTCAAGTAACGACGGGAGGAGTAGGTCAGACTCCCGTTTTTAAGATAGATTTGAACGGATCCTCCACTGGTAAAGTGCAGGTGATCGATGGATTGGGTGTTAATAATTTCAGATTGGGAAATTTTGAGAAAGAAGGTCGGTAAGTCTTCAGATAGCTGATAGAGTGGTCCAGTCAGAATAAATTGATCTGTCATGGTCTCACCAATTACTTGCCGATTTTCAATGTAAAAACGTTGGAATAGCTGGCTTTCGATCAGATAAGCTTCCCCATCCTTTTTGGCACGTAAGCGCCCTTTTTGATCCAATTCTTCCACAAAGTCACGGATTTTCTCTACACGCGCAGACAGTGCAGGTGCTGTGATCATCACCGCTTCTTCTTGGAAGTGGGAATCAATGTGTACTTCAACTTTCATAAGATCGTTTCTCCCTCCTTTGGGTAAAGTCGGTTGGCCTGCTAGCCCGGCTCCTTCTTTACACTACTATTAAACACTTTTTCCAAAGGGAAGACAAGGGGATTTGTCTATGTGGTCATTTTCTTTGCCTATGCGGTTTTTTAGGAAGAAGATGGGGACAGCCTCTATTTTTTAAGAAAGGGAGTCTTGTGGATCTGTGGTATAATAGAGCTACATGTATCGGTGAAAAAATAGGTAAAGGAGCAGACATGTCACAGATTATTGAATTGCCAGAAGTCCTAGCCAATCAGATTGCGGCAGGTGAAGTGATTGAACGACCTGCTAGCGTGGTCAAGGAATTGGTTGAAAACTCGATCGATGCTGGAGCTAGCCAGATCGTTGTTGAAATCGAAGAAGCAGGATTGAAGTCGATTCGGATTACAGACAATGGGGAAGGAATTGCGCACGATGAGGTCGCTTTGGCCCTCCGTCGACATGCGACCAGTAAGATCAAGAGTCAAGCGGATCTCTTTCGTATTCGAACGCTTGGTTTTCGTGGTGAGGCCATGCCATCCATTGCTTCTGTCAGTATTCTAACCCTTCTAACTGCACAAGAAGGAGCTGCCCACGGGACCAAATTGGTCGCAAAGGGTGGCGAAATTGAGGAAGTGGAGCCAGCGACAAGCCCTGTCGGGACCAAGATCACAGTGGAAGATCTCTTTTTTAATACCCCTGCTCGTCTCAAGTATTTAAAGAGCCAGCAGGCAGAGCTATCCCATATCGTGGATATTCTCAATCGCTTGAGCTTGGCCCATCCTGAGATTGCCTTTACCTTGATCAATGATGGAAAAGAAATGACCAAAACAGCGGGGACTGGCAATCTCCGGCAAGCGATTGCGGGTGTCTATGGCCTTGCGTCTGCTAAGAAGATGGTAGCCATTGAAAACCGCGACCTAGATTTTGAAGTGACGGGCTTTGTGTCTTTGCCTGAATTGACTCGTGCCAATCGCAATTACATCAGTCTCTTTATCAACGGCCGCTACATCAAGAATTTCTTGCTCAATCGGGCTATTTTAGACGGTTACGGTAGTAAACTCATGGTGGGCCGCTTCCCACTTGCGATCATTAATATCCAGATCGATCCTTACTTAGCGGATGTCAATGTTCACCCTACTAAGCAAGAGGTTCGTATCTCCAAAGAACGAGAACTAATGGCCTTGATTTCCCAAGCCATTGCGAACGCTTTGAAAGAGCAGGACTTGATTCCAGATGCTCTAGAAAATCTAGCCAAGTCGACCATCCGCCGAACAGAAAAGCCAGTACAGACAACCCTTCCTTTAAAAGAAAACCGACTCTATTATGATCGAGAAAGTCAAGATTTCAAGCTTCGACCAGAGGTGGCAGATCCTCAACGGCCTCTAGCAGATGAGCTAACTGCTGATTCTACAAGCCAAGAAAACCCAGTAGAAAAACCGACAAGCGCGATCAAGTTTGCGGAAAGAAAGACTGCGGTTTATGATGAACTGGATCACCCAGAGTTAGATCTGGCTAGTCTAGACAAGGCCTATGATAAGTTGGATGGGGAAGAACATTCGACCTTCCCAGAGTTAGAATATTTTGGTCAGATGCATGGGACCTATCTCTTTGCCCAAGGAAATGGTGGCCTATATATCATTGACCAGCACGCGGCCCAAGAGCGGGTCAAATACGAAGAATACCGGGAGAGCATCGGGGATGTGGACGGCAGTCAGCAACAACTGCTGGTGCCTTATATCTTTGAGTTCCCTACAGACGATCTGATCCGCCTGCAACAGCGCAAGCACCTTTTAGAAGAAGTGGGCGTCTACTTAGAAGAATACGGAGCTAACCAGTTGATCTTGCGGGAGCATCCGATCTGGATGAAGGAAGAAGAGATCGAGTCGGGCATCTATGAGATGTGTGACATGCTCCTCTTGACCAAGGAAGTGTCCATCAAGAAATACCGGGCTGAGTTGGCCATCATGATGTCTTGCAAACGCTCCATCAAGGCCAACCACACACTGGACGATTACTCGGCACGCGACCTCATCTACCAATTGTCTCAATGTGATAACCCTTATAACTGCCCTCATGGCCGTCCGGTCTTGGTTAACTTCACTAAGTCGGATATGGAAAAGATGTTCCGACGCATTCAGGAAAATCACACCAGTCTGCGGGAATTGGGCAAATATTAATCAAACAATAAAGGAAGATTATGTACGAATACATTAAAGGAATCTTAACAAAAATCACCGCCAAATACATCGTGGTAGAAACAGCTGGAATAGGCTATCTCTTGCATGTGGCCAATCCCTATGCCTACTCTGGCAAAATGAATCAAGAGGTACAAGTCTACCTGCACCAAGTGGTCCGTGAAGATGCCCACCTTCTTTATGGTTTTGCAACCGAAGAAGAGAAACAGCTCTTTTTAAACTTGATCTCAGTCTCTGGGATTGGACCTGTCTCAGCTTTGGCTATCATTGCTGCAGATGACAATGCAGGCCTTGTCCAAGCCATCGAAAGCAAGAACATCACCTACTTGACCAAGTTTCCGAAGATCGGTAAGAAAACAGCCCAACAGATGGTTTTGGACCTAGAAGGTAAGATCAATCTTGATCTAGAAGATGCACCGGCTCAGTCCAAAGCCAAAGTTGCAGAAGAAAACCAAGCCCTTGAAGAAGCCATGGAAGCCATGTTGGCATTGGGCTACAAGGCAACGGAACTCAAGAAAATCAAGAAATTCTTTGAAGGAACTTCTGATACTGCTGAAAACTACATCAAGTCTGCCCTGAAGATGTTGGTCAAATAGGAGGTTCCTATGCCAAAACGTTGTGGCTGGGTCAAAATGACCAATCCGCTCTATGTAGCCTACCACGATGAAGAATGGGGTCGGCCCCTCCATGATGACCAGGCCCTTTTTGAGTTGCTCTGTATGGAGACTTATCAGGCCGGTCTATCTTGGGAAACGGTGCTCAATAAACGACAGGCTTTCCGAGAGGCTTTTCATGGTTACCACCTTCAAGCTGTTGCAGACATGACGGACGAGGAGCTGGAAGCTTTGTTAGACAATCCAGCCATTATTCGAAATCGAGCGAAGATCTTTGCGACACGGGCCAACGCCCAGGCCTTTTTACAAGTCCAGGCGAAATTCGGCTCTTTTGATGCCTATCTCTGGTCTTTTGTTGAGGGGAAAACCATCAACAATGATGTCCCGGATTACAGTCAAGCACCAGCGAAGACAGCTCTTTCTGAGAAGCTAGCCAAGGACCTCAAAAAGCGTGGTTTTAAGTTCACCGGACCAGTCGCAGTTTTATCCTACCTACAAGCAGCAGGATTGGTTGATGACCATGAGAATGATTGTGAATGGAAAAGTGGAAATAAGTAACTTTAGATGACTAGAACATCAGAGAATATAGAAAAAGAGAGTGGGACAGAAATCGGTAA
>NZ_KV794403.1:2748-36634 GCF_001808725.1 Streptococcus sp. HMSC074F05 | reverse complement strand
TAGGACTTTTGTCCCAGCCTCTTATTTGTTATAGTCAAAGCGAATGACTTGCTCCGTTGCATCTACATGGGCGTGGACTCCGAAGGGGACAATTGCTCTTGGAGTTGCATGTCCGACATTCAGATTATAGACAATCGGGATATTGCTATCAATGATATCCAATAGTGCTTCTTTATAGTCGTCATAGAAAGTTTCATCCATAGGTTTTCCGACCAAGAGTCCACTGATGACCGCGAATATGCCCGTGGCCTTTAAAGTCTGCAACATCTTTTTGAAGTCGTCAGGATTAGTCTTTTCTTCGCTAGTTTCTAGCAAGAGGATCTTTCCTTCCCAGTCTGACAAGTCAGGGAAAAGTTTGTATTTTTGGCAGAGGTCCGTGCTGTCTGCGTGTAAAGAGTTGTCAAAAATATCATAGAGAGACTCAAGACAACCACCGAGGATTTCTCCCTCAAACTGAGCATTGCCTTGTAACAAGTCAAAACCTGTATTTGCGTGGCTGACACGAGGTGTTCCCAAGGCTTTGGGACTAAAATCAGTCCGTTCCTCATACCAAACGTTACTAGGGCGAATTTCTGAGATTTTTCCAGTCTCAATCAATTCTTTAAAGTAGTGGCGGCTATATGGCAACATTTCTTTGTCTAACTCACAAATGTCTGCTAAAAAGGATTGCCCGTAAAAAGTCTTGATTCCTAGTTTATGCAACATGAGATGGTTCATAGTCGTATCCGAGAAGCCAAGAAAAATCTTTTGTTTGATGACCTTTTGTAGTTGGTCATTTTCAAAAAGATAAGGTAGCAAGCGATAGGTATCGTTTCCACCGATGGCACATAGGATCATGTCGATACTATCATCAGAAAATGCCTGAATCAAATCCTCTGCACGAGCTTCGGGATGTTCTTTGATAAAGTCTAAGCCTTTTAGTGAATGAGGTAAAAAGATAGGATTGAGTCCGAGGTCTTTGAGTCGTTGGACTCCCAAGTCCACTTCGTGCTTGACAAAGTCCTCTCCGATAATCCCACTAGATAAACTTATAATACCAATAGTAGAAACCATATCTCATCCTCCTAGAAATAAATTGATGCTATTGTATCACAAAAAATGAGGGGAAACAACAAGAATTAGAGCCAGAAGAAGGCTTTTAGATCAAGAAAGAAGTAAAAAAGCAACCGCTCGATATGGTTGCTTCAGAATATAGATAAGCTCTATCAACAATAGAAAATAGCCCTTTAGAAGTTGATTGCCACATAGTTAAAACTCTTGGGAATGTTGATGTAATAGTGTTTCTAAGAATTTTTCACTTTATACTCTAAAAGAAAAAGATTGAAGAAAGTTGTCCAAAATGGACTTTATCTTCAATCTGTTTTTTAAATAATTTAGGAAATTGTGTTAAAATGAAATGAAAATTACGAATAGTATAAGTGGAGGCGTTATGAAAGCAGAGATCATTGCAGTGGGAACCGAAATTCTCACAGGACAGATTGTCAATACCAATGCGCAATTCTTGTCTGAAAAATTAGCTAGTTTAGGGATTGATGTCTATTATCATGTGGCGGTAGGAGACAATGAAGGTCGTCTCTTCTCGACCATTGAGACAGCTTCAAAACGCAGTGATTTGGTGATTTTATGTGGTGGACTTGGGCCAACAGAGGATGATTTGACCAAGCAAACCCTTGCTAAGTTTTTAGGGAAAGAACTGGTTTTTGATCCGACAGCGCTTGCCAAACTCGACACCTTCTTTGCAAGTCGCCCTGATTATGTCCGGACGCCCAATAATGAGCGACAAGCACAATTGATTGCCGGTTCAATCCCCCTTCAAAACCGTACAGGTCTCGCGGTTGGAGGTTTGATTGAAGTCAATGGTGTGACCTATGTCGTTCTACCTGGTCCACCAAGTGAGTTAAAACCCATGGTCAATGAACAATTGGTGCCTCATTTGACAACAGGGGAAGAGCTTTTTTCAAGAGTCTTGCGCTTCTTTGGGATTGGGGAAAGCCAGCTAGTTACGATCCTAGCAGATATCATTGAAAAGCAGAGTGATCCGACGGTTGCCCCTTATGCCAAGACGGGAGAAGTAACCTTGCGTCTATCTACAAAGGCGAAGGATCAAGCCTCAGCGGATGCTAAGCTCGATGTCTTAGAAAAGGAAATCTTATCCCGTCATACTCTGGATCATCAACCCTTGCAAGAGTTGTTTTACGGTTATGGAGATGACAATTCGATGGCCAAGGTTGCCTTTGATCTCTTGAAAGGGACTGGTAAGACCATTACAGCTGCAGAAAGCCTGACGGCTGGCCTGTTCCAAGCGACTTTGGCAGATTTTTCAGGGGCGTCCAGCATCTTCGCGGGTGGTTTTGTCACCTATAGTTTGGAAGAAAAAAGCAAGATGTTGTCTATTCCAGCTCAAGAGTTAGAGCAACATGGAGTGGTGTCTCATTTTACAGCTCAAGCCATGGCTTCACAGGCCCGTAAGTTAACAGGATCCGATTATGGTGTTAGCCTGACCGGAGTTGCGGGGCCAGATAGTCTAGAAGGGCACCCAGCAGGGACCGTCTTTATCGGACTTGCGACTCCAAATGGAGTGGATAGTGTCCAAGTCAATATCGCCGGACGTAGCCGAGCTGATGTCCGCGAAATTGCAGTCCTTCATGCCTTTAATTTGGTGCGCTTGGCTGTATTAAATGGTGAAAATTTGGTATAATGAAGCTTGTGCCAAATGAAGAATAATTCTAAAGATGGATAGGAAATGTGCCTTTCAAAGGACGGAAAACGTCAGTGAGTTGCATGTATTTCCTGTATAGCAAAAACATAGGAGAAAAGAATGGCGAAAAAACAGAAAAAATTAGATGATATCTCTAAGAAATTTGGAGACGAGCGTGAAAAAGCGCTCAACGATGCCCTGAAGTTAATCGAAAAAGACTTTGGTAAAGGATCCATCATGCGTTTGGGTGAACGCGCAGAGCAAAAAGTTCAAGTCATGAGCTCTGGTTCCTTGGCGCTTGATATTGCCTTGGGTGCTGGTGGTTATCCAAAAGGTCGGATCATCGAAATCTATGGTCCAGAATCATCTGGTAAAACAACCGTTGCCCTCCATGCAGTAGCGCAAGCACAGAAAGAAGGAGGCATTGCTGCCTTTATCGATGCCGAGCATGCCTTGGACCCATCTTATGCTGCAGCTCTTGGGGTTAATATTGATGAACTCCTCTTGTCTCAACCAGACTCAGGAGAACAAGGACTTGAAATTGCTGGTAAATTGATTGACTCTGGTGCCGTTGATTTGGTCGTTATCGACTCTGTTGCGGCCTTGGTCCCACGCGCAGAAATCGATGGCGATATCGGGGATAGCCACGTTGGTTTGCAAGCGCGGATGATGAGCCAAGCGATGCGTAAGCTTGGAGCTTCTATTAACAAGACCAAGACCATTGCTATCTTTATCAACCAATTGCGTGAAAAAGTTGGGGTCATGTTTGGGAACCCTGAAACCACACCTGGTGGTCGTGCCCTGAAATTCTACGCTTCTGTCCGTCTAGATGTTCGTGGAAATACTCAAATCAAGGGGACTGGGGACCAAAAAGATACCAACGTTGGTAAGGAAACCAAGATCAAGGTTGTGAAGAACAAGGTAGCTCCACCATTCAAAGAAGCCATGGTTGAAATCATGTACGGGGAAGGAATTTCACGTACAGGTGAATTGGTGAAGATTGCAACAGATTTGGATATCATCCAAAAAGCGGGTGCGTGGTACTCCTATAATGGCGAAAAAATTGGTCAAGGATCTGAAAATGCTAAGAAATTCTTGGCTGACCACCCAGAAATTTTTGACGAAATCGACCACAAGGTTCGGGTTCATTTTGGTTTGATCGAAGAAGACGAAGCAGTGAAAACCCTTGATAAAACTGAAGAAGCAGCTCCTGTCGTAGAAGAAGTAACTCTAGATTTAGATGACGCGATTGAAATTGAAGATTAATTTTTTTCAAAATAGGTCGCTAGACTGATGGTTTTTGTGTTATAATTTAATACGATAGTATTATCGTGTAGCGAAAGGAGTGCATGCATGATTAAAATTTATACAGTGTCAAGTTGCACCAGCTGTAAAAAAGCAAAGACTTGGCTCAACGCTCATCAGCTAACCTATAAAGAACAAAACCTCGGTAAGGAAGGGATCACCAAAGAAGAATTATTGGATATCCTTACAAAGACTGAAAATGGAGTGGCAAGTATTGTCTCTTCAAAAAATCGATACGCTAAAAATCTAGGAGTGGACATTGAAGACTTGAGTGTCAATGAAGTCATTGACATCATCATGGAAACACCTCGTATTCTTAAAAGTCCGATCTTGGTAGATGACAAACGTCTCCAAGTGGGCTACAAAGAAGACGATATTCGTGCCTTCTTGCCACGATCAGTTCGAAATGTAGAAAATGCAGAAGCGCGGATGCGTGCAGCTCTTTAAAGTGATTGAAAATCAGAAACAATTTGTTTCTGATTTTTTCTTGTTAAAAATCGGAATGAAAAGCAGTTTACTGCACCATTTTACGAAATCTATGATACAATATTTTAGAAAACAATAACTAGTAAGGAATGGAAAATGAAAAGGAAAATCTTCTTATTGGGTGCACTTGCCTTGTGTTTGACAGGATGTGGTCAAAAAAAGCAAGTGAAAACGCCAACCTCAAGTGAGCAAAAGGCAATCCAAGCAAAAGCAGAACAGCTACAAAAGGATAATAAGAGTATCTTACAAAAAGCTGAAGAAAATAAGGTCATCACTAGAACCTTTGTTTTTCCAAAAGATGACAAGGGGACACAACAGACGCAAATCGTCACCTATGTGGGGAATACCTTTAAAAAGTTGGAGACCATCAATGTGACGGCAACCGATGAGGAGTTGAAAAAAGGGATCCAACAGGTTGGAGTCGAGGAAGCACAAAAGCAATTGAGAGAATCCTTTAACAAGGACGATGCCTTTAAGGAAGCTTTGACAGTGCCAGGTTTCACAGCTGATTTGACCTTGGAAAACGAGAATGAATACAAGGTAACCATCACCTATGATTTTGAAGCAATGGATGTGAAGAAGGCTGAAGGCATGACCTACTTCAAAAACAATCACTTACCAGAGTTGTTGAAGCTGACACCGAGTCAATTTGCGGACAATCTCATCAATGCTGGAGCAAGTGAGCAAAAATAAAAAAACAGTTTAACTGAAATAGCTCAAAAATGCTTGAAAAAGCTGTAAAATCAAGGGCTTGACCGTTGTGGAAAACTCTTGATTATGGTATAATAGTAATATTCTAAGGAAAGAGGGTGTTCTTGTGGGATTTACAGATGAAACAGTACGTTTTAATCTTGATGATTCAAATCGTAAGGAAATTAGCGAGACCTTGAAAGATGTTTACTTGTCACTGGATGAAAAAGGCTACAATCCAATTAATCAAATCGTAGGATACGTACTCAGTGGTGATCCTGCCTATGTACCTCGTTATAATAATGCACGGAACCAAATTCGTAAATATGAACGAGACGAGATCGTGGAAGAATTGGTACGTTATTATTTGAAAGGGCAAGGAATAGACCTCTAATGAGAATTATGGGATTGGATGTTGGCTCAAAGACTGTCGGGGTTGCTGTGAGTGATCCTCTCGGTTTTACAGCTCAGGGTCTTGAAATCATCCAAATCGATGAAGACAAAAAAGAATTCGGTTTGGAGCGCTTAGCCGAATTAGTAGCTCAATACAAGGTGGACCGTTTTGTTGTGGGCTTGCCGAAAAACATGAACAATACCAGCGGACCACGTGTGGAAGCCAGTCAGGCTTACGGCACGATGATTGCTGATAAGTTTGGGTTGCCAGTCGACTACCAAGACGAACGGTTGACGACAGTTGCTGCAGAGCGGATGTTGATCGAGCAAGCAGATATTAGCCGTAGCAAACGCAAAAAAGTTATTGATAAGCTAGCGGCACAGCTCATTTTACAAAATTATTTAGATCGTAATTTTTAGAAAGAAAACGAGGAAGAATAGTATGGCACATGATCATAACCACGACCATGAAGAACGTGAATTAATCACATTGGTGGATGAACAAGGAAATGAAACCTTGTTTGAAATTCTTTTGACCATCGATGGCAAAGAAGAGTTTGGAAAGAACTATGTCCTTTTGATCCCTGCAAATGCAGAAGAAGATGAAAACGGCGAAGTTGAAATCCAAGCTTATTCATTTACAGAAAACGAAGACGGAACAGAAGGCGACCTTCAACCAATCCCAGAAGACTCAGATGCAGAATGGGATATGATCGAAGAAGTCTTCAACAGCTTTATGGAGGAGTGATACAGTCTGGGAGACTGTATCACCTCAACTCCTAGAAACTAGAAAGAGTTGAAACATCCAGTGGATGTTTTTAGCCTTGCGCTAGAAATGAAGACCGCAAGTAAGTCCGGTGGATGTTTTTAGCCCTGCTTTAAGAAGCAAGAAAAAGCAGGAAGTCCGATGGACTTGCTGTAAAAATGAGAACGAAATAACTACAAAGGAAAGGAGCGCAAACGTCAGAAGAGGTTTTGTCGCTTTTTTCTTTTAGGAGGAAGATGTGAATAAGATTGAGCAATGGATGAATAGTCGGATCGGTCTGAATTTTCGATCGGGACTGGATCGTATGGAGAAGGCAGTGAGCCTTTTAGGAAGGCCGGATAAGGCTTATCCGATCCTTCATGTGACAGGAACCAATGGGAAGGGATCCACAATCGCCTTTCTGCGTCAATTGTTGATGGCTCATGGGAAGAAGGTTGGGACCTTTACTTCTCCTCATATGATCAGTATCCATGATCGGATTTGTATTGGGGATCAGCCGATTTCAGATGAAGATTTTACTCGGAT
Source organism: Streptococcus sp. HMSC074F05 (assembly GCF_001808725.1). Classification (NCBI taxonomy): domain Bacteria; kingdom Bacillati; phylum Bacillota; class Bacilli; order Lactobacillales; family Streptococcaceae; genus Streptococcus; species Streptococcus sp. HMSC074F05. The sequence goes on along the minus strand of NZ_KV794403.1, from coordinate 29,771 downwards.
TGGCCAAGAAGTCCAACAAATGGAGCAGACCTTGCTTCAAACCCAGGACCAACTCTCTTATTTTGAGATTATCTGCCTCATGGCCCTCTTGTATTTTAAGGAACAAGCTGTGGACGTGGTCTTATTGGAAGTTGGTATCGGTGGGCTTCTAGATACCACCAACGTAGTGACGGGAGAGATCGCAGTGATCACTTCGGTTGGCCTGGATCACCAGGAAACACTGGGAGGGACGATTGCAGAAATCGCCCAGCAAAAGGCAGGAATCTTTAAGAAGGGCAAGAAGGCTGTTGTGGGCCCTTTGCCTGCTGAGGCTACAGCTGTTTGTCAAGACAGAGCCGAGCAATTGGATGTGGATCTCTACGCCTTCCAGAACGATTTTGGCTTAGAGCAGGATCGTTTTTGGAATGAAAACGTGGAACTTGTCTTGCCGTCTCTGGGTTTGAAGGGTGATTACCAACGGGAAAATGCTGCAGTAGCTTTGGAGGCCTTTTTCCTCTATATGGAGGGCCTAGATCAAGAAGTGGATATGGAGCAGGTCAAACACGCCTTGCAAGAGACAAGGTGGCCGGGCCGTCTAGAGTTGTTTGGTGACCAGGTGTATCTGGATGGCGCTCATAATCCTCATGCTATGTTGCGCTTGATCGAGTTTGCCAATAGCTTAGCAGGAAAGCGCGTGAAGATTTTATTTGGAGCCCTCAAGCGAAAAGATTATAGCGGGATGCTCCAAACGCTTCAAGCGGGATTGCCAGAAGCTGAATTGATTTTGACAACCTTCCATTACGGGGAAGTGGTGGCACAAGGTGACCGACAAGACTTGCCCTATGTAGCTGACTACAAGGCCTATATCAAAGAGTTTATGGATCAGAGTCCTTCAGATGAGGTTTTATTTGTGACAGGTTCCTTGTATTTTATTGCAGAAGTAAGGGCATTTTTATTAGAGGGGTAAACAATTGACCTAAAGACTTTCTTGGCGTATACTGGTGGTAGATAGTATACGGTTATGGCGAAAGGAGCCGATCTTAATGAAAAAAATCATGTCTATACTGACCTTGGCAGTAGCCCTTTTCCTGACTGCTTGTAGCCAGCAAGAACAAACGCCAAAAGCCTCAAGTAGCGCTAGCTCACATTCATCTGAGACAGTGGCTTCGACCAGTGAAAAGTCAGAGCAAGGGGTGTCCATAGATGGCAGTTATCGTGGACAGGACGAGGAAAATACGATCCTCTTGGTGGTGACGGGTCGAAAAGGCACGTTTACGGTGCAAGATGCTGATGGAGAAGAAGAGACCAAAGAGGTCAGTATTGATCCGGTCAATCAATCCATGCGTATCGGGGATGAACCCTATCGCTATCGGATCGAAGGGAATCAGTTGTCGCTAGAAGATCTGGAGCAAGCAGAGGATGATCAAGGGATTATCGTTTTAACCAAGCAATAAGGGACGAAACAAGAGAGAGTGGGACAGAAATCGGTAATTCGTTAGAATTCGATTTCGTCGTCCCACCTCCGCACAGTTGAGTAGGACTGTAAAAGCTGATGAAAGCAGCGTAGTAGAGCCCACTCAACCACTGCGTCTTGCTCGACAATCCAAAAATAATTGAGAGGCTAGGACTTTTGTCCCACTCTCTTTTTGTTTGTCTAGAAGGGGCTTGGTTGGTCGTTGCAACGGGTAAAAAGAATTGGTATACTAGTAGAAAGAAAAAAAGGAGGATGCTGTGACCTTTCGAAAATTACGTCTATTAATGTCCAAATATGGATTTAGTATTTTGTTTATGGGCTTTGAACTATGGGCATCCTTTGCGGCCTTCTTCTGGCTTAATAGATGGTTCCCTCATTGGCTATCTGTTGCAGTCATTGGGCTCTTATATGTGTCGACAATCTTAGCTATTGTTAATCGAAATACCCCGCCTGAAAATAAGGTGACCTGGCTCTTGATTGCCGTCATTCCTGTCTTTGGATCGCTTTTATACCTCATGTTTGGAGAGCGGCGTTTGTCCAAAAAGGAAATGATCCAGCTGAAAAATATGGAGTCCATGAAGTTTCGAGAGGACAATAGTCATCAGTTGGGTAAGGAGCTCAAGCAAGAAAGCAAGGCAGTTTATGGCTTGGTCAAGTCGATTTTGTCCATGGACCACAATGCGGATCTCTACAATGGGACGGCGTCAACCTTTTATCCTCTAGGAGAGGACATGTATGCGCAACTACTAGAGGATCTGAGAGCGGCGAAAAAATTTATCTTCATCGAGTTTTACATCATTGATGAGGGCTTGATGTGGAACAGTATCCTAGAGATTTTAGAGCAGAAAGTGAAAGATGGGGTCGAAGTCAAACTCCTTTATGACGATATCGGCTGTATGGCGACCTTGGCAGGGAACTATACCAAACGGTTGCGAAAGATGGGAATTGATGCCCATAAATTTAACAAGGTGATCCCCCGTCTAACAGTGGCATATAACAACCGAGACCACCGCAAGATTCTGGTCATTGATGGGCAGATCGGCTATACGGGTGGTGTCAATTTGGCAGACGAGTACATCAACCACATTGAGCGGTTTGGTCACTGGAAGGACAGTGCCATCCGTTTAGATGGACGAGCTGTTAAGGCCTTAACGCGACTCTTCCTCATGAACTGGTACATCAACCGTGGGGAAATCGAGGATTTTGACCGCTACCATATTGAAAATAAGGCGGTCGAAGGAGAAGGGCTCTACATTCCCTATGGGAGTGGACCAAAGCCGATTTACAAGTCGCAGGTCGGAAAGACGGTTTATCAAAATATGATCAACCAAGCGACGGATTACGTCTATATCACGACTCCTTACTTGATCATCGATTATGATTTGACAGAAGATATCCGCAATGCGGCCCTTCGTGGGGTGGATGTTCGCATCGTGACCCCGCATATTCCGGATAAAAAATTGATCCAAATTGTTACGCGTGGGGCTTACTTGGATCTGATGGATGCTGGTGTGAAAATCTATGAGTACACGCCTGGTTTTGTCCACAGTAAGCAAGTTCTTGCCGATGATGAAATGGCGGTTGTAGGGTCGATTAACTTTGATTACCGCAGTCTGGTCCATCACTATGAAAATGCGGTTTGGATGTATCGGACGCCTGCTCTGAAAGAGATTCGGGCGGATTTTGACCACATCTTTGAAGTATCCCAAGAAATCACGGAAGATACCTTCCGCTTTACATGGCACCAAAGCTTAATCAAGGAAATTATGCAATTGTTCGCACCGATGTTGTAATAGGTGTGGGAATACAGAAGAAAGAGTCAGAAGCTGAGAGATCTGACTCTTTTTCCATAGGACTATGTGGCAAGAGGCTGACATGGTCGGCAGAATTTGGTATACTAGAGAAGATAATGAGCTTTTTTCTAAAAGGAAAAGCAGAGGAATAGTGAAGAAAAGGAAAAAGAATGAGCGAAAAAGAGCAAGAAATGACTTCGAAAAAATTAGGGATTCATGTGGGAGATAGTTTCCAGGATACACGTGAAATTCGCGAAGTGCTGGATAAATCGATTTTTCGTGAAGAAGAACCGACTCATAGCCAGCAGGCAGAAGTCTTGGAGGAGCCGGTTGCAATGGAGGTATCAGAGTCCATTAGTGATACCAAGCCAGAAGCAGTAGCAGAACCTACACAAGAATCGGAACAGGAAGCGGAGCAAACGCTCAGTCGGATGAGTCGTCGTTCCCGTAAGGCGGGAGTTGAAGCGACAAAAGCGGAAGCATCTAAGGTAGAAGAGGATACGGAAGAGCTAGAAGCAGATGTGGCAGTTGAGCAGATCCGTCGTCAATCCAAGCGTCCAGTGCCCCTAGCGATTCCTTTTGTATTGAGTCTCTTGATTAGTTTGCTGCATGTCGGGGTCCCATTTTTGACCCGTTTTGCAACCGATCAGCAATCTCAAAACTTGTATGCTGGCTGGGCAATGACCAAAGGTCAAGTCCCGTTTGGTGATTTTTACGGAACCAATGGTCTTCTCTATTATGCGATCAACTGGTTGGGAAGTTTAGCTGGTGGACATTGGATCTTGATGATCCTCCAAGCGATTGCCCTCTTCTTTGCGGGTACTTATCTCTATCGGGTTGTGCGCCTGTTGGTGTCTGATAAAGATACAGCGAAGAATGTCCAGCTACTCTTTTATTTCTTGGTGCTAGGCCTTGGTTTTGGAGGGACTTATGTGACCTTGTTTAGCCTTCCAATCCTATTTGCCAGCATGAATTTCATTTTGGCTTATCTGATTGGGCATCGTAAGGACGAAGGCTTTATCCTTTACGGTGCGATTGCGGCCGTGGCTTTCTTGATTGATCCGATGACCAGTGCCCTGTTTTATTTATTGGCCTTCCTTGGTTTAACAGCCTTTAATATCAAGCAGAAGAGATGGGCGCGTGGTTTTTATCAACTGTTGGCAGCTCTCCTTGGTTTTTCACTCGTCTTTTATCCAATTGGCTATATCACCGTTTTGAATCAGACTTTTGGTTATGCCATTAACCAAGTGACCTATGTCTTTAATGCCTTGAATTTTAGCAATGGACAGACCTTCAGTAATGCCATTTATTATGGACTGTTGGCGCTCGCCTTTGGTCTGGTCTCTGCCTTTTTGATGTCCTTTACGAAGCAAAATAGCAGTGCTCGCCGGATCTTCCGCTTTATGGGATGGGCAGGTAGCTTGGTGGTCCTCATCGTGTCGATTGGTCTTCCTGAACAGGGAGCTTACCAATTGTTACCGATGTTGCCATTTGTTCTTCCTTTGTTTGCGATCTGGTTCTCACGAGGGATTGAAGCGAACGACGAGATCGAGCGTCGTGGCCGTAAGAAGAAAAACAAGGAAGTTTGGGCCGCTTACTTTACGAGCCAAGTTTTCTTACCGCTAGTAGCCCTTGTCTATCTGTTGGCGAATCCAGTGGTTCAAGATGTCGTGCTTCAGTCTGGTCAATCGAGTGAACGGAGCGCTATTGCCAGCTACATTAAACATCACACCAAGTCGCAAGATACCATCTATGCTTGGGATACGACAGCTACTCTCTATCAAGAAAGCGATCGTTTGGCAGCTTCTGCCTTATTGACCCCAACGTCTTATCTGGGAATTAATGAAAATCGGACCAATGTGATCCAACAAATCGATCGGTCTGAACCCAAGTATATTGTGGTCAACAATCAGGTAGAATTGACCTCCAATATGAAGGACTTGCTCAAAGAAAATTATCATCTCGTTGAGAAGAAATACCGTCATTTCAAACTCTATCAACGCTCTTAAGAAAATCAATATCTTGTGCTTTAGAAAGTTTTTTATAAAATTTTCCACAAGATATTGATTTTTATTTTTGGAGTGGTATAATACAACTTGTATGTAAATAAATGAAGAGAGGCATGTTTGGTATGATCACCTTGAGAGAAGAAAAACTGAGAATGGCCCCGGATATTTTTGTTGAAAAACGAGATGGCCGTCGTGTTCCATTCGATGTTGAAAAAATTTATAAAGCCTTGTTGAAGGCAACAGAAGAAGTGACTTCTCTCACTCCCGTGATGGAAGCCAAACTAGAAGCCATTGTCGATCGTGTGATCGCAGAGATTTTGGAACGTTTTCCAAATGGCGTGAAGATCTATGAGATTCAAAATGTCGTCGAGCATGAATTGCTTCAAGCTAATGAATATGCGATTGCAGAGAGCTACATTACTTATCGCACCCAGCGTGATTTTGAGCGCTCAAAAGCGACGGATATCAACTTTACGATTGGCAAACTCCTCAATAAGGACCAAGCCGTCGTGAATGAAAACGCCAACAAGGACAGTGATGTCTTTAACACGCAACGGGACTTGACAGCAGGGATTGTTGGTAAGTCTATTGGTCTCAAAATGTTGCCCAAACACGTAGCCAATGCCCACCAAAAAGGGGATATCCACTACCATGATTTGGACTATAGCCCTTATACACCGATGACTAACTGCTGTTTGATCGATTTTGAAGGCATGCTCAGAAATGGCTTTAAGATTGGGAATGCAGAAGTAGAAAGTCCTAAATCCATCCAAACTGCAACGGCTCAAATTTCGCAGATTATTGCCAATGTAGCCTCTAGTCAGTACGGGGGCTGTTCAGCTGACCGGATCGATGAGGTCCTGGCCCCTTATGCAGAAAAGAACTACCAAAAACACTTGGCAGATGCCAAAGAGTGGGTGCTTCCTGAAAAGCAAGAGGACTATGCTTGGAGCAAGACTCAAAAAGATATCTATGATGCCATGCAATCGCTGGAATATGAGATCAATACCCTCTTTACGTCAAATGGGCAAACTCCCTTTACTTCGCTTGGCTTTGGTCTTGGAACCAATCGCTTCGAGCGGGAAATCCAAAAGGCGATTTTGGAAATCAGAATCAAGGGACTTGGATCGGAACATCGGACCGCTATCTTTCCAAAACTGATCTTTACCCTCAAGCGGGGGCTCAACCTAGAACCTGGAACCCCTAACTATGATATCAAGCAATTGGCCTTGGAATGTGCGACGAAGCGCATGTATCCAGACGTTTTGTCTTATGACAAGATTGTCGAGTTGACAGGTTCCTTCAAGGTGCCGATGGGATGTCGTTCTTTCCTTCAAGGTTGGAAGGATGAGAATGGCGTAGAAGTCAATTCTGGCCGAATGAACCTAGGGGTTGTGACAGTCAATTTACCTCGGATTGCCTTGGAATCTGGCGGAGACAAGGAGAAGTTCTGGCAAATCTTTAATGAACGGATGAACATCGCTGAAGATGCCTTGGTTTACCGGATGGAACGCACCAAAGAAGCGACACCAGCCAATGCGCCGATTCTCTACCAATATGGGGCTTTTGGGAAACGCTTGGGCAAGTACGATCAGGTAGATCAGCTCTTCCGTCATCGCAGAGCAACCGTTTCTCTTGGCTATATCGGACTCTATGAAGTCGCAACCGTCTTTTATGGTCCAAATTGGGAACACAATCCAGAAGCCAAACAATTCACGATCGATATCATCAAGGATATGAAAGCGCGCGTGGAAGAATGGTCTGATCAGTATGATTACCACTTCTCTATCTATTCGACACCATCAGAAAGCTTGACAGACCGCTTCTGTCGCCTGGATACGGAGAAATTTGGTAAGGTTCCGGATATCACAGACAAGGAATACTACACCAATAGTTTCCACTACGATGTTCGTAAAAACCCAACGCCGTTTGAGAAGTTGGATTTTGAAAAAGTTTATCCTGAAGCTGGGGCTTCTGGTGGCTTTATCCACTATTGTGAATACCCTGTTCTCCAACAAAATCCAAAAGCCCTTGAAGCGGTTTGGGATTATGCCTATGACCGGGTCGGTTATCTGGGAACCAATACGCCGATTGACCGTTGTTACAAGTGTGATTTTGAGGGAGACTTCACGCCGACTGAGCGCGGATTTGCTTGTCCAAACTGTGGCAATAGCGATCCGAAAACGGTTGATGTGGTCAAACGGACCTGTGGTTATCTAGGAAACCCGCAAGCTCGTCCCATGGTCAATGGCCGTCATAAGGAAATCGCTGCACGTGTCAAACACATGAATGGATCCACGATCAAATCAGCTGGACACCAAGTGACAGATTAGAAAAGGACATTATGGGAAAATACCAATTAGATGATAAGGGCAAGGCTCAGGTTCAACGATTCCACGAAAAGCATTCAAAGGGTGGAATCAATAAAAAAGACCGAGTAGCCAGCCTGAGAGAACAATTTTTAAATAAGAACAAGAAAAAATAAAGGTGAGAATTCTCGCTTCATATTGAAGATGGAATTCTCTTTTGAGACTTCCTTGGGTGGGGTACGGACGTCAGCGAACTTCTACGAAGTTCCATGACTAATTATTGAGCCTAGGGTCTCAATAATTCCGGATGCCTGAAACTTGTTGGTTTCAGGCATTTTTCCCACGGCGGAAAGTCTCAGTAGATTCTTGAAAAAGTTTAATAAATAAGCGTCATCTTATTGATTCAGTATTTATTAACTCATTTTATTAAAAATGATTGTTTATGTTGTAAAGTGAGAGTCCGCTCTCGCTTTTCTCGTATGGGGGGGAGGTAAAGATGGAATTACGTAGACCAACTTTAGCAGATAAAGAAACCATTCTAAACATGATGGCAGAGTTCGAAGAGACCCAGTCGGCCCACGACGGCGGCTTTTGGGATGCTGAGAACTTTGATTATGAGGAGTGGCTAGAAACTAACCTTAATAAAGAAATGGGAATAAACTTGCCTGAAAATCGCGTTCCATCAATTCAGTTCGTATTGTTTGATGAATCAGGTCATGCTTTAGGTTTTTTGAATCTACGGCTGAGACTAAACGAGGGATTGCTGAATTATGCTGGTCATATCGGCTACTCCATCCGTCCTTCTGAAAGGGGAAAAGGTTATGCCAAGGAAGCTCTCCATCAAGGTCTGCAAGTGGCTAAAGAAAAGAACATCCATCGTGCTCTGGTAACTTGTAGCACGGAAAATCCGGCCAGTCGAGCGGTTATCTTAGCTAATGGCGGTCAATTTGAAGATGTTCGAAATGGAACGGAGCGTTATTGGATAGAAGTGGAGTAGAAGGATGACATGGAATACACCTAAACCAGGCGAATGGAAGAGTGAGGAACTGAGTCAAGGGCGCATCATTGACTATAAGGCTTTTAACTTTGTCGATGGCGAAGGAGTCCGCAACTCCCTTTATGTGGCCGGCTGCATGTTTCACTGTGAGGGCTGTTACAATGTAGCGACCTGGTCTTTCAAGGCGGGTATCCCCTACACCAAAGAGTTGGAAGAACAGATTATGGCAGATCTTGCCCAGCCTTATGTTCAAGGTTTGACCCTACTTGGGGGGGAACCCTTTCTTAATACCGGCATCCTTCTGCCCTTGGTCAAGCGCGTGAGAAAAGAGTTGCCCGACAAAGATATCTGGTCATGGACGGGCTACACTTGGGAAGAAATGATGTTAGAAACGCCTGATAAACTGGAGCTCTTGTCGCTGATTGATATCTTGGTCGATGGACGGTATGATAAGAGCAAACGCAACCTCATGTTGCAGTTTCGTGGGTCTTCCAACCAGCGGATTATTGATGTTCAAAAATCATTGAAAGAAGGAAAGGTTGTCATCTGGCACAAGCTCAATGATGGCAAGGAAAGTTTTGAGCAAGTCAAGCGGGATGATCTTTTGTAGGATCTTCAAAAACCGGGTGTTTCACCCGGTTTTTTTGGATTCTCTGCATAAGTATACAAGGGATTTTGCTTATTTTAGAAAGCGCTTACTTCCCAAATGTCCATAACGGACAAAAAAGTGATAATTAATGCATTTTTTGCTAAAAATATGTTACAATAAATATGATTAGGACTAATTGGAGGTATTTATGTCACAAAGGAGACGGAGTCGTCGTTCAGAGCATAAGTGGGGGCAATTGCGAATCGTTAATTCCGTATTGCTTATTTTTTTGCTTATGACCGTGAGTTGGGCGACCTATACCATGTTGGCCAATAACATCTTGGCTTTTCGCTATGTCAATGTTCTCGTGATTGCACTACTAGCTCTTCTCTTGCTCTTGTCAGCTTGGTTTGTGATCAAAAACCAGGCCAAAAAGACAACGTTGGTCCTGCTTCTTTTCGGCTTATTGGCTAGTTCAGGAGTATTGTTTGCTAGTCAACAGCTTTTGAATCTGACCAGCAACGTCAATGGTCACTCTAACTATACAGAGTTTGAGATGGCTGTCTATGTCAAGAAAGACAGTGACATCAAAGATATCAAAGAAATCAAGGAAGTGGTGGCACCAAAGGGCAACAATAATGAAGCCAATCTCACGGCCCTCTTGGACAACATCAAAAAGACCAAGGGTCAGGAAATTTCTGTAGTGGATGCACCGACTTATCTAGATGCCTATAAGAGCCTGCAAGAAGGGAATGCTTCTGCTATGGTGCTCAACAGTACTTTTGAAGATACCATCGCTGCAGAAGATGCGGACTATGCGAAGAAGTTGAAGAAAATCTATTCCTACAAGATTCGAAAAGAAGTGGCAGCGACGAGCAAGGTGTCTGCCAATGCGGATGTCTTTAACATCTATGTCAGCGGGATCGATACCTATGGCCCAGTAACTTCGGTTTCTCGATCAGATGTCAATATCATCATGACCGTCAATCGGAAGACCAAGCAAGTTCTATTGACAACGACGCCGCGGGATGCCTATGTACCGATTGCAGATGGTGGTAACAACCAAAATGATAAGTTGACCCATGCGGGGATCTACGGTGTGGATGCTTCCATTCATACCCTTGAGAATCTCTATGATATCAAGCTCAACTACTATGTTCGTCTCAATTTCACCTCCTTCCTCAAGTTGATTGACCTTCTAGGGGGAATCGATGTGGAAAATGACCAAGAATTCACGAGCCTGCACGGGAAGTTCCATTTCCCAGTTGGTAAAGTCCATTTGAATTCAGAGCAAGCGCTTGGTTTTGTTCGAGAACGCTACTCTCTTCAAGGCGGCGACAATGACCGTGGAAAAAACCAAGAAAAAGTCATTGCGGCCATTATCAAAAAGTTGACCTCTACCAAGGTCTTAAGCAACTACAATGAGATTATCGGAAACCTCCAAGATTCTGTCCAAACCAATATGCAGTTGCCGACTATGATGAACTTGATCAATACCCAGTTAGAAACGGGTGGTTCTTATGAGGTGACTTCTCAAGCGATTACCGGTCAAGGACGAAATGACTTGCCGTCTTATGCTATGCCTGGTTACAACCTCTATGTCATGGAGTTGGATCAAGCCAGCTTGACCAAGGCTAAGGAAACCATTCAAAAAGTAATGGAAGGAAAAGAAAAATGATTGATATCCACTCGCACATCGTCTTTGATGTGGATGATGGACCAAAGACAAGAGAAGATACACGCGCCTTATTGGAAGAAAGCTATCACCAAGGGGTACGGACCATTATCTCCACTTCTCATCGTCGCAAGGGAATGTTTGAAACTCCCGAAGAAAAGATTTCTGAAAATTTTCAAGAAGTGAAAAAAATTGCGGCAGAGGTCGCGCCAGATTTAACGATTCATTACGGGGCAGAGATCTACTTTACCAATGATGTCTTGAAAAAACTGGAAGAAAAGATCATTCCACGTTTGGCAGAGACGCGCTTTGCACTAATTGAATTCAGCATGGGAACGCCTTACAAGGAGATTCATACGGCCTTGGACCGTTTGCTCCATCTAGGTGTGACACCGGTGGTGGCCCATATTGAGCGCTACAAGTGCTTGGAGAAAAATGAGGAGCGCGTGCAAGAGATGATTGACATGGGCTGCTACATGCAGATCAATAGTTCCAGCGTTCTCAAGCCTCGCCTATTTGGGGATGAGCAAAAACAACTGAAAAAACGAGCTCGGTACTTCTTAGAAAAAGACTTGGTGCACTTTGTGGCCAGTGATATGCACAATGTAGATAAACGGCCGCCTTATATGGCAGAAGCCTATCGCTTGATCAAGGAAGAATACGGAGAACAACGAGCACAAGCTCTCTTTGTCAGCAATCAAGAACTCTTGTTAGCGGATGAATTAATCTAACCAGGAAACAGGTGGAGAGATCCACATGAAGGAGTAATTAGGAAATGAACAATCAAGAAAATCAAGCAGTGGAAATTGATGTTTTCGCTATGCTGAAGACCCTATGGAAACGCAAGTTTTCGATCGTTTTGGTCGCTCTTGTCTTTGCCATTGCAGCATTTGGCTACAGTGCCTTTTTAGCCAAGAAAGAATACCAAAGTACTAGCCGGATCTATGTGGTCAGTCGTCAAAACCAAGACAACAATGCCTTGACAAACTCTGATTTGCAGGCGGGTTCTTACTTGGTTAAGGACTACCGTGAAATCATTCTTTCTCAAAATGTCTTGAGTCAAGCCATCGAAGAATTGAAACTCGATATGACACCTGCTGAGTTGTCGAAAAAGATCAGTGTATCCGTTCCTACAGATACTCGTATCCTTTCGATCACGGCTAAGGACGGAAATCCAAAAGAGGCAGCTCGTATTGCCAATGGCCTTCGGAATGTAGCAGCTGAAAAGATCATTGCTGTGACCAAGGTGTCAGATGTTACGACCTTGGATGAAGCAGAAGTGCCTCAATCACCTTCTTCACCAAATATCCGACGCAATGTCCTTCTTGGCTTCATTGCTGGAGCAGGCCTCATGGTGGTTCTCATGGTCGTAGTAGAAGTCTTGGACGATCGTGTCAAGAGACCAGAAGATATCGAAGAGTTGATGGGCTTAACCTTACTTGGTATTGTGCCAGATATTAAGAAACTGTAGACTGGGGATCGCATGAATACGTTAGAAATTTCAAAAAATAAATTACAAGAAATTCGGAAGGCAGAAGAATACTTCAATGCCCTTGCGACGAATATCCAATTGAGTGGGGTGGACTTAAAAGTCATCGCTATCTCATCTGTTCAAGAAAATGAAGGGAAATCAACCACTTCAACCAACTTGGCCGTTGCCTTTGCGCGTGCGGGTTACAAGACCCTTTTGGTAGACTGTGACATCCGGAACTCTGTCATGACAGGGGTTTTCCGTAGCCGGGATAAGATCCAAGGCTTGACCGACTTCTTATCTGGTCGTAGCCAATTGGACCAAATCTTGTATGCGACTGATTTTCCAAATTTGGATATCATCGAGTCTGGACAGGTAGCGCCAAACCCAACAGGTCTCTTGCAAAGCAAGAACTTCACTGTGATGATGGATGCCTTGCGTGAGCATTTTGACTACATCATTGTCGATACGCCTCCAATCGGGGTCGTGATTGATGCGGCCATTATCGCCCAACGCTGTGATGGAACTGTCTTGATCACAGAATCTGGTGCCAATGGACGCAAGGCTGTCCAAAAGGCTAAGGAACAATTAGAACAAACAGGCACCCCTTTCTTAGGAGTCGTGCTCAATAAATTTAACATTAAAGCTGCTGAGTATGGTTCATACGGTGGATATGGATCTTACGGAGAGTACGGGAAAAAGTAAAGAATAGGATCGAGGGAAAATGGGAGAAGAAAGAATCGAACTGGAAAAATTAAATATTGTTCTCTTTCAAAGTTTAGCTGTCCTATTTTCGGCTTACATTGTGAGTCTTTTTAAGGATGCAGAATACACGTCGCAGACAATTGCCATTCTCTATCTCTTGCATTTTGTATCCTTTTACATTAGCAATATTGCCTATCGTTTTTATAGCAGAGGCTATCTAGATGAGCTCTTTCAGGTCTTGAAATACAATGTATTTTTCGCTGTTGGGATCACCTTTACCTCTTTTATGCTCGATGGGGTCTTTTCCATCTCTCGTCGGGGGATGATCTACTTCTTTCTTTTCAATACGTTTTCCGTCTATATCATGGATCTCTTGCTCAAGAGATACCGGAAGTCTGTTTCGCCACGACGGAAAAGTTCGCGAAAGATTTTCTTGATCACAGCGACCAGTCGGATGGAAAAGGTATTTGATATTCTGCATTCACCTAGCCTCTATCATGGGGAACTGATTGGTGTCACTGTCATGGATGATACGGATTTTACCCATTCGGGTGTACGGGTGGTGCAGCCGGATCAAATGATGAACTTTGTGACCAAGGAAGTGGTGGATGAAGTGTTTATCAATCTGCCAAGTGAGGACTACAATATTAGTGATTTCGTCTCGGAGTTTGAGAGTATGGGGATCGATGTATCGGTCAATCTCAATGCCTTTAACTTCGCTTCCTTGGGCAATAAACGGGTTCGAGAAGTCGGGGGACTAAGTGTCGTCACTTTCTCAACCAATTTCTATAAACCAAGTCACGTCTTTGCTAAACGTCTCTTAGATGTTGTAGGCGCCCTCTTTGGTCTCTTGATTTGTGGACTAGTGAGTATCGTTTTGGTCCCTCTAATCCGCAAAGATGGTGGACCTGCTTTCTTTGTACAGAAGCGGGTCGGAAAGAACGGACGGTATTTTAACTTCTATAAATTCCGCTCTATGCGCGTGGATGCCGAAGAGATTAAAAAAGATCTGATGGCGCAAAATACCATGACTGGTGGGATGTTTAAGATGGAAAACGATCCACGGGTAACACCAATCGGACGCTTTATCCGTAAGACCAGTCTGGATGAATTGCCACAATTTTACAATGTTCTGATCGGCGATATGAGTCTAGTCGGAACTCGTCCTCCAACGGTAGACGAATACCAAGACTATACGCCAGCCCAAAAACGCCGCCTCAGCTTCAAGCCCGGGATTACAGGCATTTGGCAAGTGAGCGGACGCAGTGAGATTACAGATTTTGACGAAGTGGTCAAACTCGACGTTGCATACATGGATGGTTGGACGATCTGGAGAGATATTCAGATCCTGCTCAAGACCGTGAAGGTTGTACTTAGAAAAGAAGGAGCGAAGTAGGAAAATGCCTACTTCGTCCTTTCCATGTTAGGAGAAAAATGACACAATCAATTTATATCGTTGGTTCCAAAGGGATTCCAGCAAAATATGGTGGTTTTGAGACCTTTGTTGAAAAGTTGACAGAATTCCAACAAGATAAAGATATCCAGTATTATGTAGCTTGTATGCGGGAGAATTCAGCCAAATCAGGGATTACTGCAGATACTTTTGAACATAACGGTGCAATTTGCTACAACATTGATGTCCCTAATATTGGTCCTGCACGTGCCATTGCTTACGATATTGCAGCACTTAATAAGGCGATTGAAATCGCAAAGGAAAACAAGGACCAGGCACCAATCTTTTATGTCTTGGCTTGTCGGATTGGTCCCTTTATTTCAAGGATAAAAAAGAAAATCAAGGCTATCGGAGGAACTCTGATGGTCAATCCGGATGGTCATGAGTGGCTTCGTGCCAAGTGGAGTCTTCCAGTCCGCAAGTATTGGAAGTTTTCTGAGCAACTCATGGTCAAACATGCTGATCTTTTGATTTGTGATAGTAAGAACATCGAAGCTTATATTCAGAAGGATTATGCTAAGTATCAGCCACAGACGACCTATATTGCTTATGGAACCGATACAAGCAAGTCTATCCTGAGTAAAGAAGACGAGAAAGTACGGACTTGGTTTGCAGATAAGCAAGTTACTGAAGGAGATTACTACCTTGTCGTGGGACGTTTTGTACCGGAAAACAACTATGAGGCCATGATTCGTGGCTTTATGCAGTCAAACTCCCAAAAAGATTTTGTTCTAATTACCAATGTAGAACAAAACAAGTTCTATGAACAGTTGCGTAAAGATACAGGATTTGATCAAGATCCTCGAGTGAAGTTTGTCGGGACGGTCTATGATCAAGAATTGCTCAAATACATCCGTGAGAATGCCTTTGCTTACTTCCATGGTCATGAAGTAGGTGGTACCAATCCATCCCTTCTTGAGGCTCTTGAGTCTACTAAGCTCAATCTCTTGTTGGATGTTGGCTTTAACCGTGAAGTCGGTGAAGATGGGGCGCTCTATTGGAAGAAAGATCAATTGGCACATGTCATCGATCAGGCTGAACAAATGGATACTCAAGCAATCGAAGATCTCAATCAAAAATCAAGTCAACGGATTGCTGAAGCCTTTACTTGGGAAAAAATTGTTACAGACTACGAGAAAGTATTTAAAGGATAGAAATGCAGAAAATTTTATATCTTCACGCTGGTGCCGAAATGTATGGTGCTGACAAGGTTTTGTTGGAGCTTATTAAGGGTTTGGATAAAGATGCTTTTGAAGCACACGTTATTTTACCCAATGACGGTGTCTTAGTGGGTGCTTTAGAAGAGGTCGGTGCTGAGGTTAAAGTTATTGATTACCCAATTTTGCGCCGGAAATATTTTAATCCAAAAGGCATTCTTGAGTACTTTGGCTCCTATAACCGTTACTCCAAACAAATTGCTCAGTATGCTAAGGAGAATGGCATTACTCTTATTCACAATAATACGACTGCGGTACTTGAGGGGATTTATCTTAAACGTAAGTTGAAATTACCTTTGATTTGGCATGTGCATGAAATTATCGTCAAACCAAAAGCAATCTCTGATTTCATCAACTTTTTGATGGGGCGCTATGCGGATACGATTGTGACAGTTTCAAATGCTGTTGCTAATCATGTCAAGCAGTCTCGTTTTGTAAAAGATGACCAAGTTCAAGTCATCTATAATGGTGTTGACAATGCTGTTTATCAGGTGATGGATGCTAGTGCGGTCCGTGATCAGTTTGGTATCGCCCAGGATGCTTTGGTGATCGGAATGGTTGGTCGAGTGAATGCTTGGAAAGGTCAAGGCGACTTCCTAGAAGCTGTGACGCCAATCTTACAGGCTAATCCAAAAGCAGTAGCCTTTTTGGCAGGAAGTGCATTTGAAGGTGAAGAGTGGCGCGTGGAGGAGTTGGAGAAGGCTATATCAGACTCACCAGTAGCTGGACAAATCAAGCGAATTGACTATTATAGCAAGACAACAGAACTCTATAATATGTTTGATATCTTTGTCTTGCCAAGTACCAATCCAGATCCACTACCAACAGTCGTACTAGAAGCGATGGCTTGTGGTAAACCTGTAGTCGGTTACCGTCATGGTGGTGTCTGTGAAATGGTTAAGGAAGGCGAAAACGGCCTTCTTGCCACACCAAATCAACCTTCTGAATTATCCAAGGCTATTCAAGAATTGGCTGAGAACACTGAGAAGAGAGAACAATTTGGAAAGGCATCTGTTAAACGCCAAAAAGAACTATTCTCATTACAAAGTTATATTCGGAATTTTTCGGAGTTGTATAAGAACTATTAAGATGAATACTGAAACAATTAAGAACAAGTTAAAACCAATCGTTTATCCAATCATTAACTTTATTCCTCGGCGAAGACTCAAGAATAAGAATTTCACGATTATTTGTGATAATTGTTGGGCAGGAAAAGTTTATCAAGAATTGGGTTTGCCTTACCAAACGCCATTTGTAGGGATGTTTATCTTTTCACCTGATTACATTAAGATGCTTAAGAATTTAAAACATTATTTGAGCGGAAACATCCCTTTGAAATTTGTTAAGGAATCAAAATATATCAAAGACTTTGATAATGCCTATCCTCTAGCACTCCTTGATGATATTGAACTTCATTTCTTGCATTATGCAGATGAAGAAGAAGCTACTAAAAAATGGAATCGTCGTTTGAAGAGAATGCATTGGGATAATTTGTATTTCAAGTTCAATGACAATGATGCTTGTACTTATGAGCTGATGAAAGAGTTTGAAGAGCTTCCATACAAGAGTAAGGTGATTTTCTCTTCAAAGAATTATAGTGACCTACCTTCATTGGTCCACTTTAAATCAGCTGAAAAGCAAGGACACGTTGGCATCGATTTGAAAACGTACCACCGTTATTTTAATGCTGTTACTTGGTTGAATAAGGGTGGAGAGGATCTAACTAAATGAAAAGAATAAGACTTATTATTCCATATTTCGGAAGACTTCCAAAATTTTTCCCATATTTTTTGTTGACCGCCAAACGTAATCAAAAGATTGATTTCTTAATTTATACGGATCAAAATATTGACCAATTGGAAATTTTGAACGCTGAGAATATTGAATTTAAGACTCTTTCGTTTGATGATTTAAGAAAAAAAGTACAGTCTAAATTTGATTTTGAAATTTCTCTCAAAACACCTTATAAATTATGTGACTATAAAGTTGCTTATGGGTTTATCTTTGAAGAGGAGTTGAAGGGATACGACTACTGGGGATTTTGTGATACAGACGTCTTACTTGGTGATATTTATCAATTTCTGGAAGAACATAGCTTTTTTGAGAATGACTATGCTCGATATGGTCTTTTAGGTCATCTTCAAATTTTTAAGAATTCAAGAGAAGTTAATCGTGTTTTTATGTCTGGGCAAGGTTCATACTATCGATTAGATTATCACAATGTCTATACTAGTGAACAAAATTTTATTTTTGATGAGGCAGAAGGCATCCAAAAGCTTTTTGAAAAATGTCATTTCAAACAACTGCAAGATAAGTTTTTTGATGATATTGATATTAGTCATTTCTCATTTAGGGAATATGGTGAAAATGAACCGAAACGCTATTATTTTTGGTCAGAGGAAAATGGTTTGGAATCGATAAATTTAATCGATGGTGATATAGTGGTTAAGCGTCCTCTATATGCACATTTCCAAAAGAGGATGATTAAATGTCCTGAGTTTAAATTGGTTGATTCATTTTATGTTATACCAAATCAATTAGTTATTGGAGAGAAAATTTCTAAGCAAGAGCTAGTAGAGGTAACAAGAAATAAATTCTATTGGGAATATATTAGATCAACAATGTTAAAGAAATTAAAAAAAGAAAAATGGACACTAGAATTTATTCGTCATAAATTAAGGATGAAGAGTAATGAATAATATAGATTTGAGTATTATTGTTCCAGTATTTAATGTTGAAGGTTATTTAAAAAGAGCCCTAGATTCCATACTTATGCAATCGTCGCCAATCAATTATGAAATTGTGTTAATTGATGACGGTTCAAGTGATAATAGCGGTGCGATTTGTGATAAGTATCAAAATAATTTTTCTAACGTTTGTGTTAGGCATATTGAAAATAACGGAGTGTCAGAAGCTAGGAACTTAGGTATTTCTTTGTCGAGAGGTAATTATTTATTTTTTATGGATCCTGACGACTTCGTATCTGAGGATTTCTTTGAAAAAATATTTCCTAACCTCAATGATAAATGGGATGTTCTTTGTTTTGGCTACAACGAAATTAAAGAAAATAAGGACACTATTTTGTCTTGTCGCCCTCATTTGTATACGCATTGTGGTCTTCTTGGAAAGAATGAATTTAGAAATCAATTTATAGAGTTATTCAAAACTGATATGATGTATAATGTTTGGTCAAGAATCTATAACAAGTCATTTATTTTAAAACACGATATTCAGTTTCCTAGTAAACCAATAGGAGAGGATACTTCATTCAATTTTCAAGTTTATCGACATTTAGATAACATTCTTTTTATTGAATCGACTCTTTATAATTATATTGCTGGTAGAAGCGGTTCAGCATTGACCAGTTTTCATCCTAGAAGAATCGAAATACAATTAGATGAACTTCAAGCATTGCAAAAATTACTTGAAAAGTTCCAAATAGAAGATGCCACATTAATTCAAGAAATTAAGACAAAAATTATTGTAAGTGCAGCCTTTCAAATTTCTAATTTAAATGCGAGAAGGAAAGAAAAGATAGAATTACTGCAATCTATTATTACTAATAAAGCTTTTGATCATATTTTTTCAGGAAATAGGAATCAAATGATTGGGTCTTATAAGACCTTATTAAGACAGCGAGATATTTCTTCTTTTCTTAGAAGATTGAGTATTGATCTTCTCACCCAAAAAAAATTTCGGACAGTCATCTTTATTGAAAAAATGAAAATGAATCCAATTTTACGTAAAATTGCTTTTAAATAGGTGTAGCTATTTTATTAAGAGAAAAAGGGATTATGTTAAAAATTAAGTTTGAGAACCTTTTGGTTATTCTAGTATTGACTCTCATTGTTGGGTACGATACTCTTATGACAACAATGTTAAACAGAATAATCCCAAACCTTCCGGTTGTTTTATTAATCTGTTTTTCATTATTATTATGTTTTAGATTTTTGTATATAAAAAAATTCACGTTCTTTTATATCTTAACTGCTATTTTATTACTACTAACAAGTTCTATCGTATTCATGCATACGGGCGGGACTAATTTCCTACTTTATTCATTATTGATTTTGTTATTATATGATGCAGATATTGATGTTATCTTAAAAACATACGTTATTGTGTCAGGAACGATAGTGTTCGGAGTGTTCTTACTTTCAATTCTGGGAGTTATTCCTAATTTACAATTTGCTCAGGTCCGTTCGTCTGGCCTTGTGATTAGAAATTCCTTTGGTTTCATTTATCCAACTGACTTTGCGTCTCACTGTTTTTATTTATTTATTGCTTGGGGATATGTACTACGGAAAAGGTTCATCATACTACGAACCTTGGTAGGTATTAGTTTAGCATTTTTTATCATCAAATTTTGTGATGCTAGGTTAAATGCCCTTTCTGTACTTGTAGCAACTTTCATTTTTATTGTTATGTATGTTACTAAAGAAAGAAAATTTAAAATTTATGGGATCCTACCTTATTTTGCAGCTATATTTTCTTTCTTAATGTTTTACTTATCGTACTTCTTTACCTGGTCTTCTTCATTATTTGTGAGTTTGAACAACTTATTCAGTATGAGGTTATTTTTAGGGAAAAATGCAATAGAGACCTATGGATTACATTTGTTTGGAGCAACCGGGGTTAAGTTTATAGGATATGGTGGCACAACAGAATCAGTATACAGTTATAACTATGTAGATTCCTCTTATATTCAAATGTTATTTTACTACGGAGTTGTTCCTGTAGTATTACTGGTATTGATTTATGTACTTGCATCAAAGAGAATTTATAAACAGGGTATGTTCCTATTCTTAGCTTTATTATCGCTTATTACAATTAATTGTATGATAGAAGCTTTTTGGATAAGACCAGGATATAATATTTTTATTTTTACACTTTTTGCTAGCCTTGTGCCAGTTCAATACAAAATAAAAGATAGAATTGAATGATCATGAAAGTTCTTAAAAATTACGCCTATAATCTCTCCTACCAGTTACTGGTGATTATCTTGCCGATTATCACCACCCCTTATGTGACGCGGGTCTTTAGTTCAAATGACTTGGGGACCTATGGCTATTTCAACTCCATTGTTACTTATTTTCTCCTTTTGGCGACGCTAGGAGTGGCTAATTATGGAACTAAGGAGATTTCAGGACACCGAAAAGACATCCAAAAGAATTTCTGGGGGATTTATACTCTCCAGTTGGGGGCTACGATTTTATCTCTTGCCCTCTATGTTCTTTTGTGTGTAACTCTATCTTCTATGCAAAATCCTGTCGCTTATATCTTAGGACTTAGCTTGATTTCTAAGGGACTCGACATTTCCTGGCTCTTTCAGGGATTAGAGGATTTCCGTAAGATTACGATTCGGAATATCACGGTCAAACTGGTTGGAGTCACCTCCATCTTCTTGTTTGTCAAATCTGCCAATGATCTGTATCTCTATGTATTCTTATTAACGATCTTTGAGCTTTTAGGTCAGCTCAGTATGTGGCTACCCGCTCGTGAATTTATTGGGAAAGCACATTTTGATTTAGCTTATGCACGGGTGCATTTAAAACCGGTCATTCTGCTCTTTTTACCGCAGATTGCCATTTCCTTGTATGTCACTTTGGACCGAACCATGCTGGGGGCTCTCGCATCTACAAAGGATGTAGGGATCTATGACCAGGCCTTAAAATTGGTCAATATTTTGTTAACCTTGGTGACTTCACTGGGGAGTGTCATGTTGCCTCGGGTATCGAGCCTCTTATCCTCAGGGGACCACAAAGCGGTTAACAAGATGCATCAAATGTCCTTTTTGATTTATAATTTGGTCATTTTCCCGATTATTGCCGGCATGCTGATTGTCAATGATGATTTTGTTCAATTCTTCCTAGGGAAGGATTTCCAGGATGCACGTTATGCCATTGCCATCATGATTTTTAGAATGTTCTTTATCGGATGGACCAATATCATGGGGATTCAAATTCTAATCCCTCATAATAAAAATAAAGAATTTATGATTTCGACAACTGTTCCTGCCATTGTCAGTGTCGGATTGAACCTCATCTTCCTACCAAAACTGGGCTTTATTGGAGCTTCGATTGTTTCAGTGTTGACAGAAGCTTTGGTATGGGGGATTCAACTCTACTTCACACGAACGTATCTTAAAGAAGTGCCGATTATGGGCTCAATGATGAAGATTGTGTTCGCTTCAGGCCTCATGTATGGTCTTTTGCTACTAGTCAAGTCCATCGTCCACCTTTCGCCGACGCTGAATGTCGTTCTGTATGCTGGCCTAGGTGGGGTCATCTATGGGACCTTGATTTTGCTCCTCAAAGTAGTGAATGTGAAAGAGTTGAAACAGCAATTAATAAAAAAATAGGGAGACAACTATGTACGATTATCTGATTGTTGGTGCTGGTCTATCGGGGGCAATTTTTGCTCATGAGGCAACCAAGCGTGGCAAAAAAGTAAAAGTGATTGATAAACGGGACCACATTGGTGGCAATATCTATTGTGAAGAAGTTGAAGGAATCAATGTTCACAAGTACGGTGCCCACATTTTCCATACCTCAAACAAAAAGGTTTGGGATTATGTCAACCAATTTGCTGAATTTAACAACTATATCAATTCACCGGTAGCTAATTACAAGGGTAGCCTCTACAATCTTCCCTTCAACATGAATACCTTTTATGCCATGTGGGGAACCAAGACTCCTCAAGAAGTCAAAGACAAGATTGCAGAGCAAACGGCGGATATGAAAGATGTTGAGCCCAAGAACCTTGAAGAACAGGCCATCAAGTTGATTGGTCCAGATATCTATGAAAAGTTGATCAAGGGCTATACGGAGAAGCAATGGGGACGTTCTGCAACAGACCTTCCACCCTTTATCATCAAGCGCCTCCCAGTGCGTTTGACTTTTGATAATAACTACTTTAACGACCGTTACCAAGGGATTCCAATCGGTGGTTACAATGTCATTATCGAAAATATGCTGGGCGATGTAGAAGTAGAACTTGGGGTTGATTTCTTTGCCAATCGTGAAGAACTGGAAAGCTCTGCTGAAAAAGTTGTCTTCACAGGGATGATTGATCAGTACTTTGACTACAAGCATGGGGAGTTGGAATACCGCAGCCTTCGGTTCGAACACGAGATCTTGGATGAGGAAAATCATCAGGGTAATGCTGTGGTCAACTACACCGAGCGTGAAATTCCTTATACTCGGATCATTGAGCACAAGCACTTCGAGTATGGGACTCAACCGAAGACGGTGATTACCCGTGAATACCCAGCTGATTGGAAACGAGGCGATGAGCCCTACTATCCAATCAATGATGAAAAGAACAATGCCATGTTTGCTAAGTACCAAGAAGAAGCTGAGAAAAATGACAAGGTCATCTTCTGTGGACGCCTAGCAGACTATAAATACTACGATATGCATGTGGTTATTGAGCGTGCTCTAGAAGTCGTTGAGAAAGAATTTATTAAATGACACAAGAAAAAATTGATATCGTGGTTCTTTGGGTCGACGGAAGTGATACTGAGTTTATCCGCGAGAAACAAGTCGTGACAGGTCAAATGTCAAAAATAGACCAAGAAATCGACGGAGAGCAACGTTATCGTGATTACGGTATTTTTAATTACTGGTTTCGAATGATTGAAAAGCATGCTCCTTGGGTGAATAATGTTTATCTAATTACCAACGGGCAAAAGCCTGACTGGTTAAATTTGGAGCATCCAAAACTTAAGTTGATCACTCATAGGGAATTTATGCCTGAAGCTTACCTTCCTTCATATAATTCAGCAGCAATTGAGCTAAATCTTCATCGTATTGAGGGCTTATCAGAACATTTTATCTACTTCAATGATGATATGTTCATGATAAAGGATACTCAACCTTCTGATTTTTATAAAAATGGGCACCCCAAGCTTTTAGCAGTATACGATGCTTTAGTTCCATGGTCACCATTTACAAATACTTATCACAATAATGTTGAGTTGATTTATCGCCATTTTCCTAATAAGAAGGCTATGAAATCCTCTCCTTGGAAATTTTTTAATTTTCGTTATGGTTCCTTGGTTTTGAAAAACTTGTTACTCTTACCATGGGGACCGACGGGTTATGTGAATCAGCATTTGCCTGTACCGATGAAGAAGAGTACTTTGTCACATTTGTGGGACATCGAAGGTGAAACTTTGGATAGAACATCCAGAAATAAGATTAGAGATTATGGGGTAGATGTCAATCAATACGTTTGTTCTAACTGGCAAATTGAAAGTAATCAGTTTTATCCTATGTCTAAAAATTTCGGAGAAACAATTGGTTTAAATCAAGTGGATAAGCTGGAATCTATCTTTAAAGATAGACGTAAAAAACTGCTTTGTGTCAATGATGATGGGGACTTTAGGGAAGAAAACATCATTCATTTCAAGCAAATTTTAAATGAATATTATCCTAAAAAATCAACGTATGAAAAATGAGAAGTAAAAGATGAAATACTATTTAAAAGAAGAATTTTTACACGACAATAATGCTAAAAATGCGGGAAATAAAGCACGTAATGACGTTGAAGCCATTTTAAATAAATTAGGTTATTCTCCTTTGAAAGTTTTGGTGGATGACTGGTATCAAATGAATGTTCTTAGGGCACAAATTCATAAATATAGAGCTCTCTTTAGAGCTTTCAAAGACCTAAAGAAAAATGATGAGATCATAATTCAATTTCCTTTGTTACATCATTCTTTGTTTCTTAACCATTTACTAAAAAAACTTAAAAACAGGGGTACGGACGTCTATTTTTTAGTTCATGATTTGGAAACACTGCGTTTTGTGAATGATAAAACCTTACCATTTAGAATGAAGTTACGGATGAAACTAACTGAAAGTGATACGTTCCGTAGTGTTACAGGAATTATTGCTCACAACCCGGTTATGAAATCTGTTTTAGTGGATAAGGGGGTTGTAGAAGATAAGATTGTCAGCCTTGGTATTTTTGACTATTTGATTCCAGATTTTCAAGAAAAAAGTGGCCAAACAAAAGACCAGCCGATAATTGTGGCAGGTAATTTGGCCAAGGAAAAAGCTGGTTATCTTTATACTCTTCCAGAAGCACCGTCTTATAACCTTTATGGTGTTGGCTTTGATGAGAGTAGAGCGCTTGCAAATGAAACCTACTTTGGTTCCTTCCTACCGGATGAACTTCCTGCAGCCCTTGAGGGCGGTTTTGGTCTGGTCTGGGATGGAGATAGCGTTGAGACCTGTAGTGGCTTTTTTGGAGAATACCTCCGTTACAACAACTCCCACAAGGCGTCGCTTTATCTAGCATCGGGCTTCCCGCTTGTCGTGTGGAAACAGTCAGCCTTGTCTCATTTTGTGCTTGAGAAGGGCTGCGGGATTGCAGTAGAGTCTCTCCATGATTTGAAGGAGACAATCGACAATCTTTCAGATGCTGATTACCAAGACTTGGTGGACAATGCCAAGCGTGTCGGTCAGGAAATCCGAGAGGGTCACTACTTAAAGACGGCCTTAAATCATTTAGCATAAGATCAAAAGAAGTCAGACGGACTTCTTTTTTTAGTTTTTCAAAAAAATGTCACTAATTTTAAAAATTTGTCATTTAAAACTTTTCATTGCTGAAACCGTGTGGTAAAATGATTAACGTATAAAATTTGTATAAAGGGAAGTTGATATGAAAAAGAAAGATCTGATTTTTTATGCCGGAGCGGCAGTCTTGATGGCTGTATCTGCTCAGGGAGTCAGTGCAGATGAGCTGGTTTCAAACGAGGCCGCTACTACTGAAGGCAACCAAGTCCAAGCTGAAAAAGCGCCAGAAGTAGCCGTTGCTGAAAAGTCGGTAACACCTGTCGCAAGCAACTATGCAGCACCAGCAAATGTGACCGAACCAGCTGTGGTACCTGTAAGCAAGACCACTGCTTCAGAAAGTGTGACCCCATCTGTAGAGAAGACTACGGAAGCATCGACTACTGAGAAAGAAGAAACTCCTCTTCCGTCTGATACAGGAAGGACGACCTTCTTTAACACAGGTGCTCACGCTCCTGCTGGTCGCTCGACGGATGTGGCCGTTCAACCAAAATCATTCGTTGATGTGAGTAGCCACAACGGAGATATTAGTATTGGCGACTACCGTACCCTAGCTAATAAGGGCGTGGGTGGTGTCGTTGTCAAATTGACAGAAGATACTTGGTACAAGAACCCGAATGCGGAGAACCAAATTCGCAATGCGCAAGCAGCTGGTCTGCAAGTATCGACCTACCACTTCTCTCGCTATACTTCTGAAGAAGCAGCGCGTGCAGAAGCACGGTTCTATATCGCAGCGGCGCAACGCTTGAATCTTCCAAAGAACACCCTCATGGTCAATGACTTTGAGGATGCCAAGATGCAGTCAAACATCAACCGCACCACCCAAGCTTGGGCTGACGAAATGCGTAAAAATGGCTACACCAACTTGATGTTCTACACCAGTGCCAGCTGGTTGGATGAAAACAATCTTCGCAAGAAAGGTCCAGTCAACACCGCTCAATTTGGCCTTCAGAATTTCTGGGTTGCGCAATATCCTTCTCCAAAACTGTCTGTAAACGATGCGAAAAGCTTGCGTTACAATGGGAAAGCTGGCGCTTGGCAGTTCACTTCTCAAGCGGAATTGCTTCCAGGGAAACACCTCTTTGACCACAGTGTGGACTATACAGGTCGCTTTACAGCGAACGCAAAACCCGCAGCTGACCCGACAGAAGGCAGCTTAAGTGGGAAAATTGACATTGTCAATAACGATACCATGGCGGGACGCTTTGACGTTGTCATCTCAAATGTTAAGGCGCCAAATGGAGTTCGAACAGTTTCTGTACCAATCTGGTCAGAAACAGGTGGTCAAGATGACCTTGTTTGGTACACAGCCAACCGTCAAGCAAATGGGACCTATACCGTCAATGTAAAAGCAGCGGACCATAAAAACTCAACCGGTCTTTACAATGTCCACCTTTACTATGTTCAAAACAATGGGCAATTGACAGGTGTTGGCGGAACCTCGACTCAAGTATTCATTAGTAAGGCACCTGAGCAGTTAAAACCTAAAGCAAGTTTTACTATTGAAAATAATAATGCTAAATCAGGGACTTTCGACGCTGTGATCACTAATATCACAGCACCACTAGGTATTAAGGAAGTTTTAGTCCCATCATGGAGTCTAGAAAATGGACAAGATGATCTTATCTGGCACAAGGCAACTAAGCAAACTGATGGTAGCTATCGCGTAACGATTAAGGCAAGTGAGCATAAGGGCGATAAAGGAAACTATCGTGCCGATGCTTACATCGTCGACAACTCTAACAATCGTCATTATATTTCTGAAAAAGTA
>NZ_KV794403.1:0-2648 GCF_001808725.1 Streptococcus sp. HMSC074F05 | reverse complement strand
TGATGGTAGCTATCGCGTAACGATTAAGGCGAGTGAGCATAAAGGGAATAAAGGAGACTACCGTGCCGATGCATACGTCGTTGATAACTCTGGTAAACGCCACTATATCGCTGAACAAGTAGTTTCGGTTGATTACGTTCGACCAAGTGGAGTTCTGACGATTGAAAACAATACCCCAGTAGCAGGTACCTTTGATGCGGTTGTTAGTAATATTGTTGCACCGACTGGTCTAAAAGAAGTTCTAGTTCCATCATGGAGTTTGGTTGGTGGCCAAGATGACCTCATTTGGCACAAGGCAACGCGTCAAGCAGATGGTTCTTATCGTGTGACTATCAAAGCAACGGATCATAAGGATTCAACTGGTAATTACCGTGCTGATGCCTACATTGTAGATGATTCCAACAATCGTCATTATATTTCTGAAAAAGTAGTTGACGTTCGTCAATCACGCCCAACTGCTTCATTAACGATCGAAAACAATAATGTTTCAACTGGTAGTTTTGATGCGGTTATTCGTAATGTGGTGGCACCGACTGGTGTAAAGGAAATCTTAGTTCCATCATGGAGCCTTGAAAACGGACAGGATGATCTTGTATGGCACAAGGCAAATCGTCAAGCAGATGGAAGTTATCGAGTGACTATTAAAGCGAGTGATCATAAAAACTCACTAGGGAATTATCGTGCAGACCTTTATGTCGTTGATAATGATAACAACCGTCATTATGTTACTGAAACGATTGTAACTGTTAAACATGATAAACCAACTGGAATCATTTCGGTTGTCAATAACAACAAAGATACAGGTACCTTTGACGTCATTATCAAGGATGTCTACAGTCCTAAAGGTGTACGAACTGTTCAAGTCCCAACTTGGTCTGATAAGGACGGACAGGATGATCTCCGCTGGTACGAAGCAACTCGTCAAGCGAATGGAGACTACAAGGTATCGGTCAAAGCGAGCGATCACAAGAATTCTACTGGTAAGTACCATGTTCACCTTTACTACATTCAAAATGATGGTTCTCGTGTAGGTGTTGGTACCACGACTACAGAAGTGGAATTCCGAAATGCCATGACCAAGACACAAGCTGCCATTAAGAATGTCAATGCAACGAACGGGACTTATACAGTAGCTGTAGATCAAGCGCCTCAAGGTCGTCAGATTAAGAATATTCGTGTCGCAGCTTGGTCGAAAGCTCATCAAGAAAATCTTTACTGGTATTCCGCAACTCCAACAGGTATGCACACAGAGATCACAGTCTCTGCTAATAATCACGGTAATGAAGCAGGCAACTATACGACTCACGTCTATGTGGACTACAAAGATGGAGGAGTTGAAGGTTTTAACCTGGGTCAAACAGCCTTGTCTCAACGGAATCAAAAGGTGAATCCACAAACAACCTATTATTCTCAACGAGACCCTCGTTGGGCTGGGAAGTGGTATGGTGTGAGCAATGTCGATCAGTCAGGTTGTGTGCCAACCTCTCTTGCTATGACCTTCACAGATATCCTTGGCAGAACGATTTTGCCAACAACAGTGGCTGATTATCTTTACAACAATACTGATTCATTTAACAAAGGTGAAGCAGGAACGGATGCAGATGGGATTGTATCTGCTACCCGTAACTGGGGCTTGAAGAGTCAATTGGTTAACGGAGCTGGAGGCATTGCAGAAGCCCTCATGGCTGGCAAGCATGTACTTGCTGCGGTAGGCAATAGCCAATTTACTAGCGATCCTTATACCCATGAGTTGGTCTTGCATGGCTATGATAATGGTAGAACCTATGTACGCGATCCATATAATAGCGGCAACAACGGCTGGTACTCCATCAATTATCTTCACTCTATTAAGAGTAAGGATCCGATGGATAACAAGCTTGGAGCACCTTTCTTCTCTATTTTTGCATAAGCTAAACAGAAGGCCAATCTGGCCTTCTTTTTTCTTTAAAAACAGGATAAAATCTTCTAATGATATTGTTTCTTGATCCGGCGGTTTGTGCTATAATACTACTATGTGGGTACAATCCGTAAAAAAATTGTAAGGGAAGATACATGAAAAAGAAAGATCTTATTTTTTATGCTGGGACAGCTGTTTTGTTAGCTTTTTCTACACAACAAGTCAAAGCCGATGAGCAACATGCGTCCGATCAAACACAAGAAAATACATCAGCTATCGTTGCAAAAACAACAACTTCATCAGAAGCGCAGAATACTGTGAACGAAGGAGTGGGAGTTGAGAAAGGTGTTCAGACAGAAAATACCGTTCCAACAGAGACAGCACCTGTCACACCGACTGTTAGCAATAACGAGCCTTCTGACAAGGGCACTAGCGACAAGGTTACATCAGAGCATCCAGCACCTGCCGTAGTAGCTAGTCGTGCTCCATATGGCGCACGTGCACGAGTGGTAGCAGGAGAAGATAATAGTTTACCAACAGAGGAAGTACAGAAACCAAGTGGTACTTTCTCAATTGAAAATAATAACCAAACTACAGG
This sequence comes from Streptococcus sp. HMSC074F05, assembly GCF_001808725.1. NCBI lineage: Bacteria > Bacillati > Bacillota > Bacilli > Lactobacillales > Streptococcaceae > Streptococcus > Streptococcus sp. HMSC074F05. Next base: position 153 of record NZ_KV794403.1, on the reverse strand, counting down.
TGCATTTGACGCGGTTGTTAGTAATATCACAGCACCACAAGGTGTGAAAGAAGTTTTGGTGCCATCATGGAGTCTTGAAAATGGTCAAGATGATCTTATTTGGCATAAGGCTACTAAGCAAACTGATGGTAGCTATCGCGTAACGATTAAGGC
>NZ_KV794402.1:0-5102 GCF_001808725.1 Streptococcus sp. HMSC074F05 | reverse complement strand
AAAAAATAAATTTTTTTGAGAAAAAGTGTTGACAGTAAGGGTAGGTCATGATATACTAATATAGTTGTCGCGCGAGAGCGACAAAGACCTTTGAAAACTGAACAAGACGAACCAATGTGCAGGGCGCTATAACGAAAGTTATAGTAACTGAACAATAAAAAAACAATAAATCTGTCAGTGACAGAATGAGTTTAAGACAAACAATTATTTTAATGAGAGTTTGATCCTGGCTCAGGATGAACGCTGGCGGCGTGCCTAATACATGCAAGTAGAACGCTGAAGCTTGGTGCTTGCACCGAGCGGATGAGTTGCGAACGGGTGAGTAACGCGTAGGTAACCTGCCTCTTAGCGGGGGATAACTATTGGAAACGATAGCTAATACCGCATAAAAGTCGATATCGCATGATGTTGATTTGAAAGGTGCAATTGCATCACTAAGAGATGGACCTGCGTTGTATTAGCTAGTTGGTGAGGTAACGGCTCACCAAGGCGACGATACATAGCCGACCTGAGAGGGTGATCGGCCACACTGGGACTGAGACACGGCCCAGACTCCTACGGGAGGCAGCAGTAGGGAATCTTCGGCAATGGGGGCAACCCTGACCGAGCAACGCCGCGTGAGTGAAGAAGGTTTTCGGATCGTAAAGCTCTGTTGTAAGAGAAGAACGAGTGTGAGAGTGGAAAGTTCACACTGTGACGGTAACTTACCAGAAAGGGACGGCTAACTACGTGCCAGCAGCCGCGGTAATACGTAGGTCCCGAGCGTTATCCGGATTTATTGGGCGTAAAGCGAGCGCAGGCGGTTAGATAAGTCTGAAGTTAAAGGCTGTGGCTTAACCATAGTACGCTTTGGAAACTGTTTAACTTGAGTGCAGAAGGGGAGAGTGGAATTCCATGTGTAGCGGTGAAATGCGTAGATATATGGAGGAACACCGGTGGCGAAAGCGGCTCTCTGGTCTGTAACTGACGCTGAGGCTCGAAAGCGTGGGGAGCAAACAGGATTAGATACCCTGGTAGTCCACGCCGTAAACGATGAGTGCTAGGTGTTGGGTCCTTTCCGGGACTCAGTGCCGCAGCTAACGCATTAAGCACTCCGCCTGGGGAGTACGACCGCAAGGTTGAAACTCAAAGGAATTGACGGGGGCCCGCACAAGCGGTGGAGCATGTGGTTTAATTCGAAGCAACGCGAAGAACCTTACCAGGTCTTGACATCCCTCTGACCGCTCTAGAGATAGAGTTTTCCTTCGGGACAGAGGTGACAGGTGGTGCATGGTTGTCGTCAGCTCGTGTCGTGAGATGTTGGGTTAAGTCCCGCAACGAGCGCAACCCCTATTGTTAGTTGCCATCATTGAGTTGGGCACTCTAGCGAGACTGCCGGTAATAAACCGGAGGAAGGTGGGGATGACGTCAAATCATCATGCCCCTTATGACCTGGGCTACACACGTGCTACAATGGCTGGTACAACGAGTCGCGAGTCGGTGACGGCAAGCTAATCTCTTAAAGCCAGTCTCAGTTCGGATTGTAGGCTGCAACTCGCCTACATGAAGTCGGAATCGCTAGTAATCGCGGATCAGCACGCCGCGGTGAATACGTTCCCGGGCCTTGTACACACCGCCCGTCACACCACGAGAGTTTGTAACACCCGAAGTCGGTGAGGTAACCGTAAGGAGCCAGCCGCCTAAGGTGGGATAGATGATTGGGGTGAAGTCGTAACAAGGTAGCCGTATCGGAAGGTGCGGCTGGATCACCTCCTTTCTAAGGAAATGGAAACCTGTACGTTGGTCTTGTTTAGTTTTGAGAGGTCTTGTGGGGCCTTAGCTCAGCTGGGAGAGCGCCTGCTTTGCACGCAGGAGGTCAGCGGTTCGATCCCGCTAGGCTCCATTAACACTGTAAGGGTGTTAAGATTGAACATTGAAAATTGAATATCTATATCAAATAGTAACAAGAAAATAAACCGAAACGCTGTAAATATTTAAAGAGTTTAGGTCGCAAGACCAAAAATAAGGTTAAGTTAATAAGGGCGCACGGTGGATGCCTTGGCACTAGAAGCCGAAGAAGGACGTGACAAACGACGAAATGCTTTGGGGAGCTGTAAGTAAGCGACGATCCAGAGATGTCCGAATGGGGGAACCCACTAGCTAATGGCTAGTACTCCTATCTGTTAAGGATAGGTAGAGGAAGACGCAGTGAACTGAAACATCTAAGTAGCTGCAGGAAGAGAAAGCAAAAGCGATTGCCTGAGTAGCGGCGAGCGAAACGGCAGGAGGGCAAACCGAAGAGTTTACTCTTCGGGGTTGTAGGACTGCAATGTGGACTTAAAGATTATAGAAGAATGACATGGGAAGGTCAGCCAAAGAGAGTAAGAGCCTCGTATTCGAAATAGTCTTTATACCTAGCAGTATCCTGAGTACGGCGGGACACGAGAAATCCCGTCGGAATCTGGGAGGACCATCTCCCAACCCTAAATACTCTCTAGTGACCGATAGTGAACCAGTACCGTGAGGGAAAGGTGAAAAGCACCCCGGGAGGGGAGTGAAATAGAACCTGAAACCGTGTGCCTACAACAAGTTCGAGCCCGTTAATGGGTGAGAGCGTGCCTTTTGTAGAATGAACCGGCGAGTTACGATATGATGCGAGGTTAAGTTGAAGAGACGGAGCCGTAGGGAAACCGAGTCTGAATAGGGCGTCTTAGTATTATGTCGTAGACCCGAAACCATGTGACCTACCCATGAGCAGGTTGAAGGTGAGGTAAAACTCACTGGAGGACCGAACCAGGGCACGTTGAAAAGTGCTTGGATGACTTGTGGGTAGCGGAGAAATTCCAAACGAACTTGGAGATAGCTGGTTCTCTCCGAAATAGCTTTAGGGCTAGCGTCGACATTAAGATTCTTGGAGGTAGAGCACTGTTTGGGTGAGGGGTCCATCCCGGATTACCAATCTCAGATAAACTCCGAATGCCAATGAATTATGGTCGGCAGTCAGACTGCGAGTGCTAAGATCCGTAGTCGAAAGGGAAACAGCCCAGACCACCAGCTAAGGTCCCAAAATAATTGTTAAGTGGAAAAGGATGTGGGGTTGCACAGACAACTAGGATGTTAGCTTAGAAGCAGCTATTCATTCAAAGAGTGCGTAATAGCTCACTAGTCGAGTGACCCTGCGCCGAAAATGTACCGGGGCTAAAACAATTTACCGAAGCTGTGGATACCTTTATAGGTATGGTAGGAGAGCGTTCTATGTGTGGAGAAGGTGTACCGTGAGGAGCGCTGGAACGCATAGAAGTGAGAATGCCGGTATGAGTAGCGAAAGACAGGTGAGAATCCTGTCCACCGTAAGACTAAGGTTTCCAGGGGAAGGCTCGTCCGCCCTGGGTTAGTCGGGACCTAAGGAGAGACCGAAAGGTGTATCCGATGGACAACAGGTTGATATTCCTGTACTAGAGTATGTAGTGAAGGAGGGACGCAGTAGGCTAACTAAAGCGTGCGACTGGAAGTGCACGTCTAAGCAGTGAGGTGTGAATTGAGTTAAATGCTTAATTCTATAACATTGAGCTGTGATGGGGAGCGAAGTTTAGTAGCGAAGTTAGTGACGTCACACTGCCAAGAAAAGCTTCTAGCGTTAATCATACTCTACCCGTACCGCAAACCGACACAGGTAGTCGAGGCGAGTAGCCTCAGGTGAGCGAGAGAACTCTCGTTAAGGAACTCGGCAAAATGACCCCGTAACTTCGGGAGAAGGGGTGCTGGCTTTCAGTCAGCCGCAGTGAATAGGCCCAAGCAACTGTTTATCAAAAACACAGCTCTCTGCTAAATCGTAAGATGATGTATAGGGGGTGACGCCTGCCCGGTGCTGGAAGGTTAAGAGGAGTGCTTAGCGGTAACGCGAAGGTATGAATTGAAGCCCCAGTAAACGGCGGCCGTAACTATAACGGTCCTAAGGTAGCGAAATTCCTTGTCGGGTAAGTTCCGACCCGCACGAAAGGCGTAATGATTTGGGCACTGTCTCAACGAGAGACTCGGTGAAATTTTAGTACCTGTGAAGATGCAGGTTACCCGCGACAGGACGGAAAGACCCCATGGAGCTTTACTGCAGTTTGATATTGAGTGTCTGTGCCACATGTACAGGATAGGTAGGAGCCATTGATATCGGGACGCCAGTTTCGATGGAGGCGTTGTTGGGATACTACCCTTGTGTTATGGCCACTCTAACCCGGTAGGTTCATCATCTACGGAGACAGTGTCTGACGGGCAGTTTGACTGGGGCGGTCGCCTCCTAAAAGGTAACGGAGGCGCCCAAAGGTTCCCTCAGAATGGTTGGAAATCATTCGCAGAGTGTAAAGGTATAAGGGAGCTTGACTGCGAGAGCTACAACTCGAGCAGGGACGAAAGTCGGGCTTAGTGATCCGGTGGTTCCGTATGGAAGGGCCATCGCTCAACGGATAAAAGCTACCCTGGGGATAACAGGCTTATCTCCCCCAAGAGTTCACATCGACGGGGAGGTTTGGCACCTCGATGTCGGCTCGTCGCATCCTGGGGCTGTAGTCGGTCCCAAGGGTTGGGCTGTTCGCCCATTAAAGCGGCACGCGAGCTGGGTTCAGAACGTCGTGAGACAGTTCGGTCCCTATCCGTCGCGGGCGTAGGAAATTTGAGAGGATCTGCTCCTAGTACGAGAGGACCAGAGTGGACTTACCGCTGGTGTACCAGTTGTCTCGCCAGAGGCATCGCTGGGTAGCTATGTAGGGAAGGGATAAACGCTGAAAGCATCTAAGTGTGAAACCCACCTCAAGATGAGATTTCCCATGATTTTATATCAGTAAGAGCCCTGAGAGAAGATCAGGTAGATAGGTTAGGAGTGGAAGTTGTGTGAGCAATGGAGCGGACTAATACTAATAGCTCGAGGACTTATCCAAAGAGTCAAAAGATATTGACAACGAAAGGTTAACTTGTTAGAATATAGATGTTCAATTTTGAATGTTTAATCATTCAGAGTTAAGTGACGATAGCCTAGGAGATACACCTGTACCCATGCCGAACACAGCAGTTAAGCCCTAGAACGCCGGAAGTAGTTGGGGGTTGCCCCCTGTGAGATAAGGTAGTCGCTTAGC
>NZ_KV794401.1:69083-121921 GCF_001808725.1 Streptococcus sp. HMSC074F05 | reverse complement strand
TTATTTTTTTGAAAGTTTTTTTGAAATAAACAAAGAAAAGCCTGTATTACAGGCTTTTCTATTAGTCTAGTTCTTTGTTAATGATGAGAAATTTTTCTTCTCCATAACCTCTTTTAATTAATCCTGCTTTAGCTATGTCCAGAAGATCTTTTGAAAAGGATTGTATCGCTTCTTTTTCCTTTTCACTTAGATTTTTCTTTGAATATTTCTTTCTAAGTTTTCGATAGTCCTGTTCTTCATTTTTAAAAAATGAACATTCTTCTAAATAGTTTTCCAGTTTTTCTAATTCTACAAACAAGCCCAACTCAAAGGCTATCGGGGCAAAGGTGGTTTCTAATGGTTGTGTACAAACGCTTCTAAATTCCACAGTCCCACGAGCAGTTAAATCTTGAAATTGGTAACTTCGATGTTGTTTTAGATCTTCTTTTACAGGGTTAATGATCTTCTCATTTCCATCAGCCGTATAGGCCGTAATTTCTTTTTGATCTAGATAGTTTTCCACTCGAATTGGTTTAAAATAATATGATTTGCCCTCTCTAATTGCCGTAAAAATAGCTGTTCTAGCGAGATTATTAAAAAACTCTTCTTCGCTTTGGTAGTCCTTAGGATAAATCCCTACATTTTCCTTATAATAACCATGTAAGGATTCTTCCCAGAAAATATCTCTGGCAATTTTTGTATCCCAAACCTCTGCTGAAAATTCTGAGTTAGAAAACAAATATGCTTTTACTGCTTCAATTTTATTAAATGCATTAATGATGCGAAGATAGTTATCGCGCCTTACATCCAATTGAACCTGGTTTCCGCATATAAATGCTCCGTACGAAGGATAGGAGTGTGTTTTCATCCCTGTACCATTCATTGCAAGGAAAGTCATTAACATCTTGTATCGTTCGATTTTCACTGGGCTATTATCATTTTCTTTCCACAAAGGATGGATTCCGCGCCCTTGGATTTCGTGATTATTTTCTTGCAAAATCGGTTGAATGATCTTTAAATAGGCCTCAAAACGTTTGGCTACCTCATTTATAGAATGAGCTCTCTCAAATGCAAATTCAATTGTATTGTAACTCAACTCGAATAGAATACGATCTTTAGAAGAGCAGTGAATCAATTGAATGGGATTTTGATCGTCATCTATTTTTTCAACTTCAAAATCTGATAAGTTGGCTAAGGTTCGAAAAAGATTTTTCGTCACCTCTATATTTGTTTTGTTTCCATTTGTTTCTACAATCGGAAACTCTAATTCAACTCCGACAAAGAGTTCCGAATCCTCTTTCATATTACTAAGGTACTTCTCTTTTAGTAATTTAATTGCTTGTTGTTTTGTCATTGAATCCTTTTTCTTCTATTGGAGATATGGGTTCCATTATATCATTTTTTGCTATTCTCGACTACTCATGAAAAGCAAGACAAAACGCCTGCTTACGAAATTGTTTTAAATTAAAGCAATTTCGTAAACAAGCGTCTACCATTCATTCAATATGATGAGTGTTCCCGCTGGGGAAAATCCCCAGCGGTAGACCAGAGCTAGACTAAGAATAACAGTGTATTCCATCATCATAACACTCAACAAAATTGATGATATTATACCAATTCGATGATAGCCATTGGCGCAGCATCACCACGACGTGGTTCAGTTTTAAGGATACGAGTATATCCACCATTGCGCTCAGCATAACGAGGTGCTAATTCAGAGAACAATTTTTGAAGTGCAGTTGTTTCTGAGTATTTACCTGTTTCTTCATCAAAGTTTTGTGATGCAATTTCGTTACGTACGAATGCAGCAGCTTGACGACGTGCATGCAAATCACCACGTTTACCCAAAGTAATCATTTTTTCAACTGATTTACGGATTTCTTTCGCACGTGCTTCAGTTGTTACAATTGCTTCATTGATGATAAGATCTGTAGTCAAATCGCGAAGCATCGCTTTACGTTGTGAGCTAGTGCGTCCTAGTTTACGGTAAGCCATGTATTCCTCCTCTATTTATCGTTTTTTAACCCAAGGCCTAAGTCGGCAAGTTTGATTTTAACTTCTTCAAGACTCTTACGTCCCAAGTTACGAACTTTCATCATTTCTGCTTCTGATTTTTCAGTCAAATCGTAAACAGTATTAATGCCAGCACGTTTCAAACAGTTATATGAACGAACTGAAAGATCTAATTCTTCGATCGTACGTTCTAAAATGCGATCATCAGAAGTTGTATCTACTTCCTTCATAACATCTGTTGCAATAGCAATTTCAGTTAAGTTTGTGAATAGATTTAGGTGTTCTGTCAAAATACGAGCAGACAAACCTAAGGCATCTTCTGGAATGATTGTCCCATTTGTCAAAATTTCAAGGGTTAGCTTGTCAAAGCCATCGTTGCTACCAACGCGTGCTGGTTCAACTTGGTAATTGACTTTAGTCACTGGCGTATAGATTGAATCTACAGCAAGTGTTCCCACTGGTGCATCATCTTTTTTGTTTTGATCAGCTGGAACATAGCCACGTCCACTGTTTACAGTAAGCGTCGCTTTCAAAGATGCTCCCTCTCCGATTGTAAATAGATAATGATCAGGGTTTACAATTTCGATGTCACTATCAGTAAGAATATCTCCAGCAGTTACTTCTGCAGGTCCTTCTACATCAAGTTCAATAATCTTTTCGTCTTGGACGTAAGATTTAACGGCGATTCCTTTAACGTTAAGAATAATTTGCATAACGTCTTCACGGACTCCTGGAACGGTATCAAATTCGTGGAGTACACCTTCAATGTTGATTGAAGTGACAGCTGCACCTGGAAGTGAAGCCAGAAGTACACGACGAAGTGAGTTTCCAAGTGTTGTACCATAGCCACGTTCAAGTGGTTCTACGACAAACACGCCATAATCTTTGTTTTCATCAATTTTTGTTATATTTGGTTTTTCAAACTCAATCATTTGCTATACTCCCTCTTAAACGAAAAGCTGTGTAATTGTTGATGATTATACACGGCGACGTTTTGGAGGACGAGCACCATTGTGTGGTACAGGAGTTACATCGCGGATTGCAGTTACTTCAAGACCAGCAGCAGCAAGTGCACGAATAGCAGACTCACGACCTGAACCAGGACCTTTAACAGTTACTTCAACAGATTTAAGTCCGTGTTCTTGAGCAGCTTTTGCAGCAGCTTCTGATGCCATTTGAGCAGCAAATGGTGTAGATTTACGAGAACCTTTAAATCCAAGTGCACCTGCAGATGACCAAGCGATTGCGTTACCATGCACATCAGTAATCATAACAATTGTGTTGTTAAATGTAGCGTGAATATGAGCAATACCAGATTCGATATTCTTTTTCACACGACGTTTACGTGTTGGTTTAGCCAAGATTTTTACCTCCTTATTTTATTTTATTTTTTCTTACCTGCAATCGCAACAGCTTTACCTTTACGAGTGCGAGCATTGTTTTTAGTGTTTTGTCCACGAACTGGAAGTCCACGACGGTGACGGATACCACGGTATGAACCGATTTCCATCAAGCGTTTGATGTTCAAGTTTACTTCACGACGAAGGTCACCTTCAACTTTGATTGCGTCAACTTCACGACGGATAGCATCTTCTTGATCTGGTGTAAGATCGCGAACACGAATATCTTCAGAAACGCCTGCAGCAGCAAGGATTTTCTTAGATGTTGGAAGTCCGATACCGTACACATAAGTCAATGAAATTACTACACGTTTGTCATTTGGAATGTCAACTCCAGCAATACGAGCCATGTTTTCTCCTTTCTATCTTATCCTTGACGTTGTTTGTGTTTTGGATTTGCTGGGCAAATTACCATAACACGACCATTACGACGAATTACTTTACAGTATTCGCAAATTGGTTTGACCGATGGTCTTACTTTCATTTTTATCCCTCCAAGTTTTTCGATTATTTAAAGCGGTATGTGATACGTCCACGTGTCAAATCGTACGGACTCATCTCCACTGTAACACGATCTCCCGCTAAAATACGAATATAGTTTTTACGAATTTTACCAGAAACTGTTGCTAAAATCTGATGTCCATTTTCAAGTTCAACCGTAAACATAGCATTCGGCATTGTATCGACTACTTTGCCTTCTACTTCAATCACATCGTCTTTTGCCACGCAAAAGTACCTCCATAAATTTCGATTCATTCCTCTGAGCACAGAGGTAACAATTATAAGTCAGACTAACTAATTGTAACACTAGTTGTCCAATATTGCAAGCATGAAAAACGCTTTTATTTCAAATTTGACAAGACTTTTTCAATGTCTGAAAATACATCATTGATATCTTGGTTCCCTTGGATGTCATGTACGAGTCCTTTTGAACGATAAAATTCAATGATTGGTTCACCTTGGGCAATATTAACATCCAAACGACGTTTTACTGTCTCAGGTTTATCATCTTCACGTTGGTAGTAATCTTCCTCTTTGTAATCAACTGGTGGATTGAATACTTTATGGAAAGTTTCTCCAGTTTGACGATGAATGATACGTCCGCTCAAACGCTCTAAAAGACTGTCTGGATTTACTTCGATGTTGATAACACCTTCAAGCTCAATACCAAGTTCAGCCAATGTTTTATCTAAAGCATGAGCTTGCTCAATGGTACGTGGATATCCGTCTAACAAGAAACCTGTTTCTTTAATATCATCTTGAGCAAGGCGTTCTTTTACAATTCCATTGGTTACTTCATCTGGTACCAACTCACCTTTATCAATGTATGATTTTGCAAGCACACCCATTTCAGTTTGGTTAGCCATCGCTGCGCGGAACATATCTCCAGTGGAGATATGCGCTACGTGAAACTCTTCAACGATTTTAGCTGCTTGAGTTCCTTTACCTGCTCCAGGCAACCCCATAATTAAAAGATTCATGATGAATTCTCCTTATTTTGTTTTTAAATGGAAGCAGGAGCGAATTCCTATTTCCATTTAAAAACAAAATAGAAGGCTGACAAAGTCAACCTTATTCTATTCTGTTGTTGTGTCCATAAATCCGACATACTTACGTTTTAATAAGTAGCCTTCTAATTGTTTCATTCCCTCAATACCTGTTGAAATAATGATTAACAAACTAGTTCCTCCAAGAGCAACTGCATCTGTCAAACCAAATAAATCTCGAGCCAGGATTGGAATGATGGTAATAAAGCCAAGGAATACTGATCCGACGCTTGCTAAACGACGTAGCAAACGAGACATAAACTCTTCTGTCCCCTTACCAGGGCGGACGCCTGGGATATAGGCACCACTCTTTTGAAGGTTTTCTGCCGTTTTTTCAGGATTGATCTGAACAAACGTGTAGAAGAAGGTGAAGAGAATGATCAATAAGGCATACATTGCCACACCAGTTGGTGTGTTTGTAGCCAACATGGCTTGAGCTGTTTTCACCCATCCTGCATTGTAACCCATAGCGCTAATCACTTGGAAAATTGCAGCAGGCGCTGCTGTAATCGAACTAGCGAAGATGACAGGAATAACTCCTGCTGGGTTTACTTTCAAAGGTAGGTAAGAACTTGATGGAGCTCCTTGTGCAATCTTTGTATATTGGATTGGAATCTTGTATTGTGCTTGCTCCACAAAGGTTGTAAAGTAAACAATAACCAAGACAGCAAGGATTAATACCCCAACAAAAATGAGGGAATTGGTCATTTGACCAGAACGAACATTCACAAATGCATTTTCATAGATTTCTTTAATCATCTCAGGAATTGATGACACAATCCCTGCAAAGATAATCATTGAAACACCATTACCGTACCCTTTATCTGTGATTTGTTCTCCAAGCCAAGTCACAATCATGGAACCGGTCGTCAGAATCGCACCGATTAATAGATAGGTCTTGGTATTTGGAGTTGCGACTAATTTCGCCTGAGACAAAGTGTGGAAGGTGGCTGTAATCCCGATGGATTGAACAAAGGCTAGAACCAAAGAAATATAGCGTGTTGCTTGGTTGAGCTTTCTTCGACCAACTTCCCCTTGTTTGCCCCATTCAACAAACTTAGGCAACAGATCCATTTGCAAAAGTTGCACGACGATCGAAGCTGTAATGTATGGGCTAACCCCTAATGCGAAAACTGAGAAGTTCCTCATGGCATTCCCAGAAACCAAACTGAGCATGTTCAAGAAGGACACATCTTGAAGGTTGTTCAGAATTTTCGCATTTACACCAGGCACTGTAATCGTGGTCCCAATGCGGAAAACAAGAATGATGAAGATCGTAAATAAAATCTTCGACCGTACTTGTTTCACCTTAAATGCATCTTTTAATAATTTAAAAAACATAGGTCACCTCACTTAGATGACTTCAACTGAACCACCTTTAGCAGTGATAGCTTCTTCAGCTGATTTAGAGAATTTAGCTGCTTTAACAGTCAACTTCTTAGTCAATTCTCCGTTACCAAGAATTTTGATACCTGATTTTTCAGCTTTTACAATTCCTGATTCTACAAGTACTACTGGAGTTACTTCAGCACCATCTTCAAAGGCGTTCAATTGATCAAGGTTCACAATAGCATATTCTTTAGCGTTGATGTTTGTAAATCCACGTTTTGGAAGACGACGGAACAATGGAGTTTGTCCACCTTCAAAACCAAGACGTACACCGCCACCGCTACGAGCTTTTTGACCTTTTTGACCACGGCCAGAAGTTTTACCATTACCAGATGAAGTACCACGACCAACACGGTTGCGGACTTTACGTGAACCTGTAGCAGGTTGTAATTCATGAAGTTTCATTATTTATTTTCTCCTCTTTTGTAAATTGCTAACGCATGTAATCAGGAAAAGGTGTCCTAACTACAAACTCGCCTATACTTATATTTAGTTTTAGGGGATGAGAATCTCTCATACCCCTGAAAACTTTGTTTCTATTTTAAATAGATTATTTTACTTCTTCAACTGTTACCAAGTGAGATACAGCAGTGATCATACCACGTACTGCTGGGTTATCTTCTTTAATAACAGAGCTGTTCAATTTGCCAAGTCCAAGTGCTACAACAGTTTTACGTTGTGACGGGATGCGTCCGATTGGAGACTTAGTCAAAGTAATTTTAATTTGAGCCATTTGAATCTCCTTTCTTAAGCCAAGTCAGAAACTGAAATACCACGAAGGGCAGCAACTTCATCAGCGCGTTTCAATTGTGCCAAACCGTTAACAGTTGCACGAACGATGTTGATTGGAGTGTTTGATCCAAGTGATTTAGATGTAACATCTGCAATACCTGCCAATTCGACAACGGCACGAACTGCTCCACCTGCAGCAACCCCAGCCCCTTCGATAGCTGGTTTCAACAATACACGAGCTCCACCAAATACTGATGTTACTTCGTGTGGAATTGTTGTTCCAACCATAGGAACTTCGATCAAGTTTTTCTTAGCATCTTCAACAGCCTTACGGATTGCTTCTGGAACTTCTTGAGCTTTACCAGTACCAAATCCAACACGGCCATTACGGTCACCAACAACTACAAGAGCTGCAAAACGAAGACGACGTCCACCTTTAACAACTTTTGTTACACGGTTGATGGCAACTACGCGTTCTTCAAGTTCAACTGCATTATCTTTAAATGCCATTTTCTAGTGTCCTCCTATTAGAATTTCAATCCGTTTTCACGAGCTGCATCAGCCAAAGCTTTAACACGTCCGTGATATAGATATCCACCGCGGTCGAACACCACTTCAGAAATACCTTTAGCAACTGCACGTTCAGCAACAAGTTTGCCGACAACAACGGCTTGTTCAGTTTTAGTTCCTTTTGAAACTTCTTTGTCAAGAGTTGAAGCGCTTGCGAGCGTTACACCCGCTACGTCATCAATTACTTGAGCGTAGATGCCTGTATTAGAACGGAATACGTTCAAACGTGGGCGATCAGCAGTTCCAGAGAGTTTTCCGCGAACGCGACGGTGGCGTTTTTGACGGATTTTGTTTTTATCTGGTTTCGAAATCACAATTTTCACCTCTTAATTTTAAAATCATGTGCTAAGCACTGAGTTGGTAAGATGAAGTTTGGTTGAAAAACAACCAAACTACATTATTTACCTGTTTTACCTTCTTTGCGGCGAACGTATTCACCAACATAACGGATCCCTTTACCTTTGTATGGTTCAGGTGAACGAAGGCTACGTACATAAGCAGCTGTTTGACCAACTACTTCTTTTGAAATTCCGCTAACAACGATTGTTGTTGGGTTTGGAAGTTCAAAAGTAATTCCTTCTGGAGCTTCAACTTCGTCTGGGTGTGATTTACCAACAGCCAAAACAAGTTTTGATCCTTGAAGTTGTGCACGGTATCCAACCCCGCGCATTTCAAGTTCTTTCTTGAATCCTTCTGATACACCAGTAACCATGTTGTTCAAAAGGGCACGAGTTGTTCCGTGGATTGTTTTCATTTCTTTTGAATCGTTTGGACGGTGAAGTGTTACTTCAGTACCTTCCACACGGATTTCAATATCTTTTGAGAACGTACGAGTAAGTTCTCCTTTAGGTCCTTTTACAGTTACAACGTTGTCATTGTTAGTGATTTCAACACCAGCAGGCAACACGATAACTTTATTACCAATACGTGACATGTTTTTTATTCTCCTGTTAAATTGTCAGGCCTTTGCGGGCCAGTTTTCACGGGGTTTAAATCTTTTTGATTTAAAAGTTAATGTTTAGGTCTCATTTTCTAAGTGAATCGAGGCATTGTCTCACAGACATAACTTTGGGTTAGACAAGAGACAACAACGAAGAGTCACAACGAAATTGGGAGCTAAATATTACCAAACGTAAGCGATAACTTCCCCACCAACGTTCTTTTGGCGTGCTTCTTTATCAGTAAGCAAACCTTCAGAAGTTGAAAGGATAGCAATTCCAAGTCCGTTAAGAACTTTTGGAAGATCTTCACGTTTTTTGTAAACACGCAAACCTGGTTTAGATACACGTTTCAAGTTTGTGATAACTTTTTCACCGTTTTGTCCATATTTCAAGAATACACGGATGATACCTTGTTTGTCATCTTCGATGAATTCAACGTTTTTTACAAAACCTTCGCGTTTAAGGATTTCAGCAATCCCTTTTTTGATGTTTGATGCAGGTACTTCAAGTACTTCGTGTTTTGCTTGGTTAGCGTTACGAATACGTGTAAGGAAGTCTGCGATTGGGTCAGTCATAACCATTATAATTTCTCCTCTTACTAGTAGTTTGCAAGTTGCACTTGCTAGTTAATACATGATACAGAGAGCGTAACAGCGAGAGCAAAAATAGGCAATTTGATGCAGGAGCGATGCTCCAAAGAAAATTGGTCTTTTTTGCCAAAGCTGTAGCTCGTGTTCAAATTGGCAAGCCCAACTGAACCCGGGCTAAACTCTGTGTGAAAAAGATAAACTTTCCTAGAAACTAAAGTTTCTTCGTCAAGTTTCCTATTTTCACTTGGAGTTTTAACGCCCTTGATATCTTAAATTACCAAGATGCTTTTGTGACACCTGGGATTTGACCTTTGTATGCCAATTCACGGAAGCAAACACGGCAAAGTTTAAACTTGCGGTAAACTGAGTGTGGACGTCCACAACGTTCACAGCGAGTGTATGCTTGAGTAGAGAACTTCGCTGGGCGTTTGTTCTTAGCAATCATAGATTTTTTAGCCATTAGTTTTACCTCCTATATTATTTTGCAAACGGCATACCGAGGCCAGTAAGCAATGCACGTGATTCTTCGTCTGTGTTCGCTGTAGTTACGATTACGATATCCAAACCACGAGTTTTATCAACATCATCAAAGTTGATTTCTGGGAAGATCAATTGTTCTTTCACACCAAGTGTGTAGTTTCCGCGTCCATCAAATGATTTTGTTGGAACACCATGGAAGTCACGTACACGTGGAAGTGAAACTGTTACCAATTTATCCAAGAATTCGTACATACGTTCACCACGAAGGGTAACTTTTGCACCGATCGCAACACCTTCACGAAGACGGAAGCCGGCGATTGATTTTTTAGCCTTAGTGATCAATGGTTTTTGACCTGAGATCAAAGCAAGCTCTTCAGCAGCTTTTTCAAGGTTCTTAGCATTTGATACTGCATCACCAACACCCATGTTCAAAACGATTTTATCAACTTTTGGCACAGCCATAACTGATGAATAGTTGAACTGTTCAGTCAATGATGGTACTACTTCATTAAGGTATTTTTCTTTTAAACGATTAGCCATTATACTTCTCCTTTCCTTCGTGATTAGTCAAGCACTTCGCCTGATTTTTTGTTGTAGCGAACTTTTTTGCCGTCTACAAATTTGTAGCCAACACGTCCAGCAACACCGTTTTTGTCCAAAACTTGAACGTTAGAAGCATGGATTGGAGCTTCTTTTTCAACGATCGCACCTTGAGGGTTTTCGTTATTTGGACGTTGGTGTTTCTTAATGATGTTTACACCTTCTACAACAACTTTATTTACTTTTGGAAGAGCAGTAAGAACAACAGCTTCTACGCCTTTGTCTTTACCAGCAATAACGCGAACTTTGTCGCCTTTTTTTACAAACATTTTATTCTCCTTTTATTCTTACGCCCGATGGGCACCCTGGCTGAGCCAGGGGACTGTGTTTGTTTTTGATTGATTAAAGTACTTCTGGAGCAAGTGATACGATCTTCATGAATCCACCGTCACGCAATTCACGTGCAACTGGACCAAAGATACGAGTTCCGCGAGGAGTTTTGTCGTCACGGATGATCACTGCTGCATTTTCGTCGAACTTGATGTATGAACCATCTTTACGACGAGCACCTGATTTAGTACGAACGATAACAGCTTTTACAACGTCACCTTTCTTAACCGCACCACCAGGAGTAGCTTGTTTTACAGATGCAACGATTACATCACCGATGCTCGCGAATTTACGTTTTGAACCACCAAGAACTTTGATTGTCAAGATTTCGCGTGCGCCACTGTTGTCAGCGACTTTCAAACGAGTTTCTGTTTGAATCATTTACGTTTTCTCCTTTCAGGTATGATTAGATGATGACCGCTTCTTCAACGACTTCTACAAGACGGAAGCGTTTTGTAGCTGAAAGCGGACGAGTTTCCATGATACGAACGATATCACCTTCTTTAGCAACATTGTTTTCATCATGAGCTTTGTATTTTTTAGAATAGTTGATACGTTTACCATAGACTGGGTGGTTCCGTTTAGTTTCAACTACAACTGTGATTGTTTTGTCCATTTTGTCAGACACAACGCGTCCAACAAGAACTTTACGATTATTGCGTTCCATTGAAATTCTCCTTCCCTAGTCTATTATTTAGCTTCTGATTGAACAGTTTTGATACGAGCGATTTGTTTTTTCACTTCTTTCAAACGTCCAGTTTGTTCCAATTGACCAGCAGCCGCTTGGAAACGAAGTTCAAACAATTCTTTCTTCAATTCATTTTCACGCTTCGCGAGTTCTTCTTGAGAAAGACCACGAAGTTCTTTAACAAATTCTTTTACTTCTGTAAGTTTCATGACCTCTCCTTAATCTGCTTCACGTTTCACAAATTTAGTTTTAACTGGCAATTTGTGGCTAGCAAGACGAAGCGCTTCGCGTGCGATCTCTTCAGATACACCAGCAATTTCGAACATCACTTTACCACGTTTAACTGGTGCTACCCAACCTTCAGGAGCCCCTTTACCAGATCCCATACGTACCCCGATAGCTTTAGCGGTGTATGATTTGTGTGGGAAAATCTTAATCCAAACTTTACCACCACGTTTCATGTAACGAGTCATGGCGATACGAGCAGCTTCGATTTGACGGTTTGTGATCCAGTGGCTAGTTGTAGCTTGAAGACCGTATTCACCGAATGCTACTTCTTTTCCACCTTTTGCTTCACCGCGCATTTTACCACGGAATTCGCGACGGTGTTTTACACGTTTAGGTACTAACATTGGTTATTTACCTCCTTTAGCGTCTTTACGAGCTGGAAGAACTTCACCACGGTAGATCCATACTTTAACACCAAGTTTACCGTAAGTAGTGTCTGCTTCTTCCCAAGCGTAATCGATATCAGCGCGAAGTGTGTGAAGTGGAACAGTTCCTTCAGAGTATCCTTCTGCACGGGCAATATCTGCACCGTTCAAACGACCTGATACTTGAGTTTTGATTCCTTTAGCTCCAGCACGCATAGCACGTTGGATCGCTTGTTTTTGTGCACGACGGAAAGCAACACGTTGTTCCAATTGACGAGCAATTCCTTCACCAACAAGGTGAGCATCCAAGTCAGGACGTTTGATCTCAATGATGTTGATGTGTACTTGTTTACCAGTCAATTTGTTAAGAGCTGCACGAAGTGCATCAACGTTTGCTCCACCTTTACCGATAACCATACCTGGTTTAGCAGTGTGAAGAGAAACGTTAACTTTGTTTACTGCGCGTTCGATTTCAATAGTTGAAACGGCTGCGTCAGCCAATTCTTTTTGAATGAATTTACGGATTGCAAGATCTTCATGAAGGTAATCCGCGTATTCTTTTTCAGCATACCATTTGGCATCCCAATCACGGATGATACCAACACGCATACCAATTGGATGTACTTTTTGACCCACGAGTTTACCTCCTTATTTTTCTGCAACAGCTACTGTGATGTGAGCTGTACGTTTGTTGATTGGTGAAGCTGAACCTTTCGCACGTGGACGGAAACGTTTCATAGTTGGTCCTTCGTTTGCGAATGCTTCAGATACTACCAAGTTAGCTTTTTCCAAACCAAAGTTGTTTTCAGCGTTTGCTACTGCTGAGTTCAACACTTTAAGGATGATCCCTGCAGCTTTGTTTGGTGTGAATGTCAAAATAGCGATGGCATCGGCTACGCTTTTACCACGGATGTTGTCAAGAACAAGACGTGATTTACGAGGTGAAACACGCACTGTACGAGCCATTGCTTTAGCTGAAGTAATTTCTGCCATTTATGTTCTCCTTATTTTCTACGTGTCTTCTTGTCGTCTGCCGCGTGACCTTTGTAAGTACGAGTTGGTGCAAATTCACCAAGCTTGTGACCTACCATGTCTTCTTGGATGTAAACAGGTACATGTTTACGTCCATCATAAACTGCGATAGTGTATCCGATGAAACTTGGGAAGATCGTTGAACGACGTGACCAAGTTTTAATTACTTTTTTCTTTTCGTCGTTTGCTTGAGCTTCAACTTTTTTCATCAAATGCTCATCGACGAAAGGTCCTTTTTTAAGACTACGTCCCATTTTGTAATTTTCTCCTTTAAAATTTAGTACCACAGCGGCTTGCGCTGCTAAGCAGCGCTACCGAGCTGGCGGAAAGTGTAAGCTAGTTGCTTATGATTATTTTTGGTTGCGACGACGAACGATAAGTTTGTCAGATTTCGCTTTCTTGTTACGAGTTTTAAGACCAAGCGCAGGTTTACCCCAAGGAGTAGATGGCGCTTTACGTCCAACTGGTGCTTTACCTTCACCACCACCGTGTGGGTGATCATTCGGGTTCATTACAGATCCACGAACTGTAGGGCGAACACCTTTCCAGCGGTTACGTCCCGCTTTACCAAGGTTTACAAGTCCATGTTGTTCGTTTCCGACAACACCAACTGTAGCACGGCAAGTTCCAAGAATCATACGAACTTCGCCTGATTGAAGACGAACAAGTACATATTTACCTTCAGAACCCAATACTTGAGCAGAAGCTCCAGCAGCACGTACCAATTCTCCACCTTTACCAGGTTTCAATTCGATGTTGTGGATCAAAGTACCAACTGGGATGTTAGCAAGTGGAAGAGCGTTTCCGACTTTGATATCTGCTTCTGGTCCTGATACGATACGTTGACCTACTTCAAGACCTTTAGGGGCAATGATGTAAGCTTTCACACCGTCAGTGTAGTGTACAAGCGCGATGTTAGCTGAGCGGTTTGGATCGTATTCGATCGTTTTAACGACTGCTTCAACTCCATCTTTGTTACGTTTGAAATCGATCAAACGGTAATGACGTTTGTGTCCACCACCTTGGTGACGAACAGTGATACGACCGTTGTTGTTACGACCTGCTTTGTTTTTAAGAGAAACAAGCAAAGTTTTCTCAGGTGTGTTTGTTGTGATTTCAGCAAAATCCAAAGAAGTCATATTACGGCGACCGTTTGTTGTTGGTTTATAAACACGAATTCCCACGATATTTCCTCCTTAGATTATTCAGCTTCAGTAGCAAACAACTCGATTGCTTTAGAATCAGCTGCAAGCGTGATGATAGCTTTTTTAGTTTTTGAAGTAAAACCAGTGTAACGTCCAACGCGTTTTGCTTTAGGTTTTACGTTTACAGTGTTCACATTCGCAACTTTTACACCTTCAAACGCAGCTTCAACAGCTTGTTTGATCAAAAGTTTGTGAGCGCGAGTGTCAACTTCGAATACATATTTGCCTGCTTCAAGTTGTGCCATTGACTTTTCAGTGATAACAGGTTTTTTGATAACATCATACAAATTCATTATGCAAGAACCTCCTCGATTTTAGAGATAGCTGCTTGAGTAACAAGAAGTTTGTCACTATTTGCGATGTCAAGAACACTTGCAGTTGTAGCAGTCGCAACTTTCACGTTTGAAAGGTTACGAGCTGAAAGAGCTGCGAATTCATTTCCTTCTTCAAGAATAACAAGGACTTTAGAATCGATGCTCAAAGCTGCAAGAACTTTTGCAAATTCAGCAGTTTTTGGAGCTGTAAATTCAAGAGAATCAACGGCTACAAATTTGTTTTCAGCAACTTTTTCTGAGTAAACAGATTTAAGTGCAAGGCGACGAACTTTTTGAGGAAGTTTGTACGCATAGCTACGTGGAGTTGGTCCGAAGACGATTCCACCACCACGCCATTGTGGAGAGCGGATAGAACCTTGACGAGCACGTCCAGTTCCTTTTTGACGCCATGGTTTGCGTCCGCCACCTGAAACGGCTGAACGGTTTTTAACTGCGTGAGTTCCTTGACGAAGGCTAGCACGTTGGCTGATGATCACATCAAATACAACTGCTTGGTTTGGTTCGATACCAAAGATCGCATCGTTAAGAACAACTTCGCCCGCTTGTTTACCAGTTTGGTCGAATAATGTTACATTTGCCATTTTGACTGTATTCCCCTTTCCTTATTATTTACCAGCTTTAACTGCTGACTTGATAGTGATAAGAGATTTCTTAGCACCTGGTACGTTCCCTTTGATAAGGATAACGTTCTTTTCTGGAACAACTTGTACAACTTCAAGGTTTTGAATTGTTACACGATCGCCACCCATGCGTCCTGCAAGGTTTTTACCTTTGAATACGCGGTTAGGTGCAACAGGTCCCATAGAACCTGGACGACGGTGGTAACGAGAACCGTGAGCCATAGGTCCACGTGATTGTCCGTGGCGTTTGATAACACCTTGGAAACCTTTACCTTTAGAAGTACCAGTTACATCAACAATGTCTCCAGCTTCGAAAGTGTCAACTGTGATTTCAGCACCAACTTCCAAGCCTTCAACGTTTTTGAATTCACGAATGAAGCGCTTAGGAGCCGTGTTAGCTTTTGCTACATGTCCTTTAGCAGGTTTGTTGCTCAATACTTCGCGTTTGTCATCGAAACCAACTTGGATAGCGTTGTAACCATCTGTTTCAACAGTTTTAACTTGAAGAACAACGTTTGGAGTTGCTTCGATAACTGTTACAGGGATCAATTCGCCAGCTTCAGTGAAGATTTGAGTCATTCCCACTTTTTTCCCTAAGATTCCTTTTGTCATGAGAAAATAGTTCCTTTTCTATAGTTTTTTATTCAAAAAGTTTTTAACGAGCGTTTTTTATGCTCTGGATCAAGCTTTAGATTAAAGTTTGATTTCTACGTTTACACCACTTGGAAGATCCAATTTCATCAAAGCGTCAACAGTTTTTTGAGTTGGGTTGATGATATCGATCAAACGTTTGTGTGTACGCATTTCGAATTGTTCGCGAGAATCTTTGTATTTGTGAGTCGCACGAATGATTGTGTAGAGGCTACGCTCAGTTGGAAGTGGGATTGGACCCGCAACTTGTGCACCTGTACGAGTAGCTGATTCTACGATTTTTGCAGCCGCTGTGTCGAGTGTACGGTGTTCGTACGCTTTCAAACGGATGCGGATTTTTTTGTTTGCCATCTTTTTCTCCTTTTCGTCTATTTAAGATAATAGGCTAGCTCCACAAGAAAACCGACGCGTGTTGCGTGGCAATGCAACCGAGCGTGTCGCAACCTCTTGCATCAAAGCTAATAGCTGTTTTTTCACAGCACCATAGTAGTTTAACACAAACAAAGGCCCAATGCAAGGGATTTGAGAAGATTTTTTTCGTTTTTTTGATGAAAGTGTTTTCGAAAGAAATAGAGTGCTAAAAAAGTTGCTATTATATAGGAAAAAGGGAGCGAGACAGAACAAATTTATATCCAATTTGTTCGTCGTCTCGCCCCCGCACAGTTGATTAGGTTATCTTTGGAGCTTAACATGCGAACAAAGATACCAATCAACCACTGCGTCTAGCAGTTATTCCTATTATTCTCAGATGGCTGTCGTCTTTTTTCTTCCTTTTTATCTATTTCTAGAAATTCCGTCCTGATTTGTTATAGCCATATTTTTCGACGAAATGCTCGCGGAATTCTAAGAGATTGTCATCCATGATGGCTTGACGGACCTGCTTCATGAGGTTGATCAAGAAATAGAGGTTGTGGTAGCTTGTCAAGCGAATGCCGAAGGTCTCATCTGCCTTGAGGAGGTGGCGAAGGTAAGCTCGGGTATAGTTCTTACAAGTGTAGCAATCACATTCGGGATCTAGCGGTGTAAAGTCTTCTGCAAATTGCGCATTTTTCACCACCAGACGTCCTTGACTAGTCATACAGGTACCATTTCGCGCAATCCGCGTCGGCAAGACACAGTCAAACATGTCTACTCCACGAATAACGCCATCGATCAGACTGTCTGGAGCTCCTACTCCCATGAGATAGCGCGGCTTGTTCTCTGGTAAGAGCGGCGTTGTGAAATCCAGCACCGCATTCATCTCTTCATGGCTTTCCCCAACAGCTAAGCCACCGATGGAATAGCCTGGGAAGTCCATGCTGACCAGATCTTGAGCAGACTGACGGCGCAAGTCTTCAAATCCAGCCCCTTGGACAATCCCGAAAAGACCTTGATCATGAGGGCGACGGTGAGCCTTCAGGCCGCGTTCTGCCCAACGACTGGTCCGTTCGATCGATTTTTTCACATAATCATAGGGCTGATAGAACTGAGGACATTCATCAAAGGACATCATGATGTCGCTTCCTAGATTGTTTTGGATGGAGATGGCCTTTTCTGGAGAGAGGAACATCTTCGAGCCGTTGAGGTGATTTTTAAAAGTTACTCCTTCTTCGGTGATATTGCGGGTATCCGCTAGTGAATAGACCTGGAAGCCTCCACTATCTGTCAAAATTGGCTGGTCCCAGTTCATGAACTGGTGCAGTCCTCCTGCTTTTGCGACCAAGTCGTCCCCCGGACGAAGCCAGAGATGGTAGGTGTTGGCCAAGATAATGCCGGAACCCATTTCCTTGAGTTCTTCTGGCGATTGGGTCTTAACGGTTGCCTGAGTCCCTACAGGCATAAACATTGGGGTTGGGAAGGTCCCGTGAGGGGTGATAATTTCTCCCAGACGAGCTCCTGTATGCTTTTCTTTTTTGATTAATCGATATTGAATCGGTGAATCTGTCATGGTTACCTCCGTACTGGGAAAAACAGTCCCAGCCTTCTTATTCCTGTCACAGTTTTCCTGTGAGCACCTGTACGATTGTACCAAATTTTACCAGCTCTGTCACGGACTTATGTTATAATAAAAAGTACTACTATGAAGAGAGTGTCATCTATGAACCTTAAACTGATTCGCCTCCGGGCACGCACCATGCAAGTCCAGCAACCGGGCTTAGCTATCCTTTTTGCTCTTCCGGTCCTGTTGACCATTCTTGCTAACTTTCTCTTAAGTGGGCAAGATCTGGTCGATCTACTACCGGATATGACCTTGCAGCAAGCAAGTATTTACATGATCCAGCGACAGCTCTTTCCTTCCGTCGTCTCCTTTGTCATCTCCATTTTAGTGGTCGGTGCGACTTTTAGCTATTTAGATACGATTAATCCCAAGATTGAACACCGAACACGCGTCTTAGATATCTTTAAACAAGATCGCTTTACCTCTGTATTTGCCACCTTGATTTTGAAGCAAGCCGTCCTCTTTTTATGGGGACTCATCCTCTATGTGGGGAGTCTCATCAGCACCTACGCCAGCATTCGATTTTTGGCGATCTACGATAAGGTGAGCAACCCTAGCACTCTGAGTGCTTCCAGTCCTGAATTCCAATCTCTCATGCAACAAATGCCTCTGATGACTGCTGGTGTCATACTTGGCCTGATTGGCCTCCTCTTTTATCTGCCACAATACTACAGTCTCAGCCTGGTCGAATTGATCCTCTACGAGCAATTACGAGACGGCAACTACAAGGGAGCCTTTGGAGTCCTTCGCCAAAGTCGTGAAACCATGAAAGGGTTCCGCAGCAATCGCTTGGTGCTCGATCTAACCTTGATTGGTTGGTACTTCTTGAATTACTTCACGCGCGATGTCATCGGCTTTTATACCATGCCTTACTTTATCAACTGCCAAATTGCATTTTATGATCAAATCAAGCAGATTAAACAAGGGCCGCGCCATTTTACAGGCCATCCAAACCATGAAACTGAATAAGAGTAAGAAGAAAACCCCAGCAAGCTGGGGTTTTCTTCTATATCAATTGTTTATCATTTATAAACCGTATAGGGAGTCTCCTAAGATCAGTCGGGTGTGTTCCCGTTTGATACAGCGGTTCATGACGATATCTTCTCGTCCAGCTCCACGAAGGATTTCTTCTGCTTCTTGATTTTCCAGCTCCAATTGTGCCCAGAAAATTTTCGCATCCGTCTCAATAAAATCACGTGCCACATCTGGTAAAAACTCACTGCGACGGTATACATCGACGATATCTACTGGGAAAGGAATCTCCTGCAAGCTAGCATACACCGTTTCTCCAAGGATTTGCCCTCTAGCTGCGCGGGGGTTGACAGGAATAATCCGATAGCCCCGCTCTTGCATCTCCTTGCTGACACGATGACTGGTCGTATCTTCACGATCAGATAATCCAACTACAGCGATGATCTTGCTGGTTTCTAGGTAATGTTTGATAATGCCATCACTAGGATTGCGAAATGAATAAGCCATAAGAATCTCCTTTTGTATGCGTTTCCTTTCTTTAAATAGTATAACAATACGGAAGGCATTGCAAGTGTTTGTCGTTAAAAGCGGTAGGAAACTGAAAAGTCTCCTACCACTTTCTGTTTTGGACAAACTCAATCTTATTTGGCTTCATACCATGTTTTGCCTTCATTTTCATCAGCTTCCAGTGGTACTGCAAGTTCGATAGCGGATTCCATGGTCTCTTTGACGAGTTCTTTGATCGCTGCCAGTTCATCACTTGGTACTTGCAGAACGATTTCATCGTGGACCTGAAGGAGCATCTTGGTCTTGTATGATCCTGCTTCTAGCGCTTGGTCCAAGTGGATCATAGCAATTTTCAAGATGTCTGCTGCCGATCCTTGGATCGGTGAGTTGATAGCTGTCCGCTCCGCAAAGCCTCGAACATTGAAGTTGCGAGAATTGATATCTGGAATCTCCCGACGACGCTTGAAGAGGGTCTCCACATAGCCTTTGTCACGCGCTTCCCGCACCACTCTCTCCATATAATCCTTGATGCCAGGGTAGCGTTCGAAGTAGGTCTCAATGTAAGCCTTGGCTTCTTTTCGACTGATCCCCAGGTTATTAGACAGTCCAAAGTCGGAAATTCCATAAACCACACCGAAGTTTACTGCTTTTGCATTGCGACGGTCGTTCGGCGTCACGTCTTCTGGTTTTTCAATATTGAAGACGCGCATAGCAGTCGATGTATGGATATCTGCCCCATGTTTAAAGGCATCAATCAAATGCTCATCTCCCGAAATATGAGCCAAGACGCGCAATTCGATCTGTGAATAGTCCGAACTGAGCAAGACACTGTTTTCCTCTTCTGGGACAAAGGCTTTACGAATGAGACGACCTTGTTCCAAACGGACAGGAATGTTTTGCAGGTTGGGATCCACGCTGGACAAACGGCCTGTCTGCGTCAAATCCTGTACATAGCGGGTATGGATCTTCCCATCTTCCAAAATCCAATCTTGAAGACCGATGACATAGGTCGACTGGATCTTAGCAATTTGGCGGTATTCAAGAATCTTAGACACGATCGGTGCGATAGGAGCCAGGCGTTCCAAGACATCAACGGCTGTGGAATAGCCGGTTTTAGTCTTCTTAGTATATTCAAGAGGGAGTTCCAATTTTTCAAAGAGGATGACGCCCAATTGTTTTGGAGAATTGATATTAAACTCTTCTCCTGCAAGCTCGTAGATTTCTTGAGTCAAGCGCTCCAAGACCACTTCGTTTTCTACTTGCATGTCTTCTAGGGTCTGGCGCTCTACCTTGATCCCCGCGATTTCCATTTTGGCCAAAACAGCTGCTAGTGGTTGCTCCATATCATAGAGCAGATCTAGTTGGTCGTGAGCTTTTAGTTGCTCCGTCATAGGCTCTTCTGTGTCTAGTAAAACAGCGACTTTTCGTGCCAAATGCTCTAATAGGACCGACTTTTCTGGAATGACTTTTTTGGCTCCCTTGCCATAAACAACTTCGTCCAGCGGCAGCGCAATCTGACTATAGAGACTCGCAATGGTTGAAATTTCATTGTCCTCTACGGTCGACAAGAGATACTTGGCCAATCGACTGTCAAACGCGGGATTTTGAAGGGTAATACCCAAGTGGCTGAGCAAGACCTTGCCCCGTTTGAAGTCATAGACCTTGAGGGGCGTTTTTTCGAGAAATTCTTTGAAAATCGGTGTTTGTAAAAGACCAGTATCTGTACTCACGTAGAGCTGACCTTTGGTCCCCCATGCGAAGCCGATGATGGGTTCCGTATGGTAATTGTCCCCAAAAATCTCAAAATGGAAGAAACTATCTTCCGTGAGCATATCTGAAGTGACCTGCTCGACTTCTGTATAGTCAATAGCTACAGGAGCGACTTCTTCTCCACTGAGATCCAAGGCCTGACGGAGTTGCTTGAAGCCCATCTCCTCATAAAACTTGGCGAGATTTTCTAGATGAGGACCCGTATAGGTGATATCGTCCAGCCCAATTTCAATGGGCGCATTGGTATCGATGGTCGCCAAAGTCTTAGACAGATAGGCCTGCTCCTTGTCGTTGATGAGGTTTTCCTTCATCTTAGAAGCCTTCATCTCATCGATATGCTCGTAAATGCCATCGAGAGAGCCGTACTCTAGGAGTAGTTTGATCCCTGTCTTTTCTCCGATCTTAGTCACACCTGGGATATTATCCGATTTATCTCCCATTAAGGCCTTGAGGTCGATAAACTGCTCGGGTGTCAGTCCCATCTTTTCTTTGAGATAGGCTGGAGTGAATTCTTCAAACTCTGCTACCCCTTTTTTGGAGATTTCCACCACCGTATTGTCATCTGTCAGCTGGATCAAATCCTTGTCCCCAGAGACAATGGTCACATCAAATGGCACCGAGCTAGTTTCTGCCATCTTATCTAGCGTTCCAATAAGATCATCCGCTTCATACTGGGCCAGCTCATAATGACGGATTCCCAAATGATCTAATTGCTCACGAATGAAAGGAAACTGCTCACGGAACTCATCTGGA
Organism: Streptococcus sp. HMSC074F05; assembly: GCF_001808725.1. Taxonomy (NCBI): domain Bacteria; kingdom Bacillati; phylum Bacillota; class Bacilli; order Lactobacillales; family Streptococcaceae; genus Streptococcus; species Streptococcus sp. HMSC074F05. Next base: position 100,186 of record NZ_KV794401.1, on the reverse strand, counting down.
GTTTTTGCACGGCCCCCTTTGTAGTCGGCATACATCTCCGTCCGAAAAGTCGTCTTTCCTGCATCAAAAGCAACGAGGACATGGGTCGGTTGGATGCGCTCCAATAGATGGCTCAACATGAGGTTAAAGCCATAGACCGCATTGGTATGCAGACCATTGGCATTTTTGAAGCGATCAATTTGATTGTAAAGTGCGAAAAAGGCACGAAAAGCGACGGAAGACCCGTCGATGAGTAGTAATTTATTCTTTTTTTCCATAGGCTTATTATACCACGAATCACAAGGTCTCTGGTACATAAAAACTCTACCCTTTCGGGTAGAGCCTTCTTTAGGAGTTTCTTATGAAAAATGAAGAGAAGTGTTTATTCGCCGTAACAAGAACCTTGTTGTGGCAATTTCTTAAAGCGTTTTGGATAATTGACTGAGATTTTCATTTTCTGTACCTCATTTCTTATTGGATGAGCACAGTATACTAGAGAAACCTAAACGATTCCTTATAGAAAGCTTCAAGAAAACTAAAAGCTGATGCGCAAAACACGCGGTTGTTTTTTGCTGCAAGCTGGTAACTGAAGATGGAGGCCTGCCTCATCTTGGCTCCAAGAAAGGGGCTGGCTTTCTCCAAGGAGCTCTAGCTTTTGAATGCGCGCATGAAGGATTCTCGGTTGCTTGAGGTCATAGGCGAGAGACGGCAAGGTCAACTCTTCCGTCCTTCCACTTGGTTCCAGCTGGATAGCATAAAGAAAGCCATCACGCATGGTATAGCGGAAATCTCGGCTGGTATAGAGTGGCGCTTGCCCGTCTGAGAAGGAACCTTCCCGGGCCTCGGTCGGTCCGTCTGATGACACCCGCCAAGGCCGACTCTGATAAATGGCTTCTCCATTTACCTCCAGCCAGTCCCCAATCTCTGTGAGGATGTCTTGGTCTTGCTCAGGGATCGTGCCATCTGCCTTGGGTCCAATATTGAGCAGAAGATTGCCATTTTTGGCCACAACATCAACTAAATTTTGTAGCAATTCCTTACTGGTCTTGTAGGCTAGATCCTGGGTATAACACCAAGAATTACGGGCAATTGCGGTATCCATTTGCCACGGAAAGGCTTGCGTCTCTCCGTAGCCTCCCCGCTCCATCTCAACGATTCCTGAACCGAAAGGGAGGGCATCCTGTTTGTAACAAACAGCCACCTTGCGATCCTCTTGTGCTGCTAGATTGTAATAATAAGCCAAAAAGCGCATCAAGTAGGGACGGAAACTCTCATGCTGGATCCACCAGTCAAAATATAGGAGCTCTGGTTGGTAGTCCCGCACCAGTTCACAGGTTCGCAACAGCCAATCTTCCAAGAATTCTTTGCTTGGATAAGGCTTAGAAGTCAGATCAAAATGATCCTTGGGCTCTGGCTCCGCTGGCCAATAAAGACTGTTTCTTGGGACTTCTTGCGAAATGTCACTAGTGAATTCCTTGCCATGTGAAAAGAAAAACTGGTGTTCTGCCCGGTGAGAAGACGTACAGAAGTGCAGGCCACGTTTTTCTGCTTCCTCCCTCAGCTCTCCTAAGACATCTCGTCTCGGCCCCATTTCTAAGCTATTATAAGGCGAGAGAGTAGAGGCATACATCTGAAAACCATCGTGGTGCTCCGCAACTGGAAAAAGATACTGAGCTCCCGCTTTTTGAAAGAGATCTAGCCAAGATGCCGGATCAAATTGATCGGCTGTAAAAAGAGGAATGAGATCCTTGTAGCCCAAGCTAGCCTGGTCTCCAAAATGCTCTCGATGATAGTCATAGCAAGGGTTCCCTTGGATATACATATTTCGCGAATACCATTCCGAACCAAAGGCAGGCACACTGTAGACGCCCCAGTGGATAAACATTCCAAATTTGGCATCTCGATACCAATCTGGACAGACTTGATGGCTAAGAGAGTCCCAGGTTGGTTCAAAAGGACCTGACTGGATGACTTGATCAATCTCTTCAAGGCTTATCATTCTCTTCTCCTCTTTTCTTGTTACTACCTCTATTGTAACGAGAAAGCCTCGTTTGTAAAGACAAACGAGGGGAATGTTTAAAATAGTAGACAAAGAGCTTGATCTAGGAGAATCAAGCTGATGATGAATGAAATGAAGCTTCTAGCCCTTCACTGCTTGAGAAATAAAACGAGCGATGGCGTCTGTCTCCCCTTGGTGGATAGCTTTAACAATTTTGGACCCCACAATAACTCCATCTGAGACCTTGTTGAAACGGTGAACATCCTCCATGCTGGAAACTCCAAAACCTGTTAAAACAGGAATGGACGCTATTTCGTGTAATTGGGCCAAGTGGTGATCCAAATCATCTCGATAGCTACCAGCTTTCCCCGTCACCCCATTGACAGCAACGGCATAGATAAATCCTTCTGCATCTTGGATCAATTTCTTCTGGCGCTCGATTCCTGTGGTTAAGCTCACTAGCGGCACCAAAGCGATGTCTTTATCCGCTAATAGAGGTTCTACCAGATCCGCATGTTCATGAGGAAGATCCGGAATAATCACTCCCTTGACCGCTGTTCCTTCTACATCTCTAAAGAAGTTTTCGAGCCCATATTGGAACAAGGGGTTGAAATAGGTCATGATGACCAAAGGAACACTTGTCTCTAAGCGCTGGATCGTTTGCACCAGACCCTCTGTCGTCGTCCCATGGGCTAAACTGCGTAATCCTGCCTCTTCAATCACAGGGCCATCTGCCACCGGATCCGAAAAAGGAATGCCAACCTCAATAGCTGAGACACCAAGCTCCTCCAAAAATTGGATGGTTTCCTGCAAACCTGCCAAGCCTTTTTCATGATCTCCTGCCATGATATAAGGAACAAAGATCCCTTGCTGCTGGTCTTTCAGCTTTTGTAAATGCTCTGTTAAGGTCTTTCCCATCTTACTCTCCTCTCTCTTGTTCTAGGCGGTCTTTGACTTGTACCACATCTTTGTCCCCACGTCCTGATAAGCAAACGATCATAGATTTTTCAGGCCCCATTTCCTTGGCCAACTTCACCGCATAGGCGATAGCATGGCTCGATTCCAGAGCTGGAATGATTCCTTCTACTTTCGAAAGCAATTGAAAGGCTTCTAGGGCTTCTTGGTCTGTCACAGGCACATAGGTTGCCCGCTTGATTTCATGGAAATAAGAATGCTCTGGCCCAATCCCAGGGTAATCGAGACCTGCCGAAATCGAGAAGGCTTCTAAAATCTGTCCATGGGCATCCTGTAACACATCCATCAATGCGCCGTGAAGGACTCCGGGACGCCCCTTGGTCAAGGTTGCTGCATGCTGGTCTGTATCTACTCCAAGGCCAGCAGCTTCCGCCCCATACATGGCAACAGATGTATCCTCAACAAAAGGATAAAAGAGCCCAATAGCGTTCGATCCGCCTCCTACACAGGCTAGGACGGCATCTGGCAACGCACCATCATTTTGCTCTGCAAATTGGCGTTTGGCTTCTCGACCGATGACACTTTGAAAATCACGGACAATTTCTGGGAATGGATGAGGTCCTAGAGCAGAACCCATGATATAGTGGGTATCCTCCACATTTGCTACCCAGGCTCTAAGGGCAGCATTGACCGCATCCTTGAGAACACGTGAACCATCTGTTACTGATCGAACCTTGGCGCCCAACAATTCCATCCGAAAGACATTAAGTGCTTGGCGTTTGACATCTTCTTCCCCCATGTAGATGGTACATTCCATATCAAATAAAGCAGCAGCCGTTGCCGTTGCAACACCGTGCTGACCAGCCCCTGTTTCTGCGATGATCTTCTTTTTGCCCATCCGATGTGCCAATAAAACTTGTCCTAGGGCATTATTAATTTTATGAGCCCCTGTGTGGTTGAGGTCTTCTCTTTTAAGAAAGATCTTGGCTCCACCGACATACTTGGTAAGATTTTTAGCATAATAGAGCGGTGTTTCCCGACCGACATATTGTTTCAGAAGCTGATCCAATTCTGCTTGAAAAGAAGGATCTGCTTGACTTTCTCTGTAGGCTTCTTCTAATTCTAAAACTGCTGTCATCAAGGTTTCAGGGACAAATCGTCCCCCGAACCGCCCGTAAAATCCGTTTTTATCTGGTTGTTTATATGCCATGCTTGACCCTTTCTATAAATCGTTTTATCTTTTCTTGATCTTTTATTCCATTTGTCTCGACCCCACTGGATACATCCACCGCATAAGGATGAAAGAAGCGAATAGCATCTGCTACATTATCTACCGTCAAGCCTCCTGCAATAAAGAAGGGCTTTGTAACGTTTTGACTTTCGAGTTCTTGCCAGTTAAAAGTCTCTCCACTTCCTGCTACAGGAGCATCAAAGAGCAGATAATCGGCACTGGTCTCAGGAAGAGCTGCATCTTTCCCCACTTGAACAGCGCGAATCGTTTGTTGGGGAAGGTCCTGCAAGATGGTTTCATCCATCGGCCCATGCACTTGTATCAGGTCCAAGCCCACAACTTGGCAAGCTTGCTCCACTTCTTCTCTTTGTGGCGATACAAAAACACCGACTTTTTGAACCCCCTCTGGAATCCCTGTAGCCAACTGCCGGGCTTGCTCCAGTGTTACTTGCCGTTTGCTTGGTGCAAAGACAAAACCAATGTAGTCCGCACCAGCTTCAACAGCTGTCTGGACAGCTTCTGGAGTGGACAGCCCGCAAATTTTAACCTTTGTCAATCTGCAACTCCTTTACTTTTTCAGCCACATTGTCTGCCTTCATGAGGGCTGTCCCAACGAGAATGCCATTAAAATAAGGAGCCAGCATGCGCGCGTCTGCTGCTGTGAAAATAGCAGACTCAGTGATGTAAACCGGTTCTTGTTCAAAACTGGTCGCCAATTCAAGGCTAGTATGGAGGTCTGTCTCAAAGGTCACCAAGTTGCGATTATTGACCCCGATGATCTGAGCCCCAATCCGGTGAGCGACCTCTAGTTCTGTCAGATTATGGGTCTCCACCAAGACCTCCAGGCCAAGATGGGTCGCAAACTCATAGAGCTCTTTCAGACGAGTCTCTGATAAGGCTGCAACAATCAACAAGATCACAGTCGCCCCTGCGTTTCGCGCCCGAATTATTTGCTTTTCATCCACAATGAAATCTTTGTTGAGGGTGGGAATGCGCACCTGACTAGATATTTCCCGGAGATACTCGATACTGCCCTTGAAAAACACTTCATCGGTCAAGACAGAAATCATCACGGCCCCATTTTCTTCGTAAGTCTTAGCCTGCGCGACGATATCCACATCGACATGAATATCTCCCAGACTCGGGCTAGCCTTTTTCACTTCCGCAATGACCTGAAGCTTTTCTGGATGACTCTTTAGGTAATCATACAGGCGGTAGGTCTCGCGCAAAGGTTGGAGCTCCTCTTCTTTCATCGCAGCCACTTCACGCGCCTTTTCCTTTAGAATCTTTGGCAAGAATTCTTGACTCATTTTTGATACTCCTGTAATAATCTCAATTTCTCAAGGGCAGCCCCACTGGCAATCACTTCACGTGCCAAGGCAATTCCCTCCTTGATAGAATCTACCTTGCCGTTGGCATAAAAACCAAGGCCTGCATTTAAGACCGTCACCTCTAAGAAGGGACTCGCTTCATTCTTCAAGACACTGAGCAAAATTTCCGCATTGCGTTTGGCGTCTCCACCTCGTACTTGATCAATTTCGATGCGCTCCATTCCGATATCTTCTGGTTGAAAGCTGGATAAGGTAACTTGTCCATTTTCCAGAATAGCGAGCTGGGTTTCTCCATCAAGGCCTGCCTCATCCAAACCTTGTGGACCACTCACCACCACTGCGCGTTTCCTTCCCAAATTCTTTAGAATCTCCGCCGTACTTTCCAGCATATCTGGACGACTGGTTCCCAATAGCTGGGTTTCTAGAGGAATCGGATTGATAAGAGGACCGGTTAAGTTCATCACCGTTGGAACCCCTAGCGCCAAGCGAGCGGGCATAATATAGCGCATGCCAGGATGCAGATTTTTGGCAAATAGGAAGACAATTCCCGCCTTTTCAAACACTCGTCCCAAGTCTTCTGGACCCAAATCAAGGTTAATTCCTAGAGCTTCTAGTACATCCGCAGAACCGGATTTAGAAGAGATCGAACGATTTCCGTGTTTCGCCATCTTGATGCCACCACCAGCAAGGACGAAGGCAGCTGTTGTTGAAATGTTGAAACTATAAGAACGATCGCCCCCAGTTCCACAATTGTCCATCGCTCCTTGAACTTCTGTAGGAATAGCGACTGCATAAGCCTGCATCACTTTTGCAATAGCCGTCCGCTCTTCAACCGTTTCTCCCTTCATTTTGAGACCTAGAAGAAGGGCCGTCACCTGGGCTTCTGAAGCACGACCAGCAACGACTTCCTCCATAGCAGCTTCTAACTCTGCACTGGTTAGATCCATTCCTTCCGCCACTTTTGCAAGCACTTGTTTCATCTTCCGCTCCTTGACTAGTTTGACAAAATTTTCGATGGTCTTGAGCCCATCTGGCGTCCCGATACTTTCTGGATGGTATTGAAAACCATAAATCGGTAAGCTGCGGTGTTGAATTCCCATAATGGCTTGATCATCCGTCGTCCGAGAGGTAATGACAAAATCCTCTGGCATGTCTTCAATCGTCAGCGAATGATAGCGCATGACTGGGACTTCTTTTGCGACACCCGCGTATAGCGGAGATGGAGCTTCTAGCTGGATCTGGCTTTGTTTGCCATGCATGACCTGTGGTGCCAATCCCAAGCGCCCTCCAAAAACTTCCGCAATCGCTTGATGCCCCAAGCAAATCCCCAAGATTGGTTTGATCCCCGCGAAATCTCGAATCATCTCCTCCATCTTGCCCGCATCCTTTGGCCAACCTGGACCTGGAGAAAAGACCAAGGCATCTGCTTCTTGGGCAACTTGGTACAAGTCCGGATCATCATTTCGAAGCACCTGGACCTCATCAAATTTTCCGATATACTGTGCTAAATTGTAGGTAAATGAATCGTAATTATCTACTAATAAAATCATCCTTCTTCTCCAATCCTTGTCATTGATTTTGCCTTATTGACGGTTTCTTGGTATTCATTTTCAGCGATCGAATCATAAACGATTCCTGCTCCGGCCTGCACATAAGCCTTCTTATTTTTGAGGATCATGGTTCGAATCGCAATAGCAAAATCGAGATCCCCCGTCACAGAGAGATAGCCAATAGCACCCGCATAGACGCCACGTTTCTCTTTTTCTGCCTCATAGATTCGCTTCATGGCTCGAATCTTGGGAGCACCAGAAACGGTCCCAGCTGGAAGAGTTGCCTTCAGAGCCTCAATAGAGGCTAGTCCAGGAAGCAATTGACCCTTGACCACACTCGTCAGGTGCATCACATAACGGAAGAACTCCACTTCCATATATTTAGTTACTTCAACCGACCCATTTTGAGCGATACGACCAATATCGTTTCGCCCTAGATCCACCAACATCTGGTGTTCTGCGACTTCTTTTGGATCCCCTGCCAAATCAGTTGCCAATTGCCGATCACTCTCTTCATCAATCCCTCTTGGTCGCGTGCCAGCAATGGGATTGGTTGTCACCACTCGATCCTTGACCGACACCAGACTTTCTGGACTAGCCCCGATAATTTGGTACTCCCCAAAATCATAAAAGTAGAGATAATTCGAAGGGTTGGTCACGCGCAAATTGCGGTAATAATCCAATGGTTTTCCTGAAAAATCAGCTGAAAAACGTTGACTGAGCACGCATTGAAACATATCTCCTTTTCGAATATAGTCCCGCGCTAGGGCTACCATTTCCTCAAACTCTTTTTGCTCCAAATGATTGTGGAAATGAAGCGCATGCAGATCCTTGTCCTGAAACTCTTCCTTTGCAGGTCTTGCCAATTGTGCTAACACTTGCTCCAAGCTCGACGCTTGCTCTGCTTCACTCCGTCCACTATAGAGGTTCTCTTCCACCACATAAACCTTTTCCTTTTTGTGATCAAAAATTACATAGCTTTCATATAAGAAAAAGTGAAGATCTGGTGTGCCAATCGTATCTTCAGGAATGGAACCAATGTTCTCATAGAGGCCAATCAAGTCATAGCCGACAAATCCAATCGCCCCACCGTTAAAAGGAAGCTCTTCAGAAGTTTTCGTTTTGACCGTGATGCGATTCAAAAAGTCCAAAGGATCCTCTTCAACAATTTGATCATTGTAATAGAGGACGCCATTTTCAAACTTGACTTCACTGACTGGCCGATAGGCTACAATTGAAAAACGCGCATTCTCTTTTTCACGAGGGATCGACTCCAAGATCATTTTATGGGGCGCATCCAAACGCATATAAGCCAAAATTGGACTCAACACATCAGCAGATAAAACTTTTTTCATATCAGAAACCTCTCTTCTAGAACTCTTTTTCTAATGAATCGTAACGTCGCTTGCTAAGGCGAGCAAGGGTATCCCATCGCTCTATTTTCGCTTTGGGATCTATGTGCCTAAGCGCTTCGCTTGCTAAGGCACATAGAAAAGCCCTCACACAAAAACTGTGTGAGGGCGTAGTGTCCGCGGTGCCACCTCTTTTATAGGGAAAAATAGCTGGTCTTTCCCTACATCTCTATCTCCTCTATCAAGGAGTTGCACGGTAAGGGGTGCCAACCGAATTCACATGGGTTAGAATTCATTAATCATAACAGTCCAATTTTCATCAGTCGCTATTGCTTGTTCACAATTCCCACAAGCTCCCTGGAAATAGCTGACTCATTACTTTTCTGTTGCTACCATTATAACCCTTTTTCTTCGAAAGTCAATAAAATTTTTAGTCTTTTTTTATACTTTTTTCTACACTTATTTAATACAATCAACTCAAAGTTCCCTATCGGCGCATCTTTTTTAACCCAAAAATAGGATACTTAACAAGGCCAAAATAGCAGGACCACCTTGGGTCAAGATAATCTTTTTATTGGCTGTCATCGCACCGTAGGCCGCAGCTCCAATAATAAAAAGCACAAAAATTGTAACAACTTCACTATTTTTAGAGACAAACAATCCATACAAGAGGAAGGCACCAATCAAGGCATTGTATATCCCTTGATTCTTAAATAAAGAGGTCACAGATGGGCGAGCGAGTTCTTCTTTATCCATGTTGAAAACCCGACTTGTGGTATCAGATGTGGTTCTGATGCTCTCCAAATAAAAAATATACAAATGCTCCAGTGCAGCAAGACTTGCTAAATTAATCGTCAGTAATGACATCGTAGATTCTCCTTTTTATTCAACTGTTATTTGTTCAATGCCAGATACTAATTTGTCCAGCAGGTAAGAAAATTGCTCTTGTTCTTGAGCAGTCAAAATCCGACTCATCTGTTCTTTCACTGCCACATGATGGCGAGGGGGATGTTTGACCAAACGATTATAGGCCGTATCCGTCAAATGAATTAAGATTTCCCGCTGGTTTTTTGGATTTCGACTCCGATGGACAAACCCTTCCTTTTCCAATATTTTAAAATGCCGGGTTAAAGCAGCTGGATCAATCTGCAAGCGTTCCTGAACCGCGATCTGATTGCAAGGCGCTTGTTCTAATAAATCCTGCAAAATTTGATAACGCGTTAAGCTAATCCCTAGGCGCTTTTCAAAGAGTTGCGTAGTTGATTGATCTGCCAAGCGTAGTTGGTAGAGCAAATCATTTATTTCTGCCATATTCCTTCTCCGTATTATTTTTGATAAATCAATAATTGACTAATCAATTATAAAATATTTCATATCCTCTTGCAAGGAAAAGAGCTTACACTATTCTTGCGCACAAAAAAAGCCGCCTGATTGGGCGACTCTTAGGGAGATTATTATGAAAAAGAAAAGTTTTAGGATTTTTCTAAACAAAGTTAGGAGGTCTTTGTTTATGCTTCTATTATAGCGGACATTTCTTAAAGAAAGCTTACGACTTTATTTCAAAATGAAAACAAATTCTTTACAGATTCTTTTCAGCGTTTAAAATAGCTGGAATATCTAATAAACTTTCCATCTGATGATTACCTTCATAGTCAGACGTCAAGAAATTGATACTCTGAATCTGGCTATTTCTTGCAAAGTCAATATCCAGACTCCGATCCCCAATATAGTAGGTATTTTCTGGCTCCAAGCCGTACTTCTCCATCAGATACATGGCAGCTTCTGGGTCAGGCTTGCGGGCAAAACCACTTTGACTGGTCAAAATCTCTGTAAAAAAAGATTCCAAACCCAAATCCCGTAGGATGACAAAGGCATTCTCTCCCTTATGGGTATAGACAAACTGCTCAATTCCAGCTTCTTGTCCCCAGGATAGGACATCACGCGCCCCATCCATCAGAAGGACCTGGGCATTTTTCTCTGCTAGACTTTCTGCTCGACGCTGATTTAAGTCCGTCACATCCAGATGATACTCTTCCGCCACGGCTACTAAAAGATCTTGAACCGAATGCTTCAAGATGTAGTCTTTAATGCTGGCTCGGTCAAATGGAAGCTGATAAGTTGCATAGGTCTCCTCAAGACCTGCCAGAATAGCATCATAGGAATCTAGCAAGGTCCCATCCAAATCCCAAATAAAGGCTTGTTTTGTCATTTTTTCTTCTCTCCTACTTTTCGTCTATATAGCTGACTCAAAAATAGCCAACGAAAGCCATTGTCGAGCAGTGTCCCCGTCCAGACCCCTGGAAGGCCAAAGCCAAGGGTTACTCCAAGCAGATAACCGGCTCCAATTCGAATGACCCACATACCAATCGTCGTTGCATAAAATGGAAGTTTCCCATTTCCCAAGCCTTGCCAAACAGCTGTATAGATGACCGTTCCTGCTGTAAACGGCGTTCCCAACAAAGAAAAGAGGACAACCGATAGACTAGCTTCTACCGCTTTTGTATCTTGTGTGTAGAGATGGGTCAGAAGGGTGCCCCCAAAAAAGATACTCAGAGCAATGGGCAACATCAACACAAAGGACAAGCAGTAAGACTGCTTTCGAAGGCGGTCAATCTGCTCAAGATCCCCTTCGCCTAGGCTCCGTGCTACGAGCATGACCGTCGCTGTGGCCACTCCAAACACAGGCATGTAGTTGAACTGGGTCAGGGTCTCTCCGATGGCATTTCCTGCGACTGCCTCGGTCCCAAAAGCAACCACGATCGCAATGATCACCACATCTCCAGCCCGCATCATCAGCCGCTCTCCGGCAGCTGGAAGTGCTAAGTTCAAGAGCTTACGATCCAATCCCCAACGAAGGGGGGCAAAGGGTAGCCGGACCTTTTGCCACAAGAGGACAACCCCAACCAGACGGGCCAGCACAGTCCCCAAGGCTGCTCCGACAATTCCCCAACCAAAAAGGAAAATGGCCACAGAGGAGAATAGAGCATTCAAAACATTGGTCAACAGGCTCACATACATAGGAAGACGTGGATTGTTGGCCACCCGAACCAAGGAGCCCAAGGTCGTCATCAAGCCTAAGAGAACTATGGTCCCGCCGACCAAGGAAAGGTAAATCCCCCCGCTTTCGGCTACTGCAGCTTCAGTCCCCAACAGCGAAATCATCTGGCGTCCAAATAACAGCGAAGCCCCTCCTAAGAGAGCACTCAACAACAAGGTCACCTTCAGTGACTCTGTCGCATGGTAGGCAATGTTGGCTTGATTTTTTTCACCCAAGCTTTTGGACATAACACTGGCAACTGCCGCACCCAGTGCCAAAAAGATGGCTTGATAGATGGTGATGATATTCCCTGCGACGGAAACACCTGAAATGGCAATCAAGCCCAGGTGAGCCACTAAATAAGAGTCCACCATACCCATCAGCATTTGTAAGAAATTTTCACCCATGGCAGGGAGGGCAATGTTTAAGATTTTTTTGTATGAATTCATGAGTATATAAAAGAGCCAAACGGCTCTTTTGATCTTTCTAATAGGGAGAATTACAGTCCCAAGTAGTCTTCTACTGCTGCTTGCATGTCTTTAGCAGCTACGCTTGTACGATGGCGAACCGGCGCAGTTTCAAGTCCATCTACGGCCGGTGGCACAGGAACACCTGAGAGGGTGTGTAATTTGGCCAAGGCTTCGAAATCGCCTAGACCTGTCTCGCCTGTCACCGCTTCTACTGCTACAACTGGGAATTTATAAGGACTTGCTGTAGAGGCAATGACTGTTTTAGCAGCATCTCCTGTTTGAGTCCGGTATTTTTGATAAACGGCTGATGCTACAGCTGTATGAGGGTCTTCGATGTAATCAGACGCTTCATAGACCCGCTTGATCTCTGCAGCAGTTTCTGCTTCATCTGCGTATGCAGCCGCAAACAAATCTAAGATATCTGCATCAAAGTCGGACAATTGGTATTGACCTGTTGCAACGAGGCTTTCCATCAACTCTTTGGTCTTTGTGGCATCATTGCCTACCAAGTGGAAGATCAAGCGTTCCAAGTTTGAAGAGACCAAGATATCCATCGATGGACTAGTGGTTACTTTGAAGCTGCGTTTCTTATCATAGACACGTGTTGTAAAGAAGTCTGTCAAGACATTGTTCTCGTTTGAGGCACAGATCAATTTTCCAACTGGAAGACCGATTTGTTTGGCATAGAAAGCTGCCAAGATATTTCCAAAGTTCCCTGTTGGAACGGTGAAGTTGACTTTTTCTCCCGCTGTGATTTGACCTGTCTTCACCAATTGCGCGTAGGCGTATACGTAATAAACAATTTGGGGCACCAAACGGCCGATATTCATGGAGTTGGCTGATGAGAATTGCATCTTGTTGGCTGCCAATTTTTCACGTAGTTCAACATCGTTGAACATATGTTTGACATTGGTTTGGGCATCGTCAAAGTTTCCATCGATCGCGATGACATGGGTATTGTCCCCAGTTTGAGTCGTCATTTGCAATTCTTGCACCTTGCTGACACCATCTTTTGGATAAAAGACAATGATCTCTGTTCCTGGAACATCAGCAAAACCTGCCATCGCAGCTTTTCCTGTATCTCCAGAAGTCGCCGTCAAGATGACAATTTTATTTTCCAGACCGTGCTTTTTAGCTGCTGTTGTCATAAAGTAAGGCAAGATCGACAAAGCCATATCTTTAAAGGCAATGGTGGAACCGTGGAAGAGCTCCAAGTTGTATTGCCCATCGAGTTTGACAAGAGGAGCAATAGCTGGGGTATCAAACTTGCTGTCATAAGCATGAGAAATACAGTAGTCCAACTCTTCTGCTGTAAAGTCGTCCAAAAAGGCTGACAAAACAAGCTTGGCCACTTCTTGGTAAGAAGCGTCTTTGAGGGTATCAAAATCCAGCTCTACTTGAGGATAAGAGACTGGAGTAAACAAACCGCCATCTGTCGCCAATCCTTGAAGGATGGCTTGACTAGCTGTTACAGTATTTTTTTCATCTCGTGTTGATTGATAAACTAATGTCATGACTGTTTCATTCCTTTACTAGTAGTCTTCTCATTATATCATAAATGTCAGAAAATTTAACGGCTTTTCGCCAAATCTTGGCAAAGGTCGGCAAACAGAAGCTAGATAAAAGAGAGCAGGCGCAACGACTTTGCTCCTACTCCCATGCGAATCTGTTTTTCAGGTGTCTGCAAGACTTGATCAAGCCAATCCCAACTCTGCTAAAACAGATGGGAAGTCTTTCTTCAAGGTTTCAAGAGCTACCGTTACTTCTTGACGAGTTTGGTTATTTTTCACAGTAACTTGACCGCTCTCAACTTCACTACTTCCTAAGGTAATCAAGGCTTTGGCCGCAAAGACATCTGCTGACTTAAATTGTGCCTTGAGCTTGCGTCCAAGGTAATCACGTTCTGCCTTGAAACCTTGGATTCGAAGGGCCTGAACCAAGCTAAGCGCTGCTTCATTGACCTCATCTCCTAGGACAGCGATATAGGCATCTAGGCCTGTTTCGATCGGTAATTCAATGCCTTTCTTTTCAAGAACGAGAAGGATCCGTTCCACACCGATACCAAATCCAAAACCAGCTGTCGCAGGGCCACCGAAGTATTCAACCAAACCATCATAGCGACCACCCGCACAAACTGTCAATTCATTGCCTTCAATTTCTGTAATGAACTCAAAAATCGTGTGGTTGTAGTAATCCAAGCCACGCACCATATTGGTATCGATGACATAGGCTACCCCCAAATCTTCCAACATCCGACGAACCGCATCAAAATGCGCTTGGCTTTCTTCATCAAGATAGTCTAGGATGGAAGGAGCCTGTTCAACCGCCGCCTTGTCTTCTTTTTCTTTTGAATCCAAGACACGAAGCGGATTTTCTTCTAAGCGACGTTGGCTGTCCTTAGACAATTGATCCTTCATTGGCAAGAGGTAATCAATCAAGGCTTGACGATAAGCCTGACGACTAGCAGGACTTCCCAAGGTGTTCAAGTGCAAGGTCACATTGTCAATCCCTAGTTCTTTCAGGAATTGCGCTGCCATGGCAATGGTTTCGACATCCGTTGCAGGATTGCTCGATCCAAAGCATTCTACCCCAATTTGGTGGAATTGACGCAAACGACCTGCTTGAGGACGTTCGTAGCGGAACATTGGGCCTATGTAATAGAACTTACTTGGTTTTTGTACCTCAGGCGCAAAGAGTTTATTTTCTACATACGAGCGGACAACAGGAGCTGTTCCTTCTGGACGAAGCGTGATATGACGGTCTCCCTTGTCATAGAAATCATACATTTCTTTGGTAACGATATCCGTCGTATCCCCTACTGAACGGCTGATGACTTCATAATGTTCGAAGATCGGTGTGCGGATTTCATCATAATTGTATCGCGCAAAGACCTTGCGTGCAAAGCCTTCTACATATTGCCATTTCGCTGAATCGCCAGGAAGGATATCCTGGGTCCCTTTTGGTTTTTGTAATTTCATAGCCTTCATCCTTTGTCTTACTTTTGCCTCTATTTTACCACAAATTCGAAGAGAAATGGAGACTGGACCGAATTTCCTTCGTTCGACACGTTCAAATCCTCTTTCTCTTCTTGCCTTATCAGCCGAATTATGAGAAAATGGAAGCCATACTACACTGAAAGGATCTTGCGATGAGAGAGGATATCAAAATCAATGACCGCGCCCTGGCACTAGAGAAGCCGTTAATCGAAAAATTGGAGCTTGTATTTGATACCGATGTTGAGTTAGATGTCTATAACCTAGGACTGATCTACGAGATCCATCTAGATGAAGCCGGCACTTGCAAGGTGGTTATGACCTTTACCGATACGGCTTGTAGCTGTGCTGAGAGCCTTCCGATCGAGATCGTCGCTCGCCTAAAAGAAATCGAGGGGATCGAAGATGTCAAGGTTGAAGTGACTTGGTCACCCGCTTGGAAAATTACACGAATCAGCCGATACGGGCGCATCGCCCTTGGCCTTCCACCACGATAATAAACATTACCTTTTTAAAAATGAAGTCAACTAATGAAGGAAGGCCTCTTTGGAAGTCCAATCCATCATAAAAAAACGAGGAACAAACTCTGCCATCAGAGTTTGTTCCTCGTTTTTTATAATGATTGAATCCATTCAAACTTTTTCACTACCAGAATGGACTAAGCCTCGTCAGCTTTTGGTTCTGGAAGGATTTGATACAACACAATTCCAAGAATTGTTGACGTTGCCACACCCGTGATTTGAAGACCACCGAGGTCAATCATCAAACCACCGATCCCTGATACCAAGATCACACTTGCAATCAAGAGATTCTTTTTATTATCAAAATCAATCTTATGTTCAACTAAAATTTTCAAACCACTAGCAGCGATAACCCCAAAGAGGGCAATAGACAAACCTCCCAATACAGGAGTTGGAATAGAGTGCAAGAGTGCTGATAGCTTCCCAATAAAGCTCATGACAACCGCAATCACTGCTGCGCCTGAAATAACGTAAACTGAGTAGACCTTACTAAGGGCCATAACCCCAATGTTTTCCCCATAAGAAGTTACTGGAGGAGCTCCAAAGAATCCAGCAATAATCTGTGCCAAGCCATCACCAGTAAGCGTATGGTCAAGCCCTGGATCCTTGAAGTAATCACGCTCAGTCAAACTATTTAAAACCATGAGGTGGCCAAAATGTTCCGTCATGGTCACAAAGGCAATCGGAGCCATGGTCAAAATCGCACTTGGATAGAGCTTAAAACTATAATCCACAAATGGAATGTCAAAGTTTGGAACTTGAATCCAATGCGCCGCACTTACCTCTGAGAAATTGACAAAACTATGTCCTGTCAGCAAACCAAGAGCCAATGAGAAAATATAGCCCACAATTAATCCAAGTAAAATTGGGACGACACCGACAATCTTCTTGCCATACATGTTAAAGAGGATAACCGCAAAGAGGGTCACCATCGAAATCAATAGAGCATAGCCGCTGTAGCTATTATTTAAGGTTGTCGCATCAGTGACGGCATTCTTCGCAAGACTCAAACCAATTACCATGATAATGGGACCAACCACGATTGGTGGAAGGACCTTATTAATCCAATCTTTACCCGCATGCTTAACAATCAGAGCTACAAACAAGTAGACCAAACCACCCGCCATGGCACCCTGGGCAACTGCCGCGATCCCATCTGACTTCATCAGCATTTGCATCGCTGCAATATAAGCAAAACTAGACCCCATGTAAGCAGGGATCTTATACTTGGTCACGGTCAAGTGAGCCAAGGTCCCCAAACCAGATGAGAACAAAGCAATGGCAGGATCAATCCCAACCAAAATCGGCACCAGCACTGTCGCCCCAAACATGGCAAACAAATGCTGGAAAGATAAACCAACCAATAAACCAGGTTTTGGCATATCATTCACATCATATTTAACGTCATTCACGATCGTAAAAACCTCCTAAAATTAAGATGCGACAAGCTATGGCTGAACAAAAACGTCTACCTTCGATGACCAAATCATAAGGATGCACTCCCTACTTCCATCATCGACGATTTCTTTTTTATCAAACCACTTTTCAACTATACAAAAAAATCCCCCACAACAAGGAGATACACAAAATATAGGCTGGTCTTCCCAGGCCTTTCATTTCCATAGCTCCTTGCCTGCCTCTCTGGACAGTATTAAAGGATTGATTCGATTAGTCACAATTATAGCAAATTATAGACGGATTTACAAGAAAAATGACAGATGATACACTCAAATCCCCAAAAAAGTAATATTCATACGATTCAGCGACAGGGTTAAAATTAGCGACTTTGAGCCAAAAAAGAGGCTGGGACAAAAGTCCTAGCCTCTCAATTGTTTTTGGATTGTCGAGCAAGACGCAGTGGTTGAGTGGGCTCTACTACGCTGATTTCATCAGCTTTTACAGCCCTACTCAACTGTGCGGAGGTGGGACAAAGTCGTCCTTGTAATTACTGTTTACCAGACTGTTCCATATTCCAGAAGTCGGTTACAGCACCACGTGATGCTGAAGAAACGATGTGGGCGTATTTACCCAGAACCCCACGGCTATACAGTGGTGGCAAGGTTGTTTCAGCTTTCCGTTTCGCCAACTCTTCGTCTGAGACGTGCATGGTGATTTCTTTGGTATCTTGGTCAACTGTTACCAGATCCCCTGTGTGGAGGTAGGCGATTGGACCGCCGACCTGAGCTTCAGGCGCGATGTGTCCAACAACGAGACCATACGTACCACCAGAGAAGCGTCCGTCTGTCAAGAGGGCCACCTTGTCTCCTTGGCCTTTACCAACGATCATGGATGACAAGGACAGCATTTCCGGCATACCAGGACCACCCTTAGGACCCACGAAACGAACAACAACAACGTCGCCATCCACAATTTCATCCGAAAGAACCGCTTCAATGGCAGCTTCTTCTGAGTCAAAGACCTTAGCAGGACCAGTGATGTTACGAACTTTCACACCTGATACTTTGGCAACCGCCCCTTCTGGAGCCAAGTTCCCTTTCAAGATGATCAATGGACCATCCGCACGTTTTGGATTTTCAAGTGGCATGATGACTTTTTGACCTGGTGTCAAATCAGCAAAGGCTTCCAAGTTCTCAGCTACTGTTTTACCAGTACATGTGATGCGATCCCCATGAAGGAAACCATTCTTAAGAAGATATTTCATGACGGCTGGCACACCACCGACATTGTAAAGATCTTGGAAGACGTATTGACCAGAAGGTTTCAAGTCTGCCAAGTGAGGCACACGCTCTTGGAAATCATTGAAGTCTTCAAGTGTCAAATCAACGTTGGCCGCATGAGCGATCGCGAGCAAGTGAAGGGTCGCATTGGTGGAGCCACCCAGCGCCATAGTCACTGTAATCGCATCTTCAAAGGCTTCACGAGTTAAGATGTCAGATGGTTTCAGTCCCATTTCCAACATCTTGACAACAGCACGACCTGCTTCTTCGATATCGGCCTTTTTATCAGCTGATTCAGCAGGGTGAGAAGAGGAACCTGGTAAGCTCATCCCAAGGACCTCGATCGCTGTCGCCATGGTATTGGCCGTATACATCCCACCACAGCCACCAGGGCCAGGGCAGGCATTACACTCTAATTGCTTCACTTCTTCAGCGGTCATATCACCGTGATTCCATTTCCCGATACCTTCGAAAACAGAAACCAAGTCGATATCTTTTCCATCGAGATTCCCTGGAGCAATGGTCCCACCGTAGGCAAAGATCGCTGGGATATCCATATTGGCAATGGCAATCATGGAACCAGGCATGTTCTTATCACAGCCCCCGATGGCTACAAAAGCATCCACGTTGTGACCGCCCATAGCAGCTTCGATAGAATCCGCAATGATATCACGTGACGTCAAAGAGAAGCGCATTCCTGGTGTCCCCATAGCGATCCCATCCGCAACCGTAATGGTTCCGAATTGAACCGGCCAAGCTCCTGCATCTTTCACACCTTCTTTGGCCAGTTTTCCAAAATCGTGAAGGTGGATGTTACAAGGGGTATTTTCCGCCCATGTCGAAATCACTCCGACAATCGGTTTCTCAAAGCTTTCATCGGTCATTCCCGTCGCGCGAAGCATGGCACGGTTGGGAGATTTTACCATGCTATCGTAGACACTACTACGATGGCGTTTGTCTAATTCTGTCATGTCATTCCTCTCGTTCCATTTTTTACCATTATAGCATAAAAGAAGGCCCAAAGACAGATCCAAACTTTGAGATCAACTAGGGAGAAGAAACTTTTCCCAAAAATTTCAATTTTTTTGTCAAGTAACTTTACTTTACAAAAAAGTTTTGTTATACTGTTACAGTTGATGAAAATCAAACCTAATTGAATTTATATCTTAAAAGGAGAAAAACGAAATGGCAGTACCTGCACGTCGCACATCAAAAGCGAAGAAAAACAAACGTCGTACGCACTACAAAGTAACAGCTCCATCTGTAAACTTTGACGAAGCAACTGGAGATTACTCACGTTCACACCGTGTATCACTTAAAGGATACTACAAAGGACGTAAGATCGCTAAAGCTGCATCAGCTGAATAATAGAAGGGAGATACCATGCGCGTAAATATTACACTTGAACACAAAGAATCTGGTGAACGCTTGTACCTTACTTCTAAAAACAAACGTAACACTCCAGACCGTCTTCAATTGAAGAAATACTCACCAAAACTTCGCAAACACGTTGTGTTTACAGAAGTTAAATAATAGAGTTTAAAAAGCCTTTGAAATCAATGTTTCAAAGGCTTTTTTCTTTTATTCATTTCACGACTTACTTTTTCACCAAGCATAATTTTTCTCACCACACGTAGCCATTGCTGCTAACAGCTCCTCTGGTGTCAGTTTCTTCAAGCCTCCATAGGTTGGATCCTGTACATGTGTATCGGGGTCTAGATAATAGATTGCTGCGATGTCCTTGCTATCTGCTGTTAATTCATAGCCTACTCCAATCACATTATGTTCCCCACGTTTTCCAGGATAGATTTGAGCTACATTAAAGGTGTAATAGAGAGGATAGCCATCATCAATATCTTTGCGCACGCGTTCTTTAAAGAGGCGGACATCTTCAGAACCTGGACGAGCGTCTGTTACAGTAGCTAGTCGATAACCTGCTTGGTTTCCACTTGGTTCTGGATAGCCAAATAGATTCTGATTCAAGACGCGAATCGCATCTCGATTATGAGTCCCATAGGGATTATAAGTCCCCATTTCCTTAGCTAATTGATGTTGAGAGACGCTAACCCCTCGACTAGCCAGCATCATATGGACTGTCGCCGGAGCACAGAAATACCATTCTTCTTGAAGTTTTAGAGGAATAGGCAATAGTTTTCGGATCACTTGATTCTCTTTGCTAGATGATTCTTGCTTGAGCGATTGAGAAGGTTGCGTGTTCTCTGGCATTGAAACTTGTTCCTGTTTTGAAGATGGCAAAGTTTGCTGAGTTCCAACTTCTGCGCCGTCTTCCTTGATTTTTAATCGCTCTGCTACTTCTGCTGGCATTGGAGGATTAGGTTCTGTACGCTCCTTTGTTTTTACACTAACTGTTGTTGATGAAGCAGATGTGACCTTACGAGAGCTGGAAGGACTTGTTTGGCTTTCTTTTTGTGTCTCTGTACAGCCAGATAAACCAAGCAAAGCTAGAAATACAAGAAATAAATGAACTTTTCTCATGATTTTTCTCCTTTCTACCATTCCTGATAGCGCATTACGGAGTATTCATTTCGATAGATTTCACCTTTTGGAATCTCACTATCCTTCTTTTTGAATTGAATCCATAGAATCCCTTTATCCGATAGTAAAATGGGGCCATGATCATATAAATAATGAATCCGATGCTTTAAATCCCACAAATAATATTGAGATTTAACACGCTCCTCACTTCTTCTTTCTCCCATATATGTGAGATAAATATTGCGATATATGGAGGTTTCTGCCTGTGAAGTAGAAAATATCTTTTTATGGTTTTTATTTTCGAAGGTAAGCGAAGCATCTTTATTATTTGCAACCAAGTAAAGGAGATTGTGCCCGTTCGTCAATAAATCGACATAATAGCGTTGATCATCCTTTGTTTGATCTATAACTTTTTTCTGCCCATCATTTAAGGAGTAGGCTACAATTTTTGTAGTTAAAGCTGTATTATCAATTTGTACATAATACAAGTGATCTTTAAAGACAGTCGGAAAACCGCTATTTTCTGATTCAATCGTCTGATGAGTCCCTGTTTCAAGGTCAAATTCTTCAATTTGATATAGGCTATCGCCTACTTCATAATTTATAAAGAGTTTCTGGTTGGATCGAGCTACTTGAGTAACTGGAACCGTTCCAATAGGTCTCCTATCGATCAGTGTCGTTAAAGATTTGTCTTTTATCTTCCAAAGATAGTAAATCCCTGTCTGATTGAGTTGATCATACTCTTCAAAAACAACAATATCATGATCTACATAGCTAACAGCTACATGAGTCAGATTAGATGTCTTTTCAACATCTTTTATCTTTTGAAATTCCTTGGTATGTAAATTTATACTGGCAAGATAATTCTGATCTTCGTGTCCTTGGTCAACAGCCTCGCCATAAGCAATCCCATCATTTGACAGCGCGGTAGGTGTAAAGATTTTCCCATCTGGATAAGGGATAGAAATAGAATTTTTTAATAAATCTTCTGCCTTTCTTTCCTCGAATCCTATTTTCCTAGACACATTGGTACTACCGGAAGGAGATTTTTTTTG
This sequence comes from Streptococcus sp. HMSC074F05, assembly GCF_001808725.1. Classification (NCBI taxonomy): domain Bacteria; kingdom Bacillati; phylum Bacillota; class Bacilli; order Lactobacillales; family Streptococcaceae; genus Streptococcus; species Streptococcus sp. HMSC074F05. The sequence goes on along the minus strand of NZ_KV794401.1, from coordinate 78,579 downwards.
TGGTCCTACAAGAGTGCAGGCTGATAAGAGAATGATAATACCAAGGATGATAAAAGTTAAAAATTTTTGTTTGACAAGATCTTTTTTCTTCATCAGCCTATACCTCCTGACTTAAGCATTACTTCATTACCTATTTATCTACAATAAAAAGATAACGAACGATTTTAAAATTGAAATCTATTTTTTTCTTTCTAGAATAATAATACACAAAATAAAAAAGCAAATGTCAAATTGTCTCTTATATACACATTGTATAACTAGATAAATGAACTCAAAATATTTTCCCCAGTATTTAGTGGTTCAAACTATGCTATCAAAGTCTTCTGAACGGAAATCTCTTTATTTGATAATTGAAAATAATTGTATTTCATATTAAAAACACCTCAAATATTAGATGAACTCTAACATTTGAGGTGCAATTCAAAATTATTATTTGTTAAATTAAATGATCATTTTTTCAAATATTGCTTAACTAGCTGATCTAACGGGATAATGTGTAGGTTGCCATCCCTTACCCAATAACCATTGAGCATGGATACAACAATATGTCGATTATATCTTCAAACCGTTTTATGACTAAATCCATTTAGAAACTCATTCCTTGAAAAAGCGATTCACATCTGACTGACATGCTTCCAACAGTGTTTTTTCATCCGTTAATTCGAGTAGCTGCAATCCTTCATCGACCAACTTTTTATCCGTTAAACAAATTCCAAGTGTAACTTTAGCATTTCCTAGAAAATCATATCGCTTACTTTTTTTTGCCGTATCTAACAATAGATAACTAATCCTCGTACATTTCTCCATCAAACCATTCCACAGAAAAATACTAGCTAAATTTGAGAGTAATTTATACTTGGTGGGAAGAATTTCTGTATAATCAGAGTAATCATTGAGCCTATCTATCACTTCATCACAGATAGAAATCACTGTTTCTAGTGGAAGTGTAAATAAAATAACGACAATTAATTTGAGGTCACTATGATACCAGACATCCTGATTTTTGATTTCGTTCCAAGCTTCCGTGGCCATCATTCTTGCCTTCTCATTTGGACCAGATTCTCGTAAACAAAGAATGACCTCTACTCTCTTTAGTATATTTGACACAGGAATATCATTAGGATGTTTTTTTAAATAAGCTACACTCTTATTCTTCAGTTCCAATAATTTATCATTTGATTGGTAGGCATTGTTATCTTCTGCCAATAAGATAATTTCTTCTCTATCGGAATGGTGGTAAGAATGGCATATATATCGAAATTCTTCGAAATCTAGGCCAACTTGCTTTAGAAGATGCTCCATCAACTCAAAACTAGGCACTACTTGGTTCGATTCAATACGCGACAAGTGCGCTCTTGAAGTGTAATCCTGGCAAACTTCCTCTTGACTAATATGTTTTGACTTCCGTATTTTTTTATAGATCGTACCGTAATCCCAACGCATAACAACTTCACCTCTAATTATGTGTATAAATGTTACATTTTTACACTTCGTTATGTGTTTAGTATATCATATATATAGAAAAAGGAGGTACAGATATGCAAAAGAAAATCACTATTTATTTTTTGTATTAATGCTTTCACAATCCAAATAACTGGGGTGCATTTTCAAATTATTACCATGATTACAAATATCACTGGTCAAGCGTAACTCGTGCAAGAGATAGTAAATCATCATATGCTTACGCTCCTTCTCATCAGACCTCAAGAGCTTTTATAAATAGAAATTTTGGTGAAACAGTATATTTTAATTACGGATTTTAAAAAAATTCATAGCTCATAGAAAAGATTATATTACAATTCATGAAAATTTTAGAAAGTGAGTAAAGTATGAAGCGCTTCTTTGTCATCCTTTCAAATATCTTTATAACAAGTTTTCTACTTTGGATTTGTTTTTCAACCTCATATGTGGTTATTCACAATAGTTTTCCAGCTATTGCTATTCTTTCCCAGAACAAAGAGGTATCAAAAGATCAGGTAAAATACAGTTTAGATCAATTAGCAAATGAAACAGACAGTGTGATTGGTGAACAAATTGAAACAATAGACGATAAAGGTAAGGTTCATTTTTCCTATGCAATATTTGGATCTGGCCATATCCCAAATGGCCTTGTTAAAGCTAGTGAAGAAGATTTTTACAATAGTGGCTTATTGTCCAATTATTATATTTTATCTGGAAATCTCACTCTAGATAGATTAAATCATGAACTTCAATCATTGGGTTTCACACAAACATTTGTTTCATATCCAAATATTTTTCTTAGCTTATTTACGTATATGGGAAATGGTAGTCAATTACTCGTTTTGGTCATTTTTCTACTAACTTTTATAGCCTTAATGATTATTCAAAAAACCAAGGAAATGCGAACAGTTGGGATTCGATATATTTCTGGATTGCACCTAACTCAGATTTTTGGAAACTCAATTATTAGTGATTGTGGAGATTTACTTTTAGGGATAATTACAGGGGTTTTTCTTGGAATCTGTGGTGTAAGTCTATTCCATATCACACCATTTTCTATTCCAGTTATTTTTTCAGCTAGCATAACTTATAATTTGTTACTTTTGTTCCTTTCTATACTCTTTAGCTTTCTTTATGTTTTAAGTATTAAAGCGGTACATTTGGTTTCTTTACTCAAAGGAAAGTTACCTTTGAAACCGATTATGGGTATTCTTTACTTGGGGCAATTGGTTGCTTTTCTTTTAATAGTACTTACCATTCATAGAACAAGTATCTATTCAACTATTTGGCAATTGCATCAGGCTGGAGATACAGCATGGTCAAATCAAAAAGATTGGGTATTGCTTTCAACAAATAGGGAGTTTGGGGCAGAGGCTAGAAATCAGGATAGTAGAAAAATGTTGGAAGAACAATGGAAAAACTTCATAGAAACTGGCATTCAGAATGGAGGAATGCTTGTTCAGCATCCATTAGCATCATTCGATCTAAAAGGTCTGTCTTCACATCCCTTAATGGGAAAAATGTCGATAAATGACTACAATCCGTATGCTAATAGCTTATATGTGACTCCTAATTATCTAGATGTTCAGAATGTAGAATTAAATGAAGAAGATAAGAAGAGCATTAATAGCCTTGGAGAAGGAGAATTTGGACTACTATTGCCTGAAAAATTAAAAGATCAAGAAGATAAATTGCGTCAAATTTATGAAGATTTCCTAGCGATTCGAAACGATAAGGGAAATAAAATTCAACAGGCTATGAAAGCTCGTGTTTTCTATATTTCAAACAATAAGAAGCGTTTCGTATATAATTCTACACCAATCTCATATCAACAATTTCTAAGTGATCCTATACTTATTGTCCTTAAACCAAGCTCTTTTGGAAAAAATCGAAATGATTTCTTCACTTATCCATCTGATTATCTGTATTTTAAAGGTTTGGATGCCACTAAAAAACTAGTTGAACAAGGTGGAATAAAGAAATATATCAGTCAGTATGATCTTGCCTATTATGTTTATCGTGGTATGAGTCACAACATTCAAGTTGAAATATTGACAATCATTGCTGGTGGTTTTCTCGGTATTGCTACCTCAATTCTACTCTTTAATACAATGACAATCCTCTACTTTGAAGAATTTCGTAAAACTATTCTTATTAAGAAAATATCAGGATTAAATTTTTTTGAGTTACACCAGAAATTTTTTATCTGGCAAATAGTTATCTTCATTTTGGGAGGGGCTATTGGTCTTTTGCTAACAAATAAACTTTGGGTAGTCTTTCTAACCTCTTGCGTCTTTGGTTTGAATTCTATTTTAATACTAATGCATCGTTCTCGTAAGGAAGATAGGATGGCTAGTATTATATTGAAAGGAGCATAGAAATGATTAAGATCCATCAACTAACAAAAACCTTTGGGAACCGGACGGTATTTAGTGATTTGAACTTAAATTTTGATGCAGGTAAAGTCTATGCTCTTATCGGAAATAGTGGTTGTGGCAAAACAACCTTACTAAATATGGTAGCCAAGCTAGAACCTTATGATCAGGGAAGTATTCAATATAAAGGAAAAGATTTACGAAAGATTAAACCAACAAACTATTTCAGAAATGAACTCGGTTATCTCTTCCAGAATTTTGGACTTATCGATAATAAAACTGTTTCAGAAAATTTAGATTTGGGATTAATTGGTCATAAATTAGACAAACAAAAAAAGAGAGAGACCAAAGAAGAAGTATTAGATAGAGTAGGACTATCTTATATTCAACTAGATCAAAAAGTATATGAGCTTTCTGGAGGAGAAGCACAACGTGTAGCCTTGGCAAAAATCATTTTAAAAGATCCTCCTCTAATTTTGGCAGATGAATTAACTGCCGCTCTTGATCCTGAGACCTCACAGGAGATTATGGACTTACTCCTAACATTAAAAAATAAGGAACGTCTGATCATTATTGCAACACATAATCCAACCATTTGGAAACAAGCTGATCAAGTGGTAAGCCTAAAAACTAGTCAATGAAGAATAGGGTAATAGCACAGATTTTCATTACGTTACATATTCATTTCCTGACAAAACATCCCGAAGGTTAAGTGCACCCAAATAGTTAGATTAATAATTTATCCAAAGGATTTAGTTCTGTATTGCACAGGACTGAGTCCTTTTCTACTATTTGTATAAAAGTGTATACATTTTTAATCTATAGTCGTAGAGATTTAGTAAAACTACAGCGCAAACTTCCTCTTGACTAATATGTTTTGATTTCCGTATTTTTTTATAGATCGTACCGTAATCCCAACGCATAACAGCTCCACCTCTAATTATGTGTATATATGTGACATTTTTACATTTCGATATATGTTTAGTATATCATATATATTAAAGAAAGATGTGATAAACGTGAAAAAAATCACTATTTATTCTTTATAGCATCACTCCCACTCTTCAACTTGTTAGATAGTTGGCGATGGTGGGGATTCCATTCATTGAAGGGATGTGTCCATAGATGAACAAAAGAAGCTTCAAAAAAATGTTTCCAATATTTATTTTAGGTATCATTGTAGGTCTATTCTTAATCCCATTACTTAGACCACTTATAGTTGATTGGCTAAAAACTATATTTGGTTAATAGTAACGATAACCTTATTTAACAAAAAAGTTTTCCCTTTTATTTTTTAATAGCATTGTTTTGACAAATTAACTTCCACGTTTATTGGCGGTAGAAGTTGGTTTGAGAATTTAGCATTTTGATGACCTTAGATCCTTATAATCCTACAAGTACAGGTATGACTTTTAGTTTTAGATATTCTCATTAGTTTAATTAAAGGAGATCCGTGTTATGGTAACGAAGTATTACAAGTACATCCCTTGGTTGATCTTAGGAGCTATTGGATCTTATGAATCCGCAACTTATTTTGGACATAGTACATTTGATATGCTGTATTTATCTATTGTTTTTATGATTGTTTACGTAGCTTTGTTCATTCTACACGAAAAATATCTGAAATATAAATATAAAGAAATATTTACACATATTATGAGCAATCCTGAAAAAGATCATCATCCTTAGTAAGATAAAGCATAATAAAGCCCTAGCAACCAGATTGTACTGACCCAAAAAAAAGTTAGGCAAATAGGCTATCCAAAGGATTTAGTTCTGTATTTTACAGGACTAAATCCTTTTAGTTTTTCCTTAATTCATTTGTTGCTGTAATAATCAATATAGTCTACAATAGCTTGTTCCAATTGATTAAGCGACTTAAATGTATTCTCATAACCATAAAACATTTCTGATTTCAAAATGCCAAAAAAGGATTCCATCATGCTGTTATCTGGACTACGTCCTTCATAGCGAAACTTCATCTGATACGCTTTCAGATGAAGGAATTTGGTACGCTCTTTTTTCAATTTGTTTTGGCTAAGAAAGCGATGAAATCAAGCACTATAAAAACCAGTAGAAGTTATCCTAACACGGATTTCCACTGGTTTTTACCTTTTTTCATACTAACGATTTTTCCGACTTAATTGATATGAGTACACCATAGGGATAAACACAATGGCGAGGATGACCAGCACCAAAACATAAGAAAGTGCGAATTGAAGTCCTGCTTCAAGTAGAAGGATCAACCCTCCGAGGACCCACAATTTCCCTGCCAAGCGATGAGTTTTGTGCCAGTTATCTTCACTCTGCAAGGTCCAAGGCAGACGGATTCCAACCGTGTGATTCACTTTTAGCTTAGGCATGTAATTGCCCATGATTACAAAGATGAGCCCTAGCAGAACCGAAACAAAAACTGATGGATTGGTAGTAGATCCTAGCGCCTTGCTATAGATGAGATAGGAGGTACTTAAGGAAACGATTGGGGTCAACCAGTAAATCGCTCTGATCATTTTCTCATTCATAGCGCTATTCTTAGAATCGCGACCGATCATAAAGATCATAAACAGATGCACCATGAGATCGAAAATAGGAAGACCAAACACAACCAGGGGTTTCGATTGGAAGTTATTGGCCTGGCCAGCAAAATTGAAGTGAATCGGGATTTGGTTAGGCAATTGCGACCAAATCATCAGCCCCCAAAGCATGGGGAAAAGGATCACCATAGAAGTTAATAGCAATAGTTTTTTATTCGTTTTCATCAGTAGAGTCTCCTTTCAAATCAACGAGCCAGACCATTAAATCCTCCAAGACAGAAGTATTGAGTTCATAGTAGATAAAATTCTTCTCTTTTTCCTCTCGAATTAAATCTGCCTGCTTGAGGAGGCTTAAATGATGAGAAATGGTCGCTCCTGCTACATCAAAGTGGCCAGCGATATCTCCCGCAGATAATTTCCCCGCCTTTAGCAGTTCTAAGATACTTCTTCTTATCGGATTCGATAAAGCTTTAAATGTTTGCGCAAAATTCATTCTCTATCTCCTCTAATCTATTTAGAAATATTTCTAAATAGATTCTAGTACTTTCGGATGGGTTTGTCAACTCTATTTAGAAAAAAATCTAAATAGTTTCTGTTGTAAAAAAATATCAGACCTAAGACCGATTCTTATAAACAGCGTCTTTTCTTAAGTTTTCTTTAAGAAATCAGCCTTATAATAAAACCATCAAATGAAGACCTCCTAACTTTGTTTGATAGAAAATCCTAAACTTTTTCATAATAATCTCCCTATAAGAGCCACCAAAACCGGTGGCTTTTTCTATGTACCTTAGTGAGTCAAGTCCAATAGGGACTTAGACGAACTTAGGTACATTGATGCAGTTCGAACGACAGTGAGAACTACGATCCTTATAATACTTAATGAGGTGAACTCAGAGAGTTCAACCGAATTTAGAGATATTGATGCAGTTTGAGCGAAGCGAAAACTACGTTCCTTATTCCCTTAGCAAACGTTAGTGAGCTTAGGTACGTTGATGCAGTTCGAACTCTAGTGAGAACTACGGTCCTTATAATGCTTAATGAGGTGAACTCAGAGAGTTCAACTGAATTTAGAGATATTGATGCAGTTTGAGCGAAGCGAAAACTACGTTCCTTACTATTTTAGTGAGTCAAGTCCAATAGGGGCTTAGACGAACTTAGGTACATAGATGCCGTTCGGAACTACTTTTTACAGGACAACAAAATAACCTCCACGAGAGCTCTGATTTTTGATCTAGGCTCTCGGGAGGTTTTTTCATCTTTTATCTTTTTGACATTACATATCTTTGTGGATACGATAGGTATTATAAGCAGTGACTACATTAGCAACGGCGCTGACCCTTGAGCTACGTGCGATATCGGCTTGTAGGGCATTGGCTTCCTCTTGCAGATTGACTTGCGTTTCTTGGAATTGTTGCATTTCAAGCAGATTATAGGCTTCTGGCAAGGTAGAGGCACGGCCTTCTGCGATTAAGTTATATAGTCGGAAGAGGTCGTGGTAATTGTAAAATTTTTGTGGGAAACCTTGCATCCCTTGTTGGTAGGCTGGTTGGCTGATTTCCTGGTTATAAAGAGCCTGGGCATTGGCAAGAGCTTGCTTGGCTGGGGCTACAAATACAAAGTATTTGATCGCAATCAACCCACCCATCAATCCGAGCATCAGTAGAAAACCGTGCATCAGGTGACTTTGTTCTAAGAGAAAAATCGTAAAGGCAAAAAGAAGATTGAGGGCCAGTGTGACCGTGATTGGCCCATTGAGTCTCTTCGCTGCTTTATTTAATCGGTTTTGCTGCCGTTGAACTTCATCCCAAGCAACTGCTGCAGGGGCTGTTAGCACGCGCTTTTCATCTAATAGTTGTAAAATTTCTTGTGTCGTCATTGTAAATCTCCTTTTGTTATAAGCGTATCTTCTAGAATTGACCTTATTTTATCAAAAATCCCTCCCTAAAAAAGGGCCATGTAAACTATAGTTTCATTTTTCTTAAAAATCGAAGAATTTCTAGTTTTTTTGTCAAAAATTAAACTCTGAGTTTAATTCCAGCCTTTTTTGAGGTATACTAATGGTATGATAATTGAAAGGAAGTTCCCCTATGTCCTCATCTTCGCCATTTGGTCCAACATTTCGTAAGATTCGTGAAGCACGCGGTCTTTCTCTAAAAGAAGTCGCTGCAGACATTGTCTCTCCTCAGTTCCTCAGCCAATTTGAGCGTTCTCAAAAAGGAGTAACCATTGAGACCTTCTCTCGCCTCTTGCTGTCTATGGGGGTGGATTGGGACACCTTTTTGTCCCATTATCCTGGCTTAACCATTCAAAATTTCAGCCCCATTTTGATGAAACACATCAATCAAGAAAACATGGATTTTCTGTCCATTATTGAGCGCTTAAAGCACGAAAAATCACCTGTTGCAGAGGAGAACAAAGAGCTCTGGCAACTCTATTTGCGCTCACTTGAAATCAATGTCAATAACGCGATGGGAAAAGAAATCCACCTGGAAGACGCACCTGTCTCGATTCAACGAATCGCTCAAGAAGTGCCTTTTGCCTATCAAAATGAAATTGAGCAAGACTTCACCATTGCCCTTTTATCTGTCTTGCCCTATGAAGTCGTCGCTAAGATTCGAAAGGAATCCTTGGAACTTTTTGAAAGCAGTTATTCTGCCTACTCTGCCAATGCATTGGCCTCTTTACTGTTAAATCTAGCTAACTATCTTATTAAAAAAGAACTCTACTTAGAAGCTCTGAATTTTCTTCAATCGATTAACCAGCTTCGCAAGCGCAAACCGATTTTAAACACCAGTATTTCCATGCAGTTAGAATTTATGCAGGTCTATGCCCTCCTTGGCTTAAATGACAAGGAAGGGGTTTACCGTGCCAAGCAGGTCCTAAAAGCCTTGGAAGGTTTGATTGCCCTCGAAAATTTTGGAAGCCCGCTTGTTCAAATCAAAACAAAATTCATGTTGCGAGTCAATGAACTCAACAAAACCGGCATTGATTTCTTCAGCGAATAAAGATATCTCAGACTTTAGACCGATTCTTTCGATCAGCGCCTTTTCTTAAGTTTTCTTTAAGCAAACCGCCTTATAATAAAACCATCAAATAAAGACCTCCTAACTTTGTTTGATAGAAAAT
>NZ_KV794401.1:34726-68983 GCF_001808725.1 Streptococcus sp. HMSC074F05 | reverse complement strand
ACGTACCTTAGTGAGTCAAGTCCAATAGGGGCGTAGACGAACTTAGGTACGTTGACGCAGTTCGAACGACAGTGAGAACTACGATCCTTATTCCTTTAGCAAACGTTAGTGAGCTTAGGTACATTGACGCAGTTCGAACGATAGTGAGAACTACGTCCCTTCTCCTTCATTTGTACTAATACTCCAATTTATGCTCGATCTATGTTATAATGAAGAGAATTTTTGTCTGAGGAGGATTTATGAAAAAAACACATTCTACGCTATTCATCCCGGGCATCATTATGCTTGGGATTGTTTTACGAACACCATTTACTACGCTTCCGACGGTCTTGTCTGACATCGCTGCTGGTTTGGGGGTAGATGTGAGCTCTCTGGGACTATTGACTAGCTTACCACTTCTCACGTTTGCCATTTTCTCACCTTTTGCGATTCAATTTGCTAAAAAGTTGGGGATTGAGCGCCTCTTTTTCCTAGTTTTGATCGCGATTACGATCGGATCTGCCATTCGGATTATCAACCTCCCCTTCCTCTATCTGGGAACCATCTTGATTGGAGCTGGCATCGCCTTCCTCAATGTGCTGCTTCCAAGCCTGATTCAGGCGAACAGACCCCGCCAACTAGGCATTCTGACCACCTTGTATATCACTTCTATGGGGATGTCCACAGCGATCGCCTCTTCTGTAGCGGTTCCTATTACCAAAGCCACTTCTTGGCAAGGTCTAGTGACTCTTTTGACTGCCTTGTGCGCTCTTGCTTTGGTCATCTGGATTCCTAACCTTCGCTACAACCACCGGCTCAAAAAGGCTGCTACTACTGAAGCTAGTAACAAATGGTATACCAATAAATATGTCTGGGCTATCATGATTTTTGGAGGCTTGCAGTCACTACTTTTCTATACAAGTATGACTTGGCTTCCGACCATGGCTGTTCAAGCTGGCCTTTCAAAGGTTGAATCTGGACTACTTGCCTCCGTGTTCACCTTGATCAGTCTCCCATTCTCCTTGACGATCCCAAGTTTAACGACACGATTATCCGATCGCAATCGACGCTTGATGCTTACCATTGTTGTCGGAGCAGGAATTTTAGGGGTAGCCATGCTCTTAATCCCAACCAGCAACTTCTTCTACTGGCTCGTCATCAATGCCCTGATAGGAAGTTCCGTTAGTTCGCTCTTTCCTTACCTCATGGTCGCTTTCTCCATGAAATCCAGTACACCTGAAAAGACAGCTCAACTTTCTGGTCTTGCCCAAACAGGAGGCTACGTCTTTGCTGCTTTTGGTCCCATCCTCTTCGGCTACAGCAAATCTCTCTTCCACTCTTGGACACCAGCTATCCTCATGCTACTGGTCTTAACCATTATCATGGCGATTGCCCTTTATCAGGTGGAAAAAGTCGATCATATTTTTTAACCATTGACCGGCTGGAAGATTCGTCTTCCGGCTTTTTTTGTGTGCACAAAAAAAGAACTAGGCTCTAGGCCTAGTTCAATGTTTTATTATCCGTTAAATGAGATATGTACGTGGTCGTTGTGGTTTGCTGTATCTCCACCACGGTCTGGCATTTGGTTCCATGTATTAGCTGGTCCGTAAATGTTATTTACTGGCATGTAGAATTGTTGTTTCCAAATAATATATGAGATACCTGCACGGTCCATGTTATCAATTGCATACTGTGCAACTTGATCTCCAAGCTCTGAATTTGTTGGAACCATCACGTCTACTGCAAGCCCTTTACCATGGTCTTCTGGATCCCCTTCACGGTAACCACCGATGTTTGTGATACCGAATTTCGCTGCGATTTCTTGACGGAAAGCTTCTGCTTGTGGTTGAAGGTGTGGATCAGTTGGAATCGTATTTCCACTTGCTGGAGTTGATGCTACTGGTTGCACTTCAGGGGCAGCTGTAGTTTCTACTGCTGCAGGTTGTGCTGCCGGAGCTTCCTCTGCTGGTGCTGGTGTTTCAGCAGGAGCTGCTTCTGCGGCTGGAGCAGATTGAGGGGCAGCAGCTGGGGCTGCTTCTTGATTTTGAACTTCAACATTTACAGCTGGAGCACCGTAGTTTGGTGTTTCTGGGACAGCTGGTTGTGCTGGTGTTTCTGCTGCTGGTACTTCAACTACTGGAGCTTCCGCTGGTGCTTCTTGAGTTTCCGCTGCTGGAGCAACTGGAACCGCTTTGTTATCTTCGTTTACTGGTTTAGACAAATCGTTGACAGCGACTGTTTGGTCATCAACTGTCACTTGGTTTGTTGTCAAGTCAGCACTTGCAACGGTTGCATCTGTCGCACCTGCTTGAGGAGTTTGGATTTCAACTGAAGTTACTTCTTTTTGATCATTTACTGTTGTTTTCAATACAGTACCTGGGTAGATCAAATCCATGTTGCTGATGTTGTTTAAGTTTGCCAACACATGAACATCGATTCCAAGCGCTTCTGCGATCGAACTCAATGTATCACCATATTTGATGGTATAAGTTTGTTGGTTTTCACCGCTTTGTTGGATATCATGTTTGATTTCATCTACTGAGCGAGCTACCCAATCTTCAAGTGTTTCTGCAGTGGCTTTTGTAAATGGAATCACTGCAAGAGCTACTGTTGAAGCGATCAAGGCTTTCGTATTAACTTTTAATTTCATCTTTTATCCTCTTTTTTCTTTGTTTTTTTGCTCAAGATTTTCTTGGGCAAATTAACTACCATACTATCTTATCACAATTTAAAAATAATAAAAGGCCTTTTTGGCTATTTAACAAAACTGTATTTTTCTTGTAACATTTCGTCTTTCTTGTCACATTGTTACAAACTAGTAACATAAAATTAGGGTCCTGGAAGAAGAGTTCGAGGGCGCAAAAAAAGCCTCATCAAGGAGCGGTTCCTCGATGAGGTTCTTGTATTTTTTAAGTAATTGAACATAGCTTTTTACGGCTTTGTATCTTATAACTGAACACGCCCTAAATGCTGTGTGATAAACGCAAACTGTAATAGTACTAACTTCAAAGACACAGTAGCTGATTGGATTTTTCTCTCGCTTTGAGAGCTCGGAAAAATCCTAATCAGCCTTGTGGGGGCAGGACAACGAAGCATTCTATACAACAGTGCTTCTGTCCTGCTCCCTATTTTCACTTTGCTTTTTACGGGCTTTGTATCTTGATGTATCTTATTTTACCTTCATGATTCTGACGAGGTTGGCGCGTTCGGCTTCTTCGAGTTTCATTTCGATATAATAGATAGTCTCTTTGAGGTCTGGGATGGTCGCATACTCGAGTCCGTTCACTCGACGGCGGGTTTTCTCGATTTCATCTGCCATGAGTTGGCAGCTTTTTTCGATTTCCGCTAACTTGAGCAAATCAGGGAGTAGATCCCCCATTTCTTGGATCGTGCTATCCATTTGACTGTTGGAGGCGAGGTAGCTATAAACCACGTCCCCTTCATCATCTCCGTATGGATTATCGATACGGGCATGGAGCTTGGGCACGCGCACACTCATGACATTTTCTTCCTCGATGTGTAGCATCACTTCTTGAGTGGGAACGGCAAAGATTTCTTCTACCATGAGGTCACTCTCCAAGGACTTGGCCATCACGAAATCTTGCATATTGCCCACCAGCGCTGCCTCCACCTTTTGGCGCAGACGATTATTCTCTCGCACAGCTTCAATAAAGCGACGCATGAGTTCATCCCGCTTATCCTTGAGCAACTTGTGCCCCCGGGTTGCTGTCTTGAGGCGCTCTTTGAGAATATTGAGCTCCATCCGAGTTGGTTTTACATTTAATCGTGCCATAGGCTAATCCTCTTTGTTTGGCAGATACTTGTCAATCATCTCATCCTTGATCCGTTTAAGCTCTGTTCGTGGAAGGATGGATAAGAGTTCCCAACCGAGATCCAAACTTTCCTCAATCGTCCGATTGGTAGTGAAACCTTGGTTGATGTATTCTTGCTCAAAGCGGTCTGTAAATTTAACATAGAGCTTGTCGGTATCTGACAAGGCAGATTCCCCAAGCACTACAGCCAGTTCTTTGGCTTGTTTTCCTTGGGCGTAGGCCGCAAAGAGCTGGTTCATGGTCGCCGCATGGTCTTCCCGAGTCTTGCCTTCACCAGAACCCTTGTCCTTCAAACGAGAAAGGGATGGAAGAACATTGATCGGTGGGCGGTAACCACTATTGTAGAGATCGCGGGACAGAATAATCTGACCTTCGGTGATGTAGCCTGTCAAGTCAGGGATGGGGTGGGTGATGTCATCTTCTGGCATAGAGAGGATCGGAATTTGGGTCACAGATCCTTTCTTTCCAACCAAGCGTCCTGCACGTTCGTAGAGGGTTGAGAGGTTGGTATAGAGATAACCTGGATAACCCCGACGACCTGGAACTTCCCGGCGGGCAGCGGATACTTCCCGAAGGGCTTCACAGTAGTTGGTCATATCGGTCATAATAACCAAGACGTGCATGTCTTTTTCATAGGCCAAATATTCGGCAGCTGTCAAGGCGATCCGAGGAGTGGCAATCCGCTCGATAGCGGGGTCATTAGCTAAGTTGATAAAGAGGACCGAGCGGTCAATCGCACCTGTCTCCCGAAGGTCGTTCATAAAGAACTCGGCTTCTTCAAAGGTGATTCCCATAGCCGCAAAGACCACGGCGAAGTTTTCTTCAGAATTAAGAACCGTCGCTTGACGAGCAATCTGAGCCGCCAACTCCTTGTGAGGAAGACCAGAACCTGAGAATACTGGGAGTTTTTGGCCCCGAACCAAGGTATTCAAATGGTCAATGGCTGAGATCCCTGTCTGGATAAATTCATCCGGATAGTCCCGCGAAACAGGGTTGATGGCTTGTCCATCAATGTCCAAGTACTTCTCTGGGATAATCTCCGGACCACCATCGATGGGTTTGCCCATCCCGTTAAAGATGCGTCCGACCATGTCTTCAGACACAGGAAGTTCTAGGGGACGTCCGGTAAAGCGGACTTTGGCTTTTTCCAAATTGATCCCGCTAGATCCTTCAAAGAGCTGGACCATGGCCTTATCTTCTTGGACTTCGAGGACTTGTCCCTGACGGGTCGTTCCATCATGAAGCTTGATTTCTACTAGTTCATTGTAGTGAACCCCTTCGACCTGATCGACAATCATCAAGGGGCCAACAACTTCGCTGACAGTACGGTATTCTTTAATCACGCTCATTGTCTACTCCTCCTTTTGCGACGATTTGGTGTAGGGTTTCTACGATTTCTTCTTTCAGGGCTTGAATGGTTGCCAACTGATCCTCATGGATGAACTTGCTCCGGGCAATACGGTCTCGAAGAGCTACGGTTCCTTCCATGATTTCTGTGAAGTAAGCTCCCAATTCTAGTGCTTTTTGACTTTCTTGATCAAAGGTCAAAATGTTGGTCAACAAGGCCACCTGCTTGCTGAAAGAGGTATAGGTATCGACCTCATCAAAGGCATTTTGTTGCAGGTAGTCTTCACGGATCATCTTGGCCGCATTCATGGTCAAGCGGTCTTTTTCAGACAAGGAATCTAGACCAACCAAGCGCACGATTTCTTGCAATTCACTTTCCTTTTGAAGCAAATTCATAGCGCGGGTCACTTTTTCAGACCAGCTGATTTGTTCATGTAAATCGATATAGCGACCAACTTCATCTTGGTAAAGCGAATAAGAACTCAACCAGTTGATGGCTGGGAAGTGGCGGCGTTGGGCCAATTGAGCATCTAAGCCCCAGAAGACCTTAACAATTCGCAAGGTATTTTGCGTTACCGGCTCTGAAATGTCTCCACCTGGAGGGGAAACGGCACCGATAGCGGTAATTGAACCTTCGCGCGCAGTGGTTCCAAGTGTCTTGACCCGACCTGCACGCTCGTAGTATTCGGCGATCCGGCTACCAAGATAGGCTGGGTAGCCTTCATCCCCTGGCATTTCTTCTAGACGACCAGACATTTCACGGAGAGCTTCTGCCCAACGCGATGTCGAATCAGCCATGATGGCAACGGAATAGCCCATATCACGGAAGTATTCGGCAATAGTAATCCCTGTGTAGATGGAAGCTTCACGCGCCGCTACTGGCATGTTCGAAGTGTTCGCGATCAGAACAGTCCGTTGCATGATGGATTGACCAGTCGTTGGATCGATCAATTCTGGAAATTCATTCAGAACGTCCGTCATTTCATTTCCACGTTCCCCACAACCAACGTAAATTACGATGTCTACATTGGCAAACTTGGCCACCTGGTGTTGCACAACTGTTTTTCCAGCTCCGAAAGGACCCGGAACAGCTGCAGCTCCACCTTTAGTCACAGGGAAGAAAGTATCGATGACCCGTTGACCGGTAACCAAAGGCTCTACTGGAATCAGTTTTTGTGCAAAGGGACGTCCTCGACGAACGGGCCATTTTTGCATCAAAGTACCAGTAAAGAGACTGCCATCTGCCTGCTCGATCTCATAAACCGGCTCTTCTACTGTGTAAGAACCTGCTGCGATCTTGGTCACACGTCCACTGACACCAAAGGGTACCATGATGCGGTGTTCCACCATATTGGTCTCTTGAACGGTACCGACGATGTCTCCAGCGACCACTTCTGTCCCTTCAGTCACACTTGGTTCGAAGGCCCATTTGGTGTCCCGATCTAGATTTGGAACTTGCACCCCACGAACCAAAAAGTCACTGGCAGTCACTTCTTGGAAGCGTTCCAAGGGGCGTTGGATCCCGTCAAACATCTGAGAGATCAAACCTGGTCCCAATTCAACAGAAAGGGGAGCTCCGGTTGTGACCACTGGTTCTCCTGGACCGACTCCAGACGTTTCTTCATATACTTGGATAGAGGCTTCATCCCGCCGCATCTCAATAATTTCGCCAATCAAACCAAGATCGCCGACCCGGCAAATGTCTTGGATATTGGCCTCCTGCATCCCTGATGCAACCACCAAGGGACCGGAAACTTTGATAATTTTTCCTTGAGTCATGTATTCCTCCTGGGAATCCTTTGTTTCTTTGTTTTACTTTTGTGCTATCTCTCTTAGAGATTGCTTTTGTTGGCCATTGGCATCGAAATTGCTTGGATCCAACCAAGCTTCTAGTCGCTGTTTGATTTCTGGCCATTCTTGGTCAATGATAGACAACCAGTCTGTATCACGGGTACGACCTTTATAAACAACAGCCTGACGGAAACAGCCTTCATAGGTGAACCCTAAGCGCTCAGCTGCTTTGCGAGATGCTTGGTTTAAGGCATCGCATTTCCACTCATAGCGGCGGTATCCTAAATCTTCAAACACGTAGCGCGCTAAGAGATACTGGGCTTCTGTAGCCATGCGTGTCTTTTGGAGCGCTGGTGAGTAGGTCACTGCTCCGACTTCGATCACCCGATTGGCTTGATCGATCCGCATGAGAGAGAAAGTCCCCAAAGCCTTGCCTGAATCTTTGTCTACAATCGCATAGTAAAAGCGACCTTGGGCTGTCATGAGATCATCTAATAAGTGGTCCCACTCCTCTTCATTGCGGGCAGGGCCTTTGAACAGAAAGGTCCACATAGCTGCTGGAGAGTCCGGCCCGTAGACCTGATAAAGATCTGCTCCATGTTTTTCTTTTGAGAGGCGCTCGATCACGGTATAGCGACCTTCGATCCGCTCAATAGCTGGCAGACGCCCGGGTGTAAAATCCGGCAGTGCATCGCCAATCGCTTGGCCAAATTCATTTGTTCTCATAAAATATCCTGTCCTACTGCTTTTTCGACATTATCACGAATCCGCTGTTGGCCCAGTCCCGTAGTTCCTCTATGGGTCGGGATAAGGATCAGAGCCGGAGTCAGCTGCTGGTCGTAAAAAGCCACTGTATCTGGAATAGCCTGAGCAATATCCTCTGTCAGGTAGATAATCCCGAAGTTTTCCCGACTGAGTTTTCGCAGGGTATTGATCGCTTCTTGTGGCTCTGTGACCGGATAGGTTTGAAAGCCAATCAGGCGAAAAGGAAGGATGGCGTCTCGATTGCCCACAACGGCGATCTTATAGGTCTGTTTGTCCATAAATCGGTCTCATCCTTTCTTTGATGTCTGCTAGCGGAAAACCATTGTCCAAACCAGAGATGACCAAACGAAGGTTGGTCACCTCTAACTCTTTTCCGTAAAGATAACGGACAAGAGGGAGTGGTCCATCGACTTCAAAACGGCCAGCGTCTAGAAGACTGAATTTCACCAAGCTTTCTAAATACTCCAACTCTACGGTCTTTAGTTGACCGGTGCGCATCTTTTCTTCATAAGTCTCTAAGGCGAGATCGTAGTCCAGCGGATTGACTTGATAAAACCAGGTCAACCACTGACCGGATTCTAGCAGGTCGATCACCTGATGGGCACTGAGGCTTCCTTCATCTGAAAGTAATTGGTGCATAAAGCTATGCGGTTTTTGCTGATCCAAGGCCCGCTTAACTGTAATCGCATTGTAAAAGTCAATGGTCACGTCCACCAACTGCTTCAGAATCGGATGATCTAGGCTGTCCCCTAAGTATCTCAGGTGTTTAAAATAAGCTAAGTCCATCCCAATTTCGAGAACCCGCAAGTCCTGATAGTCTTGGAATTCTTGCCAGGTTGCAGCCACTTCTTCCGCCATAAAGGCCGGACAATGCTCTGCAGAAAAGGTCGCCACCAAATGCTCGAGCACATCGAGAGAATAAGGACCGATAGGGATCAATAAGTGCCCCAACTTGCGCTCTGTCGCCTTGTGTTTTAGATAAACCTTGAGATTATGATAGGTGTACTTCAAGGTAAACAGGCTAACCAGGTCTGACTGAGGGCTTACCTCAAAAGCCCATTGGTATTCTGCCAACAAGGCTGCCATCAGGCGGGCTTCAAGGGCTGATAAATCCTTGATCTCCTTGCTATCTAAAGCATAAGGTGTTCCTTGTAGCAAGCCTTCTCGGCTCTCACTAGAGGGACTTGCAAGCAACTGCTCGAACTGACTGGGACTGACAAAACTAGCCTCACGTACGCTGATTCCTGTATTGACTTGAGAATAGGTCCGTTCGCTCATTGCAACCTCCTAGTTCTCTTCATCTGTGAAAATGCTGGCTGCCATCTGGTAGCTTTCTTGCTCCCAAATGGAATCCACCAAATCACGGTAGAGATAGTTGTCATCAATCTTCCCAACCGACAAGACAAATCCTGCTTGAGCTGGGATCGTTGCATCTGCAACTGTCACATTCTGATGCGTCTGCTTCAATCTCTCGAGAGCTGCTGAATCAAATTTAGCAGCGCTCACCGCCCCGAAGGTCAGGGTCACAACTTGTCCCTGATAGCGATCTAAGACCGCATCTACAAACTGCATTTCCTTTTCAAGGGGCCAAGCCACCATCGCTTCATAAGCATCTGCAAAGAGATCCTTTAAGACTCGTTGCTTGGTGACAAGGGTTGATTGACGTTTTTTATTTTCGATTTGTTGGGTTTCACGTTGCAATTGACGTTGAATCCGCTTGAGCTGCTCGGAGCGTTGATTGAGTTTATCTTGGATCAACCGCTCTTCTTGCGCAGTCTCTTCTTTTAGGATGGTTTCCTTGGCCTCTTCTAAGAGTTTACGCCCTTTTTCGTGGGCTTGGGCCAAGATCGAATCCTTTAATTGGGTTTGTTCATCCATATCGTTTTTTCTCCTATTGCATGCGTCTTGTGTTTTTCGCCTCTCGAGGCGAATCCATCAAAGCTAGCTCTTAGCCGACGCGTAGGGTCAATAGGAAGGACACAACGAAGGCCAAGATGGCGTAGGTTTCAACCATGGCCGCAAGGATAACCCCTTTCATCATGTCTTCAGGGCGTTTGGCCAAGATTTGCATCCCTGCTGTCGCAACATTTCCTTGGTGTTTGGCTGAGAAATAACCAACGATCGCAACTGGAAGAGCTGTAAAGAAGTAAGCGACCCCTGTTTCAAGTGGCATATCTGGCTTAATTTGCAACCAGATCAAGATCCCGATAACGAAACCGTACAAACCTTGTGTACCTGGTAACAATTGCAAAATCAAGGCTTGGGCAAATTTTTCAGGTTGTTCTTTCAAGAGCGCTGCTGCTGCTTGACCCGTTTTACCAACCCCAAGGGCAGATCCCATCCCACTAAGTGCAACGGCGATCGCCACACCAAATGCTGCAAAGAAGGCGCCCCCATGGGCTGAAAAATATGATGCTAAAGATTCCATGAATATACTCCTATTTATTAAAGATAATACTTATTTTTTTGTTTTAATATAGCGTTCAGAAGGTTTGAGAGGACGAAACGGCTTGCCTCCTCCTTCGTAGAACTTACCGAAGAACTCCACAAAGATCAAACGGGCTCCATGCACATATCCTGACAAGAAGGACAGGAACATATTAATGGCATGGAGGACGATAAAGAGCAGAAGCCCTACCGTAAACCGTCCAAGCGGTGGAAAGAGATTGACAATAAGGTTAAAGGCTGAACCGATACTCGCTCCAGACAAGCCTAAGGCCATCAAACGGGTGAAGCTGACCAAGTCTCCAACATACCCACTGACATTGTAGAGGTTAAAGAGACCAGAAGCTAAACCGGACAGCTTCTTGGCACTGACAATGGAAACAATCAAGATCCCAATGGCGTTTAAAATAGCCAGCCACTTGCCGATCGGAACTAGAAGGCTCATCCCTGGCAAGATATTGCCTACTGCTAGAAGCATTAAACCAAGTAGGATCAAGACCCAAGCAAAGCCAGCATTATAGGCTTCCGTATAGTCTTTGAGGCGAACATTTTTCATTCCCCCTAGGAACAATCCCACTAAGACAGTGACAAAACCAAAGACCACTGAGAGGATCAGGATGGTCATGGCGTTGCTGGTCGTACTGATCAGGGCAAAAGGCATCTCAAATCCAAAGAAAGAGCCATAGACCACACCCCAAAGGGCAACTGAAACCCCGAGGAGACTGAAGAAACGAAGGTTCTTGGCTGTATCAGGCTTGAGCTTGAAGGTTTTAAGGGCAAAGCCTGTCGCTACCGTTAGCAAGAGTCCATAACCGATATCTGCGACCATCATGCCAAAGAAAACAAAGTAGAAGAGAGAAACGATCGGTGTCGGATCTTTCTCGTAATACTTAGGCAGGGCGTACATCTCTGTGACTAATTCAAAAGGTTCTACCAAGGCATTATTTCGCAACTGGATCGGAACGTCATCCCAATCTTTTTCCGTCACATCGCGTGTCTCTAGTAAGACTCGAGAACCAAAACCTTCTTGCAAGAAGTCTCGCAATGAGGCCACTTGGGAGGTTTCAATCCAACCCTCTAGGGCTACCAAGCTTTGCGTACTAGCAAGAAGCGACTTAGCTTCCTCACGAGCTCCCAAACTCAGCAAGTAATCCATCTGGTACTTGAGCTGGTCCAGTTCCTTCTGGGAGTTTTGTAACTCGGCTAGGGTTGCTGCAACTACAGCTTCTTGCTCTTTGATTTCCCCTTCTAGGCGATCCAAGTAGGCGGCCGGGACCTGCTCTTCTTCATAGTCCAATTCTTTGAACCCATGGTCTTCTAAAAGCTCCTGAACAGCTACACGATCTCCCGAACGATACAAGATGACATAGCCGTGTTCGGTTTCAGACGTAAAGACTTCTTCTAACTCCAGCTCAGGATGAGCTTTTAAGGAAGAGCGAACAGCGTCTGTATCGCTATTTGGGATCGTCCCGATCAAGCCATGCACATAGTGAAAGGTAGCAAGGGCTGTTGGTGTCACCTCTAACGGTCGCCATTTTTCTAAGCGCTCTATCTCTCCCTTTGCATCCGCAATCTTCTGACGAGCCTTGTCTAACACGCGCAATTGGCGTTTCAACTTGGTCAATAGAAGATCCTCGTCTCGAATCATCCCGTGGGCCTGCAAGTCATCAAAAGACAAGCTTAATGGTTCTTCCTTCAGAGCTTGCAGAGCCTTCTTCTCAGGCATGTAGGGCTCTAGAGTCTGAATCATTTTTTCAACTTGTTCTTGACGTTTTTGCAGCTCTACCAAGGCTTGACGATTGTCCTCTGTCAAGGGTTGAGACAAGGTATTTGCCTCAAAGGCAGCCTGCCACTCTTCATGCTCACTGAGGTCATAAATCTGGATTTTTGCCTCAGACTGTAGCGCTAGTAGGAGACTGTCCAAGTCATCTTTGGGTAAGATGAGGGACAGTTTTTGCATCTGACTAACGGCCATAGCTTGCTACCACCTTTTCTACAATGGCTTCAACTAACCCAGCTCGCTTGTCGGTCATCGCCTGTTGTACCTTGGCATCATTGCGCGCAACCGTTTCTTCCAGATCTTTCGTTAAACGGACGAGTCTTTCCTGGGCGTTTTTTTCTGCCTCTGTGACCAATTGCTTGGTTTCCTCATCGTAATGCTGTGCCACTGTTGCAAGGCGATCGCGCGAATCCGTTCGGATTTGTTCAACTTGAGCTTCATAGCCTACGATCACGCCCTGAGCAGCTTGCTCGATCTCTTGCATCATCTCGAGTGTTGCATTCGACATCGTCACACCTCCTTATTCAACCATTGTTCTTCCAACAACAGTACAATTATCTTAAATTATACCATATTTTACATAGTTTTGTTCGGGGATTTAGGGATCGATCACTCCTAAAACGACCGTTTTTTAAGACAAGTTCTTCCCCTGATCCATTAAAAATTTGGCTACTGCTCCCAATCTTCCTGCTTCATTTCCTAATGTAGCCGTTACAATTTCTCGCGGTAAGAATCGTTGGTCCTGAACCGCATGATACAACTCATTTTGCAACAGATGCAGCAAAACATCTGAGCGAGCAAAGATGCCACCTCCTAAAATCATTTTCTCTGGATTTAAGACATAAGAAAGAGTAACCAATCCTTGTGCCAGATGATGAACGTATGTTTCTAAGACCTTCAAAGCAACTGGTTCACTCTTATCCACCGCCTCAAAAAAAGTTTTACCGGTTTGATGGTGTAAGCCAGATGCTTCCTCATACATCTGAACGAGTGCTGACGCAGACGCTAAGGATTGCCAATCTGTATTCCCAATCGGTAAATATCCGATTTCACCTGCTGTAAAATTATGCCCGGATAAGATTTGTTCATTGGTGAAAATACCACCACCAATACCGGTACCAACCGTAATCATAACAGTAGAATGGCTATTTCTGGCTGCACCTTTCCATATTTCTCCTAACAAGGCACAATTGACATCATTTTCTACTGTAACGGGGATGGAAAATCGTTTCTGAATCTCGCTGGAAAAATCAGTCCCACTGTAAGAAGGAATGGTGTAACCTGCATATACGATTTTCCCTAATTGGCTGTCGACAACACCTGCTGTCGAAATAGCAACTCCATCTAAATCAATAATAGATTGATAGCCAGCAATGAGGTCACAAATTTGATCCAGTATACCATTTGTTTGGTTCTCATGGCATATATTGGTTCTCTGTTCTGAAAAATGTCCCAAAGCATTGCCATCTTCATTATATACATCCGACTTAATAGATGTACCTCCAATGTCGATCCCTAAAATATTCATTGTTCATCCTCCGTTTTATGTAAATTGAGGGCCGAAAGTGTATTAGTGAATATATGATTCCTTCTCTCTCTATCCAAGTCAACATAATAGGCATAAAAAATATCGACTACAACTAAGACTGGGAATTGTGGTGATATGAGCGTACCTTGGGGCAAACTTTCCTTTACTGCCACAGACACCAGTTCATCACACCGCCCTTTTAAAAACGCACTTATTTTCGATGTTATTAGAACAGCCCTAGAACCTTTTTGCTTTGCTTGATACACAGCATCCAGAATTTCTTTTGTCTCACCGGATAACGAAATCCCAATAACCAGACACTCATCATCCAGCATGACCTCATTGACTCGTATCATGTGGTCATCGGTAATAGCCTTACAAATCATTCCCAGCCTCATAAAGCGAAATTCCATCTCACGCGCTACAAGACCTGAACTTCCAATTCCGTATATATAGACCCGCTTAGCCTTGTCTAACATCCGACTAACACGTAATAACTGTTCTTCATCAATCAAAGAAAAAGTCTTATTTAACAACTCTCCATAATCAGATAAGACACTTTTTGTAATATGTCGACTAACATTTTGAATGTCCTGATTTGACTCCTCAAACTCATAAACAAATTGACGATATCCTGTGAACCCACACTTCTTAGCAAATCTTGTCAAAGAAGAGAGGGAAACATACAATCGTTTAGCCACTGATTTTGCAGATAAATCATCTTGCATGACATGATCAGATAAAAAATAGTCAGCTATTTTCTTTTCTAAATCTGTTAAGCTTTCATAGACTGACTCAATGACAGGTTGTATACTTTTTTCTAATGTAACCATTTCTCCTCCACTCTGACAATATCTTCTAAAAACGGGGAAAGAGGCTGGGAATAGTCTCCAACCTCCATTAACAATTCATGAGAACATCCATCATCTTATAGGACCTTTCGATCCACTCAATGAGAGAAATCAGTGACTAGATAACAAGATCCTTCTCTCAAAAATTGTTCTATTTCTCCCGCTCGGAATGAAAAGAATGAATAATGCGCGCTATAACCGCACTTTAAATACTATCTTGCGAATATCTTGAGCCTGATCGACTTTCAAACCTGTCTTATGCGCATCATTTGGATCTAATAATAAAATGGCACCTGGTGTAAAATGAATATCAAACATCGAATGGCCAGACATTTGTTGCCAATCCTCTTCTTTCACATAATCTTCCAAGTTCATATTGGACAGAAAATTATATGAGATTCGTTCTTTTCCTTCGAATAGAACATGAACGTCATAGTAGTCTCGGTGACTTTCCCATACACGATGTTCTTCATCCGTTGTTTCCATTTCAATCACATTGTAAAAGAAATCATCAGAGACTGAATGTGTCCCCTTTTCATCTTGACTGACATCATGTGTTTTTAAATAATCTACAACTTTCTTGAGTGCAGGGTGTTGAATGTCCCGTGCAATCACTGCATCTTTATATTGTACTAATTCCATACTGGAACTCCTTTCGAATTCAACCTGGGCTTCTTAGAAATAGCAAGCAACATCTTCTGATTGCTCTTATTCATTGAAATAGGGCCTTATTTTCTTATCGTATCAATAGCCTATAAAATGACAAGAATTTACTATTCTGTTTTACAATAGTTAAGCATTTGTGATTTCTGAAAGACTTACTTTTCGATCTTCTTTAACTGATAAAGTACATGCATCAGCAGTAGCGATTGATTCTAAAGCAGCTACACCATTGAGAAGTTTTTCGTATTCTTCTGTAATTTCTCCACCTTTAATGATGTCATGTAGATATTCCATTTCTTTATCAATACATGTTTGTAACCATAATGGACAACGTACTCCTGGTTTACCGTACGCAATCGCTCCATCCATACCACGACCGGTATAGATAGCTGTACGGTCATCATCTTCCTCTTGAGTTTCATGTACTAAGAAGTGTGATTCTCCTTCACCTTTAACACGAAGAGTACCTCCAGTATTGAACAAGTCAAGTTTGATAGCTCCTTCAGTTCCTTGAATCAAGACATAGTGTTCACCCCAACGGAAAGCATTACCATATTCCAAAACAGCATAACGATCATCAGAGTATTCTAGGTTTACAATGAGCATATCATCTTCATCACCAAAGTTTTCACCTTTATGATATACATTGCCTCCTACCATTGTCGCTTTTTCAGGAAGTCCTCCCATGATGAACTGAATGCAATCTAATTCATGAATATGGTGGTACAAATGTCCTCCAGATTGAGAACGAAGTTTCTTCCATGATACAGTTGGTTGTTGTTCTTCCCAACCTGTACGAGCGGCATGGCAATAAAGAACTTTACCAATTTTACCTTGAGTAATCAATTCTTTAGCATGGTGTACACCATTAAAGAAGTTCATGATGTGACCAGCCATAAAGATAACATTATTTTCTTTACATGCGTCAACCATGGCTTTACAATCTTCATAAGACAATGCAATTGGCTTTTCACAAAATACGTGTTTGCCATGTTGAGCAGCTTTCACAACAGGTTCACGGTGAAGGTAGCTAGGTGAAGCTACGATCACACAATCAATATCTTCACGTGCTACAAGTTCATCTAAACTTGCACAAACATCTGATCCCAACTCTTGAGCAACTTCTTCTCCATGATTTGGGTCAAATACCGCAACCACTTTTGCATCTTCAATTTTGTTCATTGAGCGAGCCAAATCAGCTCCAAAATATCCAGCTCCAACAATACCGTAATTTACCATAATTTTTATTCTCTTTCTATATATTTTTAAATTTCAGCTTTAATTCTTTTTCAAATCTTCAATCTTAAATGTTATATATGGTACAACATTTTTCATATGAAGTTCATTACGATACCATGAATCAAATTTTTCAAACATCAATCCAATACAGTACCTAAGGTTACATATTGTTTAATATTTTTTTCATTTTATTTTTCCTCGTTTAAAACTTTGATAACAAGTTTTTTAACAGTTTCATCATTGCAATGAATCTTTGGTTGGTGAAGATCTTCTTCAAAAGTCACCAACATATTCCCTGGAAGCAATTCAACAATTTGATAGTCTTTGCTATCGTAAAAAGCAATATCCTTCTCTTCGCTAAAAGGTACACGTGACTGAGCACGAACTGGGGAAGTTACTGCCATTTTTTCCGTATTTTCAACAACAATATGAATATCTAAATATTTCTTATGAGTTTCAAAAATATCTCCTGGAACTCCATCAGCTAGATAAGTCATACAATTTGCAAAAACATTTTCCCCGTCAATATCAATTTTTCCATCAACTAAATCTGTCAAATTTGTATTTTCTAAAAAATCACAGACTTTTGAAAAATGTTTATTAACAGAAGCATATCGTCTAAAATCAGATTGTTCAGAAATAATCATATTATTTTCTCTTTTCTATTAGTGACTAGTGACGAACTTCCCAACTTGAATCCGCTTTAATTTCTGAAATATCATAAATCGTTGTATATTTAGGTGCAGATACTTTATTTTCAGTAAGAACAGATACAATATAACCTGAAACTACTGATACAGAAATTGAAATCAATGAATATGCCCAGTAGCTAACAGCTGTTGGAGGAAGGAAGTATTTAATAAATACCATAACGATGGTTGATACAATCAGCGCTGCATAAGCACCTTGTTTATTTGCTTTTTTAGAAACAAAACCAAGAATGAATACACCACCAAGTAGACCAAGTACAAGTCCCATGAAACTATTGAACCATTCGTATGCAGATTTAATATCTGAATGAGCCATGATAACGGAAACAACAATTGAGAATAAACCTACTGCTAGAGATACGAATTGTGCAATTTTCGTACGACGATCGTCTGACATATTTTTAGAAATGACATCTTGAATATCCAATGTCCATGAAGTTGCAACAGAGTTCAAACCTGTTGAAATAGTTGATTGAGCTGCTGCATAAATCGCTGCCAAGATCAAACCTGTGACACCTACTGGTAACTGGTATGCAATAAAGTACATAAAGATTTGGTCTTGAGGGATATTGCTAGCTGCACTACCTGCATTTTGTACTTGATAGAATACGTACAAGCCTGTACCGATCAAGTAAAAGACTGTTGCAGTTGCAAGTGACAAGACACCATTTGTGAACAACATTTTATTAAGTTTCTTAATATTTTGTGTTGTAGTAAAACGTTGAACCAAATCTTGAGATGAAGCATAGGAAGACAAGATTGTAAAGCCTGAACCCATCACAATTAAGAAGATGGAGTTTGAAAGCAAGTTAGGATCGAAAAGTTTTTCATTTGCAGCAAGGAATTTCCCGTTTGCTAATGTTTCTGCTACTGCACCAAAGCCACCTTTAATATTAGCCATCAGTACAAATAAAGCTACAACGACACCACTAATCAGAACCACACCTTGAATAAAGTCTGTCCATAATACGGATTTTAGACCACCAGTATAAGAATAAACAATTGCAATTGCACCCATCAAAATAATCAAAATATTGATGTCAATTCCTGTCAATACTGATAAACCAGCTGATGGGAGGTACATAATGATAGACATACGTCCCAATTGATAAATAATAAACAAGAGTGCTGAAATAATACGAAGTGCTTTAGAATTAAAACGTTTATCCAAGTAATCATATGCCGTATCGATGTCTATCCGTGCAAAGATAGGTAAGATAAAACGAATTGTCAGTGGAACAGCTACAACCATCCCTAATTGAGCAAACCATAAAATCCAGCTACCTGCATAAGAGTTACCAGCGAGTCCCAAGAAGGAAATCGGACTGAGCATTGTGGCAAAAATGGATACCGAAGTAACATACCAAGGAACCGAACCATCTCCTTTAAAGAACTCTTTTCCTTTCATCTCTTTTTTAGAGAAATAGATGCCTGCAACCAATACCACAAGTAAATAAACAATCAAGATAATTAAGTCAATTATTGTAAATCCTGTTGTGCCCATAACATATCTCCATATTGATTTTATTTATTATAAAAATTCTTTTCGTGCTTGTTGAATAAGTTCTGCTGCTTCTTTTGCAATTGCCAGATCTTCTTCATGCAAGGGTTCGAGTGGGGCTCTTACAGAACCAAGATCTAATTTTTCATTTATACGGAGAATTTCTTTGATCACTGCATAAAGATTTGCTCGACCACTGACCATCTTATAAATGACATCATTGATCGCATATTGCAATTCTTTAGCTGTTTCAAAATCGGATTCTTTGATCAATTCATTTAATTTTAAGAACAAATCAGGCATCACCCCGTAAGTACCACCAATTCCAGCTTTTGCACCAATAACGCGGCCACTAATGAACTGTTCATCTGGTCCATTAAAGACAATATGGTCATCTCCTCCATCAGCTACAAACATTTGAATATCTTGTGTTGGCATAGATGAATTTTTCACCCCGATCACCCGTGGATTCTTGCGCATTTCAGCATACAGGTCGCGTGTGAGGGTGGTACCAGACAGTTGCGGAATATTATAAATGATAAAATCTGTATTTGGTGCAGCCTTGCTCATGTCATTCCAATAGCGAGCAATCGAATAGGCAGGAAGACGGAAGTAAATAGGTGGGATAGCAGCAATAGCATCTACTCCAAGACTTTCAGCATGCTTTGCAAGTTCAACGCTATCTTTGGTATTGTTACATGCGACGTGGGCAATAACAGTTAGTTTTCCTTTAGCGACCGCCATTACATTCTCTAAAATCAGCTTACGATCTTCAACACTAAGATAAATACATTCTCCAGAAGATCCGTTGACATAAACCCCTTGTACTCCTTTATCAATATGGTATTGAGCCAAAGCACGTACTCTTTCTGAGCTCACTTCACCATTTTCATCATAGCAAGCATAAAACGCTGGAATAACACCTTCATATTTCTTCAAATTTGTATTTGTCATTTGGAAACCTCTTTCTTTATTTTGTTGCTTCTACAAATTTTTTTGTAATTAATTGTGGACGTGTAATAGCTGAACCTACGACAACACTATAGGCACCTAACTCCAATACCCTATGGACTTTATCAGGGGTATCGATGTTACCTTCTGCAATTAATGGATGAGATAGTTTACTAAGGGCTTTGCGAATAATTTCAAAGTCATTTGATTCGATTTTATCGCCTTTACTTTGCTTGGTATACCCTACCAACGTTGTTCCAATATAATCAAAACCTATTTGATCAGCCGTCAGCATTTCATCAATAGTCGAACAATCTGCCATCCACAATTGATCCGGATATTTTTTCTTTACTTTTTGGAAAAAATCTTCTAAGCTTTCGCCATTTGGTCGTGTAGAAGTTGTGGCATCTATCGCAATAATATCCGGACGAACCGTCATGAGTTCATCTACCTCTTTCATAGTTGCCGTGATATAAACATCTGCACCTTCGTAATCTCGTTTGATGATCCCAATGATCGGTAAATTCACCGCTTTTCGAATCGCTGCAATATCAACAACAGAATTGGCGCGAATTCCAGATGCTCCGCCCTCCTCGGCAGCCACTGCCATACGAGCCATAATAAAATCACTATGCAATGGTTCGTCTGGTAGAGCTTGACACGAAACAATCAGCTTATGCCGTAACTCTTCCATGATTTAATCACCTGCTTCTTTTTTTAATTTGTAAGCTCTTACACCATTAATCATAATACTTTAAATATGTATTTTCAATACTTTCCCTATAATTAGAAAGTACTTTCTAAAAAATCCTGGTAATTCCTATATTTTTATTGTATACCCATTTTATTTATTATACAAATACTTTATGTTATTTATAAAGGTTCTTTCTTATCAAGCTATGAGAAAGAGTTCTTTCACAACGTTACCTTACTTCCCTATTTATTTCTTATAGCGACAATTTTATGATCTCTATTTCTAGCCTTCTATTTCTGAAAGTAAATTTAGTCTTTTGAGCACTTTTAAAATTATTATTTCACCCTTTAAATACTGATACTAGTTTCAATGTATTTTACTTGCTTTTACTTGAATAAAAGGGTGTCTCCATGTTATAATGTGTAATATATTATAGGAGCATCCTGTTATTTCATACTGTGAGAAAGGAGGATTGCTGTGAAACAAGATCAAGATTTACGCACCATTATCGCCAGCCATGAAGCTGAGTTAACAGATATGGAACGCGACATTGCCCAATATTTTTTATCATCTGAAGCACGACAGCACTCTCTGTCCTCTTCTCGTGTAACTGAGTTACTCCATGTCTCAAAGGCAGCTTTAACGCGTTTCTCTCAAAAATGTGGCTTCACTGGCTATCGGGAATTTGTTTATCACTTTAACGAAGAAACCAAAAATCAAAAACAGGTACAAGAACATGACGAGCTGACGCTGAGTGTCTTGCAACGATACCACCATATCAGTAACGTCACTGAAAGTCTGATAAAAGATTCCCAATTGGATCGGGTAGCTGAACTAATCGATCAAGCGGACCGAGTCTATTTCTTCGGGATTGGTAGTTCCGGTTTAGTCGCTCGAGAAATGAAATTGCGCTTTATGCGACTAGGCGTCGTTTGTGAAGCCCTGACTGATCAAGACGGCTTTGCTTGGACGACCAGTATT
Source organism: Streptococcus sp. HMSC074F05 (assembly GCF_001808725.1). Lineage (NCBI taxonomy): Bacteria > Bacillati > Bacillota > Bacilli > Lactobacillales > Streptococcaceae > Streptococcus > Streptococcus sp. HMSC074F05. The sequence continues at coordinate 47,925 of NZ_KV794401.1, read as the reverse complement.
CTCGATTCCTCTTGTTTAGTCATCGGTTTCTCATTGTCAGGAGGCACCAACTCCATTACAGACAGTCTGCTGAATGCGAAAGAAAAAGGGGCTAAAACGGTTCTTTTGACTGCTAACCCGGCTGCTATCCACCAAGGATTCACAGAAGTGTTACCAGCCGCACCCCTTCCTAGTAGTACCTATATCGATCGTATCTCTGCGATTTTACCACTCCTCATCGTGGTCGATTTAATCTATGCCCACTTCCTTAATAAAAGCCGAGAACAAAAGGAAATTGTCTTTAATAGCTACTGGGAAAACAAAAAGCTTTCTAGTCAACGTTCTCGAAAATCATAATATGGTCTCCCTATTTAAAAAACCAAGAAGGATGAGATAAAACTCATCCTTCTTGGTTTTTTTGATTATTCTAAAGAAGTATTTCTACTCTATAATATTGAAACCATCTCATCTACCTAAGCCATCTTTTGAGTCGCTTTTTCCTTTACAACAAATACAAAGCCGATAGAGCCGACGACGGCTCCAAGCAAGATCCAATAGACCATATCCGATGAAGTAATTGGGCCTGCCAAGAGACCTGCTAATAAAAAGAGATCGATATACAGTCTAGTATCGCGATAGAAGGTCCAATTGAAATGGTAGCTACCTTCTGGGTACTGCCGTGTCGATACAGACGGTTGAAAGACCTGCAGAAGAATCAGAATCCCAACAAAAGCAAGATAAGCTAGGCTAACTACCGAAAGCGGAGCCTGCATCGTCATAACCACAGCTACTATAAGCAAGACCAAGATCCAGAAATGGAAGTCCATCCAGAATTCACGATGATAACAAAACCGTTTCATAAGATTACACCTTTCTCTTAATGTATTCGTTTTCTACACTTATATTATAAGACAAGGAATTTTTTTTGCAAGGAATTATCGGCTATTTGGGACTGAAAATAGGACCAGAATATCTCTGGTCCGTCTAAAAAAACTATGAACAAAGAGTAACGAGCACATCATTCACTGATGTCATTTTCGATAATAACCTTGAGTGCATTGTTTTCACCCGCATGTTTAAAGACATCATAGGCCTTTTCGACTTCTGAGAGTTTGAAATGGTGAGTAATGAGCTTGGTTGCATCGATCTTGCCTGATTTCAAGACATTGAGCAACATTTCAGTGGTGTTGGCATTGACGAGACCGGTGTTGAGGGTAATGTTCTTGATCCACAATTCGTCCAAATTGAAGCTAACTGGTTTTCCGTGAACACCGACATTGGCAATATGACCACCGACAGAGATGACGTTTTGGCAGACATCAAAGGTAGCAGGATAACCCACACATTCCATTGAAATATCGACACCACGGCCATCCGTCACTTCATTGATAAAGGCCTTGATTTCAGCAATATCGCTGGAGCAGATGGTGTGAGTTGCCCCAAATTTCTTAGCTGCTTCAAGACGAGATTCAGATAAGTCCACCATGATAATCGTAGCTGGTGAGAAGAATTGAACGGTCAAAAGAGCCGCAAGGCCAATCGGACCAGCTCCAACGATACAGACATTGTCCCCAGGTTTCACATGAGATGGGAGGACCCCGATTTCATAAGACGTTGGGAGAATATCTGAGAGCATAACCAAGGCTTCATCATCCACAGTTTCAGGCGCATGATAAAGACTACCATCCGCATGTGGAATGTGGACATATTCTGCTTGGGTTCCGTTGATCAAGTGACCCAAAATCCAACCACCATCTTCACAGTGAGAAGGCAGACTACGTTTACAGTAGTAGCAGGTATTACAAGCTGTGACACAAGAGATAATGACCTTGTCGCCCACCTTGAAGTTAGTAACCGCATCGCCGACTTCTTCGACGATCCCGATTCCTTCGTGACCTAAAATCGTGCCTTCTTTACAAGCTGGAACATCTCCTCCTAGGATGTGAAGGTCTGTCCCACAAATGGTTGTCTTCAAGACACGCACAATGGCATCCGTTGGATTTTTGATCACTGGTTTTGGTTGATCAAGCAGTTGCAGATTGCCTGCAGATACATAAGTTGCAGCTTTCATAAGCGACTCCTTTTCTTTGTTGGTTTGATAAAACCATTTTATTTTCGTCTCTTTGTGAATATTATAACATACTAAGCAAACGCTTACAATATTTTATGAGCACATTTTTAAAAGTTTTTTGAGCAAACAAAAACATTCCTCTTATCTCTACCAGAGGAATGTTTCAATCACCTTGTTCTAATTGTTGGCGCCGCTTATAGTACTCTTGCTGCTCGCGCTCACGCTCTTCTTCTAAACGCTCTTCATAGCGCTTGAGTTCTGCCTCAAACTCTTCTTGCAAGGCAAATAAACGCTCCAAACCACTTTGAGCCTCCGCACTTGGGGCTTGAAAATGCAGGGCACTCAGCCAGTCTACTAAATTTTCTGTATGTTGGCGGACATCCATACGCATATCCGCATAATCCCACTCCAACTCGCTAAGTTTCTGGTTGAAGCGGTAATGTCGATCTTCTAGTTGTTCTAATTCACTATTTCCTGAATGGTACATCACATACCTCCTTTAATCGGACTCAATAAAATCGGCTTTTTCACTGATTTCAGTGCTGCTTCTGCCGCGTCCGCTGCTCCTCCTGTAAATCCATCTTTCAAATCATTAACTAGAGTTGTTGTGGCAAAAGAGCGCATTTTTTCGGATTGACCGCTCAAAGTCACCTGCAAACTCATCCCTTCCAACATCATCAAGGCTTTTTGCGTTGCAATCAAACTCCGAATTGCAATCCGCTCTTGCTCCTTTTTAATCTCTCGATGGAGCTCCTCAATGCGTTCTCTATCCTCTCCCAGGATCTCTAACATCTTTTTCTCCTACTTATGAAAATCAAAGGCCACTGCTTGTCCCTTGTCCAAGTCCACCAATTGGGCTGATGCAGCCTCCAGTTGCCCTGCCAAATCTGACAGACGTGTCGAGTAGGCCTTTGCTTGAGCCAGGTTTTCCGCCTCGACCGCTTGGTCCCAGCAAGTATCCATGGAGAACTCTCCTAATAGTTGCTCCACTTCTGCATCTGTTAAAAACTGAGCCATGCTGTGGGCCATTTGTGACACCTCCGCAACCTTATGGGAAACCGTCTCCTTGGCCACTTCTAGCTGATCTTTGAGCTCGGCCTCAAAAACCGTCGCTTGCGCTGAAGCATTTTGTGCTACTGCCAGTACCAATTCCTCTCGTAATTGAATGGTCTGGGTACCAGATGCCCCTGCCAATTGCTGATGGAGGCTCGGAATACTTGGCCTTTCCTGTCCATACATGGAGACCACCGAGGCAGATGATGGCTGATTTTCTGAAGCGGACGTTGCCCGATCTCGTTGGGGCATTTCAATAATTTTCTGCGCCTGATCTTGCACTTCACCTTCTAACTCCATTTGAGATGGCCTCCTTTCTTGGATTTGTTTTTTCGTTTCCTATAACTGAAAAAGGATCATAACCCTTCAGCTACAGGCAGATTCACACACTATAGGGTAACATAAATTAGCCCGGAATGCTATAAAAATAACACAATTTCTGAAAAAAAGTCTAATTTTTATGAAAAAATGGTTCGGAGGTCTGAAAAGCAAAAAAAGACAGGCAATTCCTCAGCTCCCTTTTTTCGATTGAAACCTGAAAAGGCCATCAAAAATCCCCCGCTCTTTTGAGCGAGGGATAGCTGATAAACATCAGTTCTTCCTTGGCGTCTTATTTACGACGTCCTGGGCGTTCCTTGTAACCATAGTAAGCATCTTCGATGATTTCTTGCATATGGTCTACCATTGGAAGACGTGGGTTAGCTGGTGAACATTGATCTTCGTAAGCAAGGAAGGCCAATTCACGAGAATGTTTCTTCCATTCTTTTTCATCGATGCCTTGTGCTTTGAAGTTCATTTCGATACCACAGCGTTCACCAAGTTCGTACACAGCTTTTGCGTAAGCTTCAACGGCTTCTTCTGGTGTAGAGCATGGAAGTCCTAGCATACGAGCGATATCTTGGTATTTTTCATCCGCACGGTAGTAGTTGTACTTAGGCCATGTAGCTGTCTTAGCCGGACGTGTACCGTTGTAACGGATAACGTATGGAAGCAAGATCGCATTGGTCCGTCCGTGGATGGTGTGGAATTGCGCACCAATCTTGTGGGCCATTGAGTGAGAAATACCGAGGAAGGCATTGGCGAAGGCCATACCTGCGATGGTTGACGCATTGTGCATCTTTTCGCGTGAATGGAAGTCCGCATTCTTGACTGAGCTTTCCAAGTTTTCAAAGACAAGTTTAATAGCTTGAAGAGCAAGACCATCTGTGAAGTCGCTAGCCATTTGTGATACGTAAGCTTCTGTCGCGTGCGTCAAGACGTCCATACCAGTGTCTGCTGCAACAGATCCTGGAACTGTCAATACCAAGGCAGGGTCTACGATGGCAACTGTTGGAGTCAATGAGTAGTCTGCGATTGGGTATTTACGGTTGTTTGCTTTATCAGAGATAACGGCAAATGGAGTTACTTCAGATCCTGTACCAGATGTTGTTGGGATCGCAATAAATTTAGTCTTCTTACCAAGCAATGGGAACTTGAAGGCACGTTTACGGATATCCATGAATTTTTGTACCAAGTCACGGAAGTCCACTTCTGGTTGTTCGTAGAAGAGCCACATAACTTTGGCCGCATCCATTGGTGATCCACCACCGAGAGCAATGATCGTATCTGGTTTGAAGGCACGCATGATCTCTGTACCACGTTCAACAGTTGTGATATCTGGATCTGGTTCTACGTCTGCAAAGATTTGGTAAACCACCTTGTTGCGACGAAGGTCAAGCTGTTCGATGATACGATCAAGGAAACCAAGCTCTACCATAGCGTGGTCTGTAACGATCATGACACGTTCAACGTCACGACATTTTTGTAGGTATTCAATTGAATCACGTTCAAAGTATGTTTTTGAAGGAAGTTTCATCCATTGCATGTTATTTCTCCGGCGTCCGACTTTTTTGATATTCAAGAGGTTGATGGCACTAACGTTGTCCCCAACAGAGTTGCGTCCGTAAGAACCACATCCAAGTGTTAATGATGGCAAGAAGGCATTGTAAACATCCCCGATACCACCGAAAGTCGAAGGAGAGTTGCAGATCACACGAATAGCTTTAACTGCTTTACCAAATTCTTTGGTCAATTCTTCATCAGCAGTATGGATGGCTGCTGAGTGACCAAGACCGTTGAATTCAACCATTTGGCGAGCTTTGTTAATTCCGTCTTCACGGCTTTCAGATTTCAAAACAGCGATGACTGGTGACAATTTTTCACGAGTCAACGGTTCTTTTTCACCAACTTCTTTACATTCTGCCGCAAGGATATTGGTTCCTTCTGGTACAGTGAAGCCAGCTTGTTCAGCGATCCATGCTGCTGGTTTCCCAACGATGTCCGCATTCAATTTCGCACCTGCACAGTTCTTGCTGTTGGCTTTTACGCCGAAGCAGAACTCTTCAAGAAGGGCTTTTTCTTTTTTGTTGACAAAGTAAGTGTGGTAAGATTTGAATTCTTCAACAAACTCATCGTAGATTTCTTTATCGATGATGACCGCTTGTTCAGACGCACAGACCATACCGTTGTCAAATGATTTAGACATGACGATATCGTGTGCTGCTTGGCGGATATTGGCTGATTTTTCAACGTAAGCAGGAACGTTTCCGGCACCTACCCCAAGAGCTGGTTTTCCACAAGAATAAGCAGCTTTTACCATGGCGTTACCACCGGTCGCAAGGATGGTCGCAACCCCTTCATGGTTCATCAGGGCACTAGTTGCTTCCATAGAAGGTTGGGTAATCCATTGCACACAGTTCTCAGGTGCTCCAGCTGCAATTGCTGCATCGCGTACGATTCGTGCCGCATGAGCAGATGATTCTTGAGCGGATGGGTGGAAGGCAAAGACGATAGGGTTCCGTGTCTTCAAGGAAATCAATGCTTTAAAGATTGCTGTTGAAGTTGGGTTGGTTGTAGGTGTGATCCCGCAGACAACTCCGACAGGCTCAGCAATAAGGGTCAAACCAGTGACGTCATCTTCTGAAATGACACCAACTGTCTTGGTGTGACGCATGTTATTTACTACGTGTTCACAAGCGAACAAGTTCTTCGTCGCCTTGTCTTCAAAGACTCCACGACCAGTTTCTTCATAAGCATGAAGAGCAAGCTCACCGTGTGCGTCAAGAGCAGCTACAGATGCTTTCGCTACAATGTAGTCCACTTGCTCCTGGTTCAATTTGCGCATTTCTTCAAGCGCAACAAGCGCTTTTTGCACCAACTCGTCTACGTGTTTTTCAGCAGCGAGTTTCTTTTCTTCAGGTGAGAGAGTTTTTTTATCAGCCATTTGATACTTTCCTCCAATGTTTGAAACCCTTATCCTTTTCTAGAACTTTTTCATGTTTTCGGAAATTTTCAAGAATAGTGTAAGAAATTTCGATTTGTTAATTATTTCACAATATAATTGTACTCTATTTTGAGATTTTTGTAAACACTTCCAAGCAACTTTCACAAAGATTTTTTTGAAGTTTGTGAAAGTTTTATCAATTTGATTGCTGCAAAAGCAATTCTTTCGCAAAATTGTGAAAAAATAATTTAAAAAACTTTTTCTTCACAAAGTGATGTTTTCAATTGATTTTTGTAAGCGTTTTCTTAATCTTACTAAAAAAAGCAACTTTTTACAAGTATAAAGTTGCTTTTTGTTTTATTTTGTTAGGATATGTTTTGTTTCAGTTTCAGAGAAGTATTTTTACTTCTTGACTGGTCCTTTTTCAGCCTTATCTAGGGCTTCTTTAACTGTTTGAGCATAGAGTTCCCCGCCATTGGTTTCCATATTGAAGTGAACAGAGTCTGTTCCCACCCAAATGTTTGGATTTTCAATTGCTACTTGATACCAGTCCGCAATGGTGATAAAGTCGTATTTCTTGGCTAGTTCCAATTCATAAAGACGCGTTTGAACCGATTCACTGGACTGATCGTTGGCATATCGACCATCATATGGTGTCACAAGGATCAGGCGACGGCCTTTTGGAAGTTTTTCAACATACTGGTCCAGCAATTCTTTGTAGTTGCTTACAGTATTGGTTCCTAGGGCAATGACCACATTTTTTAGGAGAACTTTATTGGAAATATCGGTCTCAAAGACCTTCATTCCATTTTCCAACTGACGGCTTACCACCGCATCGATCTGGATGCCAGGGATCGCTTTAGTCAGGTAGTCTTGTGCTCTCAAGTTAACCGAATCACCGATCATGGTCACACCATTTGAGACGTTATAGTCTGTTGCCGTCGCATTGTCCACCTGCGTCCGTGTGACCTGCATTTTGCTGTCTGCTTGATTGAGCCCACTCACTACCAAACTCTCATCAAAAGCTCCGACTGTTGGTGCAAAGGCAGAGATCCCGATCATCAAGAGAGCTAATGGAATCATGAGGTAAAAGATTGGCTTGGTCAAAAAGCTGAGATCCATCTTCATACCAAAGACACGAGGCTCCTTGCCTGCAATGGTTGGCTCCAAAATATAGAAGGACAGAGCCGTTAGAATCAAGGAAACGATCGTCGTCACAAGGGCTGCCATCATATTTCCCAAATGTTGAGAGAAGATGATAAAGAAAGGCCAGTGGAAAAGGTAAACGCCATAACTGGTATCTGCCAAGAAATTGAGGATGGCTGGTTCTTTTTTATCTGGCGTCTTTTCATGGAGAATGCGGGCCGACAGAATCATGGCACAAGCTGCGATTGTCGCTGCTAAAAAGCCAAATAGATAGGTCCACAAGCTATCAAATGGTAAGAAAAGACTGAGCACAAACAAGAAGGCAAAGCTTCCACCCAAGACCGATAAGGTCTTTTTCATGCTCCAAGACTGCACCAATTTTGTAAAGTTCGGGCTGACATTGGCAATCCCTGTCACCGTTGCTAGGCATGATCCCGCAAAGAAGGGGAAGATGTGAGTGAAGCTAGAAAAATAGATAGTAGAGAAATTAGCTGTCAGAAAGGCGCGGATGAACATGGACAAGAAGGTGAAGAGAAAGAGCCCGCTGGATGCTAAGAAGAGCATACCTCGGTACTTTCCAACCGTCTTAGCCCGCTTAGCCAAGAACCATGCCAAAAGTGCCCAGAGCACATAGTAATGCACTTCTAGAGCCAAACTCCAGGTATGAAGGAAGAGATGCGGAATGAAGTTACTTTCGTAACTACCACCCGTTGCCATCTCAAAGAAATTGGTCACAAAACCAAAGACCGCCGCAATCTGAGTCCCAATACCAGCCACGTAGTCCCGTTGGACCATAAAGGTAAAGGGCATCACGACCAAGACCATAAAGACAAGGGGTGGTACGATCCGGTAAAAGCGCCGTTTCAAGAATGCCAAATAGTCGATTCCTTGCTTGCGCGCAAATTCATCGATCAAGAGCGCTGTAATCAAAAATCCTGAGAAGGTGAAGAAAATATCTACCCCAATGAAGCCTCCAGGAAAGGCTTTTTGGAAGAAATGGTAAAGCAATACCAATAAGAGTCCTGTAACACGGACTAGTGAAAACCATTTAATGCGCATTTTGATAAATCCCCTGCTTGAATGTTCCTTTGTATACGACGTTGGCTTCTGTGGTTAAGGTGCCTTTGCCCTCCGGCTGGCCGTTAACAAACTGCCCTTCATAGGTCCAACCATCCTTGGACTTAAACTTACCATAGCCGCTAAAAGAGCCGTTGACGAGGTTACCTGTATAGGTATCCCCATTTTTAAAGGTGACGGTTCCCTTGCCATTCATCTTGCCACGGACCAAACTTCCGTCGTAACGGATCGCACCCTTATCCAAGGTCAAGACGCCCTGACCTGGAATGGCTGAAAGGAAAACCATCAAAGCAGATAGAATAATCACGACTACTGCTGCTATTTCTAAATTTTTTCGTGTTAGATAGACCTTATAAGTCTCATAAAATTCTTTCATATTCTGTATTCTCTCACATATCAAACTCTTAAGAAGTTGCTAACTGATCTAACCAAGCCTTACAGCCACTCAGGACTCTGGAATAGGTCTCCTCAAAATCACTGGTATACCACGGATCTGGCACACTTTCAGCAGCAAAAAGATGAATCTTGTGCTCTGTACCCGCAGGAGCCATTTGCTTCAGATCTGCTACATTGTTTTCGTCCATCCCTAGGATCAAATCAAAGTTGTAAAAATCCTCTTCCTTGATCTGTAAGGACGTCTTGGCTGGATCATAAGGGACTTGGTGTTGTTGAAAGATTTTCTGGGTTCCCCGATGGATGGGATTGCCATGTTCCCAGCTCGAGGTGGCCCGACTTTCAATCTCATACTGATCCGTCAAATCCTTCATGACAAACTCCGCCATGGGGCTCCGACAAATATTTCCTAAGCAGACAAAGACGATTTTTTTCATGATTCCACCTAACTCCTTGTTCGGACTGCCCAACCTAGCTGAGCTCTTGGCTTTCCACTATGGAAAACCAGCATACTATTACTATTATAACAAAAATGTGACAGAAAGATGACAAAGTGGCTCCATCATTTTAAAGAAAAATCAGATTCCTTTTTCAAATCTGATCTGTTTCTCTATTTTGGAAAACGAACCTCTAATGGAGGCCATTTACTCTGCCAATTTTTCTTTTTCATCCGCTCTGTATAAACCGTTAAACGCTCTGGACTGGCTAAAAAATGCGGAGTTGGCTGAACGATGAAGTCTTCGATATCCTTTGTCCCATAAGGGAGAAAGAGCTCTAGCTGACCATCTTTTCTTAAGCGAACTGCAAGTGCCGTACACTGCTCGGGGTATTTGGAAACTGCGTCACAAGCACTGCGATAAGGAGCCGTCCCCGGACTATGCTGGTGCATGTAGACTTGATTTTTCACTTCCCAAGCGTACTGGGGATAGGTCTTCTTTAATTCCTGCTCGATCTGGAGAGTCTCCTCATAACTGATCGCAGGGTCATAAAAGACCAGATCCAGATCCGTCGTCGCATCAAACCCTGGTCTTCCAGAGAGCTGGTTCCAGATGAAATTTCGCACCGCACCCGCTGCTAACCAGGCATCTGCCAAGTTGAGATCCCGAATAATGGCCAAGACTTTCATCATCTCCGGATCCGCTTGAATCTGTTCTACTATCGCTTTTTCCGTCAGCATCTTCTTCTAGTCTCCATTGTAGGGATATCCCAGGTGTTCATAAGCTTTGCGGGTCGCCACGCGCCCTGTCCGGGTCCGCATGATAAAGCCTTTTTGAATCAAGTAAGGCTCATACATATCTTCTACGGTCTCGCGCTCTTCGGCAATATTGACCGATAGAGTCCCAAGCCCGACCGGGCCACCGCCGTACATTTCAATCATGGTGCGCAGGATCTTTTGATCGACATAGTCCAGCCCTTCATGGTCCACATCTAGCATAGAGAGGGCCTTGTCTGTAATGGTATCGTCAATCAAGCCATCGCCCATGATCTGAGCAAAATCACGCACCCGTTTAAGCAAGCGGTTGGCAATCCGAGGAGTCCCCCGACTACGAAGAGAAAGCTCTTCGGCAGCTTCGTGGGTAATCTCCATCTCAAAGATTTCGGCGGTCCGCTCGACAATCTCTGTCAGATCATCCTGCTCATAGTATTCCATGTGCCCCGTAATTCCAAAGCGAGCACGCAAGGGATTGGACAGCATACCAGCTCGCGTTGTCGCCCCAATCAAAGTGAAAGGAGGAAGGTCCAGATGGACACTCCGGCTGCTCTCACCAGCTCCAATCATAATGTCGATGTAAAAATCTTCCATGGCGCTGTAAAGCACTTCTTCGACTGACATAGGCAGACGGTGGATCTCATCGATAAAGAGGACATCGCCCGGCTCTAGATCATTGAGGATAGCTACCAAGTCACCTGCCTTTTCAATGACAGGACCAGAAGTCTGCTTGAGATTGACGCCCAGTTCATTGGCAATGACAAAGGCCATGGTGGTTTTCCCAAGCCCCGGAGGGCCAAAAAGAAGGACATGATCCAGCGCTTCATCCCGAAGCTTGGCTGCCTCGATAAAGATTTTTAGCTGGTCTTTAACCTTATCTTGACCGATATATTCATGTAAATATTGCGGGCGCAACGTCCGTTCAACGGCCTCTTCATCGCCCATGATTTCATTGTCTAAAATTCTACTCATACAGTCTATTATAGCAAAAAATGATACCTCTGATGATTTAAAATCATATTCTATTTGTTAAGAAACTCATTAGCTGGCAAGGCAAAAGGTAACCAAATAACAATTTATGCTGAGAAAACGTACGATGAAACTGGTGCTCATCTTGTTTATCCAATGAAATTCAAGAAAGTTTCAGTTCCTAAAACTAATTAAATAGCTCACTGCCCTTTGAGAATTCTCAAGGGGCTTTTTTCTGTGCAAAAAAATAATTTAGGAAACCTTGAGAATCTCATCTATTGGGTACTCTGCTACATACAATTTTTCCGTTTCTTATGTTGAATAATCGGTCAAGTTACAAAACAAAATTGCGATTCGTTTGAAAGCCCTTGCAAAACATTTATGTTGCACGTATAATATAAGCGTAATACAATCATCTATTTTAAGGAGGTCTAGCGATGATTAGACGTTATAAAAAATTATTTTTAGCATTCGTTGCTCTGCTCTCAGTCTTCCTACTAGCTTCTTGTTCTCAAAAACAAAGTGGCTCTAAAAATGCTGCTAAAACAGAAACAGCAAAAGTCGAAACGATTGATGGCGAATGGGAATTAGTCGATACTCTCGATGCTTTAACGGAATCCATCGGAGCCTATACCCTCCATGGAATCCACTTTGCACACTTGCTTGAATCTGTTAAAGACTTCAAAATGGACATGAAGATTGAAAACAACACGGCAACCATTAAATACGACTATAACATTGATAACTTTATTAAAGCTTTCTCCACTGTCACAACAGAAGCTAGAGGCAAGACTGAAGAAGAATTCAAAAAAATCATGTATGACTCTCATGAAGGATTTGCAAGCGACTTTAAGAAATACAAAGTCAGCATGAATAAAGATACTGGCGTGTTTAGCTACGAAGCAACGGGTTCTATTGATCAAGGTGCCAAAACAATGACCTTTGATGAAGGACTTTCCGTAGCAAACTCATTCTTCTTCTCATTCGGTGAAAATCGCGTTTCGCCAAACACATATCACTACAAATTAAAAGACGACATGCTTTATGTCACGATTGACGGAAAAGCGAAGAAAAATAATCTTCCAGTTCACTATGAACTACACTTCAAACGTAAAGGAAGCACTACTCAAAAAGACCCCGTTCCAATTGAAGGAAAATGGCAAGCCATCGACTTCCGACCAGCTCTTGAACGTAGCTTAGCCTTTAAAGATTTTGACAATGATGATTCGGCTATCAAGCTGATCTATCCTGAGGCATGGAAAGATTTAAAACCAACGTTGAACATTACAGATACATCTGTTGAATTCGACTATACTGTATCTCTAGCAGATAGTTTTGGAAGGTTCTACGATTACTTAAAACAAAAAGATGCATCTAAAGTGACTCAAACGAAAGACGAATATATTAAAGATCAATTTACCAAATTATCAGTCAATCTACAGGATGGCGCTAAGGACTTGCCCAATACAACTTATGAATTTGATAAAGGTAATGCTAAAATTCATTCTGTCTTGAAGAACGGTAAATTAGATACAGCAAACCAAACGATTATCTTCCCAGAAGCTATCAATATTGTGCAACTTGCAACCATGTCCATTGGACCTGTCGCTAAAGAAACTACGTATAAATACTCTATTGATGGAGATATTTTAACGTTGACGATTGAGCAACGCGATGGACGGAATAATCTAAATACGATTATTTCAGCAAAATTCAAAAAAGTGTCTGATGCAACGGGCAAGTAGTCATTCCACTGCTCCTTGAGATTTTCTCAAGGAGCTTTTTTCTGTGCAAAAAAATAAAGAGCTTACGCTCTATTAAAATACTTCGGTACCTTTGGTTCGGTTGAACTCTCTGAGTTCACCTCATTAATTTTTTAAAGATCGTAGTTCTCACTTGCGTTCGAACTGCGTCAATGTACCTAAACTCGCTAATGCTCGTAAAGAATAAGGAACGTAGTTTTCGCTCCGCTCAAACTGCATCAATGTACCTAAGCTCACTAACGTTCGCTAAGGTACATAGAAAAAGCCACCGGTTTT
>NZ_KV794401.1:19373-34626 GCF_001808725.1 Streptococcus sp. HMSC074F05 | reverse complement strand
TCTTATAGGGAGATTATTATGAAAAAGTTTTAGGAGTTTTATCATTCAAAGTTAGGAGGTCTTTGATGATGGTATTAGTATACGATAGGAAGCTTAAACTTTCCTTATAGTTTTTCTAAAAAATTTTTTCGAGAAAAAGAGGAGGTCTCAGGCAAAGATTTCACATCCTTGTTTGGCCACTCCCCCTTTTCTTATTATTTTTTTACGATGGCATGGTAGCTAGTCTTACTGATAAAGACTTGACCTGCTCTCAGGATGACCCTCTCAGCCTGGTCACTGTGAATGGCATCTGGCACTGTTTGAAATTCGAGCGCCAAGCCATTGTGCTGAACCATTGGTTGGCCTTGCAGACGAACGGTTTCATCTACGAAATTGGCAGAATACACCACCAAGGCGGAAGCCTCTGACTTGAAAGTCAAAAAGCGCCCAGACGGCTGATGGTAAAGAAAGCCAGCATTTTCATGTCCATCTGGTAGAGCGAAAGGATGGTCCAATCCTTCTACCAGGCGGATTTGCGGATCTGAATCCTTAAAGAGATCCTCTAAGAGCATGGCTTGGTAGAGATGCTGAACGATTGGACTTTCTCTATCTACGGTCTGAAGAGGGACGCCATCTGGGTGGATAGGGTAAAGCCCTTTATGATTGATCTGAAAGACATGGTCATGAATTGGCTGAGTGAAGTTGCCTGATAGGTTGAAATAGCTGTGGTTGGTCGGGTTGACCAAGGTGTCTTGATCCGTTTCTACCCGATAAGCAATCTCGAATTCACCATCTTCCGTTAAACCATAGGTCACCCAGATCTTGAGATTTCCAGGAAAACCGCCTGTCCCATCCGCCCGTTCTGTATAGAGAGTGATTCCTTGATCCGTTACCGACTCCACGCTAAACAAGGCGCTGTCCCAACCCGTCGACCCACTGTGGTTGCAGTTGGCACCGTTATTAACTTCCAAGTGATAGGTCTCTCCATTGAGTTCAAAACTGGCGCCTGCAATCCGACCCGCTACTGGACCAATACTAGCCCCATATTTAGGGCTATTGCCCACATAGTCCTCAAAGCGATCAAAACCTAGGACGATATTGGTAAACTGGTCTTCTTTATCAGGTGTCACATATTCTAAAATCGTCGCACCATAGGTCATGACAGATAATTGGTAGCCCTTGTCATTTTCGAGGCGGTAAGCCCGAACCTCTTGATTCTGCCATTCCCCAAACACGCTTTCTTGATACTGTTTCACAAATCTTCTCCTCTCACTGTTTTTCTCCATTATATCAGTTTCATAAGATGAAACACTCCACTTTTTATAGAAAATTAATGGCTATTCTTTATCAAATGGATGAATGATCACCCCTTGTACAACCCGATTGACAGTACCAGTCGGTGAAGGTGTGTCTGGGCGATTTTGCACCTTGAGCGAAGTCAAGAGAGAAATCAACTGACCGTAGATAATGTATGGGAAGGCACGGTAGATATCTAGAGAGTCTGCTGATGCTTCCACCAACACTTCTCGTACATGCTCAATGCCTGCAGCTTGATCAGACAAGAGAACGACCTGACGGGCAATCTGATCCCCTGCAACTTCGCGAACTAAGTCCAGATCATACTGACGGGTATAAGGATCAATGGAGCCAAAGACCAAGACGAGGGTCTGGTCATTGATGAGGGATTTCGGACCGTGACGGAAACCGACAGGACTCTCATACATGGTTGCGATTTTACCTGCGGTTAATTCCAAAATCTTGAGCTGGGCTTCATGGGCTAGCCCAAAGAAAGGTCCTGCTCCTAGATAGATGACGCGCTCGAAATCTAAATCTACAACTTCCTTGACCTCACGGTCCTTCTCCAAGACCTGCTCTGACAGATGAATCAATTCTTCTACTCGTTTTTCCTTGATTTCTTCCTCACTCGGATCAAAGACCAAGAGGGCTGTCAAGAGCATAGAGGTAAAGCTCGAAGTCATGGCAAAGCCAGCATCGTTGGTTTCTTTTGGTTGGAGAAGCAAGAGATTGCGCTCATCCCCATGCGCCTGCAAAGCCAGTTTTCCTTCAGCTGCACAGGTAATGGTGATCTGATAAAGCTCATCGACCAAGTCTTGGGCCAACTGCACGGTTGCGACACTTTCAGGTGAGTTGCCACTTCGTGCAAAGGAAACTAAGACCGTCGGCACTTCTTTTTTGAGATAGGTTTGAGGATGAGCTACGATATCCGTCGTCGCAATGGATTGAAAATTCCAGTGGCGTTCATCGTGCACTTCCTGCAAGTAAGGAACCAAGGTATCCCCTACATAGGCTGAGGTCCCTGCCCCTGTCAAGATGACCTTGATATAGTCATGCTCTTGCCCAATTTTTTCTAAGAAAGCTTTTATTTCCGCTTTTCTTTCTTGGTACAAGTGAGCCGTTTCTTTCCAAACACTTGGTTGTTGGTAGATCTCACGAGTGGTGATCTCTGCTCCTAGCTCCTGCAAGTCTTCTTTTGTATAGTCTAACATAGAAACTGTTGTTCCTTTCTACAATCTAACGTTGATAAATGGGAAAGGAGCCTGAGATGATGCTCCCAGACTCCCATACCAACCTACTCATCTTCATCATCATCAAGGTTTGACAAGAGGTCATTGACCTTGACAATACTTTCTTTTGCACGTTCAGGGTAGTCCCCTTCATTACCAGTCAGGCTACTATTGATGAACTCGATGACCATCGGAAGATTCATCCCTGCGTATAAGTCAATCGCACGTCCTTCAAGGATCAAGCGGCTCACAGTGTTGCAAGGAGTTCCTCCCAATAGATCAGCAAATACAATATAGTCTTCTAGACCTTGGACTGTTGCTTCAAATTTAGCAGTAAAGTCTTCTGGTCCTTCTTCTGGTAAGAGTGCAACCGTATGGATGGATTCTTGTGGTCCCATAATCATCTCTGTGCTAGCTTTAAGCTCTTCACAGAAGCGACCATGGCTGACCAATACTAACTCTTTTGCCATACCTTACTCCATTATGCCATTCCAAAGAAGAAGTGGCCAAATGCTGAGAATGCGATTGCTGCAAGGATGATGAGCAAGATAGCTTTTGTAGAGTTCATACCCTTACGTCCAAGCAACCAGTAGATTACACCTGTGATGATTGCTGGTACCAAACGTGGGAAGATAAGGTTGAGCATATCTTGAATTTCAATCGCTTTGTCCCCAATGTGTGGAGTCCAAGAAACTTCAACACCAATCATGCTGGCAATCAAGGCACCAACCATGAAGATACCCAGAACGGCAGCTGCGTCGATCAAAGCTGTCAAGGTACTTTGCATGTTGTTGATGAGGTTAACCCCTTCTTTATAGGCAAATTCCAACTGTTTCCAACGGAAAATGTCATAAGCAACTGCCACAGCGATCCACAAGAAGATACCGGCTGGGTTTCCTGCAATAGCCAAAGTTGCTGCGATTGAACCCATAATAGCTGGTACCAATGATCCAAAGATTGAGTCCCCAAGAGGAGCGAATGGTCCCATGAGACCTGTCTTGATCCCGTTCACCGCATCTTTTGATTTGACACCATCTTTTTCTTCCAAAGCAAGGTCAAAACCAGTGATAATGGTGTGGAAGAATGGTGAAGTATTGAAGAATTGCGTATGCAATTTCATCATTTCTTTCAATTCTGGAGTGCCATCACCATACATTTTACGCAACTGAGGTAAAAGCATATAAAGGTAACCAGAAGCCTGCATCCGTTCGTAGTTCCAACCCAATTGGAAGGTGAAGAGGCTACGTTTGTTGATTTGTTTAAAATCTTCTTTTGTTAGTTTGTAATTAGAATTCGTCATCTTCAATTTCCCCGCTTTCTACATTGCTTGCTGGAGCAGCTACGACTGTACGTTGACTGTTTTTGAAGTGTTGTACTGCAAGGAAGATACCGATAATGGCAATACCAATCATAGATACACTCTTGAAGTTGTTAACAAAAGTAATAGCTTGTTCTTTTGGAAGTTTAGCGAACACATCAGAACCAACAATGCTAGACACTGCAGCACCAAGGCTTTGAACATTGCTATAAAGCACTGTCAACATTGCTGTTAAGCCAAAGCCAAGTGCTAAGTAGTGAAGGTTACGACGAACAGGAAGGTAACGAAGCAAGATCGCAAATCCAAGACCTGGAAGCATTTGACCTGCAAGTTTCAGACCGTTTGCCAACCATTGTACATTAGCAAGACCTGTAACAACAGTTTCTACGAAAGAACCACCAAAGGCAAGAGCCAAGAAGACTGGAAGGGCACGAGAAAGAGCCCAAGGAACAGCACCAAGAAGGTAGTTGCGTTCAATTCCTTTATAGTCGTAACGTTCGATCGCAGCATCTACACGGTGAGCGAAGTAAGTTGTAGTCATACGACCAAGAATATCAAAGTAGGTCAACAAAGTTGCTACCGGCACAGCGATTGTAGCAATAGCAATCTCTGGATCAATCCCTTTTGCTACTGAGAAAGCAGTCGCAAGAACGGCACCAGATGTTGCGTCAATACGAGAAGCTCCACCGAAAGTACCTACACCGAGCACTGTCAATTGAAGAGAAGCTCCGATAAATAGACCTGTCTTTAAATCCCCCATGACAAGTCCTGTAATGAAACCAGCAAAGACTGGTGATCCTGCTGATGAAACAATCGTCAACTCATCACAGATTTGATAAGCTGAGTACAAAGTAAGTAGTAAAATTTGCCACCATTGTATCATGACAATTTCCTCCTAAAAATTTTCTTTTACTTTAATAACTTCATAAAGTCTTCTGCAGTGTCGTTTGGCACCATCTGAGACGTAATCTTTACACCTTTTTCGTGGATCTTGTTGAAGTCTTCCACGTCCGCGTCCACCACATTGATCGAGCGGGTAATCGCACGTGTCTCATCAGATTGAGACATATTGCCGACATTCAGCGTTTCAAGCTGAACGCCTGCTTCGATCAAACGAAGGAAACGATCAGGTTTGCGAGCTACGATAAAGAGTCGTTGGCTATCATATTTTCCAGCCAAGATATTTTCCGCAGCCTTTGCGACTGGCAAGATACTGAGCTTAACACCAGGTGGTGTCGCTAGTTTCAAGCCACTTTTTTCAATATCATTTTGAGCGACTTCATCATCGATCACCATGATACGTGAAACATTTAGTTTGGTAGTCCAAAGATTGGCTACCTGCCCGTGGATCAAACGTCCATCGATACGGCATCCTACAATAGTCATAAGTTTTCCCCCTTTACTTCTTTGAATGTAGGTTGTTGAACAAGTTGAAGTGTCTCTTGGTAACGCCCTTCTGTCTCAAAGACGATCAGGCTATTGGCTCCTTCTTTGAGGAAGCCATGAGGCACATAAAGTGAAGTGGTCGGTCCGACTTCCCAGAAGCGACCAAGGTTATGGCCGTTGACAAAGACGACCCCTTTCCCAAATCCTGTCATATCCAGATAAGCGTCAAGGGTGTGATCCAGCTGAAAATCATATCGGTAAAATGCTGGAGCACCTGCCTGCCATTCCTTTGAAAAATCGAGCTGACTGAGATCTTGTAAATCCAGTGGGTACTGCTTCCAATGAAGGTGGAAATGCAAATCCACACAGACACCTGTGCGAATGCCCTTGCGCTGGCTATCAGCTAAGAGCTTGTGCCCGTAGTTGACACGACCCATATTCTCAAGCAAGATTTTTAAATTCGTAACCGCTTTCTTTTTTCCTTTGATGAAAAGATCTTCACCGATCTCTGTTTGGTATTGCGTTGCTACATGTTGATCATCCAGGTAAATCTGTACCCGATCCCGACCATCAATGATGCGCAGTCTTTCTTCTTCCGCATCCAACTCAAGGTCTGTCTCATATAGGAGATAACCTGTGGTTTGCCCCAACTCTTCCATCTTTTCGGGATAAAGGCTGGTCTCGACTTGAGCCAAATTATCCAGATTCCCAAAAAGACTAGTCTTGGCCGCCAATTGCAAGGTCTGTTCTGGTAAACACTCTTTGATGAGCGGTTCTTGCTGTGGGTATTCCGGATAATAGGTCGCCATCATTTTTTGAATAGCATAATACTTCTCCGTCGGATTGCCCTGCTCATTGAGCAAAGCCCCATAGTCATAGGACGTCACCTGTGGCAAATCAAGCGTCCCCCGAGCTGAACAACCATTCATGAAGCCAAAATTGGTTCCGCCATGAAACATGTAGAGATTAATGGAGCCAAGCTCCAAGACCTCATGGACAGCTTCAGCCAACTCCTCTGGGTCCCTTTGAATCACAGGTTCTTTCCAGCGGGTAAACCAGCCATCCCAGAATTCCATACACATCAAGGGCCATCTCTTGCCGTATTCGTCAAAGAATTCTTTCATTTGACCAAAGTTATAGGCTGCTTTGGAACCGAAGTTTCCTGTCACGAAGAGGTCTTCTTCGATCAAGGTTCCTGCTCTTAGAGTTGCTCGCCATGGACCATCTGATGTAAAGAGAGGACAGGTCACGCCTTTTTCCTTCATCAAATCCCGAATGGCACGAAGATAATCCTTGTCTTCTCCATAAGAGCCGTACTCATTTTCCACCTGCATCATGAGGATTGGACCACCCTGATCCACTTGGTAGGGTGTTAACAACCCAAGCAAGCGATCATAATAACGATCCACTGCTTCGATAAAGGCTGGGTCTGATGAGCGAATTCGCAGGTCTTCTTCCAAGAGCCAGGCTGGTAATCCACCAAATTCCCACTCTGCACAGATAAAGGGCGACGGCCTTACAATCATGTAAAGTCCAAGGGATTGGGCGGTTTGAATGAAACGCTCTAGATCCAATCGACCACTAAAGTCAAACTGCCCTTTGCGGGGTTCATGCGCATTCCAAGGGACATAGGTCTCAACCGTGTTAAACCCCAAAGCCTTTAGATTATACAAGGAATGATACCAGTCTGCTGGGTCAATTCGGAAATAATGGATCGCTCCGGACAAAATCTTGAAGGGTTGACCTTTTAAATAGAAAGCATCGCGAATCTCAAAAACTCCCATAAACGCCCCCCTTTCTTATATGTAACCCTTTTCATTTATTAATATAATAAATTATTTAAAAAATGTCAACACTTTTATAAAAAATATGTTAAAATAGGGTTAAATAAGAGAAATCTAAAGAGAGGTAGCACTATGGCAATTCCAAAGTACCAACACATCAAAGATGAATTGAAGCAGCAAATTATCTCCGGAAAATTTGAAAATGGAGATAAATTTTATACTGAAGCTGAACTCATTAAAATTTATGATGTCAGCTCTATCACCGTTGTCCGTGCTTTGAACGACCTCGCTGCTGATGGTTACATTGTCCGCCAGCAAGGAAAAGGAACCTTTGTTTCTCGTGCTCGAAAACACAAACTGGTTGAATTTTCAGATGTTGAAACCTTCCCAATCCAAAAGGCCAAAGTCAAAGTTCTCTCTATTAAACGTGGAAATACCTTAAGCATCCTAGACAAACTAGGCCTCAACCCAACGCAATTCTACTATAAGATCGAACGGACTCGCCAGACAGGGGATGATACCTATATCTTCCACCAAACCTATGTTCCTGAACAATACATCAATCCAAACTATCCAAATTTGGAATACTACAGCTCTATCTATGATCGCTTCAAAGAAGACTACCACATTCATATGAATGACGAGCACTTCGAAGAAGTCAACGAAATCGTCTTTCCTACACCAAGCAAGGTTGCTAAAGTATTGAAGATCGACGAAAATTTCCCAACGGTCAAACAAGTGAAGACGACCAAGCTAGAAGCGACTGGCCAAATCCTTGAATACACGGAAACCTATAAACGCGGTGACTACTACAAGATCAAGTTCATCTCCTGTGACCGCGATCACTAAGAACCAAAAAGACTGAGACATCTCGGTCTTTTTTATAACTCCAGTATAGCATGTTGAAAACGATTTCTAAAGACCTCTTTAAAAATATATATAATTAGTGATAGTTTAGCTATAAAAAGTTTAAAAAGGGAGTGGGAAAGAACTCTGAAGAATTAAAAAAGATCGAAAAGGTTCCCCGAACCTTTTCGATCTTCCCACCCCCTCATAGCTTCAACAGTCTGGGAGACTGTTGAAGGCTGCAGATCAAGGAAACATTGCTTCCGTCACCATAGGTCATCTTTGGAGCTTCATAAGCGAACAAAGACTTAGGATACTTGCTTCACAACTCCTATCCACCACCTCAAAGCAGTGCTTTGAGCAATCAACCACTGCGTCTTGCAGTTATTCTTATCAAACATCAAAGGCTGGACAGTTTTTGCCCAGCCTCTTTCGTCTATTTTTCAAATTCCCTTTTTCGTTGCGATTAGTCACCCAAACCGATGCGTTCAAAAATTTCATCCACCCGTTTGGTGTAGTAGCTTGGGTTGAAGATTTCGTCGATTTCTTCTTGAGTGAGACGAGAAGTCACTTCTGGATCTGCTTCAAGAAGTGGTTTGAAGTCTACTTGGTTATCCCATGATTGAGCAGTCTTCGGTTGAACAAGGTCGTAAGCTTGCTCACGTGTCATGCCTTTTTCAATCAAAGTCAACATGGCACGTTGGCTGAAGATCAAACCAAATGTAGAGTTCATGTTGCGGATCATGTTTTCTGGGAAGACTGTCAAGTTCTTAACGATGTTTCCAAAACGGTTGAGCATGTAGTCAATCAAGATGGTTGTGTCTGGTGCGATGATACGCTCAGCTGATGAGTGAGAGATATCACGCTCATGCCAGAGTGACACATTTTCGTAAGCTGTGACCATGTGACCACGGATCACACGCGCAAGACCGGTCATGTTTTCAGAACCGATCGGGTTGCGCTTGTGAGGCATTGCTGAAGATCCTTTTTGACCTTTGGCAAAGAATTCTTCCACTTCACGTTGTTCAGATTTTTGAAGACCACGGATTTCAGTTGCCATCCGCTCGATAGAAGTTGCGATGCTCGCAAGAACTGCAAAGTACTCAGCATGAAGGTCACGAGGAAGGACCTGTGTAGAGATTTCTTGAGCACGGATACCCAATTTATCGCAGACGTATTTTTCAACGAATGGTGGGATGTTGGCAAAGTTCCCAACCGCACCAGAAATCTTACCAGCTTCCACGCCAGCAGCCGCATGCTCGAAACGCTCGATGTTGCGCTTCATTTCGCTGTACCAAGTCGCCAATTTCAAACCAAATGTTGTCGGCTCAGCGTGCACACCGTGGGTACGACCCATCATGATAGTGAACTTGTGTTCTTTCGCTTTGTCAGCGATGATGTTGAGGAAGTTTTCAAGGTCCTTGCGGATGATGTCGTTGGCTTGTTTGTATAGGTAACCATAGGCCGTATCTACCACGTCAGTAGAAGTCAAACCATAGTGAACCCACTTACGTTCTTCACCAAGCGTTTCAGAAACCGCACGTGTGAAGGCCACCACATCGTGACGCGTTTGCTGCTCGATTTCAAGAATACGGTCGATGTCAAAGTCCGCTTTTTCGCGAATCAAAGCCACATCTTCCTTAGGGATTTCCCCCAACTCAGCCCAGGCTTCGTCAGCCAAGATTTCCACCTCAAGCCAAGCACGGTATTTATTTTCTTCAGTCCAAATGTTCGCCATTTCTGGGCGAGAGTAACGTTCGATCATATTATTATTTTCCTTTCTTTTGATGTTTCACATCAGTTAGCAACCAACAGTCGTTTTATTCAAATTCTTCTTTTCCAATCCACACCGATGGATAGTGATCGAGTGTATTCAAATCCGTATCCAGAGGCAGATCATAGATGGCTAAATAGTTTTCAGAATATTGTGCAACTAGCTCTTCATACTTAGCTTTCACCTTTTCGTGATCACTACTAGCATACAAGACTTCGACGACTGCTCCTGTCTTCTCTTTTTCGACAAATGCGTTGACGATGAGTTGAATCATAAAACCTCCTAAATCGAAATGCCCTTCATATTTGCTTCCAGAATAGGCATCTTCACACCTAACTCCTGACCAGTCTGATAAACACTTTGACAACAATAGAAGATGTCCTGTTTATCATTGTGTAAGGTCATGATTTTTCGGGTTAGCTCATTTTTCGCAAACATAACTTTCATGGCTTTGCCGGCTATCCAAGCCGGAATTTTGTAGGGTAAGAGTTCTGCCTTATAAAGTTTCAAATTCACACCACGCGCTTCTACAACTTTCAAAGCTTCTCGAATGGCCTTGATAGCTAATGATAATTCCGAAGAACTATTCATCAAGTTCAGAGCCAATTCTTCTGGATTTTCCAGATTCCCTGAACGAGCAGCTGTCGAAGTAACACCCGCATTAATCGCCATATGAATCCAAATCCACTCGACCATATCATGAGGCACTTCCCACTTCAAATCTGCAGAAGTCAGTAAAGTCGTCAAATCAGAATAGTTAGAAATGTGTGCTTTTTGCTCAGCTTCTAGCATTAAATGGTCAAACAAGACACCATCCAAATGGTCCTCCTGCATGTGACCTCCAGCTGTCGGAAAGGCCAGAATATAGTCGTAATCCCCTGCCCACTCTTGGACCTCTTTTCGAGTATCCCAGAAATTGCAGAAGAAAACAAGGGTACCTTTGATATTATTTTTTCGCAAGGTCTCCACAGCTTCTTTGACACACCCATGACGCACACTCAGAAAAATAAAATCATATTCCGAATCAGCTTCCGCCACATGAACCTCATAGGTATCATGCTTGTTCTCACCCTTGGAATGATAGCGACCATCTAGCAGATCAACCGACAACTCCTTCGGAGCTGTGCTTTTCTTACTATCTCTCAGCACGTGTTCCACTTGATGGCCTGCTTTTTGAAAGGCGTAGGCATAAGTGGTCCCGATGACTCCAAGTCCTAGAATCGCTATTCTCACTTAAAAATCAATCCCTTTCCCAAACTCCTCAACCTCATCTGGCACATCACTAAACAAAGTCACATGTCCCATTTTGCGGTTGTGCTTTGCTTCTAGTTTACCATATAAGTGGAGGTGAGCGCTTGGATTTTCTGTCACATATGTTTCAGCAGCCTCGACGTGTTGGCCGAGAACATTGAGCATAACAGCAGGCGCATGAAGCTGGATTGCTGGAAGTGGTGCTCCGAGAACACCCAAGATATGGGTGTCGAATTGGGAGAAGTCACAAGCTTCAATCGAGTAATGGCCTGAGTTGTGTGGACGTGGAGCAATTTCGTTGACAATGATGTCATCAGCGGTTGCAAACATTTCCACGCAGAGAGTTCCAGACAAGTTAAGCTGTTCTGCAATTCGTACTGCCATGGCTTTGGCTTTTTCAGCTAGACTTTCTGAAATGCGAGCAGGCACAATGGTTTTTGAAAGAATGTTGTTACGGTGGATATTTTCCTGAACGGGGAAGACTGTCACATCCTTGCCATTTCCAGATACGATGACAGAAATTTCAAGGTCGAAGTTGACAAACTCTTCTAAAACGCAGTCTGCTGAATCAGCTAACGCATAGGCTTCTTCCAAATCTGCTTCTGAACGAATAACCTTTTGACCATGGCCATCATAACCACCGGTCGCCGTCTTGAGGACATAGTTTTTCGACAGGTCGATATCTGCCAAATCCTGGCTTGAGGTCACGACCTTGTATGGTGCTACAGTGACTTGGGCCTTGTTAGAAAGAAAGTCCTTCTCAAAGATTCGATTTTGAGAGATGCGGAGTAGGTCTGTCCCTTGAGGAAGCTGACCATCTTTGATAACAGCATCCAAACCGTCAGCATCCACATTTTCAAATTCATAAGTGAGAACATCACAGCGATCCGCCAACTGACGAAGAGCATCTACGTCGTCGTAAGGGGCCACGATGATTTCCGCCACACGAGAAGATGGACAATCTGCTGCAGGATCAAGGGTGATAATCTTGTGGCCCATGTAGATAGCTGAGATAGCCATCATCTGACCGAGCTGGCCACCACCGATGATACCAATGGTTTTAGTTGAGCTCATTTGTAGACTCCTCTGCGATTTTTCCTTGTTCTTCAGCAAAGTTAGCAAGCGCATCCGCAATGCCCTTGTCTTCTACTGAGAGGAGACGAAGGGCAAAGAGGGCTGCATTAGTCGCACCAGCTTCACCGATAGCCATGGTTGCGACAGGTACACCACCTGGCATCTGAACGATAGAATAAAGAGAATCCACACCGCTAAGGGCACGAGACTTGACAGGTACCCCGATGACTGGAAGAGTTGTTTTAGCAGCAACCATACCTGGCAAGTGAGCAGCGCCACCCGCACCTGCGATGATGACCTTGATGCCACGGCTACGTGCTTCTTCGGCATGTTTGAACATGAGGTCCGGCGTCCGATGTGCGGAAACAACTTTCTTTTCGTAAGCGACACCGAAGTTGTCGAGGACTTCAGCGGCTTTTTGCATGGTTGCCCAGTCGGATTTTGAGCCCATGATAATGGAAATTACTGGTTTCATTTTTTCTCCTTTTTTGATAATGGTCTTAGGTGGTGGGGACGGAAGCAAACCTTCGGTTTCATTCCTAAACATTGAGCCTAAGGTTTCAATGTTTCCCCCGACCAGAACAGAAACTGTTCTGGTCTTTTCACCACGGCGACCATTATCGGGTTTGGCGACTTCGTCGCCTAAAATAGCAATGATATTTGAAAACTCGAAGAAAACCACAGAGTGACAAGGCAAAGCGACGAAGATAGAACTAACGTTCAGCAAGGAGCTTTAACACAGGCAATCGAAGGTTTTCAAAGAGTTTTATTTGTTAGCCTTACTACCAATATCGTTTCGGTAGAAGAGGCCTTCTGTGTTTTGTTTGTTGAGTTGGTTATAGATGATATTTTGACCATCTTTGACGGTGTCTGCGGTTGTGACCAGCATGTAGACACGTCCGCCGTTTGAGAGGAGGTCTTGGCTATTTTCAGCGAATTTGGCACCAGCATAGTAAGTGATGATGTCCCCATCTGTCTTGGCTGGAAGTTTGACACCCTTCTCATAAGCGAGTGGGTAGCCGTTTGAGGCTACAACCACGCCCAATGTCACACCCTTGTCCGTCCAAGTGATGGCTGGCTCTTTGCCATCCAAAATGTCAGTGATATTTTGCGCAAAGTCAGATGTCAAACGAGGCAAGATGATTTGCGTTTCAGGATCTCCAAAACGAGCGTTGAACTCGATGACTTTCGGTCCATCAGCTGTCAAGATTAGCCCCACGTAAAGGACACCTAGGTACGGACGCCCTTCTTTGATCATGCCTTCAAGAACTGGCTTGACAATGGTGTCAACCGCTGTGTCAACCACGCTCTGTGGCAAGTGAGGAACTGGCGCATAGGCACCCATTCCACCAGTGTTAGGACCCTTGTCACCATCGTAGGCACGTTTGTGGTCCTGAGCTGTTGGCATGATGTAGAACTTGTCCCCATTGACAAAGGCAAAGAGAGAGAACTCTTCCCCGTCAAGGAATTCCTCGATGATCACACGCGCACCAGAGTCCCCAAATTTATTGTCCAAAAGCATCTCGTGAGCGGCTTCGACGGCTTGCTCAACCGTCTCCGCAACGACGACACCTTTCCCAAGAGCTAAGCCGTCTGCCTTGACGACGATTGGAGCACCTTTTTCCTCGATGTAGGCCTTGGCTTCTTCGAAATCTGAAAAAGTCCCATAGGCTGCTGTCGGAACGTCGTATTTGACCATGATTTCCTTTGCAAAATCCTTAGACCACTCAAGCTCAGCCGCAGCCTTGGTCGGACCAAAGGCTTTGAGTCCAGCCGCATTGAAATCATCCACGATACCAGCTGCAAGGGCATCATCTGGACCGATAAAGGTCCAAGCAATATCGTTCGCTTTTGCGAAGTCAATCAGCTTAGAATGTTCGGAAATTCCGATATTGATTAAATCAAGACCGTCCAATGTCATCCCGTCATTACCAGGAGCCACAAAAACCTGCTCAACGTCTCTAGACTCCAACAATTTCTTAGCAATCGCATGCTCACGACCGCCAGATCCAACAACCAAAAGTTTCATCTCGAACCTCTTTTGCGAATTATTTTATTAAATTATATCATAATCGTTCGTTTTATTCTAATGATTTCAGCAAAAGTCTCCTATTTCCAGTAGAATCCAAACATTTTTTGCTATTTTCTCCTATTTCTCATTTTTTTCCGAATAGTATAGGTGAGACCTACTAATTGACGAAAAGGAGTATTATGCAAACGATCAAAAAATTTGTCGTACTGACTTGTGCGACATGGGGGATGCAAGCCTCTATTGCCCATGCAGATCAAGCGACCAATGCGATCTATGCCGAAAAAGGGCAGCTGATGATTCATCTTGGAAATGTCCCGGATAAGTATCATAAGATCCAAGTTCCCATCTGGTCTGACCAAAATGGCCAAGATGACCTGACTTGGTATCCTGTGGAACGCAGTGACAAGGGATTTGACCTACAAGTGCCATTGACCAACCATTCTGATCAAGCCGGACTTTATCATGTCCATGTCTATGGGGTGGAGGCAAATGAACAGTTAACCGGTCTTTACCCTCTCACGACCAGAGTCCAGCAAAAAGACCTCGCCTCTTCCCAACCCAAGATTACGATCACACCCATCTCCTCACAAGAATTTGAGGTAGACCTAAAGTTGTTCGAAGACGTTGACGAGATTGTATTCCCCATCTGGTCTGAAGAAAATGGGCAGGATGATTTAGTCTGGTATCCCGCAAAGAAGATCGCACCTAGACATTTCCAACTGCGCTTTCAAGCTCAAAAACACAAGGGAAGCGGGCTATTTCACCTACATGTCTATCAGAAAAGCCAGGGACAACTAAAAGGGCTATTCCCCACTACATTTCAAGTAGAAAAGGCAAAGCCAAAGCTCACTCCACTCGCGACACATCCGGGAAACACCTACCCCATTGGTGAGTGCACCTGGGGAGCCAAAGAATTAGCCCCTTGGGCCCACAACTGGTGGGGAAATGGCGGCATGTGGGCAGCTAGCGCACGCGCTGCGGGATTCCGGACAGGAGACACTCCAGAGGTCGGTGCCATCGCCTGTTGGGACAATGGGGGATATGGCCATGTTGCCTTGGTTACAGACGTCGAACATGACCAAAAAATTCAGATCCAAGAGGCTAACTACAACGGCCATCGCTATATCGACAACTTCCGTGGTTGGTTCGATCCAACCAACCCCATCTGGGGAACCGTCACCTACATCTACCCAGATTAAGGTCTTCATAACCAGCAGAAAGGGAGTGGGAAAGAACTCAGACTATTTAAAAAAGGTTGAAAAGGTTCCCCAAACCTTTTCAATC
>NZ_KV794401.1:0-19273 GCF_001808725.1 Streptococcus sp. HMSC074F05 | reverse complement strand
AAGGTTGTGGATAAAGGAAACTTTGTTTCCTTCATTAGGTTATCTTTGGAGCTTAAAAAGCGAAAAAAGATTTAGGAAACTTGCTTCGCAAGTCCTATCCGCCACCTCAAAGCAGTGCTTTGAGCAATCAACCACTGCGTCTTGCAGTTATTCCTATCAAACATCAAAGGCTGGACATTTTTTGCCCAGCCTTTTTGATTAATGTCTAAAATGTCTGACTCCTGTAAAGATCATGGTCAAGCCGTATTTATCAGCCGCTTCGATTGACTCTTGGTCACGAACTGATCCACCTGGCTGGATGATCGCTTTAATCCCTGCTTTAGCGATTTCTTCCACATTATCTGCAAATGGGAAGAAGGCATCTGAAGCAAGAACAGCACCATCAAGATGGTCTTTGGCTTGGTCAATAGCGATGCGGACTGAAGCCACACGGTTGGTTTGACCTGGGCCAACACCAAGTGTCATGTGGTCGTTGGTCACGATAATACCATTTGATTTCACATACTTGATAGCTTTCCAAGCAAACTCAAGAGCTGTCGCTTCTGTCTCAGTTGGTTGGCGTTTGGTAACCACTTGCCAGTCAGCTGGACTTTCTTTCACAACGTCTTGGTTTTGAACGAGGAGACCACCAACAACACCAGTGTATTCTGCTTCCACTTCACTAGCATCTTGAGCGTCAAATGGTAGCTCAAGAATCCGCAAGTTTTTCTTCTTGGTAGTCAAGATTTCAAGCGCTTCGTCTGTGTAGCTTGGTGCAATGATGATTTCAAGGAAAACACCATGCATCTTCTTAGCTGTCGCAGCATCTACCTCGCGGTTGAGAACGACGATACCACCGAAGATGGATACTGGGTCAGACTCATAAGCGTAGTCCCAAGCAGTTTCGATGTCGTCAGCTTGACCAATCCCACATGGGTTCATGTGTTTCAAGGCCACAACGGTTGGACGGTCTTTGAAATCACGGATGATCCGGATAGCGGCATCCGCATCACGGATATTGTTGAAGGACAATTCTTTCCCATTCAACTGTTTAGCGGAAGCAATAGAGTAATCCGTTGGCAAAGCTTTTTGATAGAAGTCTGCGTCTTGTTGAGGGTTTTCCCCATAACGCATTGGTTGCTTGAGATCATAAGTCAGAGTGAGTTTTTCAGGTTTTTCTTCACCCACTTGAGCAGTGAAGTATTCTGCGATCAAAGCATCATAGGCTGCTGTGTGGCGGAAGACTTTCGCTGCCAACCCTTGGCGAGTTTCGTAACTTGTTTCGCCCTTGGCTGCCAATTCGTCCAAAACCACGGCATAGTCAGCAGGATCTACCACAACTGTTACGCTAGCGTGGTTTTTAGCTGCTGAACGAAGCATAGATGGTCCACCAATATCGATGTTCTCCACCGCGTCAGCGTAAGTCACGTCCGGTTTGAGAATCGTTTCCTTGAATGGGTAAAGGTTGACCACAACAAGGTCGATCAACTCGATATTATTGTCCTTAGCAGCCTCTAGGTGACTATCGAGGTCACGACGAGCGAGCAGACCACCGTGGATATTTGGATGAAGAGTCTTCACACGACCGTCCATCATTTCTGGGAAACCAGTCACATCGTCGATGGCAATGGTATCTACCCCAGCATTGTCAAGGGCAACTTTAGTCCCACCTGTTGAGATGATGTCCCAACCGAGTTTTTTGAGTTCTTGGGCAAATTCAACAATACCCGCTTTGTCTGAAACACTAATTAGTGCGCGTTTAGTCATTTTTTCTTTCTTTTCCTTTTTTAAAAAGTTCTTTATCTGCTACAGTCGAAAATGTTCTTTCCAATCAATGGCTTCCTTATTTTCGTGCTACTCCCAAACGTTCCAAGACTTCTGGATAGAGCTTGTACTCTGTTTCGTGGATGCGAGTTTCGAAAGTATCAAGGGTATCACTTTCTAGACGTGGCACACGGACTTGTTTGATGACCTTACCAGTGTCCACACCAGAATCCACCCAGTGAATGGTCACACCGCTCTCAGCAACGCCTGCATTCCAAGCATCCTCAATACCATGAGCACCAGGGAATTCAGGGAGATAAGCCGGGTGAATATTGATAATACGGCCTTCATAAGCTGCTAGCAAGGTTGGGCCAACAATTTTCATATAACCCGCCAAGCAAACCAAGTCAATTTGGTGTTCATTCAAGAGGTGAACAATCGCTTCTTCATAAGCTGCTTTATTATCAAATTCCTTGAGTTCAAAGGCATGACTCACCACACCAAGGTTCTTGGCACGTTCTAAGACATAGGCATCCCGGTGATCTGAAAAGACAAACTCTACCGGAAATTGTTCTGCAATCACCTGAAAGTTTGACCCGTTGCCAGAGGCAAATACAGCAATCCTTTTAGCCATTATTTAATCACCACACTTGCGCCGTCTTTCTTCACAATACGACCGATTTCATAAACAGGTTCGTCAAGAAGTTCTTTGACACGTTCCACATTTTCTGGTTTCACTGCAAGCATGAGACCAATCCCCATGTTGAAAATTTCAAACATTTCTTCATGTTTGATTTGGCCATATTTTTCAAGAGCTTTGAAAATTGGAAGAACTGGGACTTTGCTTTCGTCAATTTCAGCAGCCAAGTCATCTGAGAACATCCGTGGTACATTTTCGATGAAACCACCACCTGTGATGTGGGCAATTCCGTTGACCAATTCTTCTTTGATGAGTGGTAATGCTGCTTTGACGTAGATACGAGTTGGCTCCAAAAGAACGTCTTTAAGTTTCTTCCCTTCCAATTCTGGGAGAACTTCTTCACCTGTGTAATCCGCAAAGACACGACGAACAAGTGAGTAACCATTTGAGTGGATACCGCTTGAAGCAAGGCCAAGAATCACATCGCCTTCAGCTACTTTTGAACCGTCAATGATTTGAGATTTTTCTGCAACACCGACAGCAAACCCAGCCAAATCATAGTCATCTTCACCATACATACCAGGCATTTCAGCCGTTTCTCCACCGATAAGGGCTGCACCAGCCTGCACACAACCTTCTGCAACACCAGCAACGACTTGCTCTAATTTAGCAGGTTCATTTTTACCAGTTGCGATATAGTCAAGGAAGTAAAGGGGCTCCGCACCTGCAGCGATGATATCGTTAACACACATGGCCACACAGTCTTGACCGATCGTATCGTGTTTGTCGTACTTGATGGCAAGCATGAGCTTGGTTCCAACACCATCTGTTCCTGAGATCAAAACAGGTTCTTTAACACCTGTTTTTGAAAGGTCAAACATGCCACCAAAACCACCAAGAGCTCCCATGACACCCGCACGTTCCGTACGAGCCACATGTTTTTTGATCCGTTCAACAACTTCATAACCCGCTTCAACGTCTACACCAGATTGAGCGTATGCATTCTTATTTGTCATTTTTTAATCCTTTTCTTTTTTTGAGAAAGAGTGCGACGTATTTTTAGATAAACAATTATTTTATCTAAAAATACTAGTCAGGTCTCTAGCTTTGGTCCAATAGGGCAAAGCGTCTACTGACAAATGCTTTAGCTTTTAGTCAGTAGTGAGACGTGGAGCATAAGCATTTTTATTTGTCATTTGTTTCATTCCTTTTCTTTTGCACTGCTCTTAATAGAAAGAAGTATGTTCTTTCAAACTTTCCACATAGCGTTCTTCGTAGTCATACAAAGGCGTTGGATATTTTCCATCAAAGTAAGCCACACAAAGACCGCCATTTGGGGCATCTGTATCGATTCCAATAGAATCAATCAAGCCATCGATTGACAAATACGTCAAGCTATCTGCACCAATGATATCGCGTGTTTCCTCTACTGTATGATTGGCAGCAATCAATTCCTTACGTGTTTGAATATCGATCCCGTAGAAACATGGATAAGCCAGAGCTGGGCTTGCGATTGCCACATGGACTTCTGTAGCCCCTGCTTCTTTCAATAACTTCACAATCCGACGTGATGTTGTCCCACGTACGATAGAATCATCAATCATGACAACCCGTTTGCCTTTCACGACACCGGATACGGCAGAGAGCTTCATCCGAACCCCTTGCTCCCGTAGTTCTTGTGTTGGTTGAATAAAGGTCCGTTGGGTATATTGGTTTTTAATCAAGCCCATTTCATTTGGTAGGCCAGATTCTTCCGCAAATCCCATGGCTGCGCTAAGTGATGAATTAGGTACACCGACCACAATATCTGCTTCATGTTTGAATTCACGTGCCAATTGAGCTCCCATACGTTTACGGGCTGTATGGACATTGACCCCTTGGATATTGGAGTCTGGGCGAGCAAAGTAGATATACTCCATCGAGCAAACAGCCAATTGGGTGTCCGTTGTATAGTTATCGTAAGTAATACCATTATCATCGATAATCACGACTTCACCTGGATTCACATCGCGGATCCACTCAGCACCAACCACTTCAAAGGCACAGGTTTCAGATGAAACCACGATAGCGCCATTGGCCATTTTCCCAATCGAAAGAGGACGGAAACCATTTGGATCCAAGGCCGCAATCAGCTTATCTTCCAGCATGAGAAGGTAAGCAAATCCACCTTTCACCGTATTCAAGGCTTCTTTCACCTTACCCATGAAGGATGGGTTGTGGCTCCGACGAATCAGGTGGGCCAAGATTTCTGAATCAGAAGTTGAGCTAAAGATCGCCCCGTTATTTTCCAACTCCCGTTTGAGGGACTTGGCATTGGTCAAAT
The DNA here is from genome assembly GCF_001808725.1 of Streptococcus sp. HMSC074F05. Lineage (NCBI taxonomy): Bacteria > Bacillati > Bacillota > Bacilli > Lactobacillales > Streptococcaceae > Streptococcus > Streptococcus sp. HMSC074F05. Next base: position 14,567 of record NZ_KV794401.1, on the reverse strand, counting down.
TCCCGTTGTGGGCAAGTCCAAACTGCGTATCATGAAAGCGAAAGAGGAAGGGCTGGATGTTATCCACCGAAGCTTCCCCAGCTGTCGCATAGCGAACATGGCCAATCGCTCCCGTTCCTGTCAACTTATCCAAGTTAGTAGGATTTCGAAATACTTCTGAGAGAAGACCCGTATCACGATACCGTTTTAATTGACCCGCATCATTCGAAAGGATCCCCGCCCCTTCTTGACCACGGTGTTGAAGACTGTGTAATCCGAAATAAGTCAGTTTTGCAGCATCTGGGTGTCCCCAGATCCCAAAAATACCACATTCTTCATTAAGAGATTTAACTTCGTATGTCATTTTGTATACCTTTTATTTTCCAGTAAAGTATTTAACCGCTGATGCAAAGAGATGTTGGTCTTTATTTCCTGGAATATTTTGGAAGAGACCGTCTTCGAAACGTTCTGAGTGACCCATCTTCCCAATAATTTGACCGTTCTTACTTGTGATACCTTCGATAGCATTCACAGATCCATTTGGATTGTATTTAGAATCCATGCTTGGTTTACCTTCGAAGTCAACATATTGGGTAAAGATTTGACCATTGTCGCGAAGCTCTGCAAACTCCTCAGCTGTCACGACAAATTTACCTTCACCATGTGATACTGGGATAGCATGAATGTCACCAACTTCTACTCCGGCAAGCCATGGTGAGTTGGTGTTGGCAATACGTGTTTCAACCATCTTAGCCATGTGTTGGTTGGCATCATTGTAGAAGAGGGTTGGACTGGTGCCACTTGCATCTTCAAAGTTACCATATGGAAGAAGACCTGATTTGACAAGGGCTTGGAATCCGTTACAGATACCAATAATCAAACCACCACGTTCGATGAAGCTATCAATGGCTACACGTACTTTTTCATTAAGCAAGATGTTAACGATAAATTTAGCTGATCCATCTGGTTCATCCGCTGCTGAGAAGCCACCTGCAAAGAAGATAATGTTAGCTTTTTCGATATTGTCAACCATAGTGTCAACAGACTTGACAATAGCTTCTTCATTCAGTGTGACAAATGGTACCAAGTTGACTTTTGCACCTTCTTTTTCAAAGGCCTTAGCTGAATCGTACTCAGAGTTAGTACCTGGGAATACTGGGATGTAAACCACTGGTGTATCAACTGTTTCTTTAGCTTTGATCACAGCATCTGATACCACAGCTGGTACTTCTTCCAACTCCGTTGCCTGTGCAAATTCCGTTGGGTAAACTTCTTCCAATTTACCTTGGAAAGCACTGTCAAGTTTGTGTCCATCAAGCGTTACACCATTGACAGTAAGTGTAAAGTCAGCTACTGTTTGTCCGATCTTAGCAACACCTGCAATTTCTTCAGGCGATGTGAAGACGAATCCACCCAATTGGGCTGTCAAGCTAGTGTCAAGGTCCGCTAATTCGACATTTGCTCCGATATGGTTACCAAATGTTGCAAGCGCAAGAGCTTCAACCACACCACCATATTTAACAGCTGATGCGGCTGTCACTTTGTGGTCAGCTTGGATGGCTTCAAATTGAGCAAAGTTAGATTTAATAAGATCGAAGTCAATTTCTTGTGCCAAAGCTTGACCAGGAATGTAGTAAATATTTTCACCAGCAGCTTTGAATTCTGGAGAAAGAACCTTACGGCTATCTGCAGTTGTTACCCCAAAAGCAACCAAGGTTGGTGGTACGGTTAATTCTTCAAAGGTACCAGACATCGAGTCTTTACCACCGATAGATGGTAAACCAAGTTGAATCTGAGCTTCGATGGATCCAAGAAGAGCAGCTACTGGTTGACCAAAACGCTCTGCTTGTTTATCCATACGCTCGAAGTATTCCTGATAAGAGAAACGAGCCTTAGACCAGTTGGCACCAGCAGCAACCAAACGAGCTGTTGCTTCGATGACTGCATAGGCAGCACCATGATATGGAGACCATTCTGCCACATGAGGGTTGAAGCCTTGCGCCATGACAGAGGCAGTTGTTGTCACGCCATGTTGAACTGGCAATTTCTGTACAGAAGCTTCCGTTGGTGTGATTTGGTAGCGACCACCAAGTGGGTGATTGACTGTAGAACGACCAACTGAGCTATCAAAGATCGTTTGTAACCCTTTTTGACTAGCATGGTTCAGATCAGCCAAGACTTCAAGCGTATCCGCTTCAAGGGTTTCGGCAGATGTTTGACGTTCTTCTGGAAGCTTGACATCCTTGTCAACCACCTTAGCATCTACAACCACACGTACACCATTTGTATCAAGGAAACGACGTTCCAAATCAACGATGGTTTCACCATTCCAGTGCATGACAAGATTTGGTTTCTCCGTTACTGTTGCAACAACCACAGCATCAATATTTTCTTTATTACATGCTGCAACGAAGGCGTCTACATCTTCTGGACGAACTACAACGGCCATCCGTTCTTGAGATTCAGAGATGGCAATTTCTGTACCGTTCAAACCTTGGTATTTCAATGGCACTTTATCCAGATCAATTTCAAGTCCATCAGCCAATTCACCGATGGCCACACAGACACCACCAGCACCAAAGTCATTTGATTTCTTGATCAGACGTGTTACTTCACCATTACGGAAAAGACGTTGAATCTTACGTTCTTCGATGGCATTCCCTTTTTGAACTTCAGCACCAGCTGTTTCAACAGATTCAACCGTTTGAACTTTAGAAGAACCTGTCGCACCACCGACACCGTCACGTCCAGTCTTACCACCGAGCAAGATAATCACATCACCAGCTTCAGGTTTTTCACGGACCACATTTTCCTTAGGAGCCGCACCGACAACAGCACCTAGCTCCATACGCTTAGCAACGAAACCTGGGTGGAAGTATTCACGGACATAAGTTGTCGCAAGACCAATTTGGTTACCATATGAAGAATAACCATGAGCCGCTGTTTTGGAGATCACTTGTTGTGGCAATTTACCAGCGCGAGTCGCTGAAATCGGAGCTGTGATATCACCAGCACCTGAGATACGCATGGCTTGATAAACGTAGGAACGACCTGACAATGGGTCACGAATGGCACCACCGATACAAGTAGCCGCTCCACCAAATGGTTCAATTTCCGTTGGGTGGTTGTGAGTTTCGTTTTTGAACATGAGAAGCCATGGTTCTTTCACACCATTGACATCCACTTCAATTTCAACAGAGCAGGCATTGATTTCATCAGACACTTCCATGTCATCCAAACGACCATTGGCACGCTCATAACGACCAAAAATAGTCGCCATATCCATCAAGGTTTGAGGTTTTTCGGTACGTCCCAACTCATCACGCATGGCAATATACTTGTCATAAGTCGCTTGCAATTGTTTTTGGAATTTAGAAGCTGAGAAGTCGATGTTTTTCAACTCAGTCTCGAAAGTCGTGTGACGGCAGTGGTCAGACCAGTAAGTATCCAACACCTTCAACTCAGTCTCAGTTGGCACACGTCCAATAGACTTGAAGTAATCTTGAATGAAAAGAAGGTCATCCACTTCCATGGCCAATCCTTGCTCAGCCTTATACTGTGCAAAATCTTCTGCCGTATAAGTTTCAAAGAAATTCAAACTTGGAATGGTCTTGTCAGACTCAGAGAAATCCTGTTTCGCAATGCCAACAGTGATGTCTTTGAAACGAGAATCCACTGGGTTCAAGAGGTAGTTTTTGACAGCTTCCAACTCATTCGCATCAATATCCTTGTTAACTAAGTACAGTTGCGCTGTGTTCACCGTTACATCATTTGAACTACCAAGCAAAAGCAAAGCTTCTTGTGAAGATGCCGCACGTTGGTCAAATTGACCAGGCAAACTTTCGATCGCAAAGAAAGCATGCTTCTCAAGATCAGCCTTAACCGCAGCTTCATCCAAAACAGTATCGGTCACTTGCTCAGAGAAGATGTGTTTTTCCGCACGCGCAAACAAGTCCTCTGCCAAACCAAAAACATCGTAAACCTGAACAATCCGAAGATCCTTCAAGGTTTTCAACTGAAGATTATGCTGTAATTCTTTTACTAAAGAGTCCGATTTCACACGAAAATCAGCTTTTTTCTCAACGAAAATACGTTTATCCATTTTATTTCCTTTATCTATTTCTACTTAAAGATTGTAGTGAAGACCAAGTATTCTATTTGTAAAAGGCTACTTCAATCCTTGCAATTTTTCTAATACAACTTCATAAACATCTGTCAAGCTACCAAGGTCACGACGGAGTGAAAAGGTCTAGTAGACCTTTTCAGCCTGAGTCCTTTTACTTGAAAGACGAAGGTTTTCCGTTTCAAAAAGATTACTTCAAGCCCTGTAATTTCTCCAATACAACCTGATATACATCCGTTAAACTGCCCAAGTCCCTACGGAAAACATCCTTGTCCATATGGTGCCCTTCCGCATCCCAAAGGCGGCAGTTATCTGGTGAAAATTCATCTGCCAAGATTATTTTGCCATCCTTATCAAAACCGAATTCCAATTTGAAGTCAATCAAACGAAGACCAATTTGTGCAAACCAATCTTTCAGCAATTCATTGATACGACGCGTTTCTTCCTTGATATAGGTAATTTGTTCGTCGTTAGCAATATCCAAAAACTTCACATGTTCATCATTGATGAATGGGTCATCCAACTCATCGTTTTTATAGTAAAATTCAACGATTGGAGTTTTTAAGTCCAAACCTTCTTCAACTCCAAACCGTTTTGAGAAAGAACCCGCCGTCACGTTACGAAGAACAACCTCCAAAGGAATAATTTTCACTTTCTTGTTGAGTTGTTCAGTATCAGAAATACGTTCGATAAAGTGAGTAGCTACTCCCGCAGCATTCAATTTTTCAAAAATAAGAGACGAAATCTGATTATTTAGCACACCTTTTCCCTTAATCGTCTCCTTACGAGCCCCATTCAGCATAGTGGCTTGGTCCTTATAGACCGACTTAATCACATGTTCGTCCTCAGTAGTATAGATATCCTTAGCTTTTCCAGTATAAATCAGTTGATTGGTCATGACTTTGTTCGCCTTTCGTATTTTATCACCTTCATTCTATCACATACAAAGTGTATTTTCAATAAAATTCCGTACAATATAAGCAGAATCCGAATAAAAAGAACAGAAAAAAAGATCATTCAGAATAATCTCTGAACGATCCCTTTTTCATTAGTGACCAGCAGTTCGTTTTTCGATATAGTCGACAACATCCCCTACTGTGTTAAATTCATCAATAGCCTTGTCCGGAATCTCAATTTGGTACTCATCCTCAAGATTGATAATAAATTCCATCAATTCAACAGAATCCGCCTGTAAATCCTTACGTAAGTCAGATTCCAAAGATACTTGAAAGTCTGGCCCCTTGCGGTCTTTGAGAAATTCCTCAATAGTAGCTAAAATTTTGTTTTGTTTACTCATACATTACCCTTCCTTCGATAATTCCTTCACTGATTTTCCAACAACATCTGTCTCTAACATAGTCCGAATCTGACGAATCGTGCTATAGACAGCTTTGGCATCACTCGAACCATGCGTTTTAACAACAGGTGCTTGAAGGCCAAACAAGACCGCTCCTCCAACATCTGAGAAATCCAAGGTTTGCTTCAATGATTTCAAACGGTCCTTGAGCAGAAAAGCTCCCAATTTCGCCTTCCAGTTTCCTGTGGCAATTGCTTGTTTCAATTGCTTCAAGATCCCAAAAGCCGTTCCTTCCATCGTTTTCAAGACAGCGTTTCCCGTGAAACCATCCGCCACAACGACATCAGCAACGCCATCCATCAAGTCACGCGCTTCCACGTTTCCAACAAAATGAATCGACTCATCTTCAGATAACAATTGGTAGGTTTCCTTGCGCAAAGGATCTCCCTTACTAGCTTCTGTCCCATTGTTCAATAGACCCACGCGTGGTTTTTGAATCCCACGAACATTTTCAGCATAATAAGACCCCATCACAGCATACTGATGCAAGTGCTCTGGTGTATTTTCCGCATTGGCCCCTAAGTCTAGCATATCATAGCCACGACCATCAACCGTCGGAAGTGTCGACATCAAGCCAGGGCGTTCCACGCCCTTGATGCGGCCAACGATAAAGAAACCAGCCGCCAATAGCGCACCTGTATTTCCCGCAGATAGCATGGCATCGACCTCACCATTCTTCACATCCTTGGCAGCTAAGACCATCGAAGCCTGTTTTTTCCGACGAATGGCCCGCGTTGGCTCATCATCTGAATCGATTTTTTCTTCCGTATGCACAATCGATACACGTTCTGTTGCGGTTAAATAGTCTTTGATTTTTGCCTCATCGCCATACAAGACAATCTCAATATCATCAAAATCACGAATGGCTTGATTCACGCCTTCAACCAAGGCTTGAGGTGCATTATCGCCCCCCATTGCATCTACTGCAATTTTTTTCATGTTTCACCTCCAGATGAATCTTTCATAATCGCTCCCCAATCACTCAAGGAATCGATAAACTTTTTAGCTTTTAAATGGATCCCTACATACTCCTCATACAACTGATCAATTGCCTGACGCAGAGCTGCTTTCATCTCTGCTTGTAGGGAGATCGTCTCTAACTCACTGAATCGTACTGCTTGAAACTGATCCAATAAATAGAGAACATTCGGATGCCAGTGGGCTCGTCTCTCATCCTGATCATAGTGATCCGGACAAAGGACCCCACTATACCGAAAAGAGTAATCAAAAGGAAGTCCAACCCGATGACAGAAACAACATTCATGCAGATTCAAGATAACTCCAAATCGTGATAGAATCTGAATCTCAAAAATATTGGTCAAAACCTCATAATCCAGTCCCTCTTCCATCAAAGACAAGGTCTTTTCCAAAAAAGCAAACAGGGCTGGATCCACCTGATTATCCTGAATACTTGCATCCGCAAGCGCCAGAACATAGGTCGCATAAGAAAGGGCAAAAAGATCTGCATTGATTTTCTTATAAACCTGCACATCTTGAAAATCATCAATATAACTCAACCCATCATCATTGATTTTCAATAACATATCTGCCGTTACCAATGGTTGCAACATGGGATTCAACCGTGATTTTCCCGCATGTTTCACAAAAAACATCCGCTTCCCTGACTTCTCTGTGAAGATTTTGACCAGCTTGTCATCCTCACGAAACTCCCGATTATACAGGACAATTCCCCGGGTCTCAATTGACTCCAGCATGTTCTTCCATATACTCCTTCAAGCGTTTCATAGCTTCCTTGATAACCTCCATGCTGGCTGCATACGACAAACGCACATAGCCTTCACCATATTGGCCAAAAGCAGCACCTGGAATGAAAGCAACTGCTTTTTCACGCGCAAAATTCTGCAAGAAAGCAAAGGAATCTTGATTATAACCAGCTGGGATTTTAGCAAAAATATAAAAGGCTCCATCTGGCTTAATAATCTCAAACCCAAGCGCGGACATCTGTTCGATAATATAATCCCGACGCTTCACATATTCCTTCTTCATTGGTTCCGCATCATCCCGACCTTCCGTCAAAGCTTCGATCGCAGCATACTGGTTCATGGTTCCAGCAGCCGTTACCAAATACTGATGGCTCTTGATGAGTTGGGCCGTCAATGCAGCAGGCGCAAAGATAAAGCCAAGCCGCCAGCCTGTCATGGCATGAGATTTGGACAAGCCATTAATAACAATGGTCTGCTCAGGAATAAAGGAGGCCATAGAGACATGCGCTTCTCCAGTATAAGTCAGCTCTGAATAGACTTCATCACAAATCACAAAGACTTCATATTTTTTTAAGACAGCAGCTAATTCTGCCATCTGTTCGCGCGAATAAGTGACACCCGTTGGATTAGCTGGATAATTGAGAATAACAGCCTTCAATTTTTCACCCTGCTCTAGAATCGCCTTTTCCAACTTTTCAGGAGTCAAGACAAAACGATCTGCTGTCGTATCAATTTCAATAATCTCCGCCCCAACCAAATTCACAATCGGTTCATAACCAGGGTAGGCCGGTGCTGGGAGAAGGACTACATCTCCAGGTTCCAAGATTGCTGTCAAGGTTGCAGACAGGGCTTCTGTTGCACCAATCGTCACCAATATCTCATCTTCAGGACGATAGTGAATACCATACTTATCCGCCACAAATTGACTCGCAGCCTCTCGCAAGGCCAATAAACCACTCATCCCAGTGTAATGGCTAAAATTCGCATCAATGGCAGCCTTTCCTGCTTCTTTTACATGTTCAGGAGTTGTAAAATCCGGTTCCCCTAAAGTTAAACGCAAGACACCAGGAATGGAAGAAATTGATTGATCAAACTGACGAATCAAAGAAACTTCAATCCGATTCAGATTTTTATTAAAACGTTTCGTTAAATCCATAGAACACCTCCAAAACACTTATATTCATTATACTATAAATAGGACCCCATCGCAAAAGAACAAGCCAGATCCCCACCTTTTGCTTACCACCAAAGGACATTTCAAAAATCCTTCCATGAAAAAAAGACTTAGCATTGCTAAGTCTTTCAAGACATTATTGTTGACCACGTGTTGCCACGTATTTCAATTGATCTGCATGTTTTGCCACAAAATCCTTCATTTCTGAATCAGGAATTCGACGAAGGTAGAGGTTAGAACGAATCGTTTCATCCTCTTCACGACAAGTTGACAATACTAAATACTTATCAGATGCTTTGATCTTGATATTAGGATTCTTCGTACGAGCTGACTCATAGATATTCTTCAACTGAGTGGTGAAATCTTTATCATCTTTAAAGCTTGTACGGTAGAAAGCAGTATCCTCAGGGACAATAACCAAGCCCATTACTTCATAGTAGTATTTCCGCTCTGGTGTCTCAATCACAACATACGGATGTTGGTCCAAATACTCTTGTTTGTCATAGTAGTTGACATCATTAAACATGCGATGATCGCCGACCTTACTACCACGAGCATGACCAAACAGCCAAGTCAAACGATCACTGAAGTCCTTCTTATTATCCATATCCATGAAGACTGTCCCCATGTATGGCTCATTTCCACCGTCAAACGTCTTATTCAAATAAGTTTCATTATCAGTGGTTTGTACAACAGGTTCATCCAACTCAGTACCCGGTGCATAGACATAAGCAATTGCCTCAGGGTTAACAGCTGTTAACTGAGCAAAACGATTTTTCAAGTAATCTTTTTCTTCTTGGCTTGGTTCATATTTAGTTTCTTGCTTGGTTGAGCTTGTTCCAGTTGTTTTTTTAGCCGTGCTAGATGACTTAGTTCCTCCAAATGGATTAAAGAAAATAAATCCAGCAACAAGAACAACAACTGCAACAAGAGCAGCAATCACAAGGCCCAATTTAGTTGAACTTTTTTCCCCAGCTCTTTTCATTGATCGATCTCCTCTTGATGATTTTTTCTAAAAAATAACACTGAACCCGAGGGTCCAGTGATATTTTACGAGCTAATTAATAATCAAATTATTTAACTGCGCTTGTTTTTGGAAGAGCTTTACCAGCTTGAGCTGAAGCTGCTTTACCATTTTTAGAAGCTTTAGCTGCATCTTCTGATTTTTGAGCTTCTGCTTTAGCTTCTGTTTTAGATTGGTTGTTGTCAGAAGCTTTTACTTCTTTAGAGTTTGTGTTGATTGTTGCAGCACGGTCATCCAATTTGTATGGAAGTGTTACTGAACCGTTAGTGTACATATCAGCAGTAACTGTTACTGAACCAGTAGCTGTTACAAGTTCTTTAAAGTCGTTAGCAGTAGTACCTACACGGTATTCTACAACATCACCTTGGTTGAACAAACGTGGAGCTTCAGCATCACCACTTTGGTCAGTTACAGCAGAACCGATTGCAAAACCATTCAACATGAAGTCGATAGTTGCACCTGGAACTGGGCGTCCACCACCATCAAGAACAGTTACACGAACGTGTTTGTTTGTATCAGCTGTTTTAATTGTGATTGGTGCTTCAGTTTTACCAGCGATAACAGCATCAGGAGTGTTACCAAAACGGTTGTTGTCGCCTTTATCTGTTTCTGCTGCAGGTTTAACTGTATTATCAGTTGGGTAACCTGTCCAAGTACGTGGATCTGATGCAAAAGCTGGTGCTGCTGTTGCAAATACTGCAAGAGCTGCTACTGATGATAATAAAACTTTTTTCATTGTTTTATCTCCTTTTTTCTTTTCAAAAATTATTCGTTACTTCGTAACTATGACTAGTATACTAGGATATTCTTCCCATGTCAAGACTTTTTCTTTAATTTTTTTAAAAAAGTTTAAGGTTTTGACCTATTTGAAAGATAAAATTACGAAATTGATACACAAAAAATTAATGGTATATCTTCTCCATTATCTTCCTGTTATGCACTACTGACTCAATCTATGCCGAAAAATTCTCTATAGATTATGTTTTTGCTTAATTACTATTATTTCACCACCCCATTTTTTGGCAATCGTTTCTTGGGCAAACTAGGATCAGCCTTTGCTTCTAGTTCTTTAGCTGCTCGAACCAGTTTTTTCCGTTTCTTTTCTTTTTTTAGATTTTCCAACCATTTTCTGATTTCCATTTGTATATCCTCCTAAATAAAAGAGACCAGTTACCCAGCCTCCTTATTGTTAACATTTTTTGGCATTTCCGATTTCAAATAGAGGGGAAAGAGGACGATTTTCGTGAATGCGAACAATAGCCTCTGCAAGAAGTTTCGCAATCGAAATTTGCTCAATCTTATCAATCAATCGATCTTCCGGTAGATAAATCGTATCCAACACCACCAACTTCTTAATGGCTGATTTTTGGATGTTGTCCATCGCTGGTCCTGATAAAACAGGGTGAGTACAGCTCGCATAAACTTCAACAGCACCTGCTTCTGCAAGGGCATCCGCCGCATGACAGATTGTACCAGCTGTATCAATCATATCATCAATCAAAATACAAGTCTTACCTTCAACACTCCCAATGATATTCATCACTTCACTCGTATTCATCTTATCGACACTCCGGCGTTTATCAATAATCGCAATCGGTGTCTTCAAAAATTCAGCCAATTTCCGAGCACGAGTCACACCACCATGGTCTGGACTGACAACAACATAGTCTTTTCCAATCATCCCGCGACGTTCGAAATAGTCTGCGATCAAAGGCGCCCCCATCAAGTGGTCAACAGGAATGTCAAAGAAGCCTTGAATTTGAGCAGCGTGCAAATCAATTGTCAACAGACGATCAACTCCAGCAACCTCAAGCATATTGGCTACCAACTTAGAAGTGATTGGTTCCCGAGCTCGAGCTTTCCGGTCTTGACGAGCATAGCCGTAATACGGCATCACCACATTAATAGATTGCGCACTAGCCCGTTTCAAGGCATCTACCATAATCAAAATTTCCATAAGATTATCATTAACCGGTGAGCTAGTGGATTGCAAAATATAAACATCTTTCCCACGGATTGATTCTTCAATATTAACCTGAATTTCTCCATCAGAAAATTGACGAACCGTTGACTTTCCAAGCGGTAGTCCCATTTCGCGAGACACACGTTGAGCCAATTCTTGATTTGACGACAAAGCAAAGAGCATTAAATCAGAAAATGACATGATTTCCTCCAGTAAAATCTAAAACCATATTGTACTTGTACAGTCAGCACAAATTTCTCCTGCAATCATTTTATCGCTTTTTAAGCAAATATTCAAATATTAATTTATGGAAATGACAAAATCTATCCCTACCTAAATTCTATCAAAAAAGAAGCAGAACAAATGTTCTGCTTCAGTGTAATTCTTAGTTTGGATAGATATAAGTAACAGTACCTTGTGCTGTTGTTGGGTTAAACCAACCACGGTAGTTACCAATACTACGGATACCATTATAGTTAGACTCAGAAACTTGGATGCTTGTTGTAGATTGAACGGCTGTAACAACTGCTACGTGTCCATATCCACCATCATTCCAACATGCAATGGCACCAACTTGTGGTTGAGATCCTGTACGGAATCCTGCTGCTGCTGCACTTGCTGCCCATTGTCCACCATTACCCCAGTAATCACCAGCCCATGGAGCCAATGTCTTCGCACCCCATGTACATTCACCAACTGGATAAGATGATGCAGATGTACTATAAGTTGGACGAGAAGTAGTTGCTACTGGTGCAGCCGCTGCTTGAGTTTGAACAGCAGGTTGAGGTGCTGCTTGAGTTTGTGCTGCCGCTGGTGTTGCAGCAGGTGTTTGTGCTGCTGCCTGAACTTGTGCTTGAAGGGTAGTATTTGCAGAAGCTTTCACAGCTGCTTGTTGTTCCTTTTGTTTTGCACGGTAAGCTGCTTCAGCTGCTGCCGCTGCTGCTGCTGCTTTTTCAGCTTCCGCTTTTTGTTGCAACAAAGCATTCTTTTCGTTTTCAGCAGTTGATTTTTCAGCAGCCAAGTTCAATTGTGCTACTTTCAACTCAGCTTCTTTTGTTGACAAAGCTTGCGCATCATCTTCTAATTGCTGTTTGTTTGCAATAACAGTATTGATAGCGTCGTTGTTTTCTTTTTGTTTTTGTGCAATGTCTTCTTTATCACGTTTTTGCTCTTGCAACATTTTGTTGTTAGCATCTGCAATTTCATTCATAGCAGAAATACGTGAGATAGCTTCTGTCAAAGATCCAGAGCTAACAATCGCATTAATATAGCTTGTTGCAGTCCCAGTTGTTTGAGCACTACGTGCTTGATTTGCAAGTGATTCTTGACGAGCAACAATATTTTTTGACAACTCATCGATCTCAGCTGACAATCGTTCAGATTCTTCATTCAAACGGTCATTTTCAGCTTGAAGATTTTCTTGTTGTTGTTTAATTTCAGATACTTGACCTTGGATTTGATCTACCTGAGCTTGTGCACTTTGTTGTTGTTGATTAATACTATTGATTTTGTTATCTTGAGCAGCAATCTTATCATCTGTGGAGTCAGCTGATACACCTGCTACAACAGCACCTTGTGATAAAGCAACTGTACTCAATAAGATTGTGGCAAATAATTTTTTCTTCATTAGATAAATTTTCCCTTTCTAATAAGACACTAACTAGTATAACAAATTTTTTAAAAATTTATATTACGCTATTGTTACATTTTTATTTCGAGTTTATAAATAAATCTTTTCAAGTAAAGGCTGTAATACTATTAATAGAAGCACATTCAAAATTAAACTTGGAAAAATTTGGTAAATAATTAGTGTAATCCAGTTAAATTTTATGCCGATAAAAAGAATCAAAAGAAGATTTGTTAAAATCTGAAATAATAGAATCGTTAATAAAAATGTAAAAAAACGAGTCAATCGATTGACCAAAATAATCTGATTACACCGATAAAAAATCACCTGTAGTATAGGAAATACTATGAATGCAATTCCTAGAGTGTGTAAAAAATACACATCAAAACAAAAACCAAAGAAGACTCCCCACCAAATACTAGCTATCTCAGAGAAATAGAGACTCAATAACATAAAACCATATAGAAATAAAAATGAAGTAGGTTCAAAGGAGTTTGGACAAAAACGAGAAATAAGAAAAGAGATCTGTCCGTCAACAAATAAAGATAAGAATAAGATTAAAGGGAAAAAATGGTACTTACGTATGACTTTCACACTACTCTCCAATCAATAGTACATAACGATTGACATCTAAATTAGCCTTTGGTTTCACACGAATTTCTTGCCCTAACTGATCAGATGCCTTTTGAGTAGAAGTCACTGTACCAAGAGGTAAGTCACTACTCTTATATTTTCCTAAACCACTTGTTGAAACCAGAGATCCTTTTTTAATTTCAACTGGATCACCAATTTGCAACAACCGAAACTCACCTGTCTTCTCGTCATAACCATTTAATAAAGCAAAAATAGATTGACCTTGACTCTCAATTTTAAACGTCAGGTGTTGTGAAGAAATAGTATCTTCGACTAATAATTTCACTTTGCTAGAATTTTTCTCTATACTTTCTACCACACCAATGACGCCACCAGACGAAAGAACAAACATAGAATCAGAAATCCCATCTGAACTACCTTTATCAATAACAAATTCCTGATCCCAAGAACTATAATTACGGCCAATAATCTCACTAACAACTTGTTTAGAACCCGATACAGAATTCTTGATTGACATCAAATCCTTTAACTCTCTATTTTCTGATTCCAAACGGTTAAGTTTTGACTGATCAATATCCTTTTCATAAAGACGTGACTTTAACGAACGGTTTTCATCATTTAATTCAGACAAATTCTTTAAATCTTTCGCCTTAGATTCCACAACAACAAATGGTACCGATACAGCCTTGTCAACAATAGCTAATAGATCAGAAGAAGTTGAAACAATCGCATTTCTAACAGATGGGAATAGAAATAAAATTCCTGAAACAGTCAAAACAAACACCAAACTAAAAACTTTTAAGAAACGATTCAAGAACATAGAAAAAACCTTCAAAAATATAAAAAATAGTTTGAGACATCATCTCAAACTTCAAAATTATACGGAGAATGGGGGATTCGAACCCCCGCGCCAGTTACCCGACCTAACGATTTAGCAAACCGTCCTCTTCAGCCTCTTGAGTAATTCTCCAAAATGGGCACGAGTGGACTCGAACCACCGAC
>NZ_KV794400.1:5634-16319 GCF_001808725.1 Streptococcus sp. HMSC074F05 | reverse complement strand
AACACCACCAACACCACCAACACCACCAACGCCGCCAACGCCTACAACTCCTCCAGCTCCAGCACTTCCTGAAACTGGTGAAGAACAATCAGCATCTGCTGCATTGTTAGGTGCTGCACTTGGTATGGTTGGCCTTGCGGGACTTGCAAAACGCAAAAAACGCGAAGACTAAAATTGAGGTGACATCAGCAAACTTGTTGATGAGGTGACAATTTTAGATCCAACAGGAAGAGGCTTTGCTCGAAAGAGCAAGGCCTCTTTGTTTGGTATTGGAAACTTAGAAAAACATGCATAAATGTGATGAAAAAGTTTCAGTAAAATTCTATATATTCATTTCATTCGGTTACTAGTTTCAGTAAAATTCCATTGACTTGAAGTAGAGAAAACAGTATACTAGTAAAGCAATTTGATCTTTCAAACTGCCGGCAACAAGGGGAATGAATCCACTTTGAATTGGAATACAGTAGGGTTTGGAGTGGTAGTACTTCACACCCTTATTGTCGTCAGTCACCCTCATAAAAGGGATCTAGACTCTGAATGAGTTGTATAAATATAAAAAAACTTCCTTGGAACAGAATTCCATAGGGAGTTTCTTTGTGTTTGGGATCTACTCTTGTTTCTTTTTGTAAGGGATAAGACTGGACAAACCTGCTAAGAGGCCAAGTCCAAGTAGGGCTAGCTGAGAGGTTTCTTCACCTGTTGCAGGTAGATGAGTTCCTTCTTGAGGGGTGTTAGGAACAACTTCAGGGAGTTCCTCTTTTTGGCTTGTTGTTTCAAGAGGTTTCTCCTCTTCTTTGTTAGAGAGAAGTGTTGATCCCTTTTCTTCATGAGCATCAGTCGTGTTTGCTTTTGTCACGGAAGGAAGAGGGCTGACTGTTTCTTCTTTTTCTGTTTCTGGGGATGGTTGTGGAGTAGGGATTTCTTTGACCTTGTAGGCAAAGATCAAGATGGTTGTTCCCACTTCTACGTTCCCAGTTTGTTCAGCTGCACCGATCCGTTCATAGATGTGGCCGTCGTTGGAGATTTCATCTGGTGCGCTAGCGACGTAATGGGTTCCATTGTCCACATTTGTTGCAACAGCAAGCTCTGGTTGCAATTCAGTGTTAGTATCTTGGATGACAAATCGCGCGATGACCGTTCCTGTAGCTAACTTGTAATCATAGATGACAGTTTTCATTCCCTTAGTGACTGTGCCACTTGGATCAGCAGAATCAGCACGGTGTCCAACTAGATGGTAGATACGACCATCTTTTGTGATTTCTGTTGGGGCCTCACTGCTGTACTTGGTGCCGAAATCTACCTCTGTAGCAAGGTCTTGCGCCTCTTGCAGATCAGTGTCGCCTCCCTCAGTGAGGAATTGTACTCTGACCGATCCTTTGGTGATAGTGTAGGAAATAGCAGTATCAACTGTTGGAGACTCAGGGCTTGGAAGAAGATAGCCTTTTGTTTCGTCAAGAGGATCCACAAGGTTTAAGACTTGTCCACGAGCATCTTTTGGCTCTAATCCCTCCACGTACGAAAGGATAGCAGTGGGAGACAAGATGGCGGTTGGATTTGTGGGATCATTTAGATAAGGGATCTCTTTTTGAGCATGAGCTGGTTCTTTACCAGTAGCATAGCTGATCCTATAAGCCCCGACTGGGCGATAGATGACCGTATCTGTGATGTCTGCTGCATCAGCATGAATGCCAGTATGTTCTCCTGCTTTTGTCAGATCAGAAGTGATGGCATCTGTTGATTCTTCTGCTACGACAACATAGCCTTTTTTGACGGGATTTTCAAGAGCTGCAAAGCTTGTACCGTCTTGAGCTGTCCAGTCTTCAAGACTTGTCTCGCCCGTCACCAAATTGATGGTACCTTTGCGAGTGAAATGAAGGCTGTCAGTTTGGTCAGCTATTCCTGCAGGCTGGCGGTTAGATCCATCCTGGTCCTCTGTTACATAGGTCACCGTACGGGTCACTGTTTCAGATAAATGATCCAGATCAGCCGTTGTTTGACCAGCTGGAGCTAGAGGAGTTGGATAGACACGACCTTCGCTGTCTCCTGGAACAACTTGACCGGCTTGGATGGGCTGTGTTGCAGAAAATTCTACAATTTTTGGTGCCAAGCGGACAATAAACTCTTGAACGCCATCTTCATTGGTGTTGGTAGCGTCGCGGTCAAAGTTTGGTTGTCCGTCTGCATCGAAGCCATTCTCTATTAGTTCATAGCCTTTCTTCAAATAGTTGGCAATGGTTTCTTTTGTAGAGTAGTTGATCTTTTCACCTGTATGACCAACCAAGTCACTGGAACGCTCGAGCTCAACTCCGTTTTCGTCTTGATAAAGAACATGAGCGGCTTCATTGAGTTTGACGTAGAGCATATCCCATACATCTAGACTAGGAACATCGATAGCAGCCATCCATTGGCCAGCCCCTCCGTCATAATAAACATTTGCGCTTGTTTCTCGGAGGTTGATGTTGTATTTTCCTTCAACAGCATCGGGTGTTGCCCAGTAAATGCTGGCGTGTTCAGCCTGGTCTTTTGTGATTTTTCCGAGTGGAACAAAAGCTTGAATATTGGTCAATTTTTCGGTTGTATTCACAGCGCTGTTCCATTTGTTTTCAGTGATGCCGACCAAATTGATCAAGTGAGCAATCCGATCACCCGTCTTGGTTTCTTTTGTAATGGTATAAACGGTTCCAGGTTGAACTCCATCAGCATTATCCAGGTTGGATCCGATGAAGTTGCCGTTCACCAGTACATTGGTATTGTCTACAATCCGACGAGTATCATGCGCCAAGGTTTCGCGCCCGCGGAGAAGCTCTTGGTAAGCAACGATGAATTCTTGGTAGTTGAATTCTGTATTGGCAAAGTCAGCATTGACTGGTAGGTTTTGATTGAGATACCATTCTGCTTGGATCACCCCAAAACCTTTAGCATCTTGAGAAGTATTGAGGGCAGCAGTTGTCATATGGTAACCACCGCTCGCTGCGATAATAGCATCTGTCAGCAATTCGTTGTCTTTGCTGAGGGCTGATGCATTTTTACCACGATGGGTATAGGCTGCGATGATAGGAGATTTCCCCTTGTATAAATCACGCATCCGTTCGGTAAGGCGCGTCAAGGCTTGGTAGGTAGAGTCATAGGCAATGCTATCTCCCCAAACTTCCGCATAAGGTGCAGAGACATTGGTCTTGCCTAGTCGATCAGCATCTCCAGTAGAGATATCGTTGATCATGAAGTCATAGCCTTCTTTTTTGAGGGCCTCTGTCGCAGCTGTGGCCAGTTCTGGATAGTGTTCGCTCAAAGAGAAGCTTTTTCCAGGTTCACTGACTTTTTCCACCCAGTTAGAGCCCATGGTATCCCCTTGCCATCCATCAAAATTCCCTTCTTTCATGGCTTTGGTCATGACTTCAATGATAAATTTTTGCCAATTTGGATCACCCGGATCGAGAAATTGTTGGATATCAGTCGCTGTGACATCACCCTTTTTACCGAAGTTGAAATGGTCTGCTAGATTGCGAACAATGGCACTTTTCACTTCATTTGGGACCCCTTCTTCGAGGGAAACTGCGTAAATCATGTTATACAGCATGGCTTTGGCACCAGTTGAATGGACATGAGCCACTAGCTCTTTGACTGCTTCTGTATCGATGACAGGTAAGTAGGACTTGCGCTTGTCAGGATCTGTTTCGCTATTTGGAATCAAGAAAGTCGCCCAGTCTTGAGTGAAACGTTCAACATTTGCTGGGAATGGGTTGGCAGGTGTATTGTAAACGTCGTAGAAGAAGTAGTTGTTGATGTGCATATTGGCCAATTGGTCAATGCTATTCTTGTAGCCTTCTACCTGATCATTGGTGATGGAGTTGTGATTGTCTTTAGAGCCGGCGACCACCCCATAACGTGGGTAGATCGTCCAGTCATCTTCAACAGCAAGACCCGCTGCCTTATGAAAGGCTTGGGAACCATCTGCTTTCTTACCAAGAACATCTACGATAAATCCAGCATTAGGTGAAAAGACTGTACTTGGAATTGTCAGTTCGCCACCTTCAACGTTTTTCTTTTCATAAATGACCTGATCTAAATGAGAGACAGTGATATCAGAAGAAACCACTTCAGGGTTGTTGATGGAGATCCGAACGTCTTCCCCACTTTTATAAGTCGCTTTATCAAAGGTGACGTCGTTGGTGATTTTTGGAGTATTATAAGTAGTTGCTGGAGTTGCACTGACCGGTTGAGTGGCAGTTACAGTTGGTGTTGTTTCCGATGGCGAAGAAGTCGCTTCCGTCGTAGCACCTTCCTCACTAGTAGTGGTAGGAGTACTGGTATTGGTTGCTACTGGTTGAGCGGTTGCTGTGATTTCAGAAGTCGGACTGGTGTTGACCTCGTCAGCCATGGCAACAGAGCTTACCATCAAGGCTCCAAAAAGGGTAATCATAGAGACCAATGCCTTGTTGCGTTTGCGGAAATAGCCGTGCCCTTTTTCAGAGACACTATTTTTTTGTTGTTTCATTTTTTTCTCCCACATACAGTCTAAATAAGTAAATCAACGTTTCTGTATTATTTGTTCATTTTATACCAAATAAGTATACGATTTTTCACTAGATAGTGTCAATTTTGGAAAGAAAGTGAATTTGATGTTTTCATAAAAGTGCCAGAAAATAGCTTTAAATGTGAGTTTTTAAATATTGATATTTATATCCAAAAAAATATTTACAAAAAAATGAACCGCAAAGATAATTTGATTCGTTTTTTCGATATAAAATTGAACAAAGCGCAAAAGTAAAAAAATAAATGCAATGAGAAGCATCAATTTCCTATAGGTTCTCCTCCCTATTTATGATACAATTAAACTACTATTATCGAAGGGAGAAACTATGATTAATTCAATTGTTTCACAAGGTTTGATTTGGGCCATTTTAGGGTTAGGAATCTTTATGACGTTCCGAATTCTAGATTTTCCAGATATGACGACAGAAGGGTCCTTCCCGCTTGGAGGAGCGGTGGCGGTGACCTTGATTACCAAAGGGGTCAATCCACTCCTTGCAACGCTGGCTGCTATTGGTGCAGGGTGCTTGGCAGGGCTTGCGACGGGTCTTCTCTACACAAAAGGGAGAATACCGACACTCTTGTCAGGGATCCTTGTAATGACGTCTTGTAACTCGGTTATTCTCTTTGTCATGCAGCGGGCTAATTTGGGACTTCTGGGCTATAAAAAAATTCAGGAATTTCTTCCTTTTGCCAGTGGGTTCAATGAGATCCTGATTGGTTTAATTTTCGTAACGCTTGTGATCCTTGGTTTGATCTTCTTCTTAGATACACGCTTGGGTCAAGCCTATATTGCGACAGGAGACAATCCAGATATGGCCAAGAGCTTTGGGATCAACACCGACAGGATGGAATTGATGGGCTTGGTCATTTCAAATGGGATTATTGCTCTTTCTGGTGCACTGATGGCCCAGCAAGAAGGCTATGCGGATGCTTCACGTGGGATTGGTGTCATTGTTATCGGGCTTGCCAGCCTCATTATTGGAGAGGTTCTCTTTTCAAATGTCACCTTGACAGAGCGCTTGCTCAGTATTGCAATCGGTTCAATCGCCTACCAATTTTTGATTTGGGCCGTGATTGCACTTGGCATCAATACCAGCTATATCCGAATCTTCAGTGCCTTGATCTTGGCTATCTGCCTGATGATTCCAACCTTTAAGGGAAAAATCATGAAAGGAGCGAAACTCAGTAAATGACAGCAATTGTAGAATTAAAAAATGTAACCAAAGCTGTAAGCAATGGGATGAATGAAGAAAAAGTCATTCTGGATGATGTCTCCTTGGAAATTCGAGAGCATGATTTTATCACGATTTTAGGGGGCAATGGAGCTGGAAAATCAACCCTCTTTAATACCATTGCTGGGACACTTCCAGTTAGTAGCGGGAAGATCTATATTCTAGGGGAAGATGTGACCAACTACTCTCCTGAGAAGAGAGCCAAGTACCTATCTCGTGTCTTTCAAGATCCTAAAATGGGGACAGCGCCTCGCATGACGGTTGCGGAAAACCTCTTGGTAGCGAAGTTTCGCGGAGAAAAACGTGGCTTGATTCCGCGTCACTTGGCCAGCTATAAAGAAGAGTTTCAAACAGTCCTTGCTAAGATCGGCAATGGCTTGGAAAATCATATCGATACAGCCGTTGAGTTTCTATCAGGGGGGCAACGACAAGCCTTGAGTCTGTTGATGGCGACACTGAAACGTCCAGAACTCTTGCTTCTAGACGAACACACTGCTGCCTTGGATCCCAAAACCAGTCAGGCGCTCATGACCTTGACGGATGAGTTTGTGAAACAAGATGCCCTCACAGCTCTTATGATCACTCACCATATGGAAGATGCTTTGAAATATGGAAATCGCTTGATTGTCATGAAAGACGGACACATCGTCCAAGACCTCAATCAAGAAGAAAAAGCCCAAATGACCATCGCAGACTACTATGAATTATTTGAGAAAGAATAAGATACAAAGGGCGTAGCGGATACAGTCAAAATAGGGAATACGACGCAGAATCTTCAGATTCTAGGAGGATTCATCTTTTTGACACAATCCGCAGCCCGTGTTCATTTAATAAGATACAAAGCCCGTAAAATGGGAGTAGGACAGAAGCGACATCACTTAGGTTGTTTGATGTAGAAGTAGTTTGTCTGCATGCGAGAGAGTGGGACAGAAATCGGTAATTCGTTAGAATTCGATTTCGTCCTCCCACCTCCGCACAGTTAAGTAGGACTGTAAAAGCTGATGAAAGCAGCGTAGTAGAGCCCACTCAACCACTGCGTCTTGCTCGACAATCCAAAAATAATTGAGAGGCTAGGACTTTTGTCCCAGCCTCTTTTCTTTTTCTTAAATCATCAATAAAACCGCATAAAAATTGGAACTAGTTTCAGCTGAAATCGCTTGCAAATACTCAGGTAGGTGAGTATAATATAGTTAGAAAGATAAAGAAGGGATTGATACCAATGCCTTATCGAGTTAAAATTTAGGTTACTTCGTTTTAGGCCTGTTTTGCTGATATCTGTTCATGCTCTTATCGTAAAAGAGCAGTTATGTCGTGTGTGTCGGATCGGTTGGACGGTCGGGCGAACCTGCTTAGTTTGTCCGGAGACATAAGAAAACGTGGAAATAGTAGGTAGAAGCTTTTTATAAAGGTTTTCAAACTTCAATGCGTCCAGTCGAAAGCTCATAAATTTAGATTTGGGATAGCAAAGAAAACCTCTGGTATTTTACACAAATACTATTAAATGAAATCAACATCATAAACATTGTTTTGTTAGCCAATAGGTTAATTGCACCAAGTCAGCGAAGCAGACCAGGCCTCTAGTCCCGTAAGACTGGAGGCCATTTTTTATAAAATACCCAGGAGGAGGTGAGAGTATGGGATTGTCATATGCGCAAGAATATAGTTGTCGTGACCATTTTCGGCAAAGAGCTTTTGAGCGCTTTGGCGTAGATGATCAGCACCTGAACAGGTGGATCAACCAACACCTCCCCTCCCTCTCTCCTTATGATAGTAATGTGGTTCAACCAGCTAATACAGAAGCTTATGTAGCCAGTGATGGCGTCATCTTTGTCTGTAATATCAAAAGTCGGGAGTTTATCACCTGTTTTAAGGCAGTTAATTACCAAGAATCTAAAGAAGAAGAGGAAGCTTATACGGACATTCACGAAAGCAATGTCGCTTCCTTCAAAAAAGATGTGAACCACCTAGTCAATCGCTACCGACTCAAGGAAGCCAAAGAGCTGTTTGAAAACATTGGGGAGGACTTGGATGATTTTTATCGCCTGTCCCAAGCGGTCAAGAACGGCCAATTGAGCGAGCGAAATAGTAAGCGCCTAGAGGAATTATTAGGCAAGTTTCATGTGATCAAGGCAGCCATGCGGATCATTGAAAATAAACGGGGAGATTATCATTTTTAGGGTCTTTTCCCCCTAAAAATAGGCGCCTAGAAGTCCTCTCATCTACTTTAGATGAGAGGACTTTTTTGCCGTAGAAAGCTTTTTGAAAAAAAGAGAAAAAAATTGTATAATAGAGTGGATATGCAAGTATTTGCAAAGCTGTAATTCGACTTGGGTGACCAAGGACCGTAAGTATTAAAATAATCACACTAAAGGAGACAACAGTGAGTAGTATTAAATTAGTTACTCTTGGTGGTGTTCGAGAAAATGGGAAAAATCTCTACGTTGCCGAAGTGAACGATTCAATTTTTGTCTTGGATGCAGGTTTGAAGTATCCAGAAAATGAGCAACTTGGGGTGGATGTCGTTATCCCCAACATGGATTATCTATTTGAAAATAAGGACCGTATTGCGGGTGTTTTCTTGACTCACGGTCACGCGGATGCCATTGGGGCTCTGCCTTATCTTTTGGCTGAAGCAAAAGTCCCTGTATTTGGGACAGAGTTGACCATCGAGTTGGCTAAACTCTTTGTCAAAAGCAATGACAGTGTTAAGAAATTCAACGACTTCCATGTCATCGATCAAAATTCTGAGATTGATTTTGGCGATGCCGTCGTATCTTTCTTTCAAACTACCCACTCCATCCCTGAAAGTATCGGGATTGTGATTGGCACTCCTGAGGGCAATATTGTCTACACAGGAGACTTTAAATTTGACCAAACTGCCAGCGAGTCTTATGCGACGGACTTTGCTCGCCTAGCTGAGATTGGACGTGAGGGTGTGCTTGCCCTCTTGAGTGATTCGGCCAATGCGGATAGCAAGATGCAAGTTGCTAGTGAGCAAGAAGTGGGCGATGAAATCCTGGATACCATTGCGGACTGGGATGGTCGTGTCATCGTAGCGGCGGTAGCCAGCAACCTTTCTCGGATCCAGCAGGTCTTTGATGCTGCAGCTGGGACTGGCCGCCGGGTGGTCTTGACAGGGTTTGATGTGGAAAATATCGTCCGCACAGCCATCCGCTTGAATAAATTATCTCTTGCCAACGAAAAACTCTTGATCAAGCCAAAAGAAATGAGCCGTTTTGAGGATCATGAATTGATCATTTTGGAAACAGGCCGGATGGGTGAACCGATCAATGGTTTGCGTAAGATGTCGATTGGTCGTCACCGCTATGTGGAAATCAAAGATGGGGACTTGGTCTACATTGTCACAACGCCGTCTATTGCCAAAGAAGCAGTGGTGGCACGTGTAGAAAACATGGTCTATCAAGCAGGTGGAGTTGTCAAATTGATCACGTCAAGCTTGCGCGTATCTGGTCATGGAAACGCGCGGGACTTGCAGTTGATGATCAACCTTCTTCGTCCTAAATATCTCTTCCCAATCCAAGGGGAGTACCGTGAATTGGATGCCCATGCACGAGTGGCGATGGAAGTCGGTATCTTGCCTGAAAATATCTTTATTCCAAAACGCGGAACGGTGATGGAGTATGAAAAGGGTGACTTCGTTCCTGCCGGTAGCGTCTCAGCAGGCGATGTCATGATTGATGGGAATGCCATTGGTGATGTGGGCAATATCGTCCTTCGTGACCGCAAAGTCTTGTCAGAAGACGGGATCTTTATCGTGGCGATCACGGTGAATCGCAAAGAGAAGAAAATTATTTCTAAAGCGCGCGTGCACACCCGTGGTTTTGTCTATGTCAAGAAAAGTCGGGATATTCTTCGTGAAAGTTGCGAATTGGTCAACCAAAGCGTCGAAGATTATTTGAATCAAGATAGCTTTGACTGGGGTGAGTTAAAAGGTTTGGTACGCGACAACTTGTCTAAGTTCTTGTTTGAACAAACCAAACGCCGTCCAGCCATCCTACCAGTCGTGATGGAAGTGAAATAATAGTAGAAAACGAAACGCTTGGCGGCCCGAGGCTTGCCGAGTGTTTTTAACAGTAGAAAGAGGAAATCAAATGGCAGTTATGCAGATTGAGTATTATTCAGAAGCCTTGAAGATGGAGTGGGGCGTGTCCGTCCTTTATCCCGATACATCGCGCGTGGAAGATCCAGCGGATACCGATATTCCAGTCCTTTATCTCTTACACGGGATGAATGGCAACCACCACTCTTGGTTGAAACGGACCAATGTGGAGCGCATTTTGCGAAATACCAATCTGATCGTGGTCCTACCCAATACCAATAATGGCTTTTACACAGATACCCAGTATGGCTATAACTACTACACGGCCATTGCGGAGGAATTGCCAGAGACTCTTTCTCGCTTCTTCCCTAATATGACCAAGAAACGGGAGAAAACCTTTATTGCTGGCCTATCCATGGGTGGCTATGGATCGATGCTCTTGGCTCTCAAGACAAATCGTTTCTCCCATGCGGCTAGTTTTTCCGGTGCTCTAAGTTTCCACGATCGGGATTTTGAAAACAATGACTTGGAACAACCAGCTTTTTGGAAGGGGATCTTTGGAGAGATTGAGGATTGGACGACCAGTCCCTACTCGCTAGAGACTGCTGCCAAGAAGTTTTCAGATAAGAAGACCAAACTCTGGATCTGGTGTGGGGAGCAGGATTTCCTTTATGAGGCCAATAATTTTGAAGTCAAGGAACTAGAAAAGTTAGGTTTGGATGTCACCTATACCCACAGCCCAGGTAAGCACGAATGGTTCTACTGGGAACGTGAGTTGGAGCACTTTTTACAAACCCTACCAATCGACTTTGAATTGGAAGAACGGTTAAAATAAGATACAAAGGGCGTAGCGGATACAG
>NZ_KV794400.1:0-5534 GCF_001808725.1 Streptococcus sp. HMSC074F05 | reverse complement strand
AGGGCGTAGCGGATACAGTCAAAATAGGGAGTAGGACAGAAGCGATATCATTTATAAACGCTTCGTCGTCCTACCCCCACAAGGCTGATTAGGTATTCTTCTGAGCTTAGAAAGCGACAGAAGAATCCAATCAGCTACTGTGTCTTGAATTAATTGCTATTCAGCTTGCGTTTTTTGACACAATCCGCAGCCCGTGTTCGTTTAATAAGATACCAATAGATTGGATATCAGTCAGAGCATTTGTTCTGGCTTTTTTCATATATATAGCAAGAAAGGCTAGAAAGGTCACTTATTCATTTCAGTCCTGCTTTCTTTGTGGTATAATAGGAACGATTGAAAAATGAGCTAGAAATAGCGAACAAGATAAGAGGAGAGAAATATGGCAAAAGATATTCGTGTGCGTTATGCACCAAGTCCAACAGGGCTACTACACATCGGAAATGCTCGTACAGCATTGTTTAACTACTTGTATGCGCGTCACCATGGTGGAACCTTTATCATCCGTATCGAGGATACAGACCGCAAACGTCACGTCGAAGACGGCGAACGTTCACAGCTTGGAAACCTTCGTTGGTTGGGCATGGACTGGGATGAAAGCCCAGAGACGCATGAAAACTACCGCCAGTCTGAACGTTTGGAACTCTATCAAAAATACATTGACCAACTCTTGGCCGAAGGAAAAGCCTACAAATCTTACGTCA
Organism: Streptococcus sp. HMSC074F05; assembly: GCF_001808725.1. Taxonomy (NCBI): domain Bacteria; kingdom Bacillati; phylum Bacillota; class Bacilli; order Lactobacillales; family Streptococcaceae; genus Streptococcus; species Streptococcus sp. HMSC074F05. The sequence goes on along the minus strand of NZ_KV794400.1, from coordinate 4,833 downwards.
CTGAAGAAGAGTTAGCGGCTGAACGTGAACGCCAAGAAACTGCAGGTGAAACACCTCGCTACATCAACGAATACCTTGGCATGAGCGAAGAAGAAAAAGCAGCTTATATCGCAGAACGTGAAGCAGCGGGTGTGATTCCAACAGTTCGTTTGGCAGTGAATGAGTCTGGTATCTACAAGTGGCATGATATGGTCAAAGGCGATATCGAGTTTGAAGGTGGCAATATCGGTGGTGACTGGGTCATCCAGAAGAAAGATGGCTACCCAACTTACAACTTTGCTGTTGTCATCGATGACCACGACATGCAAATCTCTCACGTTATCCGTGGAGACGACCACATTGCTAACACCCCAAAACAGCTCATGGTCTATGAAGCCCTTGGTTGGGAAGCACCAGAATTCGGTCACATGACACTTATCATCAATTCTGAAACTGGTAAGAAATTGTCTAAACGTGATACGAATACCCTTCAATTTATCGAAGATTACCGTAAGAAGGGCTACCTTCCAGAAGCAGTCTTTAACTTCATCGCTCTTCTTGGTTGGAACCCTGGTGGGGAAGACGAAATCTTCTCTCGCGAAGAACTTATCCAGCTCTTTGATGAAAACCGCCTCAGCAAGTCTCCAGCGGCCTTCGACCAAAAGAAAATGGACTGGATGAGCAATGAATATATCAAGAATGCAGATCTTGCGACTATCTTTGAAATGGCCAAACCATTCCTCGAAGAGGCAGGACGTTTGACAGACAAGGCTGAGAAATTGGTGGAACTTTACAAACCACAAATGAAGTCAGTGGACGAAATTGTTCCATTGACAGACCTCTTCTTCTCAGACTTCCCAGAATTGACAGAAGCTGAGAAAGAAGTCATGGCTGGTGAAACCGTGCCGACTGTACTTGAAGCCTTCAAAGCGAAATTGGAAGCCATGTCAGACGATGAGTTTGTGGCAGAAAATATTTTCCCACAAATCAAAGCGGTTCAAAAAGAAACTGGGATCAAAGGGAAGAATCTCTTTATGCCAATCCGTATTGCCGTTTCAGGTGAAATGCATGGTCCTGAATTGCCAGATACCATCTATTTACTTGGACGCGAAAAATCCATCCAACACATTGAAAGTATGTTGGAAAAAATCAGATAATTATCAGAAAAGTCCCTATTAAATGGGGCTTTTTGTTTTACCTCTAAAGTAAAAGTATTATAGGATTTTTTCAAAAAATTGCCCCGGTTTGACAAATTGATCCTACTGAAAACGATTTTATCACTATCTAAAACAAAAATTATAAAAAAATAGCAATAATTAAGGATAATTGCTTCCAAAAATCGACAGATTAGTCTATAATGTTAGGGAAATAAAAAATGTAATAAGGAGACAGAAATGTTTTTTAAACGTTCGAACGGTGAATTCCGTGAAACGGATCGTGTGACCCGTTTCAAATTGATCAAATCAGGTAAAAACTGGTTGCGTGCTGCGACTTCTAACTTTGGTCTTTTGAAAGTCATTCGTGGTCAAGTCGAAGAGACTGTTGTAGCTGAAGTGCGTGAAGACGCAGTATCAGTGAAAGAAATGACAAGCCGTGGCTTGCTCAAAGGGATCGTAGCAGCTGGTGCTGTTCTTGGTGCAGCTACAGTAGCAAATACTGCAAAAGCAGATGAAACAGGATCAGACGTTGCGACTGCATCTGAGCTTTCAAGTGAAGCTCTTGTAGAGCAAGGAAGTACTGTACTTGGTACAACTTCAACAACTGAATCTCAATCTGAATCAACTACAGAATCAACAACTGAGTCAACAACAGAATCAGCTAGCGCTTCTGCATCTGCAAGTGCTTCAACCTCTACAAGCGTATCTGTATCTCACTCAGCTTCATTGAGCGAACAAGGTTCAGCAGAACTTTCAGCAGCTTCAAGCGAATCAACTGTAGCAGCTGGCTCTGAAGCAAGTGTAGAAAGCACTACAACAGTAGCGAAAGCTGAAGATAAAGTTGTTTTGGAACAAAACACTTCAGAAGCAGCATTGTTGAACAAGATTGCAGGAGACTACTCAGCAACTGTTTCAGCTCCAGAAAAGAAAGCAGCACTTGATGCTGCCATCGCTAAAGTTCAAACAGAATTGACAGCAAGCAACAGCTTGATCAATGCTAATGCTTCAGCTCAATCATACGCAGACCAACGCGAACGTTTGAGCAAGTCAGTAGATGACATGATGGCAACCTTGACTGCAGCAGGATTTACTGGAAATACAACAGTAAACGGTGCTCCAGCAATTTCAGCACAATTGGCACCAATCTCAACATCTACTTCTGGTAGTGTAGCTACTAAGCCGGTTATCTCAAATGCAAATGGTGCAACGATTGAAGATGCAGCCTTCAATGAAGCTGGTTATGCTTTGGATCCAAACGCTGATCGCTTCACTTTTGGTGTATGGCAATTCCTTAAAACAAACCATACTACTGGTGCTAAAACCAACTTTGATTACTATGCTACTCTTTCAGTAGACCGTTCTGCCATCACTGGTAGCCTTTCAGCTAACCCAGATGTTTACTTACGTATTGTGAAGAAATCGGATGGTTCAGAAGCTTACACACGTACTATTCATGCTGGTGAAAGCAATATCTCTCTTCCAAACTACATCACAAACAATAACTCTGATGTAACAAATACTTTGACTTATACAGGTGCTAACGGAACTGATCCAGGTAACGTAACCTTCTCATTAGTAAACGATAACCTTGAGTATGAAACACTTCAAATTCGTGATACCAACTACCCAGGTAACGAAAATGAAGATAAACCAAACGTTCAAACTTCTGTTCCTTATGCGAAAGCTGATCAAACTACTTACTATAAAGTTGTTGATAGCAGCAAGTACACAAAAGGACAAACTTATACACCAACTGGAAATGAAACAGTCCTTGCAAGCTATACGCAAACAGGTCTTGCAGGTCAACAATTCACAGCTTCAGGAAACCGTAATATTGAGGGGTATGAACAAGTTCCAGCAACAACAGACACAACTCAAAAAACATCAGGTATCCTTGGTAAGGGAGTTGTTGGTCAAAAATTGGTTGAACTTCAAGGTGGAGCAAACCACTACTACGTGAAACGTATTTCAGAAGTTGTAGATACCAATGGTTCAACAGTAACGAAATTATATGCTCTTGATCCATCACAAGTAAGCAACTTCAGTGCAAGTGATGTTGGTACAGAAGATGTATCTAAATACACACTTATTTACACATCATCTGTAAATAAAGCTGGTGATACATGGAACTCAACGGGATCAAAAACTACTCGTGTAAACAGCAAAAATGGTGACTATTATATTGATGTTGTTGAAACTGCAGGAAGCAATTCACTTGTAATTACTGGTTGGCAGTCTACTACAGAAAAAGTTAACCTTACGCACGATGAAACCAAAGTGACTGAAGGATATCCAAAACCATTTACGTCTGCACCAGATGTATCATTATCACCAGCTGGTAAAGGAAATAATAAATGGAACTTGATTGCTGGACGTAATGCCGATGTCGTTGCGAAATCTAAAGTAACACAACCAGACGGTAGCATTACCTATACAAATCTTGAAGGTTTCGCTTCATTCTCAAATAACTACTCGGTTCCATCTGCAGTTAAACCATCGACTGATGTAAATTATTACTTTGTTAAGTCAGACGAAAAAGGAAGTGTTTACGTTCACTATAGAGATACTGAAGGTAACGAAATCAAACCTTCAGTAACAGATGAAGATAAACAACCTATCAACAAAGCATATGACACAGTAGTAGATAATCGCCCAGACACAATTGAGTACAATGGTAAGACCTATGAACGTGTTCAAGCAGGAGATTATACTGTTGGTAAGGTTGGTGATGAAAGTAATCTAGTTAAATCTGATCTTTCTACAGTTACAGGTACAGATGATATTATTGGAACAGTAGCTAAAGAAGATAAGAATATAACGTATATCTATAAAGTGAAAGAAACACCAAAAGAAGGTGAAGTTGTTATCACTTATGTAGATACGAAAGGTAACGAAATCCAAAAATCTCGTCAAGATACACCTAAATCACCATATGATACACCATATGATACAACTGAAAAAGGTGAAAAACCAAATATCATCAAGACCACTGATGGTAAGACATATAAAATTGTTCCTAAAGGTGATTACCCAGTAGGAGATGTTGATGAAAATGGTCATTTGAAGTCTTCAGACCCTATTACTGGTAAAGTTGACAAACCAAAATCAACCATTACTTACGTTTATGAGGAAGTTGGAAGTGTCTTCGTTCATTATAAAGATATTAACGGAAATACGATCATGGGATCTGTTATTGATGAGCAAGATCAACCACTTGAGAAGGATTATGATACTGTAGTAGATAATCGTCCTAAAGAAATTAAATTTGAAGGTAAAACTTACGAACTTGTAGAAGCTGGTAATTACCCAGTAGGTCAAGTTGACAGCCAAGGTCACTGGACAGGTGATGATGATACGACTGGTAAAGTGGCTTCAGGTGAGAAGAATGTTACTTATATCTATAAGTTGAAAGTGGAATCACAATCAGATTCAGGTTCAAATTCAGCATCTGATACAACATCAGCTTCACAATCAGAATCAGAAGTTGTATCTAACTCACGGTCTGTATCAGAACAAGCTTCTACATCATTGTCTGAATCAGCTTCTACATCATTGAGCCAATCAGCTGTTGAATCAGCAAGTGTGTCTGCGAGTCAATCATCGTCATTGAGTACGTCAGCGCAAGAATCAGCTTCTGTATCAGCTAGTCAATCAGCGTCATTGAGCACATCGGCTTCAGCATCAGCAAGCGTATCAG
>NZ_KV794399.1:0-2756 GCF_001808725.1 Streptococcus sp. HMSC074F05 | reverse complement strand
CGGTTTATGGGTGTAGAAATGTCGGTTTATTAAGAACAAATATAAATATTTGCTTTATAAAGTTTTTGGTGGTATAATTAAGAAGAAATGAAAAGGAGTTCTTAATGGCTAATGAAGTAGTTAAGCATCACAATGATTTAAACACGGTTATCATGAGAAAATGGACAGCAGAAGAGATGAATTTCTTTTTTGCGATTATTACAAAAGCAAGAGACAAAGGCACTTCTGACCTTATTTTCGATAAACATCAACTGGCAGAATTGGCAAACTATTCTATCGAACACAATAAGCGATTTTACGACACAATGGATAGCCTAGCAAATAACATCTCTCAATTAAGATACATCGAGAAAACAAAGAATTCTATTGAATACATGCCACTTTTTACACGTTTCAAAGTTGAATGGGAAGATGATTTGTCAGACATGCAAGCCCAAGTTTCTGTATCCCCTCTTTTTGAGTATATTTTGAATAAGTTATCAGCAAATTTTACTCAGTATGAGTTGCAAGAGTTTACTTCCATTCGCTCGACTTACGCAAAAACCGCTTATAGACTTCTGAAACAGTGGCGAACGGTTGGACGAAAAGAGTTCAAGATTGATGAATTTAAACTTTTGTTAGATATGCCAAGTAGCTATAAATCAAGCGAAATCGATAGAGCGGTCATCACTCCGATTTTAAAACAGTTGTCTCCCTATTTTGAGGATTTAAAAGTCAAAAAAATCAAGTCAAAAAAGCGTGGAAATCCAGTTTTAGGATATGAATTTACTTGGAAAAAAGAAGTGACTGGAACATATGATCCAGACAAATTCAATAAACCAAAACCGAAAAAGTCTAATAAAGCAAAATCAAGCAAAAAGACAAGCAAGACAAATGTGCCAGCTTACCACAACCCTAACTACGAAAAGAAACCTCTAACCCCTGAACAAGAGAAAAGAGCTAACGAGTTGAAAGCGAAAGTAGAGAATTTGAAAAAAGACGGTTAAGCCGTCTTTTTATTTGCGTCAATTTTAACTAGGTTAATAGTCTAGTTATATTATTAAATCGTAAAAAAATAGGGCTTCGATTTTTAGCTGTATTTTCTAATTGTTTTTATTATGTTTTAAGACATTAAAGGTCAGGGTGGTATATTTACCCTACCAGACCATTTAGTTTCATTTTCTATAGCTATCGATAAGGAAATGAGAGCTTAAAATCGATTTTAGTTAAATATCGCCTAAAATTTGTGATAAAATTGTAAAGAAAAAGAATTACAAAGGAGATACAACGTGACGCAAGGGAAACATAAAAGTTTAAACGTACGTATTACAGACGAAGAGAAAAAAGAATTAGAAAAACGTGCAAAAGCTAGTAAAATGAAACTTTCTGAGTATGTGAGAAATGTGTTACTTAGCGAAGAAAATGCAGAAAATACGCAACACGAAAGTGACGCAAATGTCTTACTTGTGTTACAATCGGAACTTAAAGAAAAAAACGAACAAATAGCGAATTTGCAAGAGTTGTTGAAGAATCAACAGATATTAACTCTGGATTTGTCGCGAGAAAACAAAGAAAAAACCTTGCTTTTAGAGCACAAAAAGTGGTGGCAATTCTGGAAGTAACCTCGTTTTTTATTGCAAACGCTTCCCGCATTTAGTAAAATTACTACATAGGAAAAAATAAAAATGGGGATTTTTTATGAAAAAGGTAACTACACTTGCAATCATTGGATTGTCTGCTATTGCTTTAACTGCATGCTCTTCAGGATCTGATAGTAAAAAAGATGCGAAAGCATCGGAAGCTAAAACAGAACAAAAAGCATCTTCTTCAAGTGAGGAAAATGTATCAACTGAATTCAAAAACGCACGCAAAAAAGCAGAGTCATACGAAGATACTGTCCATCTTTCAAAAGCAAAATTAGCTGAACAACTTGTCACTTTTGAAAAATTCACTCAAGAAGAAGCGGATTACGCAGTCAAAAATATTAAAGTTGATTTCAAAAAACAAGCGTTAGAAAAAGCCAAAGACTATCAAAAAACAGTCACTCTTTCAGAAGATGGTCTCAAGAACCAACTTATTAATTTTGAAAACTTCACTGAAGAAGAAGCAAACTACGCCGTAGAAAATTTGAAATAAAATAAAAACAGAGGATATCCTCTGTTTTTTGTTTTATATATACAAATTTGATGAAAAATAGTGCTGAGAGGGCCATTTTGACGCATTTTCAGTTCGTTTTATGGGCTATCTATCATTAGAAAAGCCTACAGGGGCAATGGGTTGAGCTTATTTTGTTACATAACATTATGTTTCCGAAAAAGAACGATTTTTCGGAAAAATGTTGTCTTGTTAAATTATAGACGTCAATAAACTCTCATCGTATATAAATTTAAATGTATTCTATTTGTAAACTAAAACAGATCTTTATAATTAAAATAATTAATTTCATGATATAATACTGTTAAACATAAATTTTAGGAGTACGATATGACTATTGAGGATAAAGATGCCGAATTAAAATTGAAAATAGGTAATAACATCCGTACGGCTCGTCTTAATAAAAATTTGACTCAAGCGGATGTTTGTGGAGATGAATCTGAATTAACTATTCGTCAACTTGCTCGTATTGAAAATGGTCAAGTATTAGGGTTCTGTTGCAAAGTTTTAAATAAAGAATAAAATCCCTTACGGCATCTATGATTTAAGCTGGGATTCCCAATAATACCTTGATTTCAGTACAGACCGAAAACCCGAAGAGAGTGCCTTCTTTTCGGGTTTTC
>NZ_KV794398.1:0-476 GCF_001808725.1 Streptococcus sp. HMSC074F05 | reverse complement strand
TATTATTACTTGGGAAGAGAATGAATTTGTTGGTATTGTAAAATATAACCTTCAAGACTGCGACATTATTATAAAGAGCTTGAAATATTTCCTTCAGTATTTAGATAACTCATATGTGACTGATAACTTTGAACTTGATTTATATAGACAAGCTGTATCAAAACATGGTGCTCTGTCTTATTACCAATGTTTCGGTTTTGTCCCGCTCTTGGCATTAGGAGGCTTTAAAGATGTGGATCACATGGATAAAGTAAAAGTCCTGGAACACATTTATCTCATGTACCAACTCACAGGCGGAGTATTTGACGATTGATAAAAAAGAACCACCCTTGCGGTGGTTTTTTCGACGAAAACGAGTGTGAGATAAATAACGAGTCTTTGGATGAGACTCTCTAATTTGGTGAATATAAATTATTTGGTACAAAATTTGGTACAAAAAACAAAATGACAAGCAAAAAAGCCTTATAAATCAAGGC
>NZ_KV794397.1:0-1201 GCF_001808725.1 Streptococcus sp. HMSC074F05 | reverse complement strand
ATCCAACTTCTCAGAAAAGAACACTTCATAACCAATATGAACCTGGTTTTATTGAAGCAAGGGATAAATCTCCACTAGAACTCTTAATTGAAAATAAGGAATTGTTTGATAAATAGAAAAAGCGAGGATAACCTCGCTTCAGATTGAAGTTAAAATCTTTAGAAGACACTTTTATAAGGACTTTGTCTTCAATCTGTGAAAAGGAGTGAAAACTCCTTTTCTTTTTGTAAGTCAGACTGAAACTTCCAAATTGTTTATTTATTTTATTGACATTTTCTATAAAAATAAGTACAATAGTTTTATTAGCAAACTATACTATATAGGGGGTATTGAAATGAAATTTTCTAATCGTTTACTGCTATTCCTTGCAGGAGTTGTTTTTGTCCTTTTAGGACTTTTCCTATTTACAAACCCAGTAGCTAATCTTGTTGCTTACAGCTGGTGGATTTCATTTGGTTTACTGGTTTCTTCTATAGCAGCTATTTTAGGCTATTTCTCTGCACCAAAAGAGCTTCGCTCACCTGTTTATCTTTTCCAAGGATTTGTTAGTCTTCTCTTAGCTCTTTACCTCGTTGCTTATGGCTTTGTGACCCTGCCGGTCGTCATTCCGACCATTGTAGGAATTTGGTTAATTGTAGAAGCCATTATTGCTTTCTTTAAAGGCAATCGTCTAGGATTGATTTTCCCTATTATGGGTAGCAATATCACGTGGGTAGCCTTGCTTGAATTTTTACTAGGTCTAGTGATTCTGTTCAATCCAGTGGCTACAGGTGTCTTTGTCGTTTATGTCATTGCCTTTTCATTTTTAGTTACTGGCTTCACCTACATTATTGAGGCCTTTCGTAAATAGTCTAGTTGCTATTTCTATCGCATTCAAAAAAGCTGGGAAATCATATTCTCAGCTTTTTCGTCTCTTTAATTATCACTTTTTCGCATTCCATTCTACGTAGAAATTTGTTTTTCCATTTTATTCTCCAATTTGATCTCGCACTGACATTTATTTATAACAAAACTATATATCTAGAATAGCATAATCATTAGGTATTATAGATTTTCAAACCAAATGCGAGTCATTCGTTTTTCCCCACTTTTGCCCCATTTTTAAATCCTGACATTGAAAATACCTAAAAGTATTTCCTAAAATCAGCTATATTTCAATATTTTTGTTTATTTTCAATATGAAAAGTTCTTACAAATTCAT
>NZ_KV794396.1:0-674 GCF_001808725.1 Streptococcus sp. HMSC074F05 | reverse complement strand
CCGAAGAGAGTGCCTTCTTTTCGGGTTTTCTTATATAATCCTCGGATGGCTTCCATGCCTTTAATCGTGGGTGAGGCAGTGCGTAAACTTCGATAGAATTTATTGCGTCTCTTTACTGGACGATGGTCTTGTTCAATCAAATTATTCAGGTATTTAATGGTACGATGTTCTGTCCCTTGATAAAAGCCGTATTCTTTTAGTCTCTTAAAGGCACTTGTAATAGAGGGGGCTTTATCTGTGACTACAACCTTCGGTTCATCAAACTGCTTCACTAACCGCTTAAGAAAAGCATAGGCTGCTTGTGTGTCCCGTTTTTTACGTAACCAAATATCCAAGGTTAAACCATCTGCATCGATGGCTCGATACAAATAATGCCATTTTCCATGAATAAAAGGATTTTTTATTTTTCTTTTTCCAAATTTGATAGAGTCGTTTGCCATATTCTTGCACCCAACGATAAATCGTCGTATGAGAAACGTTAATGCCACGATCATATAAGATTTCTTGAACTTCACGATAGCTAAGGTTATAACGAAGATAGTAGCCCACGGCTACAATAATCACATCCTGCTGAAATTGCTTTCCTTTAAAATGATTCATCGTCATTCCTCCTGCTATCTTTTTCTATTATTCTACCTTATTTGATAGTAGATTTAAAACTTTGCAACAGAACC
>NZ_KV794395.1:0-700 GCF_001808725.1 Streptococcus sp. HMSC074F05 | reverse complement strand
TATATTCCAAAGCGGTATGGTATTCCTAATTTAGAATTTCGGAATCAAGAAAGACGCACCTTTAGATTAGCTTGGGAGTTGAGAGAAATTTTTGAGAAAGAAGGCCAACCTTTGTGGACTTCTTGTACTATAAAAGTAATTGGCACGAAATTATCTGCTGAATTTGACTATGCACCTTGGAATGAAAGTGATTATAGTTCAGGTCAACAAATGGACTTTTTTGAATATAAATATCTCGGAAAGCAACCAGCTAATGAAAAAGAACTAGAACAGTTCAAGGCTATGAAAGCCTTCCAAAGAGAGCATAATGGCAAATAGTTATATCTAAAGAATAAACCACCTACGCGGTGGTTTTCTTGTTGTTTAACAAATGTTGGTACATATGGTTTATGGTATACTATGGTTGTAGAGAAATGATGCTAAAAATCAAATCGGAGGAAAACATGCTAGAAAACTTTATCAAAGTGGCAGATATGCCCCAAGAAGTTATTGAAAAATACAAGGACCAAGTCCCTGCTGAGTTGTTACAGATTTGGCAGGAAGATGGCTTGGGAACCTTTTTAGATGGTTATCTCAAAGTCATTAATCCAGATGACTATCTTGAACTTCTCCAAGATAGTTATTTCAGAGGAGATATCGCTTTTCCTATGTTCGTAACAGCATTTGGAGATATTATTACTTGGGAAGAGAATGAATTTGT
>NZ_KV794394.1:0-3216 GCF_001808725.1 Streptococcus sp. HMSC074F05 | reverse complement strand
GAAAACCCGAAAAGAAGGCACTCTCTTCGGCTTTTCGGTGTCTACTGAAATCAAGGTATTAATGGGAATAACAGCCTAAGATATTTGGAGTTCAGAGAGGGCGCGTTTGATTTTCAAACTTCGCAACAGAACCAATTTGTCCAAGATATTGACCCAAATACATATTATCTGCAATATTTACTTAATAACTGTAATTGAGATTGGAGAATTTTTAACCATATAAGTAGCATGCGAACCAAAATATCCTTTAATTCCATGCATTGATCGCGATCCAATGATTAAGATATCTGCAGATGTTGCTGGCAAAATCGTCTTAGTAATTTCCTCGGCCGGATCACCTTCTCCACTGTACAGCTGAATGTTTTTTACACCGCTATTTTCTGCATATTGTTTGTACTTTTCCAAATTAAGTGACAATTGACTTTGTTTCTGGCTCAAGTACTCAGGGTCTAACGCTTCATAAACATTCAGCTCTTCAATTTCTAAAATTGAGGCAATCAGTAATGCGGCTCCAGTTTTACTCGCTTGCTTTACAGCATATTGAAAGGCTTTTTGAGCTCCTTCTGATTCATCTACCCCAACTAAAATATTTTTAAATTCATCAAATCCTTCCATAGTGCATCTTACCTTTCATTAATTAATTGATTATATTTTTTATTTCCTTTATACAGTTCAATAATTGTCCACGCTAACAGTAGTAATACTGCGACGATAATGACATAGGCAATAGAATCAGCTAGTACAAGTTGGCTTGATGTCACCTTTTCACCAAAAAAACCTTCAATTTGGCCGGGCAATCCAATCAAATTTAAATATGTCAATCCAATTACTGAACCCCATCCTAGTATCCGAATAACTATCGAATTTTTAAACCGGCTTCCCATTTCCACCTCACTATTGGTCATCATTAATAATGGTGCCATCGAAAATGGTAACGCAAAAGCTAAGAAGACTTGTGAATTATTCATTAGTGTATTTAACGCTGTGTGCTCCCGAATCGTTCCTTGCCTGCTTGTAATAATTACACAGATTAACACTGGGATAACTGAAATCAAACGCGTAATTAAACGTCTTAGCCAAATTGGCATTTTCATATGAATGAATCCCTCCATAATTACTTGTCCAGTTAAAGTTCCGGTAATCGTTGAATTTTGTCCAGAAGCTAGTAACGCGACTGCGAATAATGTAGAAAGAAGACCTGATTTTGCAACGGTGATTAAAATTCCGTTACTCAATGTATCCGAATTTGATAAAGCCTCATACAACCCAAAGAATGATGGATCTTTCACTGCCCCTGTTTTAAAAACAGCAACTCCCATTATGAGCAATAAGGAGTTAACAAAAAAAGCAAGAGTCAATTGAATGTTAGAATCCCATGTTGAAAATCGTACAGCATTGGCGATTTCATCTTCATCCGTACGATTTATCTTTCGAGTCTGAGACACAGCCGAATGTAGATATAAATTATGAGGCATAACGGTTGCACCAATAATTCCTAATGCACCAGTTAAAGGCGTTTGACCACCAATTGAATGTGTAGAGGAGAACGTTTCACCAGTCGGAACCAATCCTTTAAGTACATCCCCCCAATTAGGATCAGACAACGCTACTTGATAAACAAACACAAAAAGAATTACAAAAATCAAACAGACAACTATTGCTTCAATTTTTCTAAAACCAACTTTCGTTAACAACAATAATAATAAAACATCAAATACCGTAATAAAGACTGCGACGACAAGCGGAATATTAAAAAGTAAATAAAGAGCAATTGATGCGCCAATTACTTCCGCAATATCTGTTGCCATAATCGCTAATTCCGTTAAAATCCATAAAATGATTCCTAGTTTTTTACTCGTTCTCGCTCGAATTGCTTGAGCTAAATCCATTTGACTAACAATTCCCAATTTAGCAGCCATATATTGTAATAGCATTGCAATTAAACTAGACATTAAAATGACCGACATTAATAAATACTGGAAGTTTTGCCCACCCGTAATCGAAGTAGACCAGTTGCCTGGATCCATATATCCCACAGCAACTAATGCTCCCGGTCCAGAATAGGCGAACAGGGTTTTCCAAAAGCCTTTGCCTTTGGGTACCTCGACAGTTCCGTTAATTTCCTCTAAAGAGGGACCATTCGCATACTGAATTAATCGAGGTTTGTGCTCTTTACCAGACTGACTTGTTGTATCTTTCAAAATATTTCCACCTTCCTTTAAGAATATTATAAGTATACACCTCTTTTTTATCAAATTAAAGCAAAATATTAGGCAAACCTAAAAAAAAAATAAACATCGCCTAATTTAATATTATTTGCCTTCATTTCATTTGTATCGGAATGAATCAATTGTACACTGGACCAATGTCAAATATTTAGACACAAAATGAGCTATATTTTCTTAAAATAATTTTCTTCTTTCTGATTTGGAGTTAAACCCTTGTTGGCGGAATGAGGATTATAATTGTTATAAAATTGTTCGATGTATTCAAAGCAAGAGAGTTGAACTTCTTAAATGGAGTGATAAGTTCTGCGATTAATTTCTCGTTGTTTAAGATACTTGAAAAAGACCTCAGTGACGGCATTATCATAAGGATATCCAGGCTTGGAGTAAGAAGCAAGCAATTGATGCTCATCTAATAACTTTCTAAAGGAAGCTGATTTAAATTGGCTTCCTTGGTCCGAATGAAAGATAATTGGTTCCTTAGGCTTCCTCTTATTTATAGCTATCTCTAAGGTGTCACAGGCGAGTTTGGCATCAATCCTATCACTTACTTTCCACGCAATACATTTCCTTGAGTAGAGGTCAAGAATAGCACAGAGATAAACATGTCGTTTAGGTCCTATAGAGATATAAGTGAAATCTGTTGTCCAAACTTGATTTGGGGAGTTCGGGTTAAATTCTTGTTTAAGCAGATTATCAGAAGAAAATACAGGAGCTTTCTTTGATTTAAAACGAGGTTTGATGGTTGACATTTTAGGGAGTGTCATAGACTTGAGAAGTCTTAAGATACGGCCTTCAGAAATATTAACGCCATAATCACGCAGAAGAATGATTTTAAAAGCTCTCGTTCCAATTCTTTTCTTGGCTTTCATATAAATCTCAAGGAGTGATTTTCTCAAACGTTGATTTTCTACTTCACGCTTCGAAGGCTTCTTATTTATGAAGTTATAGTAGGTGGAACGGTTCTGTTGCAAAGTTTTAAATCTACTAT
>NZ_KV794393.1:0-447 GCF_001808725.1 Streptococcus sp. HMSC074F05 | reverse complement strand
AAGGGAGCCTAAAGGCTACCTCAGAACGTAGACAGACGTCATTTTTGGCGTTTGTCTTTTTGTATGTTCAAAGATATTTTGTCTTATCATCTACTATTCCATCCAAAAATCTGATTTAAAGCAAAATAAAAAGGGATATTCCCTATCCATTTCGATAATTTTTTCATTAATTTGTTTTTCCATTTTATCCTCCGATTAGTCTCGCACTGATATTTATTGATAACAACACTATATTTCTAGTATAGCATAATCATTAGATATTATAGGTTTTCAAACCAAATGAGAGTCATTCGTTTTTGCCCCATTTTTAAATCATGACATTGGAAATACCTAAAAGTACTTCCCTAAAATCACTTATATTTCAATATTTTTAATTACTCTCAATATGAAAATCCTTTCCAAATCCATGCAGGGGGCATCTAAATCAACAGGAAAAAGCCTTGATTT
>NZ_KV794392.1:0-407 GCF_001808725.1 Streptococcus sp. HMSC074F05 | reverse complement strand
GCCTTGATTTATAAGGCTTTTTTGCTTGTCTATAACTGATTTGCCCCATCATTTGCCCCACATTTTTTTATGAGCAATCTTTCCAGACATCTCTGATTACGAAAAACAAAAAAGCTATCCTACCTTTGCAAATTTGGATAAGATAGCAGAATATTTTAATGCAACTCCAACCCAACTATTTGGAACTAGTAAAGAGATTGAGTTAGAAAAGAGTGTTCTTGAATCTAATGAATACTCTGATAAAGTAAGTGAGATTTTAAAAGCTGTCAAATACATCGAAGATTTTCTAGAAACTGATGGACAGTACTTAGAGGATTTACTTTACTTAACAAGAGGCAACCAACTATACACAGAAGATGGAGATGAGTTGTATATTGATCCAACTTCTCAGAAAAGAACACTTCATA
>NZ_KV794391.1:0-3228 GCF_001808725.1 Streptococcus sp. HMSC074F05 | reverse complement strand
CCCATAAACCGACATTTCTACACCCATAAAACTCGCAAACCCTTGGGACTCTAAGGTTTGCTGAGGTGTTAAATATATTATTAAACATATATATAAAATATATATAAATAAGGTCTCACTTCGTTTCGCCCCCAAATCTACACCTTCGTTTGATTTTTTGAGGCTTCGCCTTAGAGCCCTTCGGCTCTCGGTCGCTTCGCTCCCAGAGGGCTTGCGCCCTCTTTGTTAGCAATCAATCCAACATTTGTGATCTTACGACTTACTTTTTGTTTTAAACGCAACACAGCTGGCCTACAAGGGAGTATAAAGCTAGAGGGGAGATGATGGCTATTTACACTAGATGAATTCTGTAATTTAGATTATAAAGCCAATGGAAAGACGGCTAAAAGCCGTCCGCTTTTGGTGTAGATGATATATTTCAGTTAGCGAATTATCTATCTGCTAAGATCGAGATCATCTCTATCAAATGTTCTCTCACCATCTTCCAACTCAAGATCTTTTCTCTGGATAATCTTCTCAGCAATCTCATCACGTTCTCGTTCTGTCAGATAATATTCTTGATCCTGCAACTGAGACCTGTATTTATTTCTGTCTTCAACTACAGCTGTCAATTCTTTAGACAAGCTATCATTTTCCCTAAGTAGAGCAGCCATTTCCTCTTTTAATTTCGCAATAGTAGCTCTTAAACGCTTCACAATTCCTAAACCAAGGATATGTTCCTTGAAATCGTTCAGCAAATTCACCAACGGCCCTCTATCTGCCCTCCGGGCCAAATCATCGAAATCTTTCTCTGGGACCATGACGTAGCGTTGTTTTTCCTTTCCAAAGCCTCGTTCTTCGATTTTATAATTGCGCTTATCATCAATCGGTTTTTTTGCGATCAGCTGCATCATCAGCATCGCATCGACCGTATCATCTTCGATTCGCTTCAAGTCAAGCTGTTCAGCTTTGCTAACGAGCTCATCGTTCATCTCTTTGATCACTCTAGCTTGCTGTCTCTTGCGGGCCTCAAATGCCTCGTCTCGCTTTTGAAATTTTTCTTCTTGCTTTCGCAATCGCTCGTTTAGCTCTTCCATCTTCTCTTCATGAGCTTGTTCCTCACGTTGCATTTTAACAATCTGACTTGATTTTCGATTCTCAATATATTCCATCGCGTCTTTATATTCGCGCATATCCTTGATATCATTGGTTTGCCCAGCTTTTCGGTCGATTCCGATTTCATGTACAAATTCATGCAGACGATGAACTTCTGCATCTCTAAACGTTTTAAACTGTTCCCTCCCAGATGGGCCGAAGCCTTCCTGTTCCAGAGCCTTTCTAAACGATGGTTGCACAGCAAGCCCATTTTTGTATCCAGTTGCTGTTGGAACCACGTTAAAGTGTGCGTGAGGGGCCCCAGATTCGTCCAGATGGACGATAGCATTGTAAATGGTCATATTATCGTGCCGTTCGTTAAAATCGCGTACATAACGCGCCAGGGCTTCTCCTACCTCTTGTTTTTCTTCAAAACTCAATCTTTCCCAATCTGCCTTATTACCGACTGCAACAATGAATTCCCTTTGTAGGTCCAAGTTTTTGGACTTCTGGACGTGTTTATAATAATCATCGATCTTGCGATCTTTGCGTTTTTGCTTCGCATTATAAGCGTTCAGTGCGTCGTCAAATAGTTCGTGATAAACATCTTTGATATCACGTTTGAAAATCTGAATATTGTATTTCGATTTTTCGCGCTGGATGTGCTTATGAGCATCGCTTCTAAATTCTTTTTCTGTTAATTCGCGATTGTTGTGTCTGATATTCGTTTGACTTGGGTTTGTTTTGAAAGACAATGTCATTGTTTTATTCATGATTTAAACCTACCTTTCGAGAGTTACTCATAGTATGCCATTTTTTGTTAAAAAAAAAGACAAAACAGAAGAAAAAAACGCAACACTCAAAGAATTTAACTAGGCTAATAATCTAGTTAATAAAAATATGGATAGATATAGAGATCCATGTTTTGTCCATTTCGTGGGTTTATATATAAGTCCATGAAAAATACAAATAATGGTCTACATAGTTGTCCATGATTTGAGTAGAAAATGGACTATATATAGGACCATGAAAATATAGAATAATGGGATATATAGTAGACCACGAAATGATAAAATCATGGAACATGTATAAGTCCATTATTTATATAAAAGATGGACAACATATAGGCCCATTATTGGGCTTAAACGTGGGTCAGTATATAAAACCATTAACAAACTAAAAACGCTCAATTTAGCCCGAAAAGCGGGCTAAGACGCAGCGCTACCGCTATTCTGCGTCGATATTGTCGATTTAAAACAGATGTAAAATTCATAATCCAAAGTCGGGATTTCGTGGGGCGTTTCTGTTACTCTTTGTCAAAGAGTAACGTTTTTGCATCTTTGACACCACTGCGTGGCGTACAAAGGTAAAACGCTCCTGCGGAGAGCTTGGGTTGCACCCCTTTTTTGCCCCATCATGGTCCAAAAAATTCACTGCGTTTTTCGGCCCACTTTTGTGGTCTCGAAAAAATCGGCGCGAACAACGCACCGAAAAAATTGCGTGAAGCAATTTTTGCTTGCCCATTTTTTGCTAACAAAATAATTTCAGCTGCGCTAAAATTATCAGCAAAAAAATGGTCTTTGCCTTCGCACGAACCAACGTGCAATTTGTCCGCGAACCGCGCAGACAAAAAAGAGAGAGCTTACAACTCCCTCTCTCAGCCATTTAATAAACTTGATAACCGTATTTATTGCGTTCTACAGTAATTTTCTTCTTTTTGCTTTCAAACCTCAACAATCCTTTACTAGTATATGGTCTGAGGAGAAAGAAATATTAGAAAAGCAAAAAAAGGAAATATTAGCTCAGTTTGATAAAACAGAAGATTATACAAAAGCAAAATAATTGGAGACCTATTAGGAAAATCAAAAAAACTTCATTGATATAAGATGTAGATTTTATAAAAAACAAAAAAAGTTACCTGATTTGTTTTTTTCTAAGAGGTTTTTTAGAAAAGGATGAGCGAAGACGGCTTTATTGATTTTTATATAAGTTTTAGATATTGAAATCGATTCTATAGAAACAAACTGCTAAAAACTGCATGAAGAATTATTTTTTGAAATATCCTAACGATATTATAAAAAAATAGCTACCAAATATAGCTATTTTAAATCACATAAATCATATGGTTCTGTTGCAAAGTTTTAAATCTACTAT